>NZ_JBDFPL010000004.1:0-571923 GCF_039672565.1 Pseudomonas sp. Ps21-P2
TTCTTGACGACCATAGAGCATTGGAACCACCTGATCCCATCCCGAACTCAGCAGTGAAACGATGCATCGCCGATGGTAGTGTGGGGTTTCCCCATGTGAGAGTAGGTCATCGTCAAGATTAAATTCCGAAACCCCATTTGCGAAAGCAGATGGGGTTTTGTTTTTTGCGCGCGGAAAAGCGGGCAGTCATCCTCATACCTAACAGCGGATGAGCGCAGTTGTCAGTCGCCCTGACAAGATCGACCGATAACGAATCCTCACCCTCTGTTAGTCTTCTCCCTCTTTTGAAAGACCAAGGGACGCAGCTATGCCGGTGACATCCAATCTCAACCCCGGATTTATGGTGGTCCATGGGAATCGCCTGGATGAACTGCGTGGCCTTGTGGTGTCCTGGATGCGGCGTTATCCCCTGACTCCGCTTGAGAACGAAGTAGCGCTGGTTCAAAGCAACGGCATTGCGCAGTGGCTGAAGCTTGCTTTGGCAGAAGATGCACAGGACGACGATCAAGGGGGTTGCGGCATTGCCGCTGCGATCGATGTGCAGCTCCCTGGCAGCTTTATGTGGCAGCTGTACCGTGCGGTGTTGGGCAAGGCAGAGATCCCGGAAACCTCATTGCTCGATAAGGCTCCCCTGACTTGGCGTTTGATGCGTCTATTGCCCGGCCTGATCAATCAGCCGCACTTCGAGCCGCTGCAGCGATTCCTGACGGCCGATACAGACCTGCGCAAGCGCTACCAGTTGTCCGAACGACTCGCTGACCTGTTCGATCAATATCAGGTGTATCGCGCCGACTGGCTGGAGGATTGGGCCGCGGGCAAGCACCAACTCAGGACCGGGCGGGGAGAGGCAAAGCCGCTCAAAGCAGAGAACTGCTGGCAGGCCGAACTGTGGCGTGCGCTGCTCCATGATGTCGGGGCAGAGGGGATGGCCCAGAGCCGGGCCGGCGTGCATCAACGTTACATCGAACGCATCAATAGCCTGGTCGAGGCACCGGCCGGTTTGCCGGCGCGGGTGATCGTTTTCGGTATTTCCTCTTTGCCCGCCCAGGCATTAGAGGCGCTTGCCGGGCTAGCCCGTTTCAGTCAGGTCCTGCTCTGCGTTCACAACCCTTGCCGCCATCACTGGGCAGACATCGTGGCTGACAAGGATCTCCTGCGCCACGAATACAAACGCCAATCGCGAAAACCCGGCATGCCAGTGGTGCTGAACCCTGATGCGCTGCACCAGCACGCTCACCCGTTACTGGCCGCTTGGGGCAAGCAGGGTCGTGACTACATCAATCTGCTCGACAGTCATGACGACCCGAACAGCTATCGCTCGATCTTTCGCGACGGGCGCATCGACCTGTTCAGCGAGAGCGAGCCCAAGACACTCCTGAATCAACTCCAGGACGATATCCTCGAGCTGCGCCCCTTGAGCGAGACCCGCGAAGTCTGGCCGCCCGTGGATATCAAGACCGACCGCTCCATTCGCTTTCATGTCGCCCACAGCGCCCAGCGCGAAGTGGAGGTGCTCCACGACCAACTGCTCGCGCGCTTCAGCAGGGATCCGGACCTTCGTCCGCGGGACGTCATCGTCATGGTCCCAGACATTGACAGCTACGCCCCTCACATTCGCGCAGTGTTTGGCCAACTGGATCGCGACGATCGCCGCTTTATTCCCTTCACCCTCGCCGATCAGGGCCAGCGTGGCCGTGATCCGTTGCTGATCGCCGTCGAGCATTTGCTGAAGATTCCGGACAGTCGATTCCCGGTCAGTGAAATCCTCGATCTGCTGGACGTCCCCGCATTACGAGCACGGTTCGGCATTGATGAGCGAGACCTGCCAACCCTCCATCGCTGGATTGAGGGCGCGGGTGTGCGATGGGGGCTCAATGCGAAGCAGCGTGAAGGGCTAGGGCTACCGGAACAGCTTGAGCAGAACAGCTGGCATTTCGGTCTGCGTCGCATGTTGCTGGGGTACGCCGTTGGGGCGGGTGCGGCTTACGACGGCATTCAGCCGTATGACGAAATCGGCGGGCTCGATGCGGCTCTTATTGGCCCGTTGGTGTCCCTGATCGACGCGCTTCAGGTCGCGCACAACGAACTCTCCCAACCCGCGACGCCCGCGATGTGGGGTGCGCGCCTTCAGGCGATCATGCAGCTGTTCTTCATGGCCGACAGTGAGCACGACGACTACCTGCTCAGTCAGCTGGAAACCCTGCGTGAAACCTGGCTGCAGATCTGCGAGACCGTTGGCCTGGAAGAAGAATTGCCGTTGACGGTCGTGCGTGAAGCCTGGCTGGCCGGGCTTGATCAAGGGCGGTTGTCCCAACGCTTTCTGGCCGGATCGGTCAACTTCTGCACGCTGATGCCGATGCGCGCCATTCCATTCAAAATCGTCTGCCTGCTGGGTATGAACGATGGCGATTACCCACGCGCGCAGCCGCCGCTGGATTTCGATCTGATGGGCAGCGATTACCGTCCCGGCGACCGTTCCAGGCGTGAGGATGATCGTTATCTGCTGTTGGAAGCGCTGTTGTCCGCCCGTGATCAGCTGTACATCAGCTGGGTGGGGCGCAGTATTCGCGACAACTCCGAGCGGCCGGCTTCGGTGCTCATCGGGCAGCTGCGCGATCATCTGTCCAGCGGTTGGCGGCTGGCCGATGCCATCGAGCCCGAGGACGATAAAAAGCGTGATCCGGGCCAGCAGTTGCTGCACAGACTCACCGTCGAGCATCCGCTGCAGCCTTTCAGCGCCAAGTACTTTCAGGAGAACCCGGAGTTCTTCAGCTTCGCCCGAGAATGGCAGGTGCTGCACGAAGCCGTCACCGAAGCAGGGGAAACAAAAGCGCTGCAAAAGCACCAGCAGGAAGAGCCGTTGAGCCTGATGCAATTGCAGGATTTCCTGCGCAATCCGGTCAAGCACTTCTTCAGTCAGCGCTTGAAGATATTCTTTGAAGTCGCCGAAGCGCCATTGGCGGACGAGGAGCCGTTCGTACTCGACGCGCTCGAGCGCTATGGCCTCAGCGACAGTCTGTTGCAAGCGGCGCTCACAGATCCCGAGGACATTCAGGAATCGCTCCATGCTCAAGCAACGCGCTTGCAGGGCAGCGGCTTGCTGCCGATGGCCGGGTTTGGCACGTTGCTGCAGGATGAACTGATCGAACCGCTACCCGACCTCGTCGCCCGCTATCACGAATTGCTGATTCGCTGGCCGGTGCGGCTGCACAGCGCGTTGCCGGTCAGTTATCAGCATCAGGGCGTCGAGCTCGATGGCTGGGTCGATGGGCTTTATCAGAATCCTCAGAACGAGTTACTCGCGATCACCGCTATCCCCAATGCCATCGCCAGCAAGAAGACACGCAAGTGGCATCGCCTGACCAAGCCTTGGGTGAACCATCTGGTGGCCTGCGCGTGCGATCTGCCGTTGACCACCGCGCTGGTGGCCAGTGACGAGACGCTCTTGCTGCCGCCGCTGGACAAGGACACTGCCACGCGCACGCTGAATGACCTGTTGCTGGCCTGGCATCAGGGCATGCAGCGACCGCTTCCGATTGCGGTGAAGACGGCGTTTTCCTGGCTAGGCCAGAACGAGGAAATCAAAGCCGAAGCTGCCGCGCGTAAAGCCTATGAAGGCGATGGCCAGAACAGCAAGGGCGAGCGTGCCGAAAGCACTGCGCTGGCGCGCCAGTTCCCGGACTTTGATGCGTTGCTGGGCAGCGAGGAATTCGTGGGCTGGTGCGAGGCGCTGTACAAACCGATTTTTGAAGCGCCTTGGCAGGCACTTTCTCGCGAGGAGGCCGGCGCATGAGTGACGCACAACAACCTCTGGCGCTGCGCTTCCCACTGAAAGGCAGCCAGCTGATTGAAGCCAGCGCCGGCACCGGCAAGACGTTCACCATCTCGGCGCTGTACCTGCGTCTGGTATTGGGTCACGGCAGCGAGATTTCTGGCTTCGGCCGAGAGCTGTTACCGCCGCAGATTCTGGTGGTGACATTCACCGACGCAGCGACCAAGGAACTGCGCGACCGTATTCGCACGCGACTGGCCGAAGCCGCGCGGTTCTTTCGTGAAGAAATCGAAGCGCCTGATGCGTTGATCGCTGGGTTGCGGGACGAGTTCGCCATTGAGCAATGGCCCGGGTGCGCCAGCCGTCTCGACATCGCGGCGCAGTGGATGGACGAAGCGGCGGTCTCGACCATCCACAGCTGGTGTCAGCGCATGCTGCGCGAGCACGCCTTCGACAGCGGCAGCCTGTTCACCCAGAGCCTGGAAACCGATCACACCGATTTGCTGAGCGAAGTGCTGCGCGATTACTGGCGCAAGTTCTGTTACCCCATGAGCGGCGACGCGCTGCTATGGGTGCGCGAGAACTGGGGCGGACCCGCGGCGCTACTGCCAAGGGTTCGCGCATTGTTCGGCAGTGAACGGGCAAGCGTGACTGAAACCCCGACGCAGATCATCGAGCAGTCGATTCAGGAGCGCCGCGAAACCCTCCGCCAGCTCAAGGCGCCGTGGGCCAACTGGGCCGCAGAGCTGCATGCGATCTGCATCGACGGCGTCGCCTGCAAAGTGGTCGATGGCCGCAAGATGCAGGAGCGTTATTTCAGACCCTGGTTCGACAAGCTGATTGCCTGGGCCAATGACGACGAGCAAGAGCAACTCGACCTCGGCACCGGTTTCACCCGGCTGACGCCTGATGGCATTGCCGAAGCGTGGAAGAACAATCCGCCATCGCACCCCGCGTTCGAGGCGATGGTCGAGCTCAAGGTGGCGCTGGACACGCTGCCA
The DNA here is from genome assembly GCF_039672565.1 of Pseudomonas sp. Ps21-P2. Taxonomy (NCBI): domain Bacteria; kingdom Pseudomonadati; phylum Pseudomonadota; class Gammaproteobacteria; order Pseudomonadales; family Pseudomonadaceae; genus Pseudomonas; species Pseudomonas sp. Ps21-P2. The sequence goes on from NZ_JBDFPL010000004.1 coordinate 4,774, forward strand.
ACGCCCGATGCAGCGGTGCTCGAACACGCCGCGCAATGGGTCGGCGCCCGCTTCGAAGAAGAGAAGCGGCGCCGCGCGGAAATGGGTTTCGACGACATGCTGCTGCGCCTGGATGCCGCCCTGCGCGGGAGCGGTGGCGAGCGCCTGGCGACCCTGATCCGCGAGCAGTTTCCCGTCGCGCTGATCGATGAGTTTCAAGACACCGACCCGGTGCAGTACCGCATTTTCGACAGTATCTACCGGCTTGAGGCCAACGACGAGAGCACCGGCCTGTTTCTCATCGGCGATCCGAAGCAGGCGATCTACGCGTTCCGTGGTGCTGACATCTATACCTACCTGCGCGCCCGTCAGGCCACCACCGGACGCTTGCACACGCTGGGCACCAACTTCCGTTCCAGCCACGCGATGGTCGATGCGGTGAACCACGTGTTTACGCGCGCGGAGACGAGCGAGGCCGGTCGCGGGGCGTTCCTGTTCCGCACGCCCGAGGACAATCCCGTGCCGTTTCTGGCAGTCGGGTCTCAAGGCCGTAAAGAGACTTTGCAGGTCGACGGTCAGGTGCTTGCGGCGCTCAACGTCTGGCAGCTGGAAACCGATCAGCCAGTGTCGGGCACGGTCTATCGTCAGCAACTGGCGGCGAGCTGCGCCAGTGAGATCGTGCGTTTGCTCAACGCCGGGCAACAAGGGCAAGCGGGCTTTGCCAAAGCTGGAGAGCCATTGAGACAACTGCTGCCCGCCGACATCGCAATTCTGGTGCGTGATGGCAAGGAAGCCCAGGCGGTGCGTGGCGAGTTGTCGGCGCGGGGTGTGCGCAGTGTGTATCTCTCGGACAAGGACTCGGTGTTCGCCGCGCAAGAAGCCCATGACCTGCTCGCCTGGCTCAAGGCCTGCGCCGAGCCTGACGCCGAGCGAACCCTGCGCGCGGCCTTGGCCTGCATCACCCTCGCGTTGCCGCTGGCCGAACTCGAGTTGTTGAATCAGGACGAGCTGGCGTGGGAAAACCGCGTCATGCAGTTCCGCGATTACCGACGCATCTGGCGCACCCAAGGCGTGCTGCCGATGCTGCGGCGGCTGCTGCACGACTTCAAACTGCCGCAGGCGCTGGTTCAGCGAACCGATGGCGAGCGTGTGCTGACCAACCTGCTGCACCTCAGCGAACTCATGCAGCAGGCCGCCGCCGAGCTGGATGGCGAGCAGGCCCTGATTCGTCATTTGAGCGAGCATCTGGCCCTGTCCGGCCAAGCGGGGGAAGAGCAGATCCTGCGCCTCGAGAGCGATGAGCAACTGGTCAAGGTCGTGACCATTCACAAATCCAAAGGCCTGGAATACCCGCTGGTGTTTCTGCCCTTCATCTGCTCGACGAAGCCGGTGGACGGCAGCCGTTTGCCGCTGCACTTCCACGACGCCGCCGGCCACGCGCAGATCAGTCTCAAACCCACGCCGGCGCTGATCGAACAGGCGGATGACGAGCGTCTGGCGGAAGACCTGCGTCTGCTTTATGTGGCCCTGACCCGCGCGCAACACGCGTGCTGGCTGGGCGTTGCCGATCTCAAGCGCGGCAGCAACAGCGCTTCGATATTGCACCGCTCGGCACTGGGCTATTTGCTCGGCGGCGGGCAGAAGCTGGCTGAGTCAGTGGCATTGGGCCAATGGCTGCGATCGCTGGCAGAGGACCACCCGGCCGTGAAAGTTGAACCCGTTCCACTGCCGACCACCGAATCCTTCAGCGCGCCGCGCAACGAGGTCGCATTGAGCAAGCCACGCGTGCCCCGGCGCAGCGCTCGGGAGAACTGGTGGATTGCGTCCTACAGCGCGCTGCGCATTGGCGACACCATCACTGACAGCGGCGATCAGTCGCCGGACAGTCCGCAAGCGCAGAAGCTGTTCGACGATGAGCGTCTCGATCCGGATGCGCCGCGCGAGGTCATGGTCAGCGGCGGCGATATCCACCGATTCCCGCGTGGCCCCAACCCCGGCACCTTCCTGCACGGGCTGTTGGAATGGGCGGGCGAAAAGGGCTTTGCCGAGGCGGCTGCCGATCCGCTTGCGCTGGAGAAAGTCGTCGCCCAACGCTGCAATAGGCGCGACTGGAAAGGCTGGATCAACACGCTGACCGACTGGCTGCAGCATCTGCTGACCCTGCCGCTGCGTCTGGGCTCAGATGTGCAGCCCATGGCCTTGTGTGAGCTGGATCAGCCTAACCAGTACCGCGTCGAAATGGAGTTCTGGTTCGCCTGCTCGAAAGTCGATGTGGCGCAGATGGACGCGCTGGTTCGCCGATACACCCACAACGGTGCGCCGAGGGCGGCGGCAGAAACGGTTTCGCTGAACGGCATGTTCAAGGGCTTCATCGACCTGACGTTCGAGCACGAAGGCCGTTACTTCGTTGCCGATTACAAATCCAACTGGCTGGGCGTCGACGACGATGCCTACACCGAGCAGGCGATGGAAAACTCGATTCTGGACAACCGCTACGACCTGCAATACGTGCTTTACCTGCTGGCCTTGCACCGTCAGCTCAAGGCGCGGCTCGCCGATTACGATTACGACCGGCACATGGGCGGCGCGGTGTACCTGTTCGTGCGTGGCAGTCGTGGGGCGAGTCAGGGTGCGTGGTTCACCCGACCGCGCCGTGAGTTGATCGAAAGTCTCGATCTGCTGTTTCAGGGCCGAGTGCCGATCACGGCCGACGTGCTGTCAGGAGACCTCGTATGAACCGGACCTTCGCTCACTTGATGCCCTCGGCGCTGGACGCCGACAGCCTCGCCGAGCTGAAGCCCCTCAGCCGGGTGGATGACCTGCTGCTGTTGCTGCAGCGCTGGGTCGAACGCGGCTGGTTGCGCGCGCTGGACAAAGCCTTCGTGGCGTTTCTGGCTGAGCTCGATCCTGCCGCCGATTCGCTGGTTCTGTTGGCGGCCACGCTGACCAGCCACCAGTTGGGCCACGGGCACGTCTGTCTGGACCTCTATGAAACCCTGAAAGAGCCGGACTTCGCCCTGTCGCTGCCGCCGGAGGGCGATGTGTTGTCGACGCCGATGCTGCTGCCGTCCTCGCTGCTCAAATCCCTCGACGGCGCGACGTGGTGCAAGGCGCTGGAAGCCAGCGCGCTGGTGGCCCACGCAGGGGACCTCAGCGAAGCAGCGGCACAGAGGCCGTTGGTTTTGTCCGATCGGCGCCTGTACCTGCGTCGTTACTGGACGTATGAACGGCGGATCGATGCGGCGTTGCGTCGTCGACTGGCTCAGGTGGAAACGGGGTTCAGCGATTTGCCCCAGCGGCTGGATGCGCTGTTCGGCCCGGCCAACCAGGCGCCTGACGCCTTAATCGACTGGCAAAAGTTGGCCTGCGCCCTGGCAACCCGAGGCGCGTTCAGCATCATCACCGGCGGCCCCGGCACGGGCAAGACGACCACGGTCGTGCGTTTGCTGGCACTGCTGCAATCGCCAGCGGTTGAGCGCGGCAAGCCGTTGCGTATTCGTCTGGCGGCACCGACCGGCAAGGCCGCGGCACGCCTGACCGAGTCGATCAGTCATCAGGTGCAGTCGCTGCAAGTGCCGGAAGACGTGCGGCAGAAGATCCCCAGCGAAGTCACGACGGTTCACCGCTTGCTGGGCAGTCGTCCGGGCACGCGGCATTTCCGGCATCACGCGGGCAACCCGTTGCCGCTGGACGTGCTGGTGGTCGATGAAGCCTCGATGATCGACCTGGAAATGATGGCCAACCTGCTCGACGCATTGCCGCCCCATGCGCGGATGGTGTTGCTGGGCGACAAGGATCAACTGGCGTCAGTTGAGGCTGGCGCCGTGCTGGGCGATTTGTGCCGCGACGCGGAGGCGGGCATGTACAGCCCGCAGACCCAGGCGTGGCTGGAATCGGTCAGCGGCGAAGATCTTTCCAGAAGCGGTTTGCAGCAGGGCGACGATCAGCATCACGCCCTGGCGCAACAGGTGGTGATGCTGCGCCATTCACGGCGTTTCGTGGCCGGCAGCGGCATCGGTCAGTTGGCGAAGCTGGTCAATCAGCAGCAGGACCAGGAAGCACGCGCATTGCTCGCGGCTCGCCAGTACCCGGACCTGTTTTCCCTGGCGCTCAAGGGTGAGCAGGACCGCGCGCTGTCGCGACTGCTGCTCGACGGTCACGGCGATGGCCCGCAAGGCTATCGCCATTATCTGGGCGTGATGCACGCGCAGCGGCCGCAAGACCTGACGCAGATCGAAGACCCGCGCAGTGTCGAGTGGGCGCGGCAGGTGCTGAATGCGTTCGATGAGTTCCAGCTGCTGTGTGCCGTGCGCAAAGGGCCGTGGGGCGTGGAAGGGCTGAATCGACGGATCACTGAAACGCTGTTCAGCACCGGACTGATCGAGAGCGATCATCAGTGGTACGAGGGGCGCCCGGTGTTGATGACGCGCAACGATTACGGGCTGGGTTTGATGAACGGCGACATCGGCATTGCCCTGCGTTTGCCCGAGGGGCCGGTCGAGGAAAACCGTCAGGCGCTGCGTGTTGCGTTCCCGCGTAACGACGGCAGCGGCGGTGTGCGCTTCGTGCTGCCAAGCCGGCTCAATGACGTGGAAACGGTGTACGCGATGACGGTGCACAAATCCCAGGGCTCGGAGTTCGCGCACACGGCGCTGATTCTGCCGGAGGCGCTGAACCCGGTGCTGACCAAGGAGCTGATCTACACCGGCATCACCCGGGCCAAGCACTGGTTCAGCCTGATCGAGCCGCGTCAGGGCGTGTTTGAAGAAGCGCTGCGGCGCAAGGTAAAGCGCCTGAGCGGGTTGATGCTGGGGCTGTGAGGCTCAAGCTTCTTTGAGCGCAGGCGTTTGTTGCGTCACGGCGTGATCCAGCCCCATGAACCTGCGCACGCGCTCGCCGCACTGATCGGCAAGAATCGTCTGCGGCGCGGCGTCGACCTGCACGATGCCGTTTTCCATGAAAATCACCCGGTCGGAAATCGACAGGGCGAAGTCCATCTCATGGGTGACGATGAGCATCGTCATGCCTTCCTTCGCCAGGTCGGCGATGACCTTGAGCACGTCGCCCACCAACTCCGGGTCCAGCGCAGACGTCGGTTCGTCGAAGAGCATGATCTGCGGGTCCATCGCCAGTGCCCGGGCAATCGCCACGCGCTGTTGCTGACCGCCGGATAACTGATGGGGGTATTTGTGCGCGTGGGCCAGTAGCCCGACCTTGTCGAGCAGGGCGTAGGCGCGTTGCTCGCTGAGGTCCCGGTCCCGGCCGTGGTAACGCGGCGCGAGGGTCACGTTGTCGAGAATGGTGCGGTGGGGGAACAGGTTGAAGTTCTGAAACACCATACCGATGCGCTGCACGCCCCGGCGGATCTGCGGCGCGTTGGGGTTGTCGCCGGCGTGAATATAGCCCTCGCCAAACAGGATGATCTCACCCTTGTCGATGGTCTCCAGGCTGTTGACCGTGCGAATCAGCGACGTCTTGCCCGAGCCCGACGGGCCGATGATGGAGATGACCTGCCCGGCCTCCACCTCCAGATTGATGCCCTTGAGCACCTCATGCTGCCCGTAGCTTTTGTGGACGTTGACCAGTTGCAGCGCTGGCGCCGAACCTGGCCCTATTGTCGGCTGGCGCACTACCGTGGGCTGCGCGACCAGGCTGGTGCGCAGGTTACTCAGGGCAGGGTCGTCGAGGGTTTGCGGCTTGCGATTGCTCAGCTCCAGGTGCTGCTCCAGCCAGTGAAACAGCCAGCCGAACACCGTGACGATCATCACGTAATACACCGCGACGGCTGACAGCGTTTCCATGACCAGAAAGTTTTGCGCGTAGAGGCGTTGGCCCACGGTCAGCAGCTCGGTGAGGGAAATCACTGACACGAGTGAGGTCAGTTTCACCACGGTGATGTATTCATTCACCAGCGTCGGCAGGGAGATACGGAATGCCTGGGGGATGACGATCAGACGCTGCATGCCGATCAGTCCGACGCCCAAAGCGCGACCGGCTTCTTTCTGGCCCTTGGCAACGGAGATCAGGCCGCCCCGGTGGATCTCCGCCATGTACGCCGCTTCCGTGACCACCAGCGCAAGAAGGCCGGAATAGAAGGGGTTGGACAGCACGTCGCGGGTGACCGGAAACATCTGTGGCAGGTTGTAGGTAAACACCACCAACACCAGCAGCGGGACACTGCGGAAGAACCAGATATAAATCGACGCCGGCACGCTGATCCAGCGCGCGGTCGAGAGCTTGGCCGAGGCCAGGAGGAAACCCAGCAGCATGCCGATGAACCAGCCCAGGGCGCTGAGTTCGATCACGGTGATGCAGGATTCCCAGAAGTCAGCGACCGAGAACAGAGAAAAAAAGTAGGACCATTCGAATTGCATACACACACCTCAGCAGGGCGGGGCCCGGCGGGATTCTCTTGTCAAACGCGATCCCTGTGGGAGTGAGCTTGCTCGCGATGACTTCGGTACAGCCAACACACCTTCATCGTCTGTCACGGCCAATCGCGAGCAAGCTCACTCCTACACGGGTGACGCATCAAGCCGTCAGTTCGCGGGCTCTTCCAGGTTGTATTTCTTCAAGAGCGCCGCGTATTCGCCGGATTTTTTGGTCTCGTCGAAGGCCTTGAGCAACGCCTGATACAGCTCGTCATTGCCCTTCTTCACGTAGATGCCGAGCGTTTGCTGATAGATCGAATGCTCGGTGCTGACCACCACGCGGCCCTTGGTGCGTTCGGCGATCATGCCGGCGGCGCCGTCGATTTCTACCTGCGCCTGCACGTTCCCTGACAGCAGCGCCTGGGTCACTTCCGGTGCCGACGGGAATTCGCTGACGGCGACCGGGCCTTTGCCCTTCGGCACGCAGTATTCGGTGGAGAGCTTGTTGAACTGGGTGACCCACGTGGTGCCTTTTTCCAGGCCGATTTTCAGCCCACACAAGTCTTCCGGCACCTTGGGTTTGAGCGGACTGTCCTTGAGCACCATGATCGCCGCGCCGGTTACAGCGTAGGGAATGGTCTGTGCCTGGGTCTGGCGCTCCGGCGTGATGTACATGCCCGAAATAATCGCGTCGTAGTGCCCGGCGTTGAGGCTGAGGATCAGGCTAGAGAACTTGGTGTCGACGAACTCCGCTTTGAGGTCCATGTGCTTGGCGAGCAGGCGCGAGAGGTCAGGGTCGGCACCGACGACGTTCTTCTTCTCGTCGTAGGATTCGAATGGGGGGTAGGTGATCTCCATGCCGACCTTGAACTGCCCCGGCGTCACGGTAGTAGCCGCTTGCACGGCCGTGGCAGCCAACAACGACGCGCCGAGCATGGCGGAGGCAATCACGGTCAAGCGGACAGCAGTTTTTAAAGTGTTGCGCATCGTCGGTGACTCCACGTCAGGAAGGTAGGGCTGGGTGTGCTGGGTATTCGGGTGAGGCAGGGCGCCGTATCGCATCAAGATACGTCCTGTGTCTGATTCTTCAGGTGGCCGAAGCTCGACGGCTTGCGCGCCTTTTCGTACAGCTTGATTTCGCCGTTCTCGACCTTGCGCCGCAGGTATTGGTAGGTCTGCAACGCCTGACCGAACATATGCTCGCCGATGGTGATTTCTTCGTAGTCGGCAGTGCCCTTGTCGAACTGCGGAAGGGGTTTGATCTGGGTGTGGAAGTCGCAGGCGAAGAACAGCGGAAACGAATAGCGCTCCTCGCTGACCGTGCGTACCCGATGAGCCGTAGCAACGAACGTACCAGCGGTCATGACCTCCAGCATGTCGCCGATGTTGACCACAAACGCGCCCTCCACCGGGGGCGCGTCGATCCACTGCCCGAGGTCGTTCATCACTTCCAGCCCGGGCTTGTCGGCCAGCAGCATGGTGAAGCACTCGTAATCGGTGTGCGCACCAATTCCGGGCGCGTCCTGAGCAGCGCCGTCAAACGGGTAATGAATCAGTCGCAGCTTCGACGGCGGACGGGTGACCATCGCCTCGAAGTAGCCTTCCTCCAGGCCCAGCGCCAGCGCAAAGCCGTCGAACAGGCGGCGGCCCAGGGCAAATACCGCCGCGTAATACGCTTCGACCGCAGGGCGAAAGCCGGGCAGGTGCGGCCACTCGTTAGCGCCGATCAGCGGGGTTTTGGCGATCACCAGCGGGTCTTCGTCGCCCACCTCAAAACCGATATCGAAGGCTTCTTTGTGATCCGGCTTGCCCTTGGCATACACCTCTTCGCCTTCGGGCACGAAGCCTTTGTGGCTGCGTGAAGTGCCGATGTAGTGCTGCATTTTGTAATCGAGGGATTGGGCGAACAGGTCCTTGGCCGCCTGACGCAGACCGTCGATCAAAGACGGCGCGATACCGTGATTCCTGACGTACAGAAAGCCCACTTCCCGCGCCGCCTTGCCCAGTTCGTCGGCGACGGCCTGACGCAGTGCGATGTCGGGGCTGAACAACCCCGCGATATCGACCACCGGGATGCTGCTGAAATTGGCGACCTTCGGGGCTGCCGTGTGCGACGGATCTGGCATGACGAAACGCTCCTTATCGGCTTGTTGTGTGGGTGAAGCGCTGGAAATGTTCGCGTTCGGTCTGGCCCATCCCCACGTTCAGCGACCAGAGATCGGCCACCGGCACATTGGTGAAGGGCAGATGATGCAGATAGCCGTCGGCGCCGAATTCAGGCGTCATCGTGCTGACCTGATAACCGCGGGCCTGCTGGGATGTCCACACGGCTTCCCAGTGCTGCTGATGGAAAGCCAGCTCTCGGGCGTACTCGGGGGCAGCGGGATGCGAGACTTGCGGACCCTGGTCGTAGCCGACCCGAGCCTGAATGTGATGAACGCGCTCGACAAACGCGCTGAGGTCGTCTTCCGGGTCGTCGAGCAAACGCTCGCAAGTGACGATCCAGTGGCTGATGTCGCTGGTGAAGCGTAGATCGGGCAGTTGGCGGATCAGCTCAAGGGTGACCCACGGATTGAACAGCGAGCGGGCGCGATGGGTTTCGAAAGTGACGGTCTGCCCGTGCTTGCGCGCCACCTCCAGTGCCCGACCGAAGAAGTCCACCTGCTGCGGCAATTGCCAGCGGTCGTTGCCGGCCAGCACGTTGACGAAGCGCGGCGCCAGTTCGGTTGACCAGGCGAGCTTCTGTTCCAGATCGGTGAGGTGTTCCGCGGTGGTCGCTGATTGTTCCGGGAGGACGTCGTAGGCGGTGAGAACGGTGGCGATGTAAGGCACGTGATTGGCGCGCAGGAAGGCACCGAATTCCGCACGCTCGACAGGCGTCAGTGGCAGGCGTGCTTCCATGCCGTCGAATCCGGCTTCCAGCAGCTCATCCAGCGCCTGGGCCTTGCTGGCGCGATACCCCCAGAGCGTGCGGAAGATTTCCAGTTTCATCGAGCGTCCTCAAAGATTGCAGCAAGCGGCTGACGTGTGACCCGAGACAGGGCTTCGCCACGGCACAGGCCGAGACGGGTACAGCGGCAGTCACATCAGAAAAGGCAATCTTCGGGCCGTGTCTCTACTGGACGGGCTCCTTTATTGCGGCCGATCTTAGATTCGGCCGATGAACGGGAAGAATAGGAAAGCTCAAATGCATAGTTCAGAGATTTCTGAACTATGTTCGGAAGGGGCGAGGTAGACCCAGACTTCAGGCATGCGACGGTCATGTGGGAGTGACCGGGGTGGCGCTCCACCTTGCTCGCGAAGACGGACGGGCATCCATCGCATATTCAGCGCCTGATCTGCCGCATTCGTGAGCAAGCTCACTCCCACAGGATCGCGTTTCATCCGCAGGCAAGTTGGGCGCTACCCCTACCTGCAGCCGACTTTTCGTTCAATCCACAAACGTCATCCGTTCCGTCTTGCCCAGCAGAAACCCCTGATTGCGCTCGGTAGCATCACGGATGTAATCCCACAACAACGTAATCCGCTTGAGCTTCCTCAAATCCTCCCGGCAATACATCCAGAACTGCCGCGTGATATCCACCTCACTTTCCAGCACCGGCAACAGCCGAGCATCCTGTGCCGCCAGAAAGCACGGCAGGATCGCCAGCGCTCGTCCCTGCAACGCGGCGACGTATTGGGCGATGACGCTGGTGCTGCGCAGGGTGGCGTGGGCGCCGGGGAGGAGGTTGCTGAGGTAGAGCAATTCCGAGCTGAAGGCCAGGTCGTCGACATAGCTGATGAACGGATGGTCGGCGAGGTCTTCGGTCTTGCGGATCGGCGCGTGGTTGTCGAGATACTCCTGAGTGGCGTAGAGCCTCAGGCTGTAGTCGCACAGCTTGCAGCACACGTAAGGCCCGTGTTCCGGACGCTCCAGCGCGATGACGATATCGGCCTCGCGCTTGGACAGGCTGATGAAGTGCGGAAGCGGCAGGATGTCCACCGAAATGGCCGGGTACGTGTCGGTGAAGTGACTGAGTTGCGGGGTGGTGAAGAAGCTGCCGAAGCCTTCGGTGCAGCCCATGCGCACGTGCCCCGACAACGCGACGCCGGAGCCGGAAACCTGCTCGCAGGCAATGTGCAGCGTGCTTTCGATGGACTCTGCCGCGCCGAGCAATCGCTGGCCTTCCGCCGTGAGGATGAAGCCGTTGTTGCGGGATTTTTCGAACAGCAACGTGCCCAGTGAAGTCTCCAGCGAGCTGATCCGGCGCGACACCGTTGTGTAGTCCACCGCAAGGCGTTTGGCCGCGGAACTGGCCTTGCGCGTGCGCGCCACTTCGAGAAAAAACTTCAGGTCATCCCAGTTCAGCGCGCTCAGGGACGTGATGTTTTTTTGCATGTTGAACCTGCTTTTATGTGCGTTCTTATTAGAAGTTTGCACATCTATACTCCGAAGCGCGGCCGGATCCAACCTGTCCGTCAACGCCTGTTGCAGCAGCTGAAACCAACGAGGTAACGCCCCGACAAACCGCCCCATCCCACATGCCATAACACCCTGCACAACAATAAATAAGCGGAGGAGTTTATGAAGAACGCTATTACGGCGGACGCTGGCGCACTCGATGCCGGCCCCGTAAAAAACGCTCGATCCTACCGGCTTGCCGGCGCGGCGAGCATGGCTGGCACGACCATCGAGTGGTACGACTTTTTCCTCTACGGCACCGCTGCCGCACTGATCTTCAACAAGATCTTCTTCCCTGCACTGGACCCGATCATTGGTGTGCTGGCGGCGTTTGCCACCTACGCCGTGGGCTTTCTCGGCCGGCCACTGGGCGGCATCGTGTTCGGCCATTTCGGCGACAAGATCGGGCGCAAGTCCATGCTCCTGTTCACCCTGATGCTCATGGGCATTCCGACCATCATCATCGGCCTGATCCCGACCTACGAACAGATCGGCTATTGGGCCGCGGTGTTGCTCGTCGCAATGCGTTTCTTACAGGGCATGGCAGTCGGCGGCGAATGGGGCGGGGCAGTGTTGATGGCCGTTGAACATGCGCCCGAGGGCCGCAAAGGTTTCTACGGCAGCCTGCCGCAAACCGGTGTTGGCGCAGGGCTGGTGCTGGCCTCGCTGGCCATGGGCATGGTCGCCAAATTGCCGGAAGCCGACATGCTCAGTTGGGGCTGGCGGATTCCGTTTCTGGCCAGCGTTGTGCTGCTGGGCGTGGGCTGGCTGATTCGCTTGAAAGTCCCGGAGTCGCCCGATTTCGAGAAGCTGAAAAAAGACAACATCGCCGTCAAGGTGCCGCTGTTCAACGTGTTCCGCGAGCACCCTAGAGAAACCCTGACCATCATCGGCGCGCGCACCGCTGAGAACGCCTGGTTTTACATGTCGGTGACCTTCGCCCTGGCGTACGCCGCCAACCAGTTACTCATCCCCCGTGCCGACGTGCTGAGCGCGATCACCGCTGGCGCTGCGCTTTCTCTTGTGACGATGCCGCTGTGTGGGCACCTGTCCGACAAGGTCGGTCAGAAACGTCTGTATTTCGCCGGGCTTTTGCTGCTCTGCGCCTTCGTCTATCCGTTCTTCGCCATGCTCGGCACCCGCGAACCGCAGATGGTGTGGTGGGCGATGGTGCTGGCGGTGGGCGTGGTGTTCCCGATCCTGTACGCGCCGGAATCCCTGTTATTTGCTCGCCAGTTCCCGGCGGAAATTCGCTACAGCGGCATCTCTGTCTCGGTGCAGTTGGCGGGCGTGTTGGGCGGCGGATTTGCCCCGATGATCGCCACGCAATTACTGGCCATGGGCGGCGGCAGTCCGCACTACGTGATCGTCTACCTGATCGGCATGGCGCTGGTGGCATTGGTCTGCACCGCGCTGATGAAGCGCGATCCGCCTCGCCATCGCGCAGCCTGAATCGACTTTTTTTCAGCGCGCCCACGCCGGCGCGCTGCCTTGAATGGAGCAATGGCAATGAACGTGTCACTGAACAAAAACAACACCAGCGTGGCCCGCGTGAAGCTGCTGGTCGGCGGCGAATGGGTTGAGTCGCAAACCACCGAGTGGCTCGACGTGGTCAACCCCGCCACCCAAGAAGTGCTGGCCCACGTGCCGTTCGCCACGGCCGCTGAGGTCGATGCCGCCGTCGCCGCTGCGCAGAAGGCATTCACCACCTGGCGGCACACGCCGATTGGCGCCCGTATGCGCATCATGCTCAAGCTGCAGGCGTTAATCCGGGAACACTCCAAACGCATCGCCGTGGTGCTCAGCGCCGAACAGGGCAAGACGATTGCGGACGCCGAGGGCGATATCTTCCGCGGCCTGGAAGTGGTCGAGCACGCATGCTCCATCGGCACGCTGCAGATGGGCGAATTCGCTGAAAACGTCGCCGGCGGCGTCGACACCTACACCCTGCGTCAGCCCATCGGCGTCTGCGCAGGCATCACGCCGTTCAACTTCCCGGCGATGATTCCGCTGTGGATGTTCCCCATGGCCATTGCCTGCGGCAACACCTTCGTGCTGAAACCGTCCGAGCAGGACCCGATGTCGACCATGCTGTTGGTGGAGCTGGCCGTCGAAGCGGGTGTGCCGGCAGGCGTGCTCAATGTCGTGCATGGCGGCAAAGAGGTGGTCAACGGGATCTGCACCCACAAGGACATCAAGGCGGTTTCCTTCGTCGGCTCGACGGCAGTGGGCACTCACGTTTACGACCTGGCCGGCAAACACGGCAAGCGCGTGCAGTCGATGATGGGCGCGAAGAACCATGCCGTTGTGCTGCCGGATGCCAATCGCGAGCAGACCCTCAACGCACTGGTCGGCGCCGGTTTTGGTGCGGCGGGTCAGCGCTGCATGGCGACGTCGGCAGTGGTGATGGTTGGCGCGGCGAAGCAGTGGATCCCCGATCTGAAGGCGCTGGCGCAGAAGCTCAAGGTGAACGCGGGCGGCGAGGCGGGCACCGATGTCGGGCCGGTGATTTCCAGGCGCGCGAAACAGCGGATTCTTGATCTGATCGAGAGCGGCGTTCAGGAAGGGGCCACCCTTGAGCTGGACGGGCGGGGCATCACGGTGGCGGGTTTTGAGGAGGGCAACTTCGTCGGGCCGACGCTGTTCACGGGCGTGACCACCGAGATGCAGATCTACACTCAGGAAATCTTCGGGCCGGTGCTCGTGGTGCTGGAAGTCGACACGCTGGATCAGGCCATTGCGCTGGTCAACGCCAACCCGTTCGGCAACGGCGTCGGGCTGTTCACCCAGAGCGGTGCGGCGGCGCGCAAATTCCAGAGTGAAATCGATGTGGGTCAGGTCGGCATCAATATCCCGATTCCCGTGCCGGTGCCGTTCTTCAGCTTCACCGGTTCGCGCGGTTCGAAGCTGGGAGATCTGGGGCCGTACGGCAAGCAGGTGGTGCAGTTCTACACTCAGACCAAGACCGTCACCAGCCGCTGGTTCGATGACGACAGCGTGAATGACGGGGTGAACACGACGATCAATTTGCGTTGAGTGCGACGCGCTTTAAGCGGGCCTTGGCCTGCTCGCGATCATGTTGCGTCATTCAGCGCTGTGCCATCTGAACGATCGCTTCGCGAGCAAGCTCGCTCCCACAAGGGCTTGCGTCGCCTGTGGAACTGGAACTGAACAAGGAGAACGACCATGAAAATCGCATTCATCGGCCTGGGCAATATGGGGGTGCCGATGGCGCGGAACTTGATCCGTGCCGGGCATCAGCTGCATTTGTTCGACCTGAACCAACAGGTGCTGGCCGAGCTAGCCGAATTGGGCAGCCGCATCAGTGAGTCGCCCAAACATGCTGCTCAGGGTGCCGACCTCGTCATCACCATGCTCCCGGCAGCCGCTCACGTTCGCGCGGTTTATCTGAATGAAGACGGCGTATTGGCTGGCATCAGCGCAGGGGTGCCGGCGGTGGACTGCAGCACCATCGATCCACAGACCATTCGCGATGTGGCGGCCGCAGCGGCGAAACAAGGTGTGGTGGTCGGCGATGCGCCGGTGTCGGGCGGCACGGGCGGCGCGCAGGCCGGGACGTTGACGTTCATGGTCGGCGCCAGTCTTGAGCACTTCACGGTGCTCAAGCCGATCCTCGCGCAGATGGGCCGCAACATCGTTCATTGCGGCGATGTCGGCACCGGGCAGATCGCCAAGATCTGCAACAACATGCTCTTGGGCATTTCCATGATCGGTGTGGCAGAAGCCATGGCGCTGGGTAATAGCCTGGGCATCGACACCGGCGTGCTGGCGACCATTATCAACAGCTCGACCGGGCGCTGCTGGAGCTCGGAAATGTACAACCCGTGGCCCGGCGTCGTGGAAACCGCCCCGGCGTCGCGCGGCTACACCGGAGGGTTTGGCGCAGAGCTGATGCTCAAGGACCTGGGCCTGGCAACCGAAGCCGCCAAAGCCGCACGCCAACCCGTGATCATGGGCGCGCTGGCGCAGCAGCTGTATCAGGCGATGAGTCTGCGCGGTGATGGCGGCAAGGATTTCTCGGCGGTGGTTCAGGGTTACATCAAGAAGGAAAACTGAGGGTGCACGCCCCGGCCTCTTCCCGGCTAAAGCCGGTCCCACAATGTGCGCGCGGTCAGTCAGTGGGACTGGCTTTAGCCGGGAAGAGGCCAGCTCGAACACCCGCATTTTCGCGGCGTGACATCCGATGCCTTCCCGGCTAAAGCCGGTCCTACAATGTGCACGCGGTCCTACTAAATGCACGGAGTCCCACCGAGAACTAACCCCGCGGGCCGCTGTAATCCTTGGCCCACTGCTCTTGCGCCACCAAGTGCTGTTTAAACCGCGCGATCTGTTCGGCCACTCGCACCGGCGACGTTCCGCCCCAGCCGCTGCGCGCCGCCAGTGCAGCTTCAAGCGTCAGGCTCTCCAACACCTCCGGCGTCAGGCGCGGATCGGTGTCGGCGAGCATCTTTGGCGTCAGCTCCGGCAGCCCGATGTCCTGGGCCTCACACAGCTGCACCAGTTGCCCGGTGATCTCGTGGGCTTCCTTGAACGGCACACCGCGAACGGCCAGCCAGTCGGCGATTTCCGTCGCCAGGGTGAACCCCAAAGGTGCCTGCCGCAGCAATTCGTCCTTGCGCACCTTCATGGTTCGAACCATGCCGGCGAAGGCGGGCAGCACCAGATTCAGCGTGTCCAAAGCGTCGAAGATGGCGTGCTTGTCTTCGCTCAAATCCCGGTTGTACGACAGCGGCTGCGCCTTGAGCACCGACAGAATCGCCGTCAGCGAACCGATCAACCGGCCGGATTTACCCCGGGCCAGTTCGGCGATGTCCGGGTTCTTCTTCTGCGGCATGATCGAGCTGCCAGTAGCGTAGGCATCATCCAGCTCGACCCAGCGAAACTGCCGCGATGTCCAGATGCAGAACTCCTCGGCCATGCGCGAAATATTGATCCCCAGCATGCTCGCGCAGAACAGAAACTCGGCCACGTGATCGCGGCTGGCGACGGCGTCGATGGAGTTCTCACACGGCCCGGCGTAGCCCATTTCCGCCGCCGAACGTTGCGGGTCGCGGGCGATGGCGGAACCGGCCATGGCGGCGGCGCCGAGGGGCGACAGATTGAAGCGCTCATCCCAATCCTGCAGGCGCTGGATGTCACGATGAATTGCCTGGGCGTGGGCCATCAAGTGATGACCGAACACGATTGGCTGCGCTTGTTGCAAGTGAGTGAAACCCGGCGCAATGGTCTCGATATGCGCTTCGGCCTGACCGACCAAGGCCTGCTGCAGATCCAGAATCGACAGGGTCAGCACGCGAATCCGGTCACGCAAAAACAGCCGCATGTCATTGGCTGTCTGATCGTTGCGCGACCGCCCGGCGCGAAGCTTCCCG
This sequence comes from Pseudomonas sp. Ps21-P2, assembly GCF_039672565.1. Classification (NCBI taxonomy): domain Bacteria; kingdom Pseudomonadati; phylum Pseudomonadota; class Gammaproteobacteria; order Pseudomonadales; family Pseudomonadaceae; genus Pseudomonas; species Pseudomonas sp. Ps21-P2. Next base: position 20,958 of record NZ_JBDFPL010000004.1, read on the forward strand.
CCCAGTGCGCCAAGGCGTTCGGTAAGCAGGCGCTCGATGAAGGTGTGCACGTCCTCGTCGGCGGGAATGGGCTGAATCGTGCCGGCGGCAAAATCCTCGTCAATCGATTGCAGCGCGTCGGTGATGCGGCGGGTTTCGTCGGCGTCCAGCAAACCGGCGCGCTCAAGCTCGTGGGCGTGGGCCTTGGAGCCTGCCACGTCATAAGGCGTCATGCGGAAATAGACGGCGGGCGAGCGTGACAGGTTGGCCATCGCTTCGGCTGGCGCTGATTTAAAGCGCGCGCCCCACAGACGCTCAGTTGCATCAGACATATGCATTCCCCCTCAAACACGTGATTGCTGGCGAGCCAGGCGTCGGCGACGTCAGGGGATCCTAGGAAAAACCGGCTGCCGGTGAAATGTTACAAATGGCAAGTCGGGTTGGCAGAAATGGAAAGCTGCTTGATTCGGCCTGCTGATCAGAAGCGTGGTGCAGACTTTTTTTCGTTACCGCAGGTGCCGGAATGTGGTGAAGTGGCGCCGATCACCACGCTCGCTGTTTCCCGTCGTCGACCTTTCGCAGGATGCGCCCATGACTGATTTTCTATCGCTCCATCAACACCTCGGCTGGACCTTGTCAGTGCTGGTGCTGCTGACATTTTTGCTGGCGGGGACGGTCAAGGGCGTGATAGGCATGGGCCTGCCGACGGTCGCGATGGGGCTGCTGGGCGTGATGATGCTGCCGACCCAGGCGGCGGCGTTGCTGCTGATCCCCTCGACGCTGACCAACCTCTGGCAGCTGGCAACCGGCGGGCATCTGCGAGGACTGTGCACGCGTTTGTGGCCGCTGCTGTTGATGATCGTCATTGGCACGCTGCTCGGCTCATACGCGCTGGGCCTCGGCAACGGGCACGGCATGGCGAGGGCACTGGGCGGCGCGCTTTTCGTTTACGCGCTGTGTGGCCTGTTTCTACCGACGCTCAAGGTTCCGCCCACGGCCGAGCGCTGGCTCGGGCCGTTGTGCGGATTCATCACCGGCCTGGTCACCTCGGCCACCGGCGTCTTCGTCATTCCAGCGGTGCCTTACATTCAGGGCCTGGGGCTGGATCGTAATGAACTGGTGCAGGCGCTGGGTTTGTCGTTCACCGTCTCGACCCTGGCACTGGGCGTTGGTCTGTTCTGGAACGGCGCAGTGGGCAGCGCCGAAATGGGCGCCTCGTTGCTGGCACTGATTCCCGCGTTGCTCGGGATGATGTTCGGTCAGTGGCTGCGTCAACGGATCAGCGCGCTGGTGTTCAAGCGGATGTTCTTTATCGGCATGGCCCTGCTGGGCGCGCATCTGATGATCGCGGGCTGATTACGCGGCGTTCGGTTCGGATTCACGCTGCCGTTCTATCAACATAAATTCATCAATAGCCGCCTGACTCGTGATTCAGGCGCAAATGTATTTTGCCCCTCTGCGGCTTATTCCCGCCTCGTCTGCCAGATATTCTGCCGTCCATTCCAATTGAAGACCCTCAATCCAGTAACGCTGAACCGCGGGCTGCATTGACGACGGACGAGGCTTGATATGAAAAAAGTACTGTTTCTCAACGGCGGCAAACAATTCGCGCATTCCGACGGCCGCTACAACACCACGCTGCATGAAGCCGGCCTGGCGCTGCTGGACCGTGCCGGTTTTGAAGTACGACAGACCTTCATCGACGGCGGCTACGACGTGGCCGAAGAAGTGCAGAAGTTTCTCTGGGCTGACGTGATTATCTGGCAGATGCCGGGCTGGTGGATGGGGGCGCCGTGGACGGTGAAAAAGTACATCGACGAAGTGTTCACCGAAGGTCACGGCAGCCTGTACGCCAACGACGGTCGCACCCGTTCCGATGCCTCCCAGCGTTATGGCAGCGGCGGCTTGCTGCACGGCAAGCAATACATGATTTCGGCCACCTGGAATGCGCCGCAGCAAGCGTTCGACGACCCGGCCGACTTCTTCGAAGCCAAGGGCGTGGATGCCGTGTACTTCCCCTTCCACAAGGCCAACCAATTCTTGGGCATGACCGGCCTGCCGACCTTCCTGGCGGTGGACGTGATGAAGATGCCGAATGTGGAAGCAGACGTGAAGCGGTACGAGGCGCATCTGGCCTCGGTGTTCGGGATCTGAGGGGGAGGAGCGAGCTACAAGCTTCAAGCGGCAAGCTTAAAGCTCAATGCCTGCCGCTTGCCGCTCTTGCCAGCAAGCACGCTAATATCCAGTCTCTTGTGAGCGGGAGACAACAGTGAAAGCCAGGTCGGATGAGTTGCAGGTGTTTGTGACGGTGATCGAAAGCGGCTCGATTTCAGCTGCGGCCGAGCAGGTCGGGCAGACGCCTTCGGCAATCAGCCGCACGCTGTCGCGACTCGAAGGCAAGCTGGGCACGACGTTGATCAATCGCACCACGCGGCGCATGGACCTGACCGAGGAGGGCAAGTATTTCCTTGAGCGGGCCAGGCAGATTCTGGATCAGATGGAAGAGCTGGAAGAGCGCATGTCGGTGCGACAGCAGACGCCCTCCGGCCGTTTGCGGATCAACGCGGCGTCGCCCTTCATGCTGCATTCCATCGTCCCGTACGTCGCCGAGTTTCGCGCGCTGTACCCGGACATCCAGCTGGAGCTGAACAGCAACGATCTGATCATCGATCTGCTGGAACAGAGCACCGATGTGGCGATCCGTATTGGCGTGCTGGCTGATTCCACCCTGCATGCCCGGCCTCTTGGCAGCAGCCCGCTGAACATCCTGGCCAGCCCTGAATACCTCGAAAAGTACGGCACGCCGAAAACCGTTGCAGCGCTGAGCGAGCATTCCCTGCTCGGCTTCACCCAGACCGATACCCTCAATCACTGGCCGTTGCGCCACGCGGACGGGGATCGGCTGTTCATCCAGCCGACGGTTTCGGCCTCCAGCGGCGAGACGTTGCGCCAGTTGGCGTTGGCGGGTGAGGGCATTGTGTGCCTGTCGCACTTCATGACCCACGAAGACATCCGCCAGGGCCGCCTTAATGTCATCCTGCCCCAGGCCAACAGCGGCTATCGACAGCCGATCCACGCCGTTTACTACCGCAACTCGCAGCTGGCGTTGCGGATTCAGTGCTTTCTGGATTTCATTCAGGAGAAACTGGCGGCGTACGCCGCCTGACGCGTCACGCCTCGCCCACCCCGCTGAATTCCGCCCGTAACATCTGCACAAACGCCTCCCGCGCCGGGTGATGCTCGGCGCTCTCGTGCCAGTAAAACAGGTTGTCGATGGAGGTCAGTTCAGGGAATTCATAACCGACCCAGCCCGAGCCTTTGCGGTACTGCTCGTAAACCCCTTTGGGCACCAGCGCCACCCCGGCCCCGGCGCTGACGCAACCGACGATGGTGCCGTAATTGGCGATGCTGACGATGGGCTGAGTCTGGCCGTCGCTCTGCAACCAGCGCTCCAGCGCCGCGCGATAAGGGCAGCCTTCGGGCCACATGAAAATCGATTTGCCCTGCAGATCCGCCGCGCTGCGAATCGGCCCCAACGACTCGGCGGCAATCAGCACCAGATCCTCCCGGTACATCGACGTGCGCTTGAGCCGTGGGCGTTTGACATCGATGGCGACAATGGCGCCGTCGAGCTTCTGGTTGAGCGTCGCGTCGAGCAGTTGCGTGCCGGTGCCAGTGGTCAGCTCCAGCGACACCTGCGGATAACGCGCATGAAAGCGCGCCAGCAGTCGCGGCAGCCGCGCCGTGGCCGAAGATTCGATGGCGCCGATGCGCAACGGCCCGGATGGCGCGGCGTCCGGGTGCACCACGCGTTTGGCTTCGTCGGCCAGGCTCAGCATCTTGCCGGCGTAGGTGAGAAAGATTTCTCCCGCCGCACTGATGCGCAAACCGCGACCCTGACGGTAGAACAGCTCGGTGCCAAGCTCTGTTTCAAGCGCCTTGATCCGTGCGGTGATGTTCGATGGCACGCAATGCAAGACCTCCGCCGCGCGGGCAATGCTGCCGGTGTCGACGACAGTCTTGAACATGCGAATCTGGGCCAGTTCCATTCATCACCAAAAGTGAGGGGTTGAGTCATTATTGTTCGGTTGTGGTGAGCATAGGTTGTTTCGATACTCGCAGCCATGGGCAAGCGCCGTGCTTGTCGGCAGGAGTATCGAGATGAGCGTGGTGGCTGAACCCGTTTGCAAGTCGGAGACGACGGTTAGTGCTGCAGTGCCTTGGCAAGGGGTGAAAGTCGCCCTTGCCACTTTTTTCGTGGTTGCTTGCTGGGGCTTCTCGCCGACCGGCATTCGCATCGGTTTGCAGGCCTATGAGCCGGGGCATCTGGCGCTGCTGCGCTTTCTGATCGCGTCGGTGTTCATGCTGTTAATCGCCTCATCGCAACGCATCGCGTTACCGCGCCTGAAAGATCTGCCGTTGCTCGCGGTGCTGGGTTTCTTCGCCGTCAGCCTGCATCACATCGCCCTCAACTTCGGCCAGGCCGGCGTGACTGCCGGGGCGTCGAGCGTGCTGGTTCAGTCGACGCCCCTGTTCACCGCGCTGCTGGCGCATTTCGTGTTCAAGGAGCGGGTCAGCGCCTGGCGTTGGGGCTGTGTGGCGCTCGGGCTGGTGGGCGCCGCGATTGTTGTCACCGGTGATCGCGGCATTGGCCACATGGACGCCCGCGGGCTGCTGATCCTGGTGGCGGCGTTTTCCTGGAGCATTTATTTCTCATTGCAGAAGCGTCACAGCCACCGGTACGACGGCCTGACCATGGTCTGTTACACGGTCTGGGCCGGCACGGTGTTCCTGCTGGTTTACCTGCCGGGGCTCATTGGCGAAATCGTCAACGCGCCGCTGCGGGTCAATGTGGCCGTTGGTGTGTTGGGGCTGTTCCCCAGCGCGCTGGCGTATCTGGCCTGGGCGTATGTCTTGAAGCACATGGACGTCAGCCGCGCCTCGATGAGTTTGTACCTGACGCCGCCTATGGCCATCGCCATTGCGTCGGTGATGCTGGGCGAGTTGCCTTCACAGCGGGTGATCGTCGGGTCGATTGTGGTGCTGGCGAGCGTGTTGGCGCTCAATCTGCGGCGGGAGAGGGCGGTGGTGTTTCCCGTTCGGGATGAACCTGAACGTGCCCCGGTTTAGGCGCTTGGCCGTTTGCGTTTGCGCCAAGTTTCATCATTAATGTGCAGCCGGACCGTTAGTCTCTTCAGCCTCCAGACAGCCCATCAGTTCCAAGCTGTCGCATTTGCCATCAAGGAAGCCCCATGCGTGCAGTGACCCTGAAAACCCTTGCCCTGTCGGTGATCTTCGCCGCGAGTTCGCCAGTGTATGCCGTGGTGCTGGAAGGCGGCGCCGTTGCGGCCCCGGACCAATACGGTGCTCAGGTCGCTGCGCAGATTCTGAAAAAGGGCGGCAACGCCGTCGATGCCGCTGTCGCCACGGCCTTCACCCTGGCGGTCACTTACCCCGAAGCGGGCAACATCGGCGGCGGTGGCTTCATGACCCTGTTCATGAACGGTCGGCCGTATTTTCTCGACTACCGCGAAACCGCGCCGAAAGCCGCTACGCGCAACATGTACCTGGACGACAAGGGCGAGGTCATCCCGGGCATGAGTCTGGTGGGCGCACGTGCCTCGGGCGTGCCCGGCACGGTAATGGGGCTGTGGGAAGCCCATCAGAAATTCGGCAAGCTGCCGTGGGCCGAGCTGCTGACGCCGGCCATTGGTTACGCCAAAAACGGCTTCAAGGTCGCCGACAAGCAGTACATGTACGGCGCCGAAGCCATCAAACAGCTCAACGGCAAAACCAATTTTGCGGATTACTTCGGCGACATGAAGACCGGGGAGACCTTCCGTCAGCCGGAGCTGGCTAAGACCCTGGAACGCATCGCCAACAAAGGCGCCAACGAGTTTTATCAGGGCCAGACGGCCGAGCTGCTGGTGGCGCAGATGCAGCACGACAACGGACTGATCACCAAAGAGGACCTGCAGGATTACAAGGCGGTCTGGCGCAAGCCGCTGCACGTGAACTTCAACGGCAACACGCTTTATACCGCGCCGCTGCCCAGTTCCGGCGGCATCGCGCTGGCGCAATTGATCGGCATGAAGCAGCTGCTTGCCGATGACTTCAAAGACGTGCCGCTCAACTCGGCGCGCTATATCCATCTGCTCGCTGAAATTGAAAAACGTGTGTTCGCCGATCGCGCCAACTACCTGGGCGATCCGGACTTTTCCGTGGCGCCGGTGAATCAGCTGACCGATAACGCCTACCTGGCCAAGCGCGCGCATGAGGTCAACCCGACAGCGATTTCGCCCACGGAAAACGTAAAGGCCGGGCTTGAATCCCACCAGACCACGCACTTCTCCATCGTCGATGCCAAGGGCAACGCGGTCAGCAACACCTACACCCTGAACTGGGATTACGGCAGCGGCGTGGTGGTGAAGGGCGCAGGCTTTTTGCTGAACGACGAGATGGATGATTTCAGCTCCAAGCCCGGCGTGGCCAATGCGTTCGGCGTGGTCGGCGGAGATGCCAATGCCATTCAGCCCGGCAAGCGCATGTTGTCGTCGATGAGCCCGAGCCTGGTCACCCGCGATGGTGCGGTCACGCTGGTGCTGGGCACGCCGGGCGGCTCACGGATTTTCACCACGGTGTTTCAGGTGCTGAACAACCTCTATGACTTCCACATGCCGCTGAAAGACGCGGTTGCCGCGCAGCGGGTTCATCACCAGTTGCTGCCGAAAGACACGATCTACACCGAGAAATTTGCACCGCTGGCCGCACCGGTGGCTGACGAGCTGACGGCCATGGGTTACACGCTGAAGGACCAGGGTTGGTCGATGGGCAATGTGCAGGCGATCAAGATCGACGGCACGAAGGTCGAAACCGCGTCCGATCCTCGTGGGCGGGGTGTGGGGATGGTGGTGAAGTAACGAGAGGCCCATGTGGGAGTGAGCTTGCTCACGAATGCGTCAGTTCAGGCTACTCCAATCGCCCGTCCTGCCGCTTTCGCGAGCAATGTGGAGCGCCACCCCGGTCGCTCCCACAGGTTTTGCATCACCCCGAGATCTGATACAGCCCCGCCCGGTCGATGATTGTTCCCACGCAGAGCGTGGGAACAATCACTCGGAGGAGTGAGCCTTAGTGATGCTCCCGCGTTGCGCGGAATTTCACGTCAGGCCAGCGCTCTTCCATCAAGGCCAGATTGACCCGCGTCGGCGCGAGGTAGGTCAGGTGACCGCCGCCGTCCACGGCCAGGTTTTCCACGGCCTTGTTCTCGAATTCCTCGAGCTTCTTCTTGTCGCTGCAATCGATCCAGCGGGCTGACCACACGGTGATGGGCTCGTAGGCGCACTCGACTTTGTATTCTTCCTTCAAGCGGCTGGCGACCACATCGAACTGCAGCACACCGACGGCGCCGAGGATGATGTCGTTGCTGCGCTGGGGGAAAAACACCTGAGTGGCGCCTTCCTCGGCCAGTTGCTGCAAACCCTGACGAAGCTGCTTGGATTTCAGCGGATCTTTCAGGCGCACGCGGCGGAACAGCTCCGGGGCGAAGTGCGGAATGCCGGTGAATCCCAGAGCCTCGCCTTCAGTGAACGTATCGCCGATCTGAATCGTGCCGTGGTTGTGCAGGCCGATGATGTCGCCGGCGTAGGCTTCTTCCAACTGCTCACGCTCGCTGGAGAAGAACGTCAGTGCGTCACCGATGCGCACGTCCTTGCCGGTGCGCACATGGCGCATCTTCATGCCCTTGTCGTACTTGCCCGAGCAGATGCGCATGAACGCGATGCGGTCGCGGTGTTTCGGGTCCATGTTTGCCTGAATCTTGAACACGAAACCGGCGAACTTTTCCTCGACCGGCTCGACCGTGCGCTCGTTGGCAACCCGGGCCAGTGGCTTCGGCGCCCAATTCACGACGGCGTCCAGAACGTGGTCGACACCGAAGTTGCCCAGCGCCGTGCCGAAGAACACCGGGGTCAACTGGCCGTCGAGGAATTCCTGCTGGTTGAATTCATGACAGGCGCCTTGCACCAGTTCCAGCTGATCGACAAAGCGATCGTACTCATCACCCAAGTGGGCGCGCGCTTCGTCCGAGTCGAGCTTCTCGATGATTTTCACCTCGGTGCGCTCGTGACCGTGACCGGCGGTGTAGACGATGATGTAGTCGTCGGCGAGGTGATACACGCCCTTGAAATCGCGGTAGCAACCGATCGGCCAGGTGATGGGCGCGGCCTTGATCTTCAGGACCGCTTCGATCTCGTCGAGCAGCTCGATCGGGTCGCGAATGTCGCGGTCGAGCTTGTTGATGAAGCTCACGATCGGCGTGTCGCGCAGGCGGCAGACGTCCATCAGTGCGATGGTGCGGGGCTCAACCCCTTTACCGCCATCGAGCACCATCAGCGCCGAGTCGACGGCGGTCAACGTGCGATAGGTGTCTTCGGAGAAGTCTTCATGGCCCGGGGTGTCGAGCAGGTTGATCATGTGATCGCGATACGGGAACTGCATGACCGAGGTGGTGATGGAAATGCCGCGCTGCTTCTCCATTTCCATCCAGTCGGAGGTGGCGTGACGGTCGGATTTACGCGACTTCACCGTACCGGCGACGGAAATGGCCTTGCCCATCAGCAAGAGCTTTTCAGTGATGGTGGTCTTACCCGCATCGGGGTGGGAAATGATGGCGAAAGTGCGGCGTTTCGCGACTTCGGCGGCCTGTCTGGTCATGGGAAATCGCCCGAGAGGTGATTCAAAAAAAGGGCGGCGATTATAGCCCAAACCAAAGCAATAACCGAACCGTTCAGTCAATAAGGGGTGGCCAGATACCATCGCACGTGGGAACCTTTGCGGTTACGGAGACGTCCATTCCCTGGTATCGCAAGACGCCAAGGGTTGCAAAATCAGCAAGTTAGCTTGACGAAGCTGCGCTCATGGCTTGTGTTTTCGCCGAGGTATCAACCTTTCCGGCGACCCACCCGCTGCTCTTCGCGAACGTTCGCGTGCTGCCTGAAAGAGCCAGTTTCACGCCAGACGTTCGCCGACTGAAATAAGGAGTCCGCCCGTGGCAAATCGCTATGGCAAGGGGCTGTTGGGAGGTGTGATTGTCATCGCACTCCTGGCCCTGCTGGTCCAATGGATCGGCATCAGTACCATCAGGCAATATCAGGATGATCTGCTGTTTTATCTGCAAGCCCATGTCTGGCTTGTGTTGGCTTCGATGCTCGCGGCACTGGTGGTCGGCATCCCGACCGGCATTGTCCTTAGCCGACCGAACATGGTTGGCCGCGCCGAACGCTTCATGCAGATCTTCAACATCGGTAACACCGTTCCTCCTCTCGCCGTGCTGGCCATTGCTCTGGGTATTCTGGGCATCGGCAGCGGTCCGGCAATCTTCGCTTTGTTCCTCGCTTCGTTGTTGCCCATTGTGCGCAACACCTACGAAGGCCTGAAAAACGTTCAGGGGTCCCTCAAAGAAGCCGCTCGCGGCATCGGCATGACACCGCGTCAGGTGTTGTGGCGTGTCGAGCTGCCCAACGCCGTGCCGATTATCATCGGCGGTGTGCGTGTGGCACTGGCGATCAACGTCGGGACCGCGCCACTGGCCTTCCTCATCGGCGCGAACAGCCTGGGCAGCCTGATTTTCCCCGGCATCGCCCTGAACAATCAGCCGCAACTGGTGCTGGGCGCCGCGTGTACCGCGTTGCTGGCGCTGCTGCTCGATGGCGCCGTGACCCTGGCAAGCCGTCTCTGGCTGGAACGCGGCTTGGCTCGATAACTCGAGCCCCGCTGAGAAAGGAATTGCTATGAAGAAGTTATGCACATTAATCATGGGCTTCGGGCTGTTGCTGTCCGGTTTCGCCCATGCCGCGGATGCAGCCGCTGAAACGCCGGTTCTGCGGATCGGCGCGCGGGTGTTCACCGAGCAGACCATGCTGGCCGAACTGACGGCTCAATACCTGCGCGACAAGGGCTATGACGTCCAGATCACCGGCGGCCTGGGCAGTAACCTGGCGCGCAGTGCCCAGGAAAGCGGCCAGCTGGATCTGCTGTGGGAATACACCGGTGTATCGCTGGTGGCCTACAACCATGTCGACGAGAAGCTCGACAGCGAGCAGACCTATCAGCGCGTCAAGGAACTGGACGCGAAAAAGGGGCTGGTCTGGCTGTCGCCGTCCAAGTTCAACAACACCTACGCCTTGGCTCTGCCGGACAAAATTGCCCAGCAGTATCCGCAGGTCAACACCATGTCTGACCTGACCACAGTGCTCAAAGCTGAAGCCGACAAGGGTCACATCGTTGCGCTGGACACCGAGTTCGCCAACCGTTCCGACGGTCTGGTGGGCATGGTCAAGCATTACGGCATGAACCTGGGGCGTGAAAACACTCGTCAGATGGACGCCGGCCTGGTCTACACCGCGCTGCGCAACGGGCAGGTTTTTGCGGGCCTCGTCTACACCACCGATGGCCGCCTGAACGCGTTCAAACTCAAGGTGCTGGCGGACGACAAGCACTACTTCCCGGACTACACCGCCGCACCAGTCATCCGCAAAGAGTACCTCGACAAGCACCCGGAACTGGCCGATTTGCTCAAGCCACTTGCCGCGCTGCTGGATAACCAGACCATGCGTACGCTGAACGCGCGCATCGACGTCGACCACGAAAGTCCTACCGTCGTGGCGGCAGAATTCCTGCGCGAGCATCCGATCAATCCTTCCGCCGACAGCGTGCCGGTCCCGCCGGCGTCGGCGGCAAAACAGGAGGAGAAACCATGAGTTTCCTCAGCGCTTTCTCCCATCTGGACTGGAATCAGGTCATGCACCTGACCCTGCAGCACATCACCCTCGTCGGCATCGCGGTAACGCTGGCGATTGTCGTCGGCGTGCCGCTCGGCGTGTTAATGACGCGCTTCCCGACCCTCGCCGGGCCGTTGCAGGCCAGCGCCACCGTGCTGCTGACCATCCCGTCGATTGCCCTGTTCGGCTTGCTGCTGCCGTTCTATTCGAAGTTCGGTCAGGGCCTCGGCCCGATGCCGGCGATCACAGCGGTGTTTCTCTACTCGCTGCTGCCGATCATGCGCAACACCTACCTGGCGCTGACCGGCGTCGAGCCCGGCATTCGTGAAGCCGCCAAGGGCATCGGCATGACCTTCGGCCAGCGCCTGCGCATGGTCGAACTGCCGATCGCCGTGCCGGTGATCCTTGCCGGCGTCCGCACCGCCGTGGTCATGAACATCGGTGTCATGACCATCGCCGCCACCATCGGCGCGGGCGGTCTGGGCGTACTCATCCTCGCTTCCATCAGCCGCAGCGATATGTCGATGCTGATCGTCGGCGCCGTACTGGTCAGCATTCTGGCCATCTTCGCCGACCTGCTTTTGCAATGGCTGCAACGCTCGCTGACTCCAAAAGGACTCCTGAAATGATCGCCAAACAAATGATTGAGCTGCAGAACCTGACCAAGACTTTCCAGAGCAACGGCAAGGAAGTGAAGGCCGTCGATTCAGTGAGCCTGACCGTCAATGAAGGCGAGATCTGCGTGTTCCTGGGTCCGTCGGGTTGCGGCAAAAGTACAACACTGAAAATGATCAACCGGCTGATCATGCCGACCTCCGGCAAAGTGCTGATCAATGGCGAGGACACCACCGGTCTCGACGAAGTCACCCTGCGCCGCAACATCGGTTACGTGATTCAGCAGATCGGCCTGTTCCCCAACATGACCATCGAGGAAAACATCGTGGTCGTGCCCAAGCTTCTGGGTTGGGACAAGCAGAAGTGCCACGACCGTGCTCGCGAACTGATGAGCATGATCAAGCTGGAACCCAAGCAGTACCTGCATCGCTATCCGCGCGAGTTGTCGGGTGGTCAGCAACAGCGGATCGGTGTGATTCGTGCGCTGGCGGCCGACGCGCCGCTGCTGCTGATGGACGAGCCCTTCGGTGCGGTCGACCCGATCAACCGCGAGATGATCCAGAACGAGTTTTTCGAGATGCAACGCGCGCTGAACAAGACCGTGATCATGGTCAGCCACGACATCGACGAAGCCATCAAGCTGGGCGACAAGATCGCCATCTTCCGCGCCGGCAAGCTGCTGCAGATCGATCACCCGGACACCCTGCTGGCGCACCCGGCGGATGATTTCGTCAGCAACTTCGTCGGCCAGGACAGCACGCTCAAGCGCCTGCTGCTGGTCAAGGCCGAAGACGCGGCGGACAACGCGCCGTCCGTGAGCCCGGAAACCCCGGTCGCCGATGCGCTGGAAATCATGGACGAGAACGACCGCCGCTACGTGGTCGTCACCGATGCCGAAAACAAGGCGATGGGCTACGTCCGCCGCCGCGACCTGCACCGTCAGGCCGGCACGTGCGAGCAATACCTGCGCCCGTTCAACGGCACCGCCGCTTACGACGAACACCTGCGCATCCTGCTGTCGCGCATGTACGAGTTCAACCGCTCGTGGCTGCCGGTGCTGGATGCCGAAAATGTGTTCCTGGGTGAGGTGACGCAGGAATCTATTGCGGCTTACCTGAGTTCCGGCCAGTCGCGCGGGATGAAGACCAGCATTGTTTCGCCGGCTGAGTTGGTGGAGCAGGCTGCGTTGAGTTGATGTGAAGGGTCCGGGTGCTTTGGTGCCCGGGCTACTGTTGACGGTGACGACGCTGAGTCGTTATCGCCGACAGTCAGGGTTGTAATTGGTCTGCGTGAATGACATGAGGATCAAGCCCACAGCGTTCCCAACAATCGTGATGACCATGAGCGAGTCAACGGACTGTTGAAAAACCGCTACCTGAACGATCAGCGTGTAAACGGCTGTTCCAGCAATACCCACCGTTACGACATGTCGGCCGATTGTTCTTATGGACAGCACCAGTGCTGATTGCATCAGGACCAGGAAGATCACGGTGAGGGCCGTCAACTGAGGCGCCTCAGACACGATGGTCACGAGGGCACCATCCAGCAATCCAATCGTTGCGCAGACCAGGAAAGCGAACAGTGATCTGCGCGCATATAGGTTGTGGAAGGGTTGGCCTAGATTGTTAAGTCGCTGGGTTAACAGTGTAATTAAATAAAGCGAAATGCCGCACGTTACTGAAAACGTCACACCTGTTTCCAGCTCGTAATCATCATGTATGCCACTGCCTTGCATGACTGAGCTGTAAGAAGTACAAAGCACCCATCCTGTGCCCAGTGTAAGCAGAAAGCCAAATAGGCCCAATCTGCCTGACTTTCTTATATTCGTCAGAGCGATGATGATCGAGCTCACCGAGAGGGCGATGCCGGCAAACACGGCTGGGTTAAGGTTTAGCAAAGCTGTGTAGCCACTTGCCCAGCAGGTGAACGTAAACAGGGCGATCCAAAAATAGTTCTTGATCAGTTGTCTTGAAGAGAATGTGGTGGTTGGCGGAGTGGGGGTAAACAGGAATAGGGGTAACGCTATGATGATTGATGCCAACGATGCAACGGCGGCAAGGACGATGGGTTCCAAGTCCACGTTCTGCTTGTAAGTGATGTAATTCATTGTCATGGCATTGCCAGTTAGAAAAATAATTAGTGCGGTCAGGCCTAGCGAGTAAAGTTTTTTCATATTCAAGTCAATGTGTCGTGGCTGTAGTCTGTTTTTTGAATGAATCGATATATGCCTTGTGGCATCCATCTCTGTCTGATTCGTCCTCTATTTGCGTGATATACCCTAAATGGTATCGGCAGTAATCGATCAAGTCCTGGCGGTCGTCATCCCTCAGCTCATGCACCGGATCAAAATCGCTGTCGGTCGCGAACATATTCTCGAATTCGATTTGTAGGGCGGGTTCTTTTTTTATAAAAAATACGGTGATGTTGTCTTCCGCCCAGTGCGTGTCGTAGTAGCCGATGTTGAGGACGGTCCATGCTGTGATGATAAGAACCACCGTAAACAAGAGAATAATCTTTTTCATTCTTGTAGTGGCCTGTGTAGTCCGGTAGTGGCACGCACTACTTTCACAAAATTCATTCCAATATTTCCGGGGCAGATTTTATGCTGATCCTCCGTCTGATGAGGGAACTCTCTGTGGCCGCCGAGGTGTTTTATAGGAAACTCGCGGTTAAAAGCCCTGATCAGATTGATAGCAGCCTCCTGCTGAATATTTGGCACTTGCATCGTGGTGTTAATTCCAAGGTGACTGAAAATCGTACGTGCTACCGCAGTCAGCCCTCCGCCCTCTTCTGGACTACTTAGGTTGTCCAGAAGCACGATGCCTAACACGTTGGAGTTATAAAGCTTGAGGTGTTCGCCCTTGAAGCGTATGTCCCTACCTTCGTAGACGACGCCGGAACAGTCGATTCCAAAATGGTAACCGACGTCATCAGACTTTTCGGCCATTTGAGAATCTTGTACATACCGCATCTGTTCGGCCCCAATACCGCATGCGTAGCTTCTCCCCGCGTGATGAAGTGCAACCATGCTGTAATCCCAGTCTCGGTCCAACGGCTTTTTAGGCGAAGTCGCATGCCACTCCGAACGTTCAACAAACCCGTGCCCCAGCTCCCGCACTTTCCGAATAATCGCCTCTCGCGTCGCGGCCCGATCATTCACGGTGATCACCATGGGCTTCGGCGCATCCCCATGGATCAACGTCTCCACGCGCGTTGTGGTCGTCACTTCGCGCGTGGTCATTCCCGCAAGCTCACTCAACTCTCGCACTGGCGAGCGGAACATGACGTGGAGAGACACGACGGACTCCGCTGAAGAACCCTCAACGCGGGCCAGTCCATAGCTGTCGGTGATACCGGTCTTCTGCTGACCGTCCACCCTCGCCACAAACGCCCGGTTCACCAGCGGCTGTCCCGTTTCGCTGTCGCGGATGACGAAGGTACGGACGAAGACTCTTCCCGACGCCCGAGTGGTGTGGGGATAAAGAGAAGGCGGGGTACTCGATGTGGGCGTCACGTGGCGTGGCGTCGCAGGAGTAGGCGCAACGCGAGCGGCTCCCGCGCGCCCTGACCGCGAAGCAATCAATCGATTCGTGCCCGGCGGACACGCGCACAACACAAGCGCGTCATGCACGGCGGTCGGGATGCCTAGCCACACGAAGCGACTGTCCCCTTCGACGATTTCACCGATCTGCCCACACACGCCGCAAGGGCTGGTCTTGTCGCCTAGCCGCAATGCCATCCGGCCCTGTTCCAGGGATGACTGCACAAGACTGGCGTGGCAGATTGCGCCGGTGGTGGTCGCGTCTCCATCGAGGCCTTGTTCCCGATTGTGGATGCCGAAGAATCCCATGCATCAACACTCCGCAGCAGGAAGGAAATCGTCCGGCCACGCGACATCCTGGCGTTGCAGCAACAGAAGGTGTCCCTGGGGCGTATTGATGATCTCGTCGCCGTTGCTCAAGCGACTGCCAACCAGCGCAATTTGACTGTTCGCTTCTCCTGCACCGGTAAGGATCTGCGCCTCAGTGCCATCGGGGTAAACGGCGTAATCACCGACTCGTGCGCCCGCGACCTCACGGCCGTCAGCGAGCGTGAAATTCATACCCAGTGTGCCTTTCACGATGACACCGCCATCGCGGGTCTGGCTGCCTTCCGCTGCCACCCGGAAAATGCCAGTGGCGGGGTGGGCCTGCTTGAACGCTTCGTTCTCGTTTGCCCGAGTCAAGGCTTCCGGACTGAACGTGGCAAGCGCCTCGTCTGAAAAGTGCGGTCGATTCTGATCACGCAGGTACTCGGCGGTGATGTCGTTGTTGTACAGCGGGGAAAGGGCGTTCTCTTGCATGACGTTGATCCTTGGTCGGGTTGATTCAGCGCCTCGCACAGTTCGTGCGAGGCGAATGGACGCCAACCTAGTGATCGGGATCAGTGTGATACGTGGGGCGGAGAGACGTAGTGCGTAGCGGACTTCTGATGATCAGGTAGCCGATGTCTGACGGACAGGTGGCTTTCGTAACGGATTGCCCATTCGCCACCCACCGGGAACATCACCCTGTCACATCGGTCGGTTACTACGGGTTGATTGAACGCGCGTGGATTCCCGTCTGGCAAAAACGGGCAGAAACGCGACATTTTTAGTTGATCTCCGGCCCCTCAGGTCCTACAGTTCGCGCCGAACGTCCATGCTGGAAACGATCCATCCGGCTCAAGTACTGACGACGAGACAGCAAGGCCACGGGACATCGCGTTCCCATGGCCTTTTTGCTTTCGGCCGAGCAGCCTTGGGAAGTAGGCGAACCAAAGTGGGGATACGGAGGACGTTCACGAGCCGCGCGCTCACACCCATTGTTTTTTACCGTTTGCCAACAGGAGTCCCCGCATGTCGATCCAGGTCGAAGACTATTTCGAGAAAAGCACCTTCGATAAAATGAAGGCGTTTGCCGACAAGCAAGAAACCCCGTTCGTGGTCATCGACACCGCGATGATCAGCAAGGCCTACGACGACCTGCGTGCAGGCTTCGAATTCGCCAAAGTGTATTACGCAGTCAAAGCCAACCCGGCGGTCGAAATCATCGATCTGCTGAAGGAAAAAGGCTCCAGCTTCGACATCGCCTCGATCTACGAGCTGGACAAAGTGATGGACCGCGGCGTCAGCCCGGATCGCATCAGCTACGGCAACACCATCAAGAAATCCAAAGACATTCGCTACTTCTACGAGAAGGGCGTGCGTCTGTTCTCCACCGACTCCGAAGCCGACCTGCGCAACATCGCCAAGGCTGCGCCGGGCTCGAAAGTCTACGTTCGCATCCTCACCGAAGGCTCGACCACGGCTGACTGGCCGCTGTCACGCAAGTTCGGTTGCCAGACCGACATGGCCATGGACCTGCTGATTCTGGCCCGTGAACTGGGCCTGGTGCCTTACGGCATCTCGTTCCACGTCGGTTCTCAACAGCGCGACATCAGCGTCTGGGACGCCGCGATCGCCAAAGTGAAAGTGATCTTCGAGCGTCTGAAAGAAGAAGACGGCATCGTGCTCAAGCTGATCAACATGGGCGGCGGCTTCCCGGCCAACTACATCACCCGCACCAACAGCCTGGAAACCTACGCTGAAGAAATCATCCGCTATCTGAAAGAAGACTTCGGTGATGACCTGCCGGAAATCATTCTGGAGCCGGGCCGTTCGTTGATCGCCAACGCCGGTATTCTGGTCAGCGAAGTGGTGCTGGTGTCGCGTAAATCCCGCACCGCCGTCGAGCGTTGGGTGTACACGGACGTGGGCAAGTTCTCCGGCCTGATCGAAACCATGGACGAAGCCATCAAGTTCCCGATCTGGACCGAGAAGAAAGGCGAAGTGGAAGAAGTCGTCATCGCCGGCCCGACCTGCGACAGCGCCGACATCATGTACGAGAACTACAAGTACGGCCTGCCGCTGAACCTGGCCATCGGTGATCGTCTGTACTGGCTGTCCACCGGGGCGTACACCACCAGCTACAGCGCTGTGGAATTTAACGGCTTCCCGCCGCTGAAGTCTTACTACGTGTAAATCTGCGCAGTAACGAGAAAACGGCACCCGGTGGGTGCCTTTTTTTGCGGTTCAAATACTGAATCGAAGAATACTGTCGAGGGTGTAGTTGATCAGGCGCTGAGCCTCGCGTGCTGAGATGGCCGCGGATTGACACGACACGGTCATGCGCCGCGCGGTTTGATTGGCCTTGAGCGCCTGGACTTCACGGAGTGTGGCGTTCAAGAGGCCGGACAATCGCGAGCAATAGGCCCCCATATTTCCTGCCGAGAGGATCGTCGTATTGTAGGCGCGACGATGCCATTGCATTGCGCCTCTTGCCGAATCCAGACTGCTCTCGTCCGTCACCGCGCTGCTCAGCGTTTCCGGTACGTTGCTGGACTTTCCTTTAACCAGCAGCCCTTTTCGTTTCGCATATTCATACGTCCTGACGTTCATGAAGTCGATGAACCGGGGAATGGTCTGCGTTGCGCATTCGATGATGCGGTCGCATTCCGCCTGTTGCCGCTTGAACTCTGCATCGTGGCGCAGCAGATCCTGCGTGAGCTGCGCGATTCGGTTGTCGAACGGGTTGCTGTCCAGCAGTGCGACCAGCTCAGCCAGTGTCTTTTTGGTGTCGTGATGGAGCGAGCGAATCTGCTTCACGCTGCTGCTCCAGAGCGTACTGCCCTGCCGCGCGATGGCGACGGCTTGATCCATCGCAGGCTCCCTGTATTTACCGTATTCGGCTTGAGGCACCAAACCGAGTTTGATCTTGAAGGCTTCAATGTGCTGGGGAAGTTTTTCCAGATAGCCGATGTTGTATCCCAAGTACCCGACATCGTCGTATTCGATGAGATGTGTTGTCATGATGCCGCCCTCCATGGCGTTACAGCGCAAACTCGTTGTGTTGCCACTGCGCGGTGGCGCAGGTCTTGTCTACGTCGAAGCGTTCGAATTCGTCATGCCTGATGCCCATAATTCTTGCGGAACTCGCGGTCTGCCTCTTTGAACACTTTGAGCTGGGCAATTGCATGAACTTGACCAGCCATTTGCATTCGACTTGACCAGTCGTTTGCATCCGACTTGACCAGTGCGCATGATGCCAGTGTGAATCCTGCCCGGGTGGCAATGACGGCTGCCGGGCTTCTGTCCTATCAAATAATCAGCACGCGCTTAGGAGAGGAACATGAAAGGTTTTCTGGTCACTTTCTTTACTCAACAGAATCGTCGCTATCAGGGAAAGATGCTCGGCGACTGGATCGTTGATTTGGCGAAAGAAATGGGACTGCGGGGTGCGACTCTGTCCACAGGTATCGAAGGCTTTGGGCATACCGGCCGGCTGCATTCCTCGCATTTTTTTGAACTAGCGGATCAGCCTACCGAAATTCGTATGGCCATTACCGAGGACGAATCTGTGCAGTTATTCAAGCGATTGGAGCTTGAAGATATCTCGTTATTTTACATAAAAACCCCAGTTGAGATGGGCTTCGCCGGAACAGAAGTCACCTAGTCTGGCCTGCTTTCATAAGCGGTGACTCGAAGACGCCTACGCTTGCCTCGTGCTCCGAAACACGATTTTACATTTTGGACAGAGCTCGCTAAGATCGGCTCATTGGAGATGGCATTCCTCCATTAACCAACCGCTGTGCCCGTAGCAGCTGATGATGCCTACAGAAACCTGATCAACCAGGTCTGTAGGCGTTCGCGCCCAGAATCCCCTTTTTGGTCAGGCCCACTTACATTTTTGTGGCTGGCCAAATGTCTAAATTTCGACGACCTGAACAACTCGACTTACTGCCCTATATTGCGAAATGGCTTGCGCTTGCTGGTCTTGTAGCTCTTTTGGCAGGCTCTGCCTCTGCGTTATTCCTCCTTTCTTTGGATCATGCCACCCAGTGGCGAGAAGCCCATCCCTGGGTGCTCTGGCTCCTGCCAGTTGCTGGCTTTGCCGTGGGACTTGCGTATCACCTGATAGGCAAACCAGTTGATGCCGGAAACAACCTGATCATCGATGAGATCCACGATCCTAAAAAGACTATTCCCTTGCGCATGGTGCCGATGGTGCTAATCGGAACCGTGGTTTCCCACCTCTTCGGTGCATCTGTGGGACGTGAGGGAACGGCGGTGCAGATGGGCGGCGCTCTTGCGGATCAATTGACGCATGTCTTTCGGCTACGCCGCGAAGATCGCCGGGTGATTCTCATGGCCGGTATCAGTGCTGGCTTTGCGTCCGTCTTCGGCACCCCTCTTGCCGGGGCTTTGTTCGGACTTGAAGTGTTGGCCATCGGACGCATGCGTTACGACGCGCTTTTCCCTTGCGTGGTTGCGGCAATCGTTGCTGACCAGGTGGGGAAAGCCTGGGGAGTGGTTCATACGCATTACGTCATTGGCGAAGTGGTTCCCGTGCAGCTCTGGAGCGTCATGGCTGTGGTCGCCGCTGGGATTATCTTCGGCCTCACTGGCCTGCTATTCGCGACGACCACCCATAAGCTAGGGGCTTTCGTTAAACGACTTATCTCCTATTCGCCATTACGACCATTCGCCGGCGGCCTTCTGATCGCAGTGGCAGTGTGGGCGCTTGGTAGCAACCATTACACCGATGTCGATAAGTACATCGGACTGGGGATTCCGAGCATCGTCCAATCCTTTCAAATGCCAATGGCTCCTTGGGACTGGCTTGGAAAGATGTTGTTCACCGTTGTCTCCCTGGGGACTGGATTCAAGGGCGGCGAAGTCACTCCGCTGTTTTACATTGGAGCCACCTTGGGGAACGCGCTAGCGCCCCTCTTACATCTTCCCTTCGGCATGCTGGCTGGTATCGGTTTTGTCGCTGTCTTCGCTGGTGCAGCTAATACGCCACTGGCAACCATTGTCATGGCCATGGAGCTCTTCGGGCCTGAAATTGCTCCGCTTGCAGCCATTGCCTGTATCGCAAGTTACCTCGTATCCGGGCATACCGGGATCTATCACGCCCAGCGCGTCGGTCACAGCAAGCATCACCGTCCTCTGCCGAAGGAAATCCGGCTCTCCGATATCAAGCAATTTCATGCTCAAAGTGAATCCGCCAGCGAGCGCAAAGTGACTTTTATTGGGGAAGAGAAATGACCGAACATCGCCAAGATCGCCTGACAGCTTTGCAGCTCTATTTCCCTGGCGCTAGTCGGGCTCGAGTTACAAATTTCTGGCATCACCTGAGTGCGCCCGCACTTGCCCAACACCTTCTTAAAGTCGCGCAGAAAGCCAAGATTGATCAGGTCATGCTCAAACCGATTTCTGCGGGCTATTTGACGGGCCATCGCATTTCCCATCATCACCCGGAGCTTGGTGATATGCGTCATCCGCAGTGTCTGGAATTGCTGGATACAGAGGTCAAGCTGCGCACCTTCCTGCGCGACCACGCTGACGAGTTGCGCAAGGTGCGAGCAGTTCTTCTCTTATGCGAGTTACCGCTCAGTGAAGCCTTGTAATTCAGTTCGAAGAAACAGTTCGCAAATGAAGAGGCATAGCCGACTAACCGTTGGTCGCTCTCGCCACATTAGAGGATGTTGCCATGAATGGCTTTCAACTGACGTTTTTCACTGAACAGAGTACCAACTACCAGCATCTTCCACTCGGGGAGTGGCTGGTTGAGTTCGCCAAACGAGAGGGCATGTTGGGAGCGACGCTGGTGAGCGGTACGGAAGGCCTGGATCATTTAGGACATTTGCATACCGCGCATTTCCTCAGCGGTGCTGATCATCCGGTCACAGTGACGATATCCACTGATGAGCCCGGGTGCGAGAAGTTGCTGGAAGCATTGGCCAAGGAGGCGTTTTCGCTGAGCTTTATCAAATTGCCCATCGAGTACGGTCGAGTGGGCCAGGCGAAAAGCTGAAAACCACGGTTTGTTGGACAACCAGTAAAAAGGATAAACGCCATGTACCGAATTTATAACCTGCGTCCACAGCCAGCCCCCGTCAACTGGGCTCGTGACAACAGGCCGCTCCTCGTAGGACTGGTTTTTTGGGCGCTTTTTTTGGCGGGCATTGCAGGCAGCCAAAAGGTATCGAGCGAGGGTTGGTACATCGTCACCTCGCTCGAAGGCGCCTTGGTCACGATGCGCATGCCCAGTGAGAAATCCTGCAAGGCAGACGTGACCATCACCTGCGTACCTGGCTACGAGCTGAGAGCACAGCAACGTTGAACGTTACGAGCGCGATGGTGGTGGGCAATCCAAAGATGAGATTGCGAAATGGAACTCACCGACGTCGGCTCATCAAAACCACTTTAGAGAAATGGGATACCACATGAGCGCAGTGATGCTGAGCATCGTATTCGGGCTTGTGATGGGCAGGCTTTTTACAGGATCCGTCTATGAATTCGTCGCGCTTTTCATCGTAAGCATTGGAGTGTCGTTGCTGACGTTTCATCTGCTAGATCAAAGGCGGGCCATGCTACAAGCCCAGACTGCGTACTGCTGTTCTGTGATGGTTGCGTCAAACCAAATGCTGGAGCTTTTCCAGATGGCAAAGGGAGGGCAATTCATGCCCTTGGTGGGAGAGATTCCTGAGCTAATTATTGGAGGCTTCTTGGTTCCCGCAATTGCGGTGTCGGCAGTGCAGCTGTTCAGAATACTCATGGAGAGCTGACTTCCGAAATCGAGGCCTCTCGACTTATTCACATGGTTAATGACGTTCCCGAATCGTCCCTTGGAGAAAATCAATGAAAACGCAAATCCAGGCTATTCATGCACGTGAAATTCTCGATTCACGCGGTAACCCTACCGTTGAAGTCGACGTCACCTTGGAGTGCGGAACACTGGGCCGGGCTTCAGTCCCGTCCGGTGCCTCTACAGGCGCTCACGAAGCTGTTGAGTTGCGTGACCATGATCCAAAGAGGTATTCCGGCAGAGGAGTGTTAAAGGCCGTTAGCAATGTGAATACCGAAATACTTGAGTCTCTGAGAGGCCAGGATGCAGTTGACCAGGAACAGATTGATCATCTGATGATTAAGCTGGATGGAACACCTGATAAGTCTAGGCTTGGAGGAAACGCCATCTTGGGCGTCAGCCTCGCCGTAGCCAGAGCGTCGGCTTCTGCGATGAAAGTGCCCTTGTTCCAATATCTGGGCGGCGAGCAAGCAGCAAGAATGCCCGTCCCAATGTTCAATATTCTCAATGGCGGTGTTCACGCAAACTGGCAAGGCCCTGACTTCCAAGAATTTATGATTGCACCTACAGGGGCTGGCAGTTTCAAGGAAGCCTTGCGTTGGGGCGCTGAGGTGTACCACGAGCTGAAAGCGGTGCTTAAGGACGCCGGCTACTCAACAGCGGTCGGAGATGAAGGCGGCTTTGCGCCGACGCTCAAGAAAAACTCAGATGCCATTGAGCTGATCATTAAGGCAATTGAAAGGGCCGGTTATACCCCTGGATCTCAGATCGAGATCGCTATCGACCCAGCATCCAGCGGTTTCTATGAGAACGGTCTTTACCATCTGCGCTCTGAAGGTCGTAAGGTCGATGCTCAAGAGCTGATTAGTCTCTATTCCTCCTGGGTCGACAAGTACCCGATTGCGGTACTGGAAGATGGCCTCGCGGAAGACGATTGGTCGGGCTGGAAGCAATTGAATGCTGCGCTGGGTAACCGGATCGAGTTGGTTGGAGATGACCTGTTTGTCACCAACGTCGAACGGATTCAACGAGGCATCAAAGAAAACGTCGCCAATGCTGTACTGATTAAACCCAATCAAATCGGAACCCTGACTGAGACCAAAGCCGCCATCGTAATGGCTTACGGGGCAAATTGGGGAGCTATGGTTTCTCATCGTAGCGGGGAGACTGTAGACAGCTTCATCGCAGATCTGACTGTTGCCATGGGTACTGGCCATCTCAAGACGGGCGCTCCATGTCGAGGGGAGCGGGTCGAGAAATACAATCAGTTTCTGAGAATAGAAGAGCATCTTGGCAGCCATGCGTTTTATGCAGGACATGATGCATTCGTGCGCTGACGGCCTATAGCCGGTAAACCTGTTGTACTGGTTACCGTAAAAAACGAACCACATATCGCTGTTGGCAAAAACGTCAGTGGCATTGGCCTTTCCTAGACGCTTGGAGATATGAGCATGAGCTACACGGATATTCCAGCTGGTAACGCGATCCCCGATGACTTCTTCACCGTTATCGAGATTCCTGCAAACCACTCGCCGATCAAGTACGAGGTGGACAAGCCGAGTGGACAAATTTTCGTAGACCGCTTCCTCAGCACGCCCATGTTCTATCCGGCCAACTACGGGTTCATTCCAAATACGTTGAGCGATGACGGAGACCCGTTGGACGTCTTGGTGATTTGCCCTTACCCGGTATCGCCTGGCGTTGTCATTCGTAGTCGCCCGGTTGGCGTGATGTACATGACGGACGAAGCTGGAGCGGATGCCAAGGTGATCGCGGTGCCTCATGAAAAACTAAGCTCTGTGTACAGCAACATAAAGGAATTCTCTGACCTCCCTGCATTACTCCTCGCACAGATCCAGCACTTCTTCGAAAGCTACAAGGCATTGGAGCCGGGTAAGTGGGTAAAGATGGGCCGTTGGGGGAGCGCAGATGAGGCCCGAGAAGAGATTCGCAAATCGGTAGCTACGTATAAACCAAAAAAGGGGGACCACTCGCCACATTAAAGGATGTGGCCACCTGTGTACCGAGCTACGCTCCAAGCACTGCAATAATGTCACTGATGGCGAAGTAACCCAAGGACTGCATTCCTGAACGGACTAGAGATTCCCGAGGCATTTAAAGGGTGTCAGTTCACTCAATGATAGCCTGCCTGATCGTTAACCTTTCCTCGGAACACGGAGTAGCTCCAAATGGTGTAGCCCAGAATGATCGGGATAATGAGCAGAGCACCTACAAGCATAAAACCTTGGCTTTGCGGGGGGGCTGCGGCATCCCAGATCGACGTCAACGGTGGGACGATGTTCGGCCACAGGCTGATGCCGAGGCCGCTGTAACCCAGAAAGATCAATACCAGGGTCAAGATAAAAGGCGCGTAGTGAGCACTGCTCGCCACGGCCCTGAACAACCCCCACATAGTCACCAACACTAGGACTGGCACCGGCAGGAACCAGAACAGGTTCGGTAGGCAGAACCAGCGTGCAGCGATATCGCCATGGGCGAGCGGCGTCCATAAGCTGACCACGGCGATCACAGCCAGCAGTGCCAACGTCAAAGGACGGGCCAGGTTATGCATGGCTTTTTGCAGCACGCCTTCAGTTTTCATGATCAGCCAGGTGCAGCCAAGCAAGGCATACGCAACTATCAGCGCAGCGCCGCAGAACAGACTGAACGGCGTCAGCCAGTCTAGGCCGCCCCCGGCGTACTGGCGATCGACCACCGGGAGGCCGTCGATGTAGGCGCCCAACGCCACGCCCTGGAAGAAGGTCGCCACCAGGGAGCCGCCGATAAAGGCCTTGTCCCAGATGTGGCGCTTCTCGTCAGTGGCCTTGAAACGGAACTCGAAGGCCACGCCGCGGAAAATCAGCCCGAACAGCATGAAAATCAGCGGCAGGTACAGGGCCGACAGGACCACCGAATAGGCCAGCGGGAAGGCGCCGAACAACGCCGCGCCGCCAAGCACGAGCCAGGTTTCGTTGCCGTCCCAGACAGGCGCGACCGTGTTCATCATTACGTCGCGATCGCCCGAGCCCTTCATGAAAGGAAAAAGAATGCCAATCCCTAGGTCAAAGCCGTCCATAATTACGTACATCATGATGCCGAAGATGATGATCACGGCCCAAATCAGCGGAAGATCAATGCCCATGAGTCAATGCCCCTTGTGATGGCTATCAGCATCGCCACCGTGGGCGGCAGATAGAGGACGGGCAGGTGTTCGCAGATGGCCAGGCCCACCGTGGCTAAGCGCGTCGCCTTCGTGATTTTGGGGTCCTTTACGTACCAGGCGCATCATGTAGCCCAAGCCGGTTCCGAAAAGCGCGAAATAAACCAGGACAAACAGCACTAAGGTAATGCTCATCTGCGCCACGCTATGGTTCGACGAAGCATCGGCAGTGCGCAGCAGTCCATACACTACCCAAGGCTGACGACCGATTTCAGTGGTAAACCAGCCGGCCAATAGGGCGATCAGCCCTGACGGCCCCATAAGCATCAGGAAGTATAAGAACGAGCGGCACCGGTAGAGCGTGCCGCGCTTTCGCAACCATAGACTCCACAGTCCAGTGAAAATCATCAGCATTCCCAAGCCAACCATGATACGGAACGACCAGAACACGATAGTCGAGTTGGGGCGATCCTCCGGCGCAAAGGATGCCAAGGCAGGAATCTGACGATCCAGGCTGTGGGTAAGGATCAAACTGCCCAAGTAGGGAATCTCGACGGAAAACCGGGTCTTCTCAGCCTTCATATCGGGCCAGCCAAACAGGATCAACGGCGTCGGCTCATTGCCCACGTTTTCCCAGTGGCCCTCTATTGCCGCAATTTTTGCCGGCTGATGCTCCAAAGTGTTCAACCCGTGAGCATCGCCCACCACGGCTTGTATCGGCGCCACAATCAACGCCATCCACATCGCCATTGATAACATTCGACGGACGGCCGGGTTATCGCGACCTCCCAACAGGTGCCAGGCTGCTGAAGCGCCGACAAAGAACGCCGTTGCCACGAAGGCAGCAATCGACATGTGCACCAGGCGGTAAGGAAAAGACGGATTGAAGATAATCTTCAGCCAGTCCATCGGAATCACTTGACCATGATCAATTTTGAAGCCCTGTGGGGTTTGCATCCAGCTATTAGAGGCGAGAATCCAGAACGAGGAAACCAAGGTGCCAACGGCCACCATCACGGTAGAAAAGAAATGTAGGCCACGGCCGACTCTACTCCAACCAAAAAGCATCACACCCAAGAATCCAGCTTCAAGAAAGAAAGCCGTCAGTACCTCGTAGGTCAGTAGGGTCCCCGTTATAGGGCCGGCGAAATACGAAAATCTGCTCCAATTGGTACCGAACTCATACGCCATGACCAATCCTGACACCACACCCATACCGAAGTTGACTGCGAAGATTTTGATCCAAAAGTGGTATAAGGTCCGATAGGTATTGTCATGCGTCCTCAACCAAAGACCTTCCAACACTGCTAGATAAGCAGCCAGCCCGACGGTAACTGCCGGGAACAGGATGTGGAATGAAACGGTGAAAGCGAACTGCATTCGCGCGAGGTCAAGAGCTTGAAGATCGAACATATCGTGGCCTCCTAATGGCAATTTCGTATCAATAGAGGAAGCGTCTTGTCAGTGTCGACTCACCAAGGCACCGCCCCCCTCGGGATTTCGCTTGAAGCGCGAGAAATTTTTCTGCTGATGCCGAACGTTGCGCAACTGACGCGCTGGGTGATTTCCCAGTCCACGGGCGACAAAACCTTGCCGTATTTCGATCCGTTGGATGGCGGCGTCTACGCCAAAATATTGATATTGCTAGAGTCACCCGCGCGAACGGTCAGTCGTGCACGGTATGTCTCACGAGACAATCCGGGGCCTGCACAACGCAACCTCAAAAGTTTCATGGAACAGGTTGGGTTGGAACGCCGAGAGACCGTTATCTGGAATCTATATCCTTGGCTGCCCGATCTTGAAAAGCCCAAGGCGTCGCTCCGCAGGGCGCAAATTGAGGAGGGAATTGAGAAGCTAATCACGCTGCTTCCGCATTTTCCTGATCTCGCGACTGTCGTATTTGCCGGACGTGTCGCTCAGCAGGCGATGCTGCGGGTTCGACACGCCTTTCCCGATATCTCATTGCTCGAGATGCCACACCCCAGCCCGCTTTCTGTTTGCACTCACCCGAGTGTTCGGCAACGCATCCTATCCACGCTGCGTGACGCCAAACAGTCGATTGAGTAGCCAAAGGTTCAGGGTTTGCTCATCTTGTTCAGCGAGGCGATGCAGGGCGAGATGAACAAGTTGCCGCGATACGCGCCTACCAAAGTTTTGGCCGCGACGATGATCCACATGATCGCAAGCAGCAATACCAGTACCACGCCCACAAAATTGAAGAACGCGAGGTGCAACATGGAGCCCAATTTAAGGGTAGTCACCGCATACACGCCTAGCGGAAAGGTGAAACCCCACCAGCCGAGGTTGAAAGGAATACCCTCCCTGAAGTAGCGACCGGTAATCAGCAGCGCCAAAACCATCCACCACAATCCAAGCCCCCAAAACAGCACACCACCGATCAAGCCAATGCCCTCGGCAACGCCTCCGATGCCGGCCATTCCATGAGCGGCGAAGATCGCCGGAGCGTCGCTGCCGAGTACCAGCATCCCCAACGCACCAGTACCAATGGGCCCTAATGAAAGCCAGCTCGATGCCGCCATGCTCTCATGAGGCAATTTATGCAATGCCATGCGCAGCAGCAGAATCACCAGAATAC
Organism: Pseudomonas sp. Ps21-P2; assembly: GCF_039672565.1. Taxonomy (NCBI): domain Bacteria; kingdom Pseudomonadati; phylum Pseudomonadota; class Gammaproteobacteria; order Pseudomonadales; family Pseudomonadaceae; genus Pseudomonas; species Pseudomonas sp. Ps21-P2. Next base: position 48,735 of record NZ_JBDFPL010000004.1, read on the forward strand.
TCAAGGCCACGGGCACTGAGTATGCCCATAGCACGTAGCTGGTGATCAACAGGGTGAACTGTGCACTCGCATCAGCAAGGTGCGGCGCCAGTAGCCCACCACTGGCGGCGGCTACCTCGGCCGCAACCACAGGTAGCAGCCATACTGCTGTCATCTGGTCGATACTGTGCTGCTGGCGGGTAAACATCATGAACGGGATCAGAACCCCGCACGCCAACGCCATGGCGACATCGATCCACCACAGGACTTCAGCTAAAGCGACAACCCCATCCCCCCAGCGTGGCAAGCCATAAAGGAGAAATCCGTTGATGATTGTCGCCAGCCCCATGGGGATGGTTCCAAAAAACATCGACACGGTGGAGTGACCGAAGATCTGTTTGGCTTCATTAAAGAACAGGGCCCAGCGGCTTGCGTACAACACCGTAAAGAGGCAAAACAACGCGATATTGAAAAACCACAAGGCTTCACCTAACACTTTGGGCCACTGCGCGGCAAATGGCAGTTGGCCCAAAGCCAGAGCCAGAATCCCGGTGCCCATCGTGGCGGCGAACCAGTTAGGTGTGAACTGCCGGATCGCTTCTCGTGGATTGGACAATGCTGCCAGTGGATGGCTGCCGCCCATAATCGCTGCGAGTCGTGTATCACTCATTTTCGCGCTCCCGCTTCAGTGTTCATTCAATGTGACTTGCCTGAAGTATAGCTTGATGAGGTTAGCGGCTAAACGGATAGTATAGGTTTACGTTACCTGTTAAAGAGGTAGAAAATTGAAGTTAAGCCTACGTCAATTGCAAATCTTCTGCGCCATTGCGCAACAGGGCAGCACCACCAGCGCGGCCATCGCTGTGTCACTTTCGCAATCGGCCACCAGCGCCGCACTCAACGAGTTGGAAAGCGCCTTGGATACCCGGCTTTTCGATCGCGTAGGCAAACGCTTGGTGTTAAACAATAACGGCCAAGCATTACTGCCCCAGGCCAGAAGCATGCTTGAGAACGCGTTGCAGATAGAAAACAGCTTCCTTCCAGGGCATGCAGAGCTGAAGACTCGCTTGCGGGTAGGCTGTAGTACCACTATAGGCAACTATGTTTTGCCATTGATACTTGGCGAGTTACGCCAATCGGCTCCGCACCTGCGGGTCGATGTTGATATGGCCAACAGCATGGCTATCGCCCGGAAGGTCGCAGATTTCGAGATTGATATGGGACTGATTGAGGGACCGTGCCACTTGCCCGAACTGAGTGCCGAACCTTGGCTTGTAGATGAACTGCTCATTGTAGCGGGCCAACGTCACCCTTTAGCACTCAAGTCGCAGGTCACCCTTGATGACCTGCGTACTGCTGAGTGGCTTCTCCGCGAACCTGGCTCGGGCACTCGGGAGGAAGTCGAACAGTTGCTGTTGCGTCACCTGCACGACCTCGCTGAAACCCGCCAGATCGGCAGCTCAGAAGCCATCAAACACGTCCTTGCACAAGGCATCGGCATCAGTTGCCTGTCGAGCAGGGTCGTTCGGGATCTGCTGACTTCTCAAGACCTGATTGAACTGCCGCATGCGTTGCCTGGGCTGAGCCGGCGCTTTTTTCTGATCCGCCACCGGGAAAAATTCATCTCGTCCGGACTTGAACGGTTCTGGCAAAGTTGCACTCAGTTTGCGAGCCAAAGCTAACGAAATCTATTTGAAAAGTAGGTAACTACTACCACAACAACTTGTTTTCGGAATTTATCCCAAGCGCTTAAGGTCAACTCATTGTCTAGCAGCAATCAGCGAGCTGCATTTGCCAAGGCGCAATCTCACGCCTGGCTGCCCCTTGTGAGGAACCTCTGATGAATGTGATCAAGAAAACAGTGACTGCACTGGCGTTGGGTATCGCGCTCGCCGCATCAATGAGTGCGTCGGCAGCGGAAGATCGCTGGACCTTCGATGGTGATATTCATAACAACTCACTGGCTGTCAGCCCTGACGAATCGACAGCCGTAGTCTCCTACAGTCAGCGTCCTGACGTGGTGGTCTACGACTTGAAAACCGGCAAGGTTCGTCAGGTTCTCACCGGCTATATCACGCCACGCAACATTGTCTTTTCTCCAAACGGCGATGTGTTCTACCTTTCCGACAGCAGCTTAGGGGTCGTTCGTAAGATCGACACCAAAACATTAAAAGTCATCGCAGATCTTCCGTTAGGTGCAGGTGCTTTTGGTACCACGCTCAGCAAGGATGGGAGCCTGCTCTACGTCAACAACGAGGCCGCCAGCACCTTGTCGGTTATTGACCTTGATCACCAACGACCAGTAGCTGTGGTACCTGGCTTCTCCCAACCGCGCCAAGGCATCCGAGTAAGCCCTGACGGCAAAACCGTCTATGTCACCAACTTTCTTGGCGACAAAATCACCCTGGTCGACAGCAAGACCAATAAGATCGAAGGTGAGATCACTGGCTTCAACAAGTTGCGCGCCATCTCCATATCGGCCGACGGCAATACGCTGTACGCGGCTAACAGCGGCAGTAACAGCATCGCAGTTGTCGACACTCAAAAACGCGCTATCACAACCACCGTTATGGTGGGCAAAGACCCCTACGGTGCAGCCCTGACTCCAGACGGACTGCACGTCTACTCGGGTAACCTGGGTGACAACACCCTGTCAGTGATAGACACCAAAACGCTGAAAGTGACGACCACTGTGACCGGTTTGAAGGCACCCCGCCAGGCCATTGTCTTCACCAAAGACAAGTCGAAGGCTTATGTCCTCAACGAGGACCTGAGCATCTCCACCGTCGATCTCGCCAGCAACAAGGTGGTATCGACGCTCAAGGCTGACTGATCGAAACAACGCAGGCCTTCTCGAGGGCCTGCTGATACTCCACGACCTGGTGAATAATAATGAATGGAAGTGATGAGTTCTGGATGATGAATCGCCGTCGTTTACTCGGGTTGGCCACTAGCGCTGGTCTCGCTAGCCTGCTTCCGCGCCAAGCCCTTTCTGGAACGGACTTGGCGCAACTAGATAGGATCGAATCCGCAGAGTCCGAACGACGCCTTGTACGTTTTCCAGAGAAAACGGGACTGATTCTGATTACTGATCGTCCGCCGCAGTTGGAAACGCCGCTGCATTATTTTCGCCAGGACCTGACGCCTAACGAAGCCTATTTTGTTCGGTGGCATCTGTCGGGGTATCCAACTCAGGTCGATACGCGAACCTTTCGACTGCGTCTCGATGGCCAGGTTGCCAATCCTCAGTCTTTTTCTCTTGATGCCTTGGTCAACGAGTTCGAGCCCGTGACACTGGTGGCCATGAACCAATGTTCAGGCAATGCCAGAAGCTTGTTTGGTCCTAAACCTCCTGGTGGGCAATGGCAATTTGGCGCGATGGGAAATGCACAGTGGACAGGCGTTCGCCTCAAGGACCTCCTTGATCGTGCAGGTGTTAAAGCAGGAGCAGTCGAGGTGGCAATTTCTGGGCTGGATGAGTCGCCAATGCCAGGCTTGCCAAAGATCGTGAAGTCATTGAAGTTTGACCATGCCAATGATGGTGATGTGATGGTTGCATACGCAATGAATGGCGCACCACTGCCGATGCTCAATGGCTTTCCATTGCGCTTAGTGGTACCCGGTTGGTACGCGACTTACTGGATTAAATCATTGGCTCACATTGAGGTGCTAGATAAACCTTTAAGCAATATTTGGATGAACCAAGCCTACCGAATTCCTGATAATCCAGAGATCAACGAGGAGCCAGGAAACCTCTCCAAGAAAACGGTACCCATCAACCGCTTTGTCACTCACTCCGTATTCGTACGTCCAGAACCCGAAGAACTATTGCTTGTAAATCATCCATACATGCTAGAGGGCTTAGCCAATGATGGCGGCGATGGTATCGCTCGGGTTGAGGTTTCAGTTGACGGCGGGCGTACTTGGGCAGATGCGACGCTCGACCCCGAGATCGGCCGGTTCTCTTGGCGTCGGTGGCGCTTCGTATGGACCCCCCTTGACAAAGGCCGATACACGTTCAAGGTCCGCGCCACCAACCGCGCCGGGCAAGGTCAACTGACCACCCAGTGGAATCGGGGAGGCTATGCGCGCCGGGTTATCGAACAAACCACTGGAATGGTGGTGTGAGATGACGACATTTCTCCAGCCTAGAATGCTCTTTTTTGCCTTGATGTGTAGCCTACCTATTTGGATACCAAGCGCCTTTGCGGCCGAGGAACCGAAGGTCGATTTTGGTGCTCCCGTGCACTCAATCACTGTTCCCCACGACGAGCCCTACTTGCCGGACGGTCCGGGGCGCAGCGAATTTCTGGCACAATGCGTGATCTGCCATTCTCCTCGTTACGTTACCAACCAACCTGCATTTCCGCGTAAAACCTGGGCGGCTGAGGTCGCCAAAATGCGCGACGAATATGGAGCGCCCATCCCCGACGAAGCCGTACAACCAATCATCGATTATCTGATGTTCTTCAATGGCAAGGAGACACCATGAGTGATCCTGTTCGCGACACATCGGCCCATGGGATTTCCCGAACTGCATTGGCTATGTTGATTGGTGTATTGGCGCTCGGCACGTTGATATCTTGGAAGGTCATCGGCACCCACGGCGCCTCGGATATCACCCGACGAGGAGATGCTCTCCCGTCGCGAGTGGACTCAACAGATAAGGTCGAGTTGACCACTGCATTGGTCGGCGCAGGCGCAATTGTGGTCCAACAGCGTTGCGCAGGGTGTCATGACGCGACTCAACGTTCGGTAGGTCCTAGCTGGAATGCAGTCCTTGCACGATATAAATCTGTAATTGGGACGAAGCCGCTTAATCACGAAGCATTGGCTGTCATGGTCGCTGCCATTTCCCATCCCCAACCAGGATGGGATGGTTATTCTGCAGGGCCTACGGACATAACACTGACGCCGGAGGAGCGATCAGGAACGGCAGCATGGATTCTAAGCCGCTCCAAAACCGTTTCGTTGAAGGAGCTAAGCCATGAGTAGACTGATAGCTGGAACAGAGCATGCTCTAGACGCGAATCAACCCTCGGATATTTTGCCGCGCATTGATTACGATCTTATCAAAGCCCACGGTTATGCAGCAGTGATCACACTGTTTCTATCAGCTCTTGCGGGCCTGCTTGTTGCTCTGAAGCTGACAATGCCCGATCTGCTGAGTAGCCACGCAGCGCTGACCTGGGGTCGCCTGAGGTTCGATCACACACAAGGTATTTTTTTTGGTTGGCTTGCCAATGCTTTCTTTGCGTTCTGTTACCACATGGTCCCGCGCCTGGCTGATCGCCCGGTGTTCAGTCGCAGATTGGGCTGGGTCATTTTCTATATTTGGAATCTTGGTGTCCTTTTGCCCGGATGGTTACTTATTTCCCTCGGGCTCGATAGCCCATGGTTCGCAATACAGTCTTTAGAATGGGCGGAGTTCCCAATGATCGTGGACCTAGTGGTAGTACTCGGTCTGATTTTGGTATGTGCCCAATTCGCGGGGCCTTTCTTGCTTAAGCGGCAACGAGGAGGCTTGTATATTTCGGCTTGGTACCTGATCGGCGGAGCCGTATTTACGCTGCTTGCATATCCAGTAGGAAATTTCGCGCCTGCATTTATCCCCGGCGCGCAAGGTGCTGCATTCAGCGGGCTTTGGATTCACGACGCAGTGGGTTTGTTCGTTACGCCATTTGTACTTGCGATCTCTTACTACATTATTCCGGCCGCCACCAATCGACCTATCTATAGCCACTTTTTGTCAATGATCGGTTTCTGGTTTCTATTCTTTTTTTATCCGCTCAATGGCACTCACCATTACGTCTATTCGGCTATCCCCATGGACGCGCAGAAGGCGGCCATTATCGCCTCCGTGTATTTGGGCATGGACGTGATACTAGTTGTATTCAACCAACTGATGTCACTGCGAGGCCAAGCTTCGACAGTCGCAAGCGATGTCCCTCTGAGGTTTGTCTGGACGGGCACGGTGTTCTATTTAATCGTCAGTTTGCAGGGCGCGTTCCAGGCTCTGATGCCGGTCAACCGATTGACTCACTTTTCCGATTGGGTAATTGGCCATTCGCATCTCGCGATGCTGGGTTTTGCAACCTTCGTTGCCGCTGGCGGGATTGCCCATGCCTGGCAGCGTATACCAAACAACCGCTACAGCGCAGCGGCGATGAATTGGGCTTACTGGCTGATAACTATCGGCCTACTGGCCATGTTCACCACACTAACGGCCGGCGGTTTGGTACAGGCACAAATATGGGAAACCACCGCGCCGTGGATGGACTCTGTACGCGCATCTCTGGCGTACTGGTGGATCAGAGACCTAAGCGGATTGCCGATTCTGGCAGGCTTCATCGCGTTTTTCCTGGGCCTAACTACAGGAGCCCGAAACAACGGTGCTGCCGTAAGTACCTCTCCCGTCATTCACCCTACGTTAGCGGGAGTTTAAGGTATGCAAACGGTTACCAAGCATCGCCTGTTCAATAGCGCCTATCTGATCATATTTGTAGCCGGTATCGGCTTCTTTATCTTGTCGTTTATGCTGCTCGGGATATTGCCTGGGAAGCAACTGCAAAAGGAAATCGAGGCCCGTGCACCTGCCAACATGCAACAGTATTCCGCGAAAGAAGAACGAGGGCGCATTGTATATGCCCGCGAAGGGTGCGGTTATTGTCATACTCAACAAGTACGATTCGTAGCTCAGGACGTCAGTCGCTGGGGGGCGCCCACTGAAGCATGGGAAACGAAATACGACTACCCACAACTCTGGGGGACTCGCCGCATTGGTCCTGATTTAGCTCGGGAAACCGAGGTACGAAGTAATGATTGGCATCTGACCCACCTATTCAATCCTCGATATGTCGTTCGTGACTCTGTAATGCCTGGCTATCCCTGGTTGTTTAAAGGTGATGCCAACAAACCGACATCGGATGGAATTGACCTCGTTGCCTACTTACAGACGCTTGGTAGAGCTAGAAAAGTTTCGGGTTATGACGATCCGCTTCAGGCGCAGGTTGACGCTCAACAATCAACCCAGAAGAGCAGTAACGCGATGTCGCACGACAGCATGGCAGATGAAGAAATGTCGGCGTCACTCAATGTAAGCCAAGATGCAATCGCCGCGCGACCTCGCTTGGATGGGCCAGTGCCTGGCTTTGTGATACCTACTAACGCAAATGACCGCTCGATCGCATTACGTCTGGGACAAGCGGCTTTCGCGGAGAACTGCGCCGGGTGCCATGGTCCGAGTGGAACAGGTGATGGCTTAGCGGCGCCGACGTTGCTGCCACGTCCGGCTAACCTGCGCGATGCACAATTTACAACCCGGCATTTAGCCGATGTTTTGTGGAACGGCAGGCCCGGGACAGCAATGCCCGCTTGGAGAGACCTTGATAACTCAACGCTGGTGGCACTCACGCTTTATGTGCAAAGCCTGCATACAGCGGACGAGCGCGCCTTGCCGTCTAGCGACGTAGCGCTTGGGCAGTCTCTATTTTCCACCAATTGTGCTAGCTGCCACGGTGCCAGTGGCCAGGGCAATGGGCCTGCATCTCGCGGGCTCTCCCCACGCCCCGCGAACTTCTGGGAGAAGAAAGGCAACACGGCGTATCTGGAGAACGTCTTGCGTGAAGGCATACCAGGTACGGCAATGCCTCCCTGGAAAGCAGTGCTCTCGGACGAACAACGAACTGCTGTAGTTACCTATTTGCGTACGCTATACCAACCTACCGAGCAGGAGTGAATCATGTTTGCTTCAATGGTAATTGTGATGACCCTGATCGTTTCTGCATTCGTTGTAGCTTGGTGGGTCAGCCCTGAACTTCGGCTGTGGAGTGAGGCGCCCAAGCTCGTGATGCTTGAGCGTGAACGTCGTTTTGCTCAAATAAGAACGCCATTGGATCAACAGGGGGGGAAAGATCAGGGTTCCGGTAAAACATAATATTGGGAAGTTTTTTACGGAACTGGAATAGAACTGTCTGGCGTTCGTCTACTGTCTGGTCGCGTACTATTTCAAATAGCAGGCGAGCCTACAAAAATTCACAAAAACCAAAGGAATACGTATGTTCAAAAAAATGATCCTCACCGCTGCTGTTGCCGTCTGCTGCATATCTGGTTTTGCGTTCGCCGACGCGCCAGTCAAGGTTGCTGAAACAGACAAGGGAAAAGTACTCGTAGACGCGAAAGGAATGACTCTGTACACGTTCGGTAAGGACACCTCGGGCAAGTCGGTCTGCACTGGGCCATGCGCTGCAAACTGGCCACCTCTGGCAGTGTCGGCAAACGCCAAAGCGGATCATGATTATTCTGTCGTCACTCGAGACGATGGCACAAAACAATGGGCTTACAAAGGCATGCCACTTTACAGCTGGGTCAAAGATACCAAGCCAGGGGATACAACCGGCGACGGTGTCAACCAAGTCTGGCACGTTGCTAAACCGTAACCTCATTAATTAACAGGCTAGCATGCGCCCTGGCTTTGTCAGTGGCGCAAACTAGAAGTTTAACTACCTGATAGTTCCGCCAACGTGCGGCCGCTGCGCCTCACAAAGCATGATGGATCAGATCAACGTAAAATGGGGCCGAGGCACCGTACGCTCTTGAGATGTTCCCATAACGCCATACTGGGGTATGAAGCGCCAGATGCTAAGCCCCATTTGCACAACCCAGCTGGATCACCTCTGGACTGTTAAATTTAAATAGGGCTAGCACTGGGGCTGGGACTTACTAAAGGTTTCAACCCTCAGATCTGATTAAGGTAGGATGATTCAAAGAGCATAGCAAAAATCTTAATCCCGCCAATTATACATTATTGAAAAAACAGGTGATTGCGTTGCATTTGACCAACTGCTTGCATTCAATTTGACCAATTGCATTCGTATTGCCCACCTGGATAAACACCGGATCCTATTGCAACCGTTTGCGACTTTTGATCCTTCGCATTGATTCGCCTTTCAGTTCTATAACGTGGGACTTGTGAACGATACGGTCAAGAATTGCATCGGCAATCGTGGGGTCGGAGAACAGGTCATACCATTTTTCTTTAGGGTACTGACTTGTAATCAACAATGAGCCGTTCTGTGACTGCTCGTCGATAACGTCCAGGAGGAACGGGCCCAACTGGGCGTCAATGCCACCGATGCCCAAATCATCTATGACTAATAATTCTGCGCGGATCAAATGCCGACGTAGTTTAGGCGTGGTGTGGTCAGCGTAAGAAAGTGAGATTTCTTCAAAAAGCTTCGTGGCAGTGCGATACAGCGTCGCTCGCCCAAGGCGGCAGGCTTGGTTTCCGAGTGCGCAAGCGAGCCAGGTTTTGCCAGTGCCCGTAGCGCCCGTGATGATCACATTCTGACGTCGCGCTAACCACTCGCACTCACCAAGGGACATGACCGTATTGCGGTCTATGCCTCGAGACGCCTTGAATTCAATGCTGTCTATTGTGGCTTCATTCTCACGAAGCCTTGCGTTCTTTAGCAAACGTCCAACCTTTCTGCTCTCACGCTCGCTATTTTCGGCATCCATCATTAAACCAAGCCTTGTTTCGAATGGTTCTTTCAGCAGCGCCGGTGTTTCAAGCTGACGCTCGTAGGCTGCTGCCATCCCGTGCAGACCAAGAGACATAAGGTTTTGGGCAGTATCGAGGATTGACTTCATAGCGGCTCATCTCCCTGTGAGGCGTAGTATTCAGCACCACGTATGTTGGCGTGTTCGACCAAGGGGGCGGATCTTCGGTAGTTGGGGCGCAGGTCAGATTCGTTCCGAAGGATCGAACGCAGCCGCTCAGAACTTAGGATGTTCAAGCTATTCGCATAGCCGCACGCGGACTCAAGGCGTGACGGTGTGATTGCCCCTTTGCGAACGTCACGTTTCAGGCCAACAACGACCTTCAAACCGGTCGAGAAATCTTTCCGCAGGTTGAGGTTGTCCTTCACGAAACGGAGCGTTTCCGGCCCAATAGTCTCAGCCCAGACAATCAGAGCTTCCGGCTGGGAGTCCTGGAAATATCTGTGATTCGGGGCCAAGTGCTCTTTGAGAGTGCTAGTGCCCCGCTGACGATTGAGCTTGTGCGAGCCGATGAGACGGCGCTGATGAATGATTTCGAGCCAATCGTCTCGCACGCGCAAATCGACAAGAAGATTCGCGAAGTGGTAAGGAACCGAGTAGCTGTGCTCTTCAAATTGTACGTGGTAGTCGCTGCCTACCCTAACCTGATACACCCACTTGCTGTAGCTGTACTTATGTTCTGGGAGCGGCTTGAGGGCTGGATAGTCAAGCTCAAGGAAGCGGCTGGTTCGGCTCTTAGGGTACGTTCGAGTGATTCGACTGTTTAGCTCATCAACCCAGTAGCTGATTTTCTCGTTGAGCTCTTCTAAGGAAAAAAAGGTGCTCGCTCTCAGCCTTGCGAGAACGAATCTTTGTACCAGTTGAACAGCAATCTCACCTAGCGACTTGTCTTGCGGTTTACGCGGTCTGGCGGGGTAAATTTGAAATCCGTAGTGCTCAGAAAACTCGGCGTAGGCACGATTTAGGGTCACCACATCTCTCGTGTTTTTCGTCACTGCTGACTTCAAATTATCAGGCACAACGAACCGTGGAACCCCGTCGAAGAACTCCAGGGCCAGAATGTTGCATCTGAGCCAGTCTGGGATCGTTTGACTTCTCACGGCGGTGGCAAAAATGTATCCCGAGGCACCTAGCGTTGCCACGAACACCTGAGCTTGGCTGATTGCTCCAGTATCCGGGTTGGTCACAGGCATTGTCCTGCCACAAAAGTCCACGAAGCACTTGTCTCCGGGGAGGTGAGTCTGTCGCATGCTCAGCTTTTGCCTATTGACCCATTCACGATAAATCCGTGTGAACTGAGCATAAGACACGCCTTCTGGCTCGCTTGTACGAAACTCTTGCCATAGGAGTTCCAAGGTGATGTCAGGAAGTTTTAGCTGTTCATGGATGGCAGGCCATGACGGGTAAGCCTTCCTTTGAGATGAGACTTTTGGCTGGGTATGCAGACGCTCCGCCAGCGCTTTGTCGTCAAGGTGCTTCAGTTCTTCCCAGCTTTGTCCACACTGTGCCAACTGATCCCGAATGGTGCGAACAGTGTTATGGGACACTTTGGCTAATAGGCCAATAGCCCTATTCGACAGCTTGGGGTCGCTCGTAAGGCGTAGCACCTCGCGCTGCGTACTTATTGGCAGCCTCATATGTTCTCCTCGCGACAGGTGTGTGAACACCTCACAGGTCGCGCCGTGTGAAAATTGCAGACAAACGGAATGTGATCGACTTGACGCCGAACGCGAGGGAACACAGAATGACGGCGCGTAGGGCTGAAACCTAACACCATCAAAAAAGCCTAGGGCTCCACCCCTGGGCTTTTTTGTGCTCCAAATCCACCGGCTAGCTCCTATCCTGATCTCATTGTGATACTCCTCATATGCTTAGTTCATACGGCCTGCTGCCGTGCGCAGCGCTGCGTAGCAATCCACCAAGCGACCTCTTTGGACAGAGCAAAGAACCCCCGACGATTAGGCACTTCAAATAGCGGCACCTCAATTGTCCCTCGCTGTTTAGCTTTACGAAACGCGTCGTACGATGTGTAACCCAACTCTCTCCACAGCGCGCTGCCACCCACCATCAGGCCATATCGCTGTTTGAGGTCGAGCTCTAATTCGAATGACAGAAATTGGATTTCAAGGGGCTCGCGCATCGCACTTAATGTCCGGTTTGGTCACAGTTGATAGTAATAAACCGCCCCCTTGCGCTCCAGCCGTAAGACTTCTACATTTTTTACGGTACAAAGATCGTTCGGGGATTTTTAAGTGTCTGATTTTAAGAGAATTGCAAACATTTATTCGGAGTTCGCAGGCAGCTTGCGCGAACAAATTCCGGAAAATAGCCGCCCCCGAAGCAACACAGTGGAAATGCTCGCAGTGGGCTACTGGTTCGAAGGACTGAGGCAGCGGACAGGCCTCAAAACTGCCTATGCCCTTGAGCTGTATTTCGAAAAAGAGTCATTTCGAAGAAATACGAATGGCACGATCCGGCATTACCGAAGCAAGTGGTCTAGGTACGAACAGAAAATGATCTCCCCCAAGGCCAAGACCTTGAGTAGGGTGGAACTGCTAGCACCTGGATCGTCCCGCGACCTGAATCATCCCATATGGACTTTGATGAAGCTGATCTCCCGGCAACAGAAAATCAGCTTCGACAGCTACTTCCGTGCGTTAAATACCGATGTCCAACTGGTGCTTTATCGCAGCACCAGCAACATGATTTGGGACAGTGTTCAGCGCGAACCAATCACTCAAGTTCTACTCGAAAAACTCGAACGCAGGGCAAGCTTGGATGCCCTCGCTGCGTTGATCGCGATAGTGGTCGAAGCAGATCTCCTAGGTCGAAAAACCGTTGCTATCAAGGCAGCAGGCACCTTGCACAAAGTACTTCTGATGCTGGCAATGGAGCTTCAAGCGCGCGGTGTTGCCGTTGGCCTAATCGATTGGCTCGTGTTCAACGTCCTACCCCTTGGAGTGCCTGCCCATCTGCATATCTGGATGAGCAGCGCTGACTACATCCACGCGTCGGCGCATTTGAACACCATGGTTTACCAGCATCCGGAAAGGCGCGGAAAAGCCCTACCTTGGAAGCTTCGTAATAAGCTGATGTGCAAGCTGCTTGCCGGGGACATGGGAATTGACGTTTTGCACGCAATGCGCCCTCAGTTCGAGTTGCGGACGGACATAGGGGAAATTGCGGCCGAGCTGGTCGAGGAGTTTAAGAAGACGTCGGCACTGAGAACTTGGGGATGGATGTGCATCATCGATGGCGCGCCACAGACAGTGCCACCAGTACCGCTGCTTTAGCCTTTCAAATGACTCGCTAGGCGAGTGGTCAAGTCCAATGCAAATGCCTGGTCACTTCCGATGCAAACGACTGGTCAAGTCGAATGCAAATGGCTGGTCAAATGGGTTGCAATTTCCCATTGAGCAACGTGTCCGCTTCCCGTTTTATCTGGGTCCAGGGTTCAGCCACCAGATTAAAAGCGTTCATGAGGCGGCGCATTGACAGCGCGTTATCAATTTTGCCCGCTTCTTGAGCCGAGTGGATCAGGAAAATATGCAGACCGTTCCACACCACAACCATGTTCTGGATGGCAATGTCTGCATCCAGAATGATCAGGCTTAGATCATGCAGATCATGACGAACGCGCTGCAGTGAGGCGTGGATTCGGTTTTTTTGCTCCAGTAGAAGAATGCTGTTCTCTTGTTCCAGGCGCAATGCATTGATCTTTCTACGCACTTTGCCTGCTTCAACCCCGTAGTAAATACCCAAACCGATCAGGGCAAAACTGGCACCCACCGACTTTTTGATCAGCGTTTTGTATGCCCGCTGTTTTTCTTCAATGTCTGCGGCACGTCGGTTGATGGCGTCGTTCAGCGATTTGATGTCGGCCGGCACATTATTGTTGTCGATGCTCTTTAACTTGAGCTGTACGTCGGGCATTACCCGTGTCGACAACTCCCGCGAAAAGGCATCGAGCCGACCCTTGAGTGCTTCGGTTGTGCTGCGTCGATGCAAGACGAGCGCGGCGACCTGCTCGATGTAATGCAGAAAATCCTGGTGATCGGCCGGCTCGAGCGTCTCTGCAGCCTTTGCCCTGATCTCGTTATAAAGCTCTCTTACACCGTTGCCGTAAACTTGCATCTGATCGGCGAACACCCACAACTCGCTGCCTACGTTTATCAGGTCGGTACGAAGCGGTTTCCATTGCGCGGCGTGAAGATGAATGCGATTGAAACTCGCCTGAAAATCCCTGGCTTCAAGATTCAGGCCGGCGCCTGTTTCGTAGCCCAGATACCAGACAACATCTTTGAGTGCGATGGGAAGCGCGAGACCGTGGGTTGTATAACGCATAAGGTCAATCAGTTGTGATTTGGTCAGGAAGAGGCCTGGCGCGCGAATGGCTTCTTCTACCGTACCCGCTGCAGCGGAAATCAACGTGCAGGGCAGGCGCTCTGCCAAGTCAAGCTTCTCATCCCGAACGGGCGCGTCATCCATGGCTCCGGATGATTTCATATCGTTAATCCTTTAATGAGATGAATGGCGTGAAAGGGGAAGCCTGACGTGAATCAGGCGCTCCGGCATGGGGCCGGGAAGAACATCACTTGTACTACCCGGCCTGCATTGTTGCGCGTTGGCGGATGAAATCAGGCCATGACTTTCAAGTGTTTTGCCAGCGACAGCGCGTCAACGCTGAACTGAGTGACCGCGTCCTGATCACCACCGTTTACGGTGTTGTAAGTCGCGAGGAAGGCCCGTTTGGCCGCGACACATTTCTCGAACTCGGTGATGTACTGCGCCCGATGTTCATCGAAGTTATGGCACGCCGTGATCAGCTCTTTTTTTAATGTGACCAGGCGCAACTCATTGGTCTTCGCGTAAGTGCTGCTGATCAGGTCATCAATCTGTTTGCGCAGGGTGTTGCGGGCTTCAACCATCCCCAGGTAGTTGATCAGGCTTTCGGCCCGTTCCAGGACCTGTTGCGCCAAGCCGATGGCGGCCTCTACGGCAATCAACTGGGGGGGTGTCATGCCCATTTTGACCAGCTCCTGAGCGGTCAGCGCTGTATCTTTGGCCAGCTCGGTGAAGCCCTTGGCTTCGATCAGTGCCATGGCGTCAGTCAGCGCTTTGCGCTTTGCTTCCAGCGTGTCCTGGCGTTCTTTGATCTTCAGCACTTCTGCCGGCAGGCGCGCCTGGTCGGCTTCAAGCTGCTTGATGTACGTGCCAGTGGCAGCACGATCAATCGGCGTTGCCATGGCCGTGATCAGATTGTGGAGCATCAGCTCTTTATTGCCCACGGTGTTCATGATGGTCTGAATTCGAATGACGATGTCTTCAATGATTTCTTCTTTGTCGGACTCAGGGGCGCCCAGGAACTCACTTTGAAGTTCTCTGAGGGCGCCCACTTGAATCCCTAAAACAGTACCCAGTGATTGAACGGTGTCCCGAAGTCTGAAGTCAGACTCACGTATCGCTTTGTCCAATTCAGAGACTCGGTTGTGCAATGACGGCAGATACTGTGTCTGAATGAACAGAACTTTCATTTGAATGGTTGCATCGTTGGCATTGGCTTTCGCCTGTTTGAACGCTTGAGCGTTCAGCTCCGGGTAGTCGAGGCTGCCTGGAAATTGAGAAATGTTATTCATGTTTAAACTCCGTAATCTTCTCTGAATTCGCGGTCCGCTTCTGCAAACACGTGTTGTAATTTTTGGGCGTCCACTTCAATGGTTTCCCACGGTTTAACCACGAGATTGAATTGGTTGCGGAACCTGCGCATGGACAGGCCGTCGTGGATACCATCTACTTCAGCGGCGGAAGCAGCGATGAACGTGCTTAACGAGTTCCAGACACTGATCAGGTTTTGGGTGGCGATGTCGGCATCAATCACAATCAGATCGAGGTTCTGGAAGTCCATCCGTATACGACCCAGCGACGCCAGGATCCGGTTTTTCTTCGCCATCAGCGCGATATCTTTTTCTTGCTCTTCGGTGAGCTTGTTGCGTTCCTTGCGGATTTTTTCGGCCTGGACGCTGGAGTAAATCATCATGACCAGGTTGCCCATGACGGCACCGATGGCCTGCTTGACCATCTCTTTGTATTCTTTGTTCTTCTCTTCAATGGCCAGCGCGCGGTTATCGATTTTCACCTGAAGCGCCTGGATCTCGCTGCTCATGGTGTTGTTGTCGATGCTCGCCAATTTGAGCTTGATGGCAGGGCCAACCTGTTGGGCCAGTTGTCGGCCGAATGAGTCCAGGCGCTGTTTTATTGCAAGCGCCTCCGCCTCTTGCTCTCTTACTTTCTTGAGTATTTCATCCAGATAAAAACCCAAATCAAGACGATCCATAGCCTCAATGCCGGGAAATTTTTTGCCCAGCTTAAGTTCGACTTTTCGCAGATCTTCAAGTGTCTTGATATTGTATTTTTCGATCAGGCCCAATACCGCCATATCATCGAATACTTCCCTCATGCTCGCGCCATAGACTTGCATGGAGCCGGCGAATACCACGAGTTTGGTATTGACGGTCAGCAGGTCGGTGCGCAGCGGATTCCACAGCCTGGCGTGGCCATTGACGAGCTTGAAGGTGCGCTGGAAGTCAACGGGCTCCAGCCCGAGACCGGCGCCGTTTTCATAGCCCAGATAAGCGATGACGTTGTCCAGTTCGGTCGGAAGGGCCAGGCCGGCGATTTCATATTTCTTGAGGTGCTTGAGCTGCTCTTTGGTCAGTATAAGCCCGGTGTCCCGGGTATCGCTCCCGTTTGTTGCGACCGATGAACCGAAAAGGCTTGCAGGATCACTCGCTGCGTCGGTGACGAGGTTTTCCGTAAGTTGAGACATATCATTAATCCTTTAATGATGCGTATTAAATGTTCTGAAGCCAATTAACGCTTCAGATGCAGAATGGTTAAGTTGTCTGCACGAGAAGGAGAGTAAGTCGTGTTTTTGAGGCGGTCAAAGTGCGAAGGCAGTCTGAGTTTGTAGGATGATTCCTTCCCGCCCATGCGCAATGTTGGCATGTCCCCGGAAATGGGGGCGTAACACACGATTGATGGCTGCTCGTGAAACTGTGGTTGGCAAATGAACTTACAATTGGCGGTTATATAACTTTCAGTAGTTCACGATATTCCGCCGCGTCTGCTTCATTTCCCAACTCCGCCGCCCGCTTATGGTAATCGAGAGCCAGCGCTCGAACCTGAGGATGGGGTGCTTGCAACAGCGTCTTGCGACTGACCCGCAGGAAGTTGAGATTGCCATTCTGCACGGCAGTTTTCAGCCAGCCGACGGCTTCCTCCACGCGTCCGTGATCTGCCAGCACTGCGGCATGACTGAACTGCCCACGGAAATCACCTGCCTGCGCCGACCGTTGATACCACTCATGGGCTGCATCGAGATCCTGCTCGCAGCACAGACCCTCTTCCAGATAACGCCCCAGCAGATTCATCGACTTCGCGTGGCCCAGCTCTGCCGCCTTGCGATAGCAGGCCAGCGCGCGGGCCTGATCTTTGTTCACCCCGCGCCCGGTGGCGAGCAGGTTGCCGTAGTTATAAAAGCCCCAATCCAGACCGGCCTCGGCGGCGAGACGATAATGCTCGGCAGCCTTTGCCGCGTCCGGCTCGCAGCCCCACCCATGCTCGTGGCAGCGGCCAGCCATGTTCTGCGCCATCGCGTGGCCGCGACGGGCCGCAATCTGGAACCAGACCAACGCCAGCGCCGGGTCGCGTTCTATGCCGGTGCCGTCGAGCAATATCTGCCCGAGCAGCGCTTGGGCGTCGACGATGTTGGCCTGCGCCGCGATCAGAATCGCCCGTGCGGCACTGGCTGAACTGTCTTCAAGCATGGCGCGCAATTGGTCGCCGTCGAGCACCTCTTCACGTCGCAGATTCCAGGTCATGACTCAGACCTCGACCCACTGCCGCAGCAGGTTGTGATAGGTGCCGGTGAGTTGCAGCAGTGAAGGATGATCGGGCACGTCGCGGCTCAATTGCTGAATGGCTGCGTCCATTTCGAACAGCAGCGTGCGGTGGCCATCGTCCCGCACCAGGCTCTGGGTCCAGAAGAACGAGGCGTACCGCGCGCCCCGCGTCACAGCATTGACTTTGTGCAGACTGCTGGCCGGATAAAGCAGCAGGTCACCCGCCGGCAGCTTGACCTGACGGGTGCCGAAGGTGTCCTGAATCACCAGTTCGCCGCCGTCGTAATCATCGGGATCGCTGAAGAACAGCGTCGATGACAAATCCGTGCGCACACGCTCATTGCTGCCGTTGGCCTGACGCACGGCGTTGTCGATGTGGAAATCGAAACTGCCGCCGCCGGTGTAGCAGTTCACTAACGGCGGGAAGACTTTGTGGGGCAGGGCAGCAGACATGAACAGCGGGTTGTGCCACAGGCGCTCAAGCATCGCCGCGCCAATCTCCACGGCAAGTGGATGGCCCTCCGGCAACTGCAGGTTGTGCTTGGCTTTCGCCGACTGGTGCCCGGCGGTGATCTTGCCGTCCGCCCATTGGGTTTCCTCCAGCGCCTGTCGGATGCGACGCACCTCCTCGGGTGAAAACAGACCGGGGATATGTAGGAGCATGAATCGCGACCTGCGAGAAGAATGAAGCGGCGGATGATAGTGATTCTTATTGGTCGTGTAAAACGCCTCCCGCGCGTGTGAATGGGCAGATGTGAAAATTGAGTAATGGGAAAGTGTAAAGAATGTAAGTTTTCTGCGAATGCGAAGCAGTCTCAACTATATTCCGCCGCCTTATTGTTTCCTTGGGGAAGGAAAATGTCGCGCCAAGCACAACCGGTTACCGCCCATTCGCAGCGTTCCATTGTCAGCGCCGTGGGCGTCGCCCTTGCGGCGATGTCAGCCGCCCATATGGCGCAGGCTGTGGAACCTGCATCGGATGCTCTGAATCTCGGGGCCACCAATATTGACGGCGAGCGCGCCGACACGGCTTACAAGACCGAAGAATCGGCCTCGAAAAAGTACACCGCACCCCTGCGCGAAACGCCGAAGAGCGTCACGGTGATCCCGCAGCAAGTCATCCGCGACACCGCAGCGACGAGCCTGGCTGACGCATTGCGCACCACTCCCGGCATTACCTTTGGTGCGGGCGAGGGCGGCAACCCGAATGCGGATCGCCCGATCATTCGCGGCTTCAACGCAGAGAGCGATGTATTCGTCGACGGCATGCGCGACGTAGCGGCGCAGAGCCGGGAGATTTTCAACGTCGAGTCAGTCGAGGTCAGCAAAGGCCCGGGCTCGGCGTTCACGGGTGCAGGCTCCACGGGTGGCAGCCTGAACCTCGTCACCAAGGGCGCTCATCTGGGCGATGCCTTCAACGGCGGCTACACCTTCGGTTCGGACCAGACCCAGCGCTACACCCTCGACGTCAACAAGCAGATGACCGACACCTCGGCCTTCCGCCTGAACCTGATGAAGCATGATTCCAACGTCGCCGGCCGCAACGATGTCGACAACAGCCGTTGGGGCGTTGCGCCTTCGTTCGCGTTCGGTCTGGGCACCGACACGCGGGTCAAGGTCGACTATTACCACCTGTCCACCGACGACATGCCCGACTACGGCATCCCGCTGACCAACACCACCGGCCGCAGCAAGTACGTGGTCGACAAGCCGGCCCACGTCAACGAAAACAACTTCTACGGTCTGACCGACCGCGATTACCGCAAGAGCGTCAACGACAGCGGCACGATCCGCCTCGAACACGACCTCAACGACAACCTGACGATCTCCAACAGCTTCCGCATGTCGCGCTCGACGCTGGACTACATCGTCACCAACCCCGACGACAGCCGCGGCAACGTCGCCAGGGGCCTCGTCTCGCGCTCCGCGAAGAGCCGCAATTCCACCTCCAGCGGCTTCGTCAACCAGACTGACCTGCAAGCGAAATTCGACACCGGTTTCATTCAGCACAGCCTGGTGACAGGCCTCGAGTTTTCGTATCAGGACACCCACAACCGCGGCTACAACGTGCTCAGTGCCAGTGGCGGGACCATCGGCTCGACGTGTAACGCAGCGCTCTTGGCGTCCGGCGACTGCACCAGCCTGTCCAACCCGTCGCCGAAAGACGACTGGAACGGCACCATCACCGACAGCCAGGCGTACACCGATACCGACACCAAAACCAGTGCCGCGTATGTGTTCGACACGCTGAAATTCAACGAGCAGTGGTCGTTGAACCTCGGCCTGCGTTACGACGATTACGACGTGCGTTCCAGCGGTTACAGCACCGGTGGCCGGGGCTCGGTGGCGGGCAGTTTCAAGCGTGAAAACACCAGCCAGCTGTGGAATTACCAGGTCGGCGTAACCTACAAGCCATTGCCGAACGGCAGCATCTACGCGGCATGGTCGACGTCCAGCAACCCGTCGGGTGAGACCAGCGGCAATGGCGGTCTGGAAATCGCGGCGAACAATGCCAACCTCGATCCGGAAAAGAACCGCAACTACGAGCTGGGCACCAAGTGGGACTTCTTCGACGACAACCTGTCGCTGACCGCCGCGCTGTTCCGCACCGAGAAGACCAACGCGCGGGTCACTGACCCTGACAACGCGACGTTCCAGGTGCTGGACGGCGAGCAGCGTGTCGATGGTCTGGAGCTGACTTACAGCGGCAACATCACCGGCAAATGGAAAGTCTACGGCGGCTACACCTACATGGAGAGTGAGATCGTCAGTGCGACCAGCAAGGCGGATGAGGGTAATCACATGCCGAGCACGCCGCGCAACAGCTTCAATTTCTGGTCGACCTACGAACTGATGCCGAAGCTGACCGTGGGCGGCGGCGCGACGTTCGTCGATTCCCGTTTCGGCAACGAAGCCAACTCGGTGGAAGTGCCTTCCTACTGGCGCTACGACGCCATGGCCACGTACGCGCTGACCAAGAACGTCGACCTGCAACTGAACGTGCAGAACCTGACCGACAAGCGTTACTACGATCAGGTCTTCACCACCCACTACGCCCACATGGCTGCCGGGCGTACCGCGCTGATGAGTGCCAGCTTCCACTTCTGATCCGGTCACTCCCACAAGTCCGGCGAACGATCCGAAATATCGAGTCAGTCCACTGCCTCGTGGGAGCGAGCTTGCTCGCGAAGACCTGAGTTCAGTCGCTGAAGATTTCAGCGACTGTGCCGGCCTCTTCGCGAGCAAGCTCACTCCTACAGGATTTATGTTGGCCGGGTGAGCGCGGGGCGGCAGGGCAAGCTCGGTCCCACAGGTTTTGCATTAAGAATCAGCCACAGATGAGAATGTATGCCGTTTGTGCGCATAATGCGCGCCGTAGCGGGTGAGTGAGGTGTCGAGGGTGTTGAAGAAAGTCCTGTTTCAAGTGCACTGGTTCTTCGGAATCACGGCCGGTCTGGTGCTCGCCCTGATGGGGATCACCGGCGCGCTGTATTCCTTCGAGGACGAAATACTCGACGTGCTCAACCCCGATGTGTTGTTCGTGCAGCCCCAGGGTCGTCAACTGTCACTGGCGGAAATGGTCAGCAAGGTCGAAGCCCAGGGCAACGACACGGCGGCGATGTTCCGCATTGACGTCGACGGCGACAAGGTCGCCCAGGTCTGGTTCAAGCCTCCACCGGGCCAGCGTCGCGGCGAGATGCACAACTTCAACCCCTACACCGGCGCGTTCACCGAGGACGCTGTAGGCCAGGATTTCTTCGGCTTCATCCTCAACCTGCACCGATTCCTCGCCGCGGGGGAGTACGGCAAGCAAGTCACCGCGGCGTGCACACTGATCCTCGTGTTCTTCTGTCTGTCCGGGCTGTATCTGCGCTGGCCGCGCAAGCCGCTGAACTGGCGCGTCTGGCTGACCATGGACTGGGCGAAGAAGGGACGCAGTTTCAATTGGGACCTGCATTCGGTGTTCGGCACCTGGTGCCTGATCATCTATCTGCTGCTGGCGATCACCGGGCTGATGTGGTCTTACGACTGGTTCAGCAGCGGCATGACCAAGCTGATTGGCGATCCTCCCGTGGCGGGCGAACAGCGCCGTGGCGGAGGGCCGCGTCCTGGCCCTGCAGTGAAAGAGGCGCCTAAAAATGTCACGGCTTCGGCCCCGGATTACGACGCCATCTGGCAGACCATCCAGAGCGCTGCCGGCCCGGACCTCAAGACCTACAACCTGCGCATGCCCCAGGCACCGGGCCAGATGGCGACGGTGTTCTACCTCCTCAAATCAGCGCCGCACCCCCGTGCGCTGAACCAGATCACCCTTGACCCTGCCGACGGCTCGCTCAAAGCGGTGTCGCGTTACTCCGAGAAAAGCCTCGGCGCGCAGCTGTTAATCAGCAACTACGCCCTGCACACCGGCAGCTACTTCGGCCTGATTGGGCGCATCGTCGTGACCGTGGCCGCGTTGTTGATGCCGCTGTTTTTCATCACCGGCTGGCTGCTCTACCTCGACCGCCGACGCAAGAAGCGCGAGATCCGCAATGCGCGCGGTGAAGTGTCGACGACGACGGGCGAGCAGGGCGCGGGGTGGCTGATCGGCTTTGCCAGCCAGAGCGGGTTCGCCGAGCAACTCGCCTGGCAGACGGCCGGCCAGTTGCAAACCGCCGGAGTGCCGGTGAAGGTGCAGCGGCTGGGCGACATCACCGAGCAGGACCTGCACCAGAGCCGCAACGCACTGTTCGTGGTCAGCACCTTCGGCGACGGCGAGGCACCGGACAGCGCCCGTGGCTTCGAGCGCAAGGTGCTCGGCCGGCCGCTGGCGCTGGAGAACCTCAACTACGCGGTGCTTGGGCTGGGCGATCGCCAGTATCAACAGTTCTGCGGTTTCGCTCAGCGGCTGCACGGCTGGCTGGCCGAACGCGGCGGACGCACGCTGTTCGCGCCGGTGGAAGTGGACAGCGGCGACGGTGCGGCGCTGCAACACTGGCAACAGCAGCTGGGCCAACTGACGGGCTCGACGCCCGCGACCGTCTGGCAAGCGCCGGAGTATCAGAACTGGACGCTGGTGGCTCGGGAATGGCTGAACCCCGGAAGCTTGGGTTCGAAAGTGTTCTTGCTGGGACTGACGTGTGAGTCGGCGGCTGATTGGCAGGCCGGCGATCTGGTTGAGATATTGCCGCGTAACCCGGCGTCTGCGGTCGAGCAGTTCCTGTCCGGGCTGGGCATCGCTGCTGACACCCAAGTCACCGTCGACGGCTTGAACGAGACCCTCGGCCAAGCCTTGTGCTTGCGGCAGCTGCCGGTCAATCGCAGTCATCTAGTCGGCTTGCACGCCCAGGCTCTGGTCGATGCGCTGGTGCCATTGGCCATGCGCGAGTATTCAATCGCCTCGATTCCCGAGGACGGTGTGTTGCAGCTGATCGTGCGTCAGGAGCTGCACCCCGATGGCAGCCTTGGGCTGTGCTCGGGCTGGTTGACCGAGCATGTCGCCGTGGGCGGCGCCGTCAGCGTGCGGGTGCGTCGCAACAGTGGTTTCCATCTGCCTGCCGAGCCTGCGCCGATGATTCTGATTGGTAACGGCACCGGACTGGCAGGCCTGCGCAGCTTGCTCAAGGCGCGAGTGGCTGCACGTGAGCAACGCAACTGGCTGCTGTTTGGCGAGCGAAACAGGGACCACGATTTCCATTGCGCGAACGAACTTAACGGCTGGCTGGCGAGTGGCGATCTGGCGCGTATGGACCTGGCGTTTTCCCGGGATCAGGCTGAAAAAATCTATGTGCAGGACCGCTTGCGGGAAGCGGCTGATGAGCTGCGTCACTGGCTGGCCGAGGGCGCTGTGATTTACATCTGCGGCAGTCTGGAAGGCATGGCGGCTGGCGTGGATGAAACGTTGAACGCTCTGCTGGGTGAGGACGCGGTGCGGGAGTTGATCGAGCAGGTTCGGTATCGGCGGGATGTTTACTAACTCGACTGATGATGGATTTGTGGGAGCGAGCTTGCTCGCGAAGAGGCCTCAACATCCGCTAAGTCTTCAGCGGTTGAAATGCCGTATTCGTGAGCAAGCTCACTCCCACAGGGACTGTGTTTGCTGCGCGAGTTCCGTTTATCCGTGATGAGGTGGACGCCACGAATGGCAACGGCGGCGATGATGTAAACGTCATAATCAAAGCCACAAAAAAAAGGCCGTTGCGCTCACACGCAACGGCCTTTTTCTTACTCAACCATCACGCCACAAACTGTTCCGCGTAATGGCAGGCAACCTGACGGTTGTCGACCCAACGCAGCTCCGGCACTTCGACGGCGCAACGCTCGGTCGCGTACGGGCAGCGCTTGTGGAACGCGCAGCCTGACGGCGGGTTCAGCGGGTTGGGCAGCTCGCCGACGATTTTGATCTTCGGCTTCGACGGGTCCGGGTGGATTGTCGGAGTCGCAGACAGCAGCGCCTGGGTGTACGGGTGCAGCGGACGGTTATAGATCTCGTCCTTGGGACCCATTTCGGCCGGGCGACCGAGGTACATCACCAACACCGTGTCGGCGACGTGACGCACCACCGCCAGGTTGTGGGAGATGAACACGTAACCGGTGTTGAACTCTTGTTGCAGATCCATGAACAGGTTCAGCACCTGGGCCTGAATCGACACGTCGAGCGCGGAAGTCGGTTCGTCCGCCACCAGCACTTTAGGCTGCAGCATCATCGCCCGCGCCAGCGCGATACGTTGACGCTGACCGCCGGAGAACATGTGCGGGTACCGCTGATAGTGCTCGGGACGCAGACCGACCTGCGCCATCATCGCCTGCACTTTCTCGCGACGTTCGGCGGCGGAAAGACTGGTATTGATCAGCAGGGGCTCGCCCAGTTGATCACCGACTTTCTGCCGCGGATTGAGCGATGCATACGGGCTCTGGAACACCATCTGCACGTCTTTGCGCAGCTGTTTGCGTTGTGCCTTGGTCGCGCCGGTGACTTCCTGGCCGGCGATTTTCAACGAACCCGAAGAGGGCTCTTCGATCAGCGTCAGCGCGCGGGCCAGTGTCGACTTGCCGCAGCCGGACTCGCCGACCACCGCCAGCGTCTTGCCGGCTTCGAGTTCGAACGACACGCCGTTGAGCGCGCGCACGGTTGCATGGGGCTTGAACAGCCCACGGGACACATCGTAGTGACGAGTAAGGTCACGAGCGGTCAGTACGATTTCGCTCATCACGCCACCTCCTGATTCAGCGGAAAGAAGCAACGCGCCAGGCTATGGGCTTTCGGGTCTAGGCCCGGGCGTTGCTGGCGGCATTTGTCCTGGACGTACGGGCAGCGCGGCGAGAGCAGGCAGCCACTTGGACGGTCGTAGCGACCCGGAACGATACCCGGCAGCGTCGACAGGCGCGCGGCGCCCATGCTGTGCTCGGGAATCGCCGCCAGCAACGCTTCGCTGTACGGGTGCGCCGGGACGTCGAACAGCCCCGGCACCTGACCCACTTCCACGGCTTGACCGGCATACATCACGCAAACCCGCTGAGCGGTTTCAGCCACCACGGCGAGGTCGTGCGTAATGAGCACCAGCGCCATGTCCTGCTCTTTTTGCAGGGCCAGCAGCAGGTCCATGATCTGCGCCTGAATGGTCACGTCCAGCGCGGTGGTCGGTTCGTCGGCGATCAGCAGCTTCGGCTCGCCGGCGATGGCCATGGCGATCGCAACACGCTGGCTCATGCCGCCCGACAGTTGGTGCGGGTAGGCGTCCAGACGCTGTGCGGCGCCCGGGATTTCCACCTTCTGCAACAGCTCCAGTGCGCGCTGATGGGCGGCACGCCCCGACAGACCCAAATGCTGCTTGAGCACTTCCTTGATCTGGAAGCCCACGGTGTAGCTCGGGTTCAGCGCGGTCATCGGGTCCTGGAAGACCATCGACATGTCTTTGCCGACGATCTTGCGACGCTGGCGCGCATTGAGCGTGAGCATGTCCTTGCCGTCGAAGACCAAGGCGTCGGCGGTGACGATGCCGGGGTGCTCGATCAGGCCCATGAGCGCCATCATGGTCACGGATTTACCCGAACCCGATTCGCCCACGATTGCCAGTACTTCGCCCTTGTCGACGGCCAGATCCAAGCCGTCGACCACCGGGGTGGCCGTGGCATCGCCAAAGCGCACGTTGAGGTTCTTGATGTTTAAAAGAGACATTCGGACGTCCTCAGGCGGCGTTCTTGAGTTTCGGGTCCAGCGCATCGCGCAGACCGTCGCCCATCAGGTTGATTGCCAGCACGCTGAGCAAAATGGTCAGACCCGGGAGGCTTACCACCCACCAGGCGCGTTCGATGTAGTCGCGGGCCGAAGCGAGCATGGTGCCCCACTCAGGCGTCGGCGGTTGTACACCCAGACCCAGGAAGCCCAGCGCCGCAGCGTCGAGGATCGCCGAGGAGAAACTCAAAGTGGCCTGAACGATCAGCGGCGCCATGCAGTTGGGCAGCACGGTGATGAACATCAGGCGCGGCAGCGTTGCGCCGGCCAGACGCGCGGCGGTCACGTAGTCACGGTTCAGCTCGCCCATGACGGCTGCACGGGTCAGACGTACGTAGGACGGCAGCGAAACGATGGCAATGGCGATGACGGTGTTGATCAGGCCAGGGCCGAGGATCGCGACGATGGCCACAGCCAGCAGCAGCGATGGCAGCGCCAGCATGATGTCCATCAGACGCATGATGGTCGGGCCGAGGATTTTCGGGAAGAAACCGGCCAGCAGACCCATGAGAATCCCCGGAATCAGCGACATCACCACCGACGACAGACCGATCAGCAGCGACAGGCGCGAACCCTGGATCAGACGCGACAGCAGGTCGCGGCCCAGTTCATCGGTCCCCAGCAGGAACTGCCATTGGCCGCCTTCCAGCCAGACCGGCGGGGTCAGCAGGAAATCGCGGTATTGCTCGCTCGGGTCATGGGGGGCAACCCACGGCGCGAACAGGGCGCAGAACACGATCACCAGCATGAACACCAGACCGGCGACGGCGCCTTTGTTCTTGGAAAAGTGCTGCCAGAACTCTTTGTAAACGGACGGGTAGAGCAGGCTTTGATCGACTGCTGCTACGGGAGTAGGTGTGCTCATAAAAAGGGATCTCAGCGCTGATGACGAATGCGTGGGTTGGCAAAGCCGTAGAGGATGTCCACCACGAAGTTGACCAGAATCACCAGGCAGGCGATTAGCAGGATGCCGTTTTGCACGACAGGGTAGTCACGGGCGCCGATGGCTTCGATCAGCCACTTGCCGATGCCCGGCCAGGAGAAGATCGTTTCGGTCAGCACCGCACCGGCCAGCAGCGTGCCCACTTGCAGACCGAACACCGTCAGCACCGGGATCAGCGCGTTGCGCAGACCGTGAACGAACACCACGCGAGCCGGCGACAGACCCTTGGCGCGCGCAGTGCGCACGTAGTCTTCACGCAGGACTTCGAGCATCGAGGAGCGTGTCATCCGGGCGATGACCGCCAGCGGAATGGTACCCAGCACGATGGCCGGCAGAATCAAGTGACGCAGAGCGTCCATGAACGAACCTTCTTCGTCGCTGAGCAGGGTGTCGATCAGCATGAAACCGGTTCTGGGGGGAATGTCGTACAGAAGGTCGATACGGCCCGATACCGGGGTCCAGCCCAGGGATACCGAGAAGAACATGATCAGGATCAGGCCCCACCAGAAGATCGGCATCGAGTACCCCGCCAGGGAGATACCCATGACCCCATGGTCGAACAGGGACCCTCGCTTCAGTGCCGCAATGACACCGGCCAGCAGACCGAGAATGCCTGCGAAGATCAGCGCCGCAATCGACAGTTCCAGTGTTGCCGGGAACAGCGAAGTGAATTCGGACCACACGCTCGTGCGCGTACGCAGCGATTCGCCCAGGTCGCCATGGGCGAGCTTGCCGACGTAATCGATGTATTGCGCATAAAGGGGTTTGTTCAGGCCAAGACGTTCCATGGCTTGGGCGTGCATTTCCGGATCGACCCGGCGTTCACCCATCATGACTTCGACAGGGTCGCCAGGAATCAGGCGAATCAGGGCGAAGGTCAGCAAGGTGATGCCGAAGAAGGTGGGTATGAGCAACCCCACTCGGCGAGCGATAAAACTAAACATCTTCTCGTGTACCTCATCAGGTACCGGCGGGTCTCTGGGTAGCAGAGCCCGCCGGATTCTTCTTCTACTTCACTTGGGTGGTAGCGAAGTTATTAGTGGTGAGAGGGCTGATGTGGTAACCCTCCACGTTATTGCGCATTGCAGTGAACATTTTGGTATGGGCCATGCTGATCCATGGCAAATCCTGGTTGAAGATCACTTGAGCCTGCTCGTAAAGCGAAGCGCGTTCGGCCGGGTCGGTTTTTTCCCGCGCCTGATCGATCAACGTCTGGAACTTCTGATTGCACCAGCGCGAGTAGTTTTCGCCGTTTTTAGCGGCCTCGCAGCTGAGCAGTGGAGTCAGGAAGTTATCAGGGTCACCATTGTCACCTGCCCAGCCGGCCGACACCATGTCGTGTTCGCCGTTTTTGGCACGTTTGAGCATTTCGCCCCATTCCATGACGCGTATATCTAACTTAATGCCGACTTTGGCCAGGTCGGCCTGCATCATTTGTGCGCCCATGGTCGGGTTCGGATTGGTCGCGCCACCGCCGTTGCGCGTGAACAGGGTAAGCACGGTGCCTTCAGGAACGCCGGCTTCCTTGAGCAAAGCGCGGGCCTTGTCCAGATCGTGAGCAGGGTTTTTCAGGTCTTTGTTGTAGCCCAGCAGCGTGTCCGGATACGGGTTCACGGCGACGGTGGCGTTGCCTTTGCCGAACAGGGCGTTGACGTAGGCTTCTTTATCAAACGCGATCTCGATCGCTTTACGCACCCGCACGTCACTCATGTACTTGTGCGTGGTGTTCATGGCGACGTACGCGGTGGTCATCGCGTTCAGTTCGTCGATCTTCAGGCTCGGGTCTTTCTTGATGTTCGGGATGTCATCGGGCTTCGGGTACAGGGCGATCTGACACTCGTTTGCCTTGAGCTTCTGCAGGCGCACGTTGCTGTCGGTGGCGATGGCAAAGATCAGAGCGTCAGCCGGCGGCTTGCCCCGGAAATAATCCGCGTTGGCCTTGAAGCGAACCTGAGCATCTTTTGCGTAGCGCTGGAAGACGAACGGACCGGTGCCGATGGGCTGGCTGTTGAGGTTATCGGTCTTGTTGGCCTTGAGCAGTTGATCGGCGTATTCAGCCGAGTAAATCGAAGCAAAGGCCATGGCGACGTCAGCCAGGAACGGCGCTTCGCGGCGGGTCAGGGTGAACTTGACGGTACTGTCGTCCACTTTCTCGACGTTCTTCAGCAGCTCTTTGAAACCCATGCTCTCGAAGTACGGGTAGCCGACCTGCGACTGTTTGTGCCACGGGTGGTTGGGGTCCAGTTGACGCTGGAAGCTCCAGACCACGTCATCGGCGTTCATCTCGCGGGTCGGTTTGAAGTAGTCGGTGGTGTGAAACTTGACGCCCTTGCGCAGGTGGAACGTGTAGGTCAGGCCGTCATCGCTGATCTCCCACGTGTCGGCCAGTGCCGGAACGATTTCCGTGGTGCCCGGCTTGAAATCCACCAGACGGTTGTAAATGGTTTCCGCCGACGCATCGGCGGTCACGGCCGTGGTGTAGAGCGCCGTGTCGAAACCTTCCGGGCTGGCTTCGGTGCAGACCACCAGAGGCTTGGCCGATACGCCGACCGCGACGCTGAATACCGCCAGTGCGATCGCGCTGCGCAATGTTGCGAGTTTGAATGTCGATTTCAAGTAACGCACTCCGCAAGTGATGAAGCCATAAGTGAGTCGGTATCGGGCCACGAAGTTCGGTAAACCGCACCTTGAGGCCCGATCGATCGTGCTGATTACATAATGTTGAATGGAATCGTGGTCACCAGACGGAACTCGTTGATGTTGCCGTCAGCCTGGTTGGCGCTCGCGCGGTGAGTGGTGTAGGTCGCACGCATGGTCGAGGCCTTGAGTGGGCCGGACTGCAGGGTGTACGACGAGCCAACACCGTATTCGTAGTGAGTTTCGCCGTCCATGCCGCGGACATCGTAAGCGGTGCCTTTGTAATGGGTACCGTCGATGTCGAAACCGCGCGCCTGATAGATGTTGAACTTCAGGCCTGGCACGCCGTAGTCGGCCATGTTCAGCAGGTAGCTCAGCTGAACCGACTTCTCGTTCGGGCCGTTGAAGTCCGAGAGCAGGGAGTTGGCCAGGAAGATGGCGTTGGTGTCGTGGACGTAGTCGAAGTAGGTGTCGCCTTCGACTTCCTGGTACGCAACGCTGAAGCTGTGCGCCTTGTGAGTGGCGGTCAACGACAGGCTGTACGTGTCGTTGTCGATCTCGCCCATCTTCTTCTGACCGGAATCCTTGGTCTTGTAGTAGTTCAGGTTGGTGCTCAGGCCCAGTACATCAGGGTCACCCAGTTCGTGGGTGAAAGCGAAGTAGTACTGATGCCAGAAGTCTTCGACGTTGGAGGCGTAGAAGCTGGTGGTCAGGCTCTTGAACGGCTTGTAATCCACGCCCGCCATGTCAACGCGATCGGCGGTGGCGGTGTTGTTGGTGTACTCGGAACGGAACTTGGTCAGGCTCTGCTCGGTACGTGGCGACACGCGGTCGAAGCTGCCGGCCTGGATCGAGATGTTGTTGAACTCTTCGCTCAGAATGCTCACACCTTCGAAGCTCGAAGGCAGCGCACGGTTGCCGATGTAAGCCAGCACCGGGGTGTTCATCGACTGACGGCCGGCGGTCAGGGTCGTGTTGGAAACGCGCGCCTTGATGTTGCCCAGGCCCAACTTGCTCCACTGTCCGACAGGGTCGCCGTTGTTCTCGGTCAGCGTACGGTTGGCGCCGCCCATCAGGTCGTCCTTGTCACGGTCCAGCGCAACGGCGTTGTAGACCGCCATTTGCGTGGCGAAGCCGACAGTGCCTTGGGTGAAGCCCGAGCTGTAGTCAACGATGGTGCCCTGAACCCAGTTGATCCGGCGCGGGTCGCTGTCGACCACAACGCCGTTCTCGCTGCGGCGGAACTCGCCGCCACGACGCAACAGTTCGTTGGCGTACCAGTTCTTGGTCGAACCGGTCAGTTTCGAGTCTTCCAGGAATCCCTTGGCTTCGCCCTGGAGGTTGCTGGTGGCCAGTGTGGTCGGAACGAATTCCTGACTGGTCGGCTCTGCCTGAGCCGCGACGCTGAGGGCGAGGACGGATAAGGCGAATACAGCGGTGCTGGCTTTTTTCACGTTTTGAAGCTCCCGATTGCTGCTTTTTTAGAGGCGGGCTTTTTATGGTGTAGCCCGCTCGGTGGTGCGGCCTCATGGCCATTTTTCTGCCTATCCGGCTAAACGCGGATAAAGCAATGCCAAAGGGCGTGGTTGCGCCCCCAGGCATGTTTTTGAATCAGTCGGCGATGCTGACGCCCGAGAAGTTGTTGCGGTTGAACGGACTCACCAGGAAACCCTGCACTTCCTTACGCAGCGGCTGGATCACCGTCGAGTGGGCAATCGGCGTAATGGGGACCTGTTCCTTCAGGTAATGCTGCGCCTGTTTGTACAGCGCAATGCGCTGGTCCTTGTTGGTATTCGAGACAGCGGCCTTGACCAGCGCGTCGTATTTTTCGTCGCACCACATCGAGTAATTGTTGCCGCCGATGGACGCGCAGCTGTACAGCGTGCCCATCCAGTTGTCGGGGTCGCCGTTGTCACCGGTCCAGCCGATCAGCGAAATGTCGTGCTCGCCGTTCTTGCTGCGCTTGAGGTATTCGCCCCACTCGTAACTGACGATGGTCGCCTTGATGCCCACCTTGGCCCAGTCGGCCTGAAGCATCTGGGCCATCAGCTTGGCGTTGGGGTTGTAGGGGCGCTGGACCGGCATGGCCCAGAGGGTCAGTTCGGTGCCTTCCTTGACGCCGGCGGTGCGCAACAACTCGCGGGCTTTTTCCGGGTTGTAGGGCGCGTCCTTGACCGTGTCGTCGTAGGACCACTGCGTCGGTGGCATGGAGTTCTGGGCCAGTTGCCCGGCGCCTTGGTACACCGCAGCGATGATCGCTTGTTTATCCACCGCCATGTCCAGCGCCTGGCGGACCTGCAAGTTGTCCAGCGGGGCGTGGCGTACGTTGTACGAGATGTAGCCGAGGTTGAAACCGGGCTTTTTGATGACCTGCAGGTTTTTGTCCGCTTCGATCGACTCAACGTCTGCCGGGCGCGGATTCAGCGTGACCTGACATTCATTCTTCTTGAGCTTTTGAATGCGCACCGACGCATCTGTATTGATCGCAAAGATCAACTGATCAATCTTGACCCGACTCGGGTCCCAGAATGCATTGTTTTTCACGTAGCGAATCTGCGAATCTTTTTGATAGCGCTGAAACACAAACGGGCCGGTGCCAATAGGCGCCTGGTTAATATCGCGCACATCACCCGTCGCCATCAGTTTGTCTGCATATTCAGCAGACAAGATTGACGCGAAGTTCATCGAGACGTTCTGGATGAATGCCGCATCGACTTTGTTGAGTGTGAACACGACGGTCATTGGATCGGTCTTTTCCACCGACTTGATGTTCTTGTCCAGGCCCATGCTGGTGAAGAACGGAAACTCCGTCGGATAAGCAACGCGGAACGGATGGTCTTTGTGCAGCATGCGATTGAACGTGAACAAGACGTCGTCGGCATTGAAATCGCGCGTGGGCGTGAAGGTCTTGTTGCTGTGGAATTTGACGCCTTCGCGCAGATGGAACGTGTAGGTCAGGTTGTCAGGGGAGATGTCCCAGCTCGTTGCGAGAGCGGGTACGACGGTGGTCTCGCCGCGGGCGAACTCGGCGAGACGGTTGTAGATCGGCTCGGCGGCATCGTTGTCAGTGCCGGAGGTGTACTGACCGATATCAAACCCGGCCGGGCTGCCTTCCGAACAGAAGACCAGACTTTTGCTGGCAGCCTGAACGCCGGGCGTCATAGCCAGAAGCCCTGCGGCAATAAGTGATGGCATAACGATATTCGAACGCATGATATTCCTTATCGTAAGAAGCGCATTAAATGCGAATGCCTGCGCGATCCATGGCAATTGTTTGCGCAAATGGACAGTCAACGCCCGGATACATCTCACTGTTCAAGATAAACAACGGACAATATTGGCGGCTTGTCAGAAGGTATGTCTCTGGCGCCACACAGTCCATAGTTACGCGTGCTTCAAAGTTTGTAGGAAAAGTGCTTATCGTTAGTAGGCAAGGACTGTAAGCAAGTCGCTACTCATCTAACGATAGTCAATTTCATTTAACGATCGTGCACATGACAACGCGGTCGCGTTGCCCTGAGGCAACGCGACCGGTTGGTCATTTAAAGATATTACTTGCCGCTGACGCTGACGCCGTAGAACGAGTTCAGACCGAACGGGCTGATCTTGAAGTCCTGAACTTCCTTGCGCATCGGCTGATAAACAGTCGAGTGGGCAATTGGAGTCATAGGCACGGCATCTTTCAGCAGATGTTGAGCCTGCTTGTACAGCTCGGTGCGTTTGGCCTGATCGGTGGTTTCCTTGGCCTGGTGGATCAAGGTATCGAACGGCTTGTCACACCATTTGGCGAAGTTGTTGCCGTTGAGGGCGTCACAGCCAAACAGGGTACCCAACCAGTTGTCCGGGTCGCCGTTGTCGCCGCTCCAGCCAATCAGCATGGCGCCGTTCTCGCCGGCTTTGGCGCGCTTGATGTACTCGCCCCACTCATAGGAAACGATCTTGGCGTTGATGCCGATCTTCTTCCAGTCGTTCTGGAGCATCTCGGCCATCAGCTTGGCGTTCGGGTTGTAAGGACGCTGAACCGGCATCGCCCACAGGGTGATTTCGGTACCTTCCTTCACGCCCGCCTGCTTGAGCAGGTCCTTGGCTTTGGCGACGTCGTACGGAGCATCCTTGATGGTGGTGTCGTAGGACCACTGGGTCGGCGGCATGGCGTTGGTCGCCAGTTGGCCCGCGCCCTGATACACCGCGTCGATGATGGCTTTCTTGTCGACAGCCATGTCCAGCGCCTGACGTACTTTCAGGTCAGCCAGCGGGTTTGGCTTGTCTTCGCCCTTGATCTTCGGCATCACGTTGTAGGCGATGTAACCCAGGTTGAAGCCGGCCTGATCAGGCATCTTCAAAGCAGGGTCAGCCTTCAGTGGCGCGAGGTCGGCCGGACGCGGGTAAGCGGTGATCTGGCATTCGCCTTTCTTCAGCTTCTGCGCACGAACCGAGGCGTCAGTGGTGATGGCGAAAATCAGGTTGTCGACTTTGACGTCTTCAGGCTTCCAGTAGTCCTTGTTCCCGGTGAAGCGGATGTTGGAGTCTTTCTGGTAGCTCTTGAACACGAACGGGCCAGTGCCGATCGGCTTCTGGTTGATGTCTTCCGGCTTGCCTTCTTTGAGCAACTGGGCGGCGTATTCAGCGGACTGAATGGACGCGAAGCTCATCGCCAGGTTCTGGATGAACGCGGCATCAACGGTGCCGAGGGTCATTCTGACGGTGTGATCGTCGACCTTCTCGATCTTGGTGATGTTGGTGTCCATCGCCATGTCGGTGAAGTACGGGAATTCGGTCGGGTACGCCTTACGGAACGGGTCGTCCTTGTTGATCATGCGGTTGAACGTGAACAGCACGTCATCGGCATTGAAGGTACGCGTCGGTTTGAAGTACGGCGTGGTGTGGAATTTCACACCTTCACGCAGGTGGAAGGTGTAGGTCAGGCCATCCGGGGCAACGTCCCAGCTGGTGGCCAAGCCTGGAATGACAGCGGTGCCGCCACGTTCGAACTGGCTCAAACGGTTGAAAACGGTCTCGGCCGAAGCATCGAAGTCGGTACCGGTGGTGTATTGACCTGGATCGAAACCAGCAGGGCTGCCTTCGGAGCAGAACACCAGATTCGATGCTGCATGGGCGAAGGGAGCGCTGGCGATCAAACCTGCGCCGAGAAGAAACGGAATGACCGCTTTTTTGAGCATGGTGGCCTCAGTTGTTGTCATTTTTTGATTGAGGGTACGGCCTTTTGAGCCTGTCCCGCGGATACTTATGCAGGCGCCATACCCAAAGCAAGATGCTGGCGCCAGCAAGGTGACAAACAGTGGCACGAACGTACACGAATGTCGCATAAGTGTAATTTCTGACGCTGTTGAACGTTTGCGTGTCGCATATCGATATCTTTGCAGCACCAAAAGGGTGCATCGCAGCGTGGCGATTGCACCCGCTTCGGTCATCAAGTGTTACTTCGCTGTTGGTTTCAGCGAATTATTTGGCCAGGCTCACGCCGTAGAAGGGCGTCAGGCCAAATGGGCTGAGTTTGAAATCCTGTACCTCTTTGCGCATCGGCTGAAATACTTTGGAATTGGCGATGGGTGTGATCGGCACGTCGTTTTTCAGAATGTTCTGCGCTTGCTGGTACAGCTTGATCCGCTCGTCCTTGTTGCTGGTCAGCTTGGCCTGGGTGACCAGCTTGTCGTAGGCCGGGTTGCACCACTTCGCGTAGTTGCTGCCCTTCACCGCGCCACAGCTGTACAGCACGCCCAGCCAGTTGTCGGGGTCACCGTTGTCACCGGTCCAGCCGTAGATCATGACGTCATGCTCGCCGGCCTTGGCGCGCTTGATGTACTCGCCCCATTCATAGCTGACGATGTTGGCCTTGATGCCGATCTTTGCCCAGTCCGACTGAATCATCTGCGCCGACATGCGCGCGTTGGGGTTGGATGCACGCTGTACGGTCATCGCCCACAGATTGATCTGCGTGCCCGGTGCAAGGCCCGCTTCCTTGAGCAGTTGCTTTGCTTTTTCAGGATCGTGGGGCGCGTCCTTGATGTTCGGGTCAAAACTCCATTGCGCCGGTGGCAGCGCGTTCTGTGCCAGTTGGCCTGCGCCCTGGTAAACCGCTTTGATGATGGCCGGCTTGTCGATCGCCATGTCCAGTGCCTGGCGCACCTTCAGTTGATCGAGCGGCGGATGGGTCACGTTGTAGGCCAGAAAACCCAGGTTGAAACCGGCCTGGCTCAGCACCTTGAGGTTCGGGTCCTTCTGCGCTTCTTCGATGTCCTGAGGGCGCGGATACCCGCTGATCTGGCACTCGCCGGCCTTGAGTTTCTGCAAGCGGGTGGCGGCGTCGGTATTGATCGAGAAGATCAGGTTGTCGAGCTTCACGTCCTCCGGCTTCCAGTATTCCTTGTTGCCGACGTAACGGATCTGCGCGTCTTTCTGGTAGCGCTTGAACACGAATGGGCCTGTACCGATCGGCTTCAGGTTGATGTCGCCGGCCTTGCCTTGTTTGATCAGTTGCGCCGCGTATTCAGCCGACTGAATCGAGGCAAAGCTCATCGCCAGGTTCTGGATGAAGGCGGCATCGATGTTGTTCAGTTGAAAGCGGACGGTCTGATCGTCGAGCTTTTCCACCTGCTTGATGGTGGTGTTCATGCCCATATCGGTGAAGTACGGCGACTCCGACGGGTACGCCTTGCGGAACGGATCATCCGCATTCAGCAGGCGATTGAAGGTGAATAGCACGTCATCGGCGTTGAAGTCGCGGGTGGGTTTGAAATAGTCCGTGGTGTGGAATTTCACCCCGGGCCGTAAATGAAAGGTGTAGGTCAAGCCGTCGTCGGACACTTCCCATTTGGTAGCCAGCCCCGGCTCGACCTCGGTGCCGCCGCGCTTGAACTGGGTGAGGCGGTTGAAGACTGTTTCTGCTGACGCATCGAACTCGGTGCCGCTGGTGTACTGACTGGGATCGAAGCCGGCAGGGCTGGCTTCCGAGCAATAGACAAGGGTGCTGGCCGCCTGCACCGAGGGAACGCACAGCGCCATTGCGGCTGCCAGGAGCAGGGGTTTGAAGGTTGTGTCCATGTGAACCTCATTAAGTGCGGCACTCATGCCTGAATTCATCGACGGGATGATAGACCGCCAAGAATGCCGCACGGCTCACTTGGGCAACAAGCCACGGAAATTCATAAGCTTATTACTTGATGAACGTTTGCAGCTCTTTCCACCAGGGTGTGCTGGAAACCACTTTCATGAAACCCTGCTCCAGAAACCCCTGCACGCCAGAGGTCTGAGAGGTTTTGCTGTTGAACACGTAGTCCAGATAGCTCTGACTGTTTTTGATGAGGGTGTTCTGGATGGCGCGGAGTTCATCGATCGCCGCTTGCTGGGTTTTGTCCAGCTCGCTCTTCGATTCACTGCGCGCCACTTCCGCCGGATTGCTGCCCGCCCATGCCGTGACGATCGGGTACTGCCACTCGCTGTCGGCGGGATGGCAAAAGAACGCCGATGCGACGGCGACCGGATCGGCGCCAGGTTTTCCTGCCCAGTGATCAACCATGGCCTGCGCGACCTGGCGCACGGCTTCGGTAGCGAGCAGCGCTGCCAGATCGTGAAGAGGGTGCTCGGCGTGGTCCTTGGAGAGTTGCGAGTGGCTCGGCTCCAGAGTCGGATCTATATTCGGGTCACTGCCCAGCAGGGTTTGCGCGTCGTCGACGCTGTTGCCGATCCAGGTCAGAACACCTTGCGCCGCGCTGTTATAAGCGTTCAAGAGAATGCCCGCCGGGGTGTTGATCAGCCAGCGATAGAACTTGAGGGTGTCTACGCCCATTTGCTTCGCAAGCGTCACCAGGCCGTCCCTGGCCGTGAGTAGTGCGTCGAATGCCTTGAAATAGTCCTGATCAGGATGTTCGCTCAGCAACACCAGCATCACTTTATCCCGGTCCGAACGATAACCCGGCTGAGTGAGCTCGAACTCCAGTTCCTGGGTGGAAAAGAGGATTTTGCCCAGCGGCCCCGCCAGACTGGCAATCACGTCGGTGGCCCCGAACGTGCCCGTGACCAAAGGCAGATTCCATTTGACGTGAACAGGCGTTGTCCAGGGCAGAACCCTGACATGCCCGGCCTTGATCAGGCTCAGCTCTGCGAAGTTTGAATGGGCGAACAGGTCTTCGAGCACATGCAGGGCGGCGCCGAAGCTGCGCAGCCCGTCGAGGGAACGGCCTTTGCTCATGGCAAGACGCAGTTCTTGCTCCATGTAGCTCACCGCATTGCCGATGTAGCGCTTCATCGACGTGGCTCGGTCCGCACCCAGGGATGGATCGCCGGGTAGCACCCAGGCTTCAAAGTCGGGATCACGCACCTTCGGGTCCGGGAAGGGCGGATCAGTGACCAGCGGATTGTCGATGTGCTCCGTCGGGCGATAAACGCCGAGCTTTTCGGGCGTGACCTTCATTTCGTTGGGGTAGCGCATCCGCAAATCGACGAATTTTTTAGCGGCCAGCACATCGACGAGGTGGGTCCAGCTTGCGCGAGAGAGGGCCGCTGGAAACTCCTTTGGCATGTCTGCTGCGCGGGTGATCTTGGGATCGACGACCTGGGAGTAATCTCGCAGCCAGTTGCCGAAGTACACGGCGTCTATCTCTACTCGGCTGAAATTGAAATCCCGCAGAACCCACTCGATTGTCTGGTGGGTGCTGCCTTTGGCGTCAGTGCCCGCTTCGAAGGCTTCCCGATCGGAATTGCTGTGGGTTGGCTCGAAGCGCAGATCGGTCGAGGCCAGATAATCGCGAATGGCTTCGCAGGCTTTTTTCCACGACATCGCGTACTGACGGCCGGTGGCTGCACTTTCGGAATACGTGGCAAAGGTCAGTTCGTCTTGGGCCGGACGAGCAGCTTCGGTTATCCACAAGGTGAACAGATGGCCCTCTTCGAACGGCGCATCCGTTGCCACGGGTGTGTTCTCGTCGATCAGCTCATGGCGCAGGACATTGTCGATGTGGTGGCCGAATTCGTGGAGCAGTGCGGTGAGCAGCCACCAGTAGTGCTGTGGGTGGGGAGTGGTGCGGACGAAGAATCCCCAATCGACGCGGATGACGCGCTCGCGGTTGTCGTAGTCCGCTTCGAAACACAGCTCCCAGGCAAGGAGGATCTCAGGGTTTGCCACTTCCCCTGCCAGCAGCTTGTCCTGCAGCTTCGTGTAGAGGTGATGCGGGATGTCGTTGCCGAAGATGTTGCTCATCTCCAGAGCAAAAGAATCTGGCGTGAGTTTTTTGGCCACTTGGGTCAGCAGGTCCAGCGCGAAGCTAGTGCGTAACGTGCGGGTGGTCATGTCGACCGGAATGACGGGTTGAGCTTGAAAAGGCATGACTGGATTCTTCCTTGAATCATTAGCTGCGCACGGTCACGCCCCATAGGAGGAGGCGGCCGTCATTGCGCGTTTAGGTTGGGTACTGCCGGGGACAATTCTATGTATTTCAGGCGACGTGAAAATCGGCCGAATCGCCCGGGGACGTAGGAGATAAGGGGCGCGCGGATGTGGAAGGGGCCACCGGACAGCGGGATAAAAGCAGGGGCGGGGGAGGGAAAAAGCGGCAGCCCTTGGCTGCCGCCGGGTGCATCAAGGAATAGCGACTTCGATGACGCCGTCTGCCGCGACGCTGACCTGACTGGTGCCGGCCTCGACATCAGGCGTTGGCGCAGCGTCGGCACGGGCGGCCTTCATCATCATGACCGGCGCTCGCAGATAGGGCTGCGGGAAACCGGAGGTGTTCAGGTTCAGATTGACCACCTTGTAGCCAGTGCCGCCCAGTGCGTCAGTCACCAGTTTGGCGCGGGCGCGGAAGGCCGTCACAGCGT
This sequence comes from Pseudomonas sp. Ps21-P2, assembly GCF_039672565.1. NCBI lineage: Bacteria > Pseudomonadati > Pseudomonadota > Gammaproteobacteria > Pseudomonadales > Pseudomonadaceae > Pseudomonas > Pseudomonas sp. Ps21-P2. Next base: position 87,805 of record NZ_JBDFPL010000004.1, read on the forward strand.
CCTTGAGCAGAGCGTCTTCGCTGGTCTTGCGCGCGGGGTTGGAGATCGAGAAGTCCATGCCGCCCATTTTCATGTCGCCGCCCAACAGGTCGCCGGTCAACTTGGAGAGGGCAGCGAAGTCTGCGCTTTCCAGACGCAATTCGGCGTGCTCGCGCCAGCCGGTGATCTTCTGGCCTTTGTCGTCGTAGATCGGGTAGCTGTTGCGGCTGCCCTGACGAATGTTGATGTCCTTGACCTGACGCGCTTCGCCCAGGGCCTTGTTCAGGGTTTCAGTGACACCGGCCGCCAGTTTGGCCGGGTCGGTGTTCTGGGATTCGGTGTAGAGCGTGACGGTCATCAGGTCGCGCTGCACTTCCTGGCTGACCTCGGCGCGGACCGAAACCTGGTTGTAGTGAATGTCGTCAGCGAGGGCAGGGGCGCTGGCCAGCGCGAGTGCGCCCAGGGTAAACAATGTGGCAGTGGGACGAAGGCTGAACATAAAAACTCCTTGTTTGGCGAACCGTCCTGAGGCGCATTGCAAGCCCCCGGCGGACGGATGCCCATGAGACTGTGAACCCGGAGGCTTGTTCCTGCGCCGTCACACACCCGTCAGATGGATGTGGCGCTTTGACGCACTTTGACGGCAACTGTTGTCGCATTGGTTATACTCGCTCCGATTCGCCTGGAGCGCTCATCAGGAGAGCTCATGCTCGCCCCCTTGCAACTGCTTTCCGCCACCCGTCAGAACCTCTGGCGCCTGACGTTCATCCGCATTCTGGTGCTGGGTGCACAGGCGGGCTCGGTGGGGTTCGCCTACCTCTTCGATCTGCTGCCGCTGCCCTGGCTGCAGCTGGACATCACCCTCGGTTTTTCGGCGATCGTCTGCCTGCTGACCGCCATTCGTCTGCGCACCTCATGGCCGGTGACCGAACTCGAATACGCGGTGCAATTGGCGTTCGACCTGTTTATCCACAGCGCGCTGCTGTATTTCTCCGGCGGCTCGACCAACCCGTTCGTTTCTTATTATCTGGTGCCGCTGACCATCGCTGCAGTGACCCTGCCGTGGCGTTATTCGCTGATCCTGTCGGGCATAGCGCTGGCGCTGTACACGCTGATGCTGGCCAAGTTCTTCCCGCTGGATGCGTTTGTGGCCCGCGAGAACATGCAGATCTACGGCATGTGGCTGAGCTTCGCGCTGGCGGCCGGGGTGATCACCTTCTTCGCCGCGCGCATGGCCGAAGAGCTACGCCGTCAGGAACACATGCGTGCCTTGCGCCGCGAAGAAGGGGCGCGCGATCAGCAACTGTTGGCGGTGGCGACCGAAGCCGCTGGCGCCGCCCATGAGCTGGGCACGCCACTGGCGACGATGAGCGTGCTGCTCAAGGAAATGCAGCAGGACCACAGAGACCCCGCGTTACAGGAAGACCTCTCGGTGCTGCAGGATCAGGTCAAGCTGTGCAAAGAGACGCTGCAGCAACTGGTTCGCGCCGCTGAGGCGAATCGTCGGCTCTCGGTGCAGGAACAGACCGTTACGCACTGGCTCGATCAGGCGCTCAACCGCTGGCACCTGATGCGCCCGGAAGCCACTTACCGTTTTCAACGCCTGGGGCAGGGCGACGTGCCGATGCTGGCGCCGCCGCCGGATCTCACTCAGGCGTTGCTGAACCTGCTCAACAATGCCGCCGATGCCTGCGCCGAAGGGCTCGAGGTGAATCTGGACTGGACCGCCACCGAGATTCGCATCAGCATCCGCGATCATGGCGCCGGCGTCCCGTTGGCCATCGCCGAGCAGATCGGCAAACCCTTTTTTACCACCAAGGGCAAAGGCTTCGGCCTGGGCCTGTTCTTGAGTAAGGCCAGCGTGACCCGCGCGGGCGGCTCGGTGAAACTCTATCCTCACGAGGAAGGCGGCACGCTTACCGAGCTGCGCCTGCCCCGTGACGCACGAGGAGATGAAGCATGACTGACGAAATCCAGGTTGAAGGCGAAGAACTGCCGCACCTGCTGTTGGTGGACGATGACGCCACTTTCACCCGCGTGATGGCACGGGCCATGGCGCGCCGTGGCTTTCGCGTGAGCACTGCCGGTTCCGCCGACGAGGGCCTGGCCCTTGCACAGCAGGATATTCCGGACTACGCCGCCGTCGATTTGAAAATGGAAGGCGACTCGGGGCTGGTGCTGTTGCCCAAGCTGCTGGAACTGGACCCGGAAATGCGCGTGCTGATCCTGACCGGTTATTCGAGCATCGCCACCGCAGTCGAAGCGATCAAGCGCGGCGCCTGCAACTACCTGTGCAAACCGGCCGATGCCGATGACGTGCTGGCAGCGCTGCTGTCCGAACATGCCGATCTGGACACCCTGGTGCCGGAAAATCCGATGTCGGTTGACCGTTTGCAGTGGGAGCACATTCAGCGCGTGCTGACCGAGCACGAAGGCAATATCTCCGCCACGGCGCGGGCGCTGGGCATGCATCGACGCACCTTGCAGCGCAAGTTGCAGAAGCGCCCGGTCCGTCGTTAAGCAGGGACTGCTTTTTAAAGATTTATTCATGGAAGATCGTCTGTGGCGTCTGGCACATTGGCGCCAACGCCTATAACTGCCCGCTGCCGAGCTTTTTGCCATGAATTTTGATGTTGATGAATCCAGGGTCAATGACGCTGTGAACGGGAATTTCTTTTCCCGGGTCTGGAAGCTGGTGACGCCTTACTGGCGCAGCGAAGAAAAAGGCATGGCCTGGGTGCTGTTGATCGCAGTGATCGTGCTGTCGCTGTTCAGCGTGTTCATTTCGGTGTTGGTCAACAGCTGGTACCGCGACTTCTACAACGCGCTGCAGAATAAGGACCTGGGGGCCTTCACCCATCTCATCCTCTACTTCTGCGGCATTGCCGCCATTGCCATTCTCGGCGCGGTGTATCGCCTCTATCTGACCCAGATGCTGACTATCCGCTGGCGTCGTTGGCTGACCGAACAGCATTTCGCCAAATGGCTCGCGCACAAGAATTACTATCGGCTGGAGCAGGGCGGTTACACCGATAACCCTGACCAGCGTCTGTCCGAAGACCTCAACAACTTCACGTCTGACACCCTCAGCCTGAGCCTCGGCCTGCTGCGCACCGTGGTCAGTCTGGTGTCGTTCTCGGTGATCCTGTGGGGTGTGTCCGGCAGCATCGAGCTGCTCGGCATCACGATTCCGGGCTACATGTTCTGGGCCGCACTTATTTATGCCGCGGTGGGCAGCTTGCTGACTCACTTGATCGGCAAACGCCTGATCGTGCTGAGCAACCAGCAACAGCGCTACGAAGCCGACATGCGTTTCTCGCTGGTGCGCGTTCGCGAGAACGCCGAAAGCATCGCCCTGTCCGATGGCGAGGCCAACGAGAATCAGCGCCTGAGCGCGCGTTTCGGCATGGTCTGGAGCAACTTCTGGACGATCATGAAGGTGCAGAAGCGCCTGACGTTCTTCACCGCTGGTTACTCACAGATCGCCATCGTCTTTGCCTTTGTCGTGGCCGCGCCGCGTTACTTCGCCGGCAAGATCGAACTGGGCGAGCTGATGCAGATCAACTCGGCGTTCGGCAATGTGCAGGAGAACTTCAGCTGGTTCATCGACGCGTACACCCAACTGGCGTCGTGGCGCGCCACCTGTGATCGTCTGCTCAGCTTCCGTCAGGCCATGGACGAAAACGAAGCGCGCGTGCCGGCCATCCAGGTCAGTCATGAAAGCAACGCCTTGCAGCTTGAAGGCCTGGCGCTATCCCTCGCAGGCGGTCGCCAGCTCCTGAACAACGCAAACATCAGCATTGCAGCCGGTGAGAAGGTCATGCTCAGCGGCCGCTCCGGCAGTGGCAAAAGTACGCTGCTGCGGGCGATGGGCGGGTTGTGGAAAGAGGGCCATGGTGCGGTGAAATTACCGGCCAAACGCGCGTTTTTCCTGCCGCAAAAACCGTATCTGCCGATCGGCACGCTGCGGGAGGCGTTGAGTTATCCACAGGCGCCCGAGGTCTATCCGGCCGAGCGCTTTGCTCAGGTGCTGGAAACCTGCCGCCTCGGGCATCTGATCTCTCGACTTGATGAGACCGAGCACTGGCAGCGCATGCTCTCGCCGGGCGAGCAACAACGGGTGGCGTTCGCCCGCGCCCTGCTGTTCGCGCCGGACTGGTTGTACTTGGATGAAGCCACATCAGCGATGGATGAAGAGGATGAAGCCGCGTTGTATCAGGCGCTGCTGGACGAATTGCCGGGCGTGACCTTGCTCAGCATCGGCCACCGCAGCAGCCTCAAGCGCTTCCATCGTCGTCACGTGCGCATTGACGGTGGCCAGTTGCACGAGCAGCCGCTAACTGAAACGGCACTTTGAGCGTAGAGTGCTGAAGCGATAAAGTGTCGTAACCAGGCGCCTCGCCGGGGTTGTTGTGTGATCAGACAACCCGGTGAGCTATCATCAGCGTTCAGCGTATTTAGAGATGCATGTTGGATATGGAAAATCAGAGCGCTCCGCCTCGCGCCCGCAGAAAGCACCGCAGTCTCGCGCAGGAATTGGTCACCGAACTCTCCGAGCGCATCCGCACCGGCGGACTCAAGCGCGGCGATAAGTTGCCCACCGAGTCCGCCATCATGGAAGAGCAGGGTGTCAGCCGTACCGTCGTACGCGAAGCCATCTCGCGCTTGCAGGCCTCCGGGCTGGTGGAGACCCGGCACGGCATCGGCACTTTCGTCCTCGACACGCCAAGCCCAAGCGGATTCCGTATCGACCCGGCGACCATCGTCACCCTGCGTGACGTCCTGGCGATTCTCGAGCTGCGCATCAGTCTTGAGGTCGAATCGGCCGGTCTGGCTGCTCAACGCCGATCCGCCGAACAACTGGCGGACATGCGCGCCGCCCTCGACGCTCTCAACGAAAGCGCGGCCCATGCCAGCGACGCTGTCGGCGCCGATTTCCAGTTCCACATGGCAATCGCCCTGTCGACCGGCAACCGCTACTTCACTGACATCATGAATCACTTGGGTACGAGCATCATTCCCCGTACCCGGCTGAACTCCGCGCGCCTCGCTCATGACGACAACCAGCATTACATGAGCCGCCTGAGCCGCGAGCATGAGGAAATCTACGACGCCATCGCGCGCCAGGACTCCGACGCCGCCCGCGCTGCCATGCGCCTGCACCTGACCAACAGCCGCGAACGACTGCGCCATGCCCATGAAGAGGCTGAATCGCAGCGGGCTTGAGGTGGATTGTTTGAAAGGGCATGGCGTAGCTGCGCTGCCCTTTGATTGAAGCGGTTGCGGGGATTGGTTAATAGCCTTGGGATTGCCCCTTTGCCCCCTTTGCCCCATCGCCCCGGTCCGGAGGCAGATGCAATTGTTGTGGCAAACACTGTCAGTGTGGGAGTGAGCTTGCTCACGAAGACGGCATTTCAGGCGCTGCAGATGTACCGGATATAAGGGCCTCTTCGCGAGCAAGCTCGCTCCCACAGGGTCGTGCAATCTGCGACTACGCAATACCACCACCTGACTGTCGCCACCTCCGCCAAATCTCGCCCTCCCTCAAATCCACCACTCATCCTCACCCGTCATAAATATTTCAAAACGCTATTGAGTGATCCCCCTCCCAGTTGTACGATGACTTACGACATCAGCGCAGGACTGGTGCTTCATCCACAAAAATAGCTCCCCAGGGTGTTCGAATAATGAATCCACAAGAACTGAAGTCCATCCTCTCTCACGGTCTGCTTTCCTTCCCCGTTACCGATTTCAATGCCCAGGGCGACTTCCATCGCGCTGGCTACATCAAGCGTCTGGAATGGCTCGCTCCATACGGCGCCTCCGCGCTGTTCGCCGCTGGCGGCACAGGTGAGTTCTTCTCCCTGACCGGCGACGAATACTCCGAGATCATCAAGACTGCCGTCGACACCTGCGAAACCAGCGTGCCGATTCTGGCTGGCGTCGGTGGTCCTACTCGCCAGGCGATTCAGATGGCTCAAGAAGCCGAGCGTCTGGGTGCCAAAGGCCTGCTGCTGTTGCCTCACTACCTGACCGAAGCCAGCCAGGACGGCGTTGCCCTCCACGTTGAAGCGGTCTGCAAATCGGTCAAGATCGGCGTTGTCGTCTACAACCGTAACGTCTGCCGCCTGACGCCAGCTTTGCTGGAACAACTGGCCGAGCGCTGCCCGAACCTGATCGGCTACAAAGACGGCCTGGGCGATATCGAACTGATGGTTTCGATCCGCCGTCGTCTGGGTGACCGCTTCTCGTACCTGGGCGGCCTACCTACCGCTGAAGTCTACGCCGCCGCCTACAAGGCGCTGGGCGTGCCGGTCTACTCGTCGGCGGTCTTCAACTTCCTGCCGAAAATGGCGATGGACTTCTACCACGCCATCGCCAAAGACGATCACCAGACCGTCGGCAAGCTGATCGACGATTTCTTCCTGCCGTACCTCGACATCCGTAACCGCAAACACGGCTACGCAGTGAGCATCGTCAAGGCAGGCGCCAAGCTTGCCGGTTACGACGCAGGTCCGGTCCGCGCGCCGCTGACTGATCTGACGTCGGACGAAGTCGACATGCTGGCTGCTCTGATGGACAAGCAGGGCAAGCAGTAACTGCCCAGTTGCCGCAAAACCGCTGAGCGATCAGCGGTTTTTTGCCCTCGGGGCTTCGCTAACGGATACCTGGCAGGACAGCTTCACATCGCATCTGTTTTAGGGGCAGGGGCGAGCAGCACACACATAAGATCGTTTACCCGCACAAAAAAATAATTAGTGGGAGTTTCGAACATGCTGAAAACCAAGCCGACCCACGTCCGCTATTTGATCTTGCTCATGCTGTTTTTGGTGACCACGATCAACTACGCCGACCGTGCAACCATCGCCATCGCGGGCTCCAGCCTGCAGAAAAGCCTCGGCATCGACGCCGTCACCCTCGGTTTTATCTTCTCCGCATTTGGTTGGGCCTACGTCGCCGGCCAGATCCCCGGTGGCTGGCTTCTGGACCGCTACGGTTCCAAGAAAGTCTACGCAATGAGCATCTTCACCTGGTCGTTGTTCACCGTGCTGCAAGGCTATGTCGGTGAATTCGGTCTCTCCACCGCCATCTTCCTGCTGTTCGCCCTGCGCTTCATGGTCGGCCTCGCCGAAGCACCCTCGTTCCCCGGCAACGCCCGTATCGTGGCGGCTTGGTTCCCGACGTCCGAACGCGGCACGGCCTCGGCGATCTTCAACTCGGCGCAATACTTCGCTACCGTTCTGTTTGCTCCGATCATGGGCTGGATCGTCTACACCTTCGGCTGGCAGCACGTGTTCGTCGTGATGGGCAGCATCGGCATCCTGTTCTCGCTGATCTGGCTGAAAGTTATCCACAGCCCGCGCAACCACCCGAACATCAACAAGGAAGAGTTCGATCACATCGCCAACAACGGCGGCATGGTCGATATGGATCAGGACAAGGGCAAAGGCTCGGCCAGCGGTCCGAAATGGGACTACGTACGCCAGTTGTTGACCAACCGCATGATGCTCGGCATTTACCTGGCTCAATACTGCATCAACGGCATCACCTACTTCTTCCTGACCTGGTTCCCGGTGTACCTGGTTCAAGAACGCGGCATGACCATCCTGAAAGCGGGCTTCATCGCTTCACTGCCGGCCATCTGCGGGTTTATCGGCGGCGTACTCGGCGGGATCATCTCCGATTACCTGCTGCGCAAAGGCCACTCGCTGACCTTCGCACGCAAGGCGCCGATCATTGGTGGTTTGCTGCTGTCGACGTCCATCGTCACGTGCAACTACGTCGACATCGAATGGGTCGTCGTGGGCTTCATGGCCCTGGCCTTCTTCGGCAAGGGCGTGGGCGCATTGGGCTGGGCGGTCATGTCCGACGCATCGCCGAAACAAATCGCCGGTTTGAGCGGCGGTCTGTTCAACATGTTCGGTAACATCGCTTCCATCACCACGCCGATCGTCATCGGCTACATCATCAGCACCACCGGTTCGTTTAAATGGGCCCTGGTGTTCGTCGGCGCCAACGCGCTGGTGGCGGTGATCAGCTACATCTTCATCGTCGGTGAAATCAAACGCGTAGAACTCAAGGAAACCCCAACGAAGGGTGCCTTGCCGGCCAGTGAAGCCGAGCTTTCTCAAGCGAAACTCTGAGGAAAAACCGTGATGAACTTGATCCAACATGCCGACTCGCCGCGTTACATTCGCTTGCATGCGCTTGATAACGTCGTCGTCGTGGTCAATGACCAGGGCGTTCCGGCGGGGACTGAATTCGATAACGGTCTGGTGACCGTCGACAATGTGCCGCAGAGCCACAAGGTGAACACCGTGGACATCGCCGAAGGGGAGCCGATCATTCGTTACGGCCACACCATCGGCTATGCGCTGCAGCCGATCCCGAAGGGCAGTTGGGTCAAGGAAGATCAGCTGCGCATGCCGTCGGCGCCGGCGCTGGACAGTCTGCCGATGTCTGACGCGGTGCCGGTCAGGGGCGAACCGCTGGAAGGCTTCACCTTCGAGGGTTATCGCAACGCCGACGGCACGGTCGGCACGCGCAATATCCTGGGGATTACCACGACCGTTCAGTGCGTGACGGGGGTTCTGGATTTCGCCGTCAAGCGCATCCGCGAAGAACTGCTGCCCAAGTACCCGAACGTCGATGACGTGGTGGCGCTGACCCACAGCTACGGCTGCGGCGTCGCCATCACCGCCAAGGACGCGTACATCCCGATTCGCACCGTGCGCAATCTGGCTCGCAACCCGAACCTGGGGGGCGAGGCGCTGGTGATCAGCCTGGGCTGCGAAAAATTGCAGGCCGATCAGGTCATGCACAGCGACGACGCCTCGGTCGATCTGAGCGAGCCTTGGCTGTATCGCCTGCAGGATTCCAAGCACGGCTTCAACGAAATGATCGAGCAGATCATGGAATTGGCCGAGACGCGCTTGAAGAAGCTCGACCAGCGTCGCCGCGAAACCGTGCCGGCGTCGGAATTGATTCTGGGCATGCAGTGCGGCGGCAGTGATGCGTTTTCCGGCATCACCGCCAACCCGGCACTGGGTTATGCCTCGGACCTGCTGCTGCGCGCGGGCGCTACCGTGATGTTTTCGGAAGTGACCGAAGTGCGTGACGCGATCTACCTGCTGACCTCCCGCGCGGAAAACATGGAAGTCGCTGAGGGCCTGGTTCGCGAAATGGACTGGTACGACCGTTATCTGGCCAAGGGCGAAGCGGACCGCAGCGCCAACACCACGCCGGGGAACAAGAAGGGCGGGCTGTCGAACATCGTCGAGAAGTCCCTCGGGTCGATCGTCAAGTCCGGCAGCAGCGCGATCAACGGGGTGCTCGGCCCTGGCGAACGGGTGACGCGTAAAGGCCTGATCTTCTGCGCGACGCCGGCAAGCGATTTTGTTTGCGGGACGCTGCAGCTGGCAGCAGGGATGAACCTGCACGTGTTCACTACCGGGCGCGGCACGCCGTATGGTCTGGCGATGTCACCGGTGGTGAAAGTGTCGACCCGCACCGAGCTGGCACAGCGCTGGCCCGATCTGATCGATGTTGATGCCGGGCGCATTGCAACCGGGCGCGCCAGCATCGAGGACCTGGGATGGGAGCTTTTTCACTTCTACCTCGACGTCGCCAGCGGAAAGAAGACGACCTGGACCGAGAAGTATCGTCTGCACAACGACATCACCCTGTTCAACCCGGCGCCGATCACATAAGCCGGAATTCAGCCCTCTACCAGCCGGGTTTAGTAGTCCGGCTGGTGCATGGTTCATGTGGGAGTGGTCGTGTCGCCACAGGTTTCTGCGTCGTACTCAGCGCCCTGTGGGAGCGAGCTTGCTCGCGAGTACGTCACTTCTGCCGCTGAAGAGTCAAAGGCATCAGCGGCTAGTCACCAACCCCGCTTTCTCTTCACCCGCCTCAGGCTCCGGTTCCGGAAACGCCTCGGTGTGATCAAACTCCACGCCTTCGCCCATCGCCTTGTATTTCTTGCGCAGCGCGTGCAATTCCTTCTGATCAAGATTATCCAGACTCAGCACGGCGTTCTGCGCCTCTTTCGTCACGCGCAGCAGTTCGTCGATCTTGATATGCATCTCATCGGTGTCGCGGTTCTGGGTGTTCTGAATCAGAAAAACCATCAGGAAGGTAATGATGGTGGTGGACGTGTTGATGATCAGCTGCCAAGTGTCGTTGTAGTGGAAGAATGGCCCGGTCACGGCCCACACACAGATCAGCGCAATCGCCACGAGGAAGGTTCGTGGGCTGCCGGACCACTGCGACAAGGCCTGCGCGAACTTCGAGAATTTCATTAACGGGTTTCCTTAGTTAACCAAGAGAGATACCCAAGGGACCACGCTAAGTCTTTGAAATTTCTTATCGCAACATGAAATCGGCGACAGGTTTCAGTCCCAGCCGAACACTTCACACGCGTTGGCGGTGCTCGCTGCGGCCAGTTTGTTCGCAGGGATTTTCATCAGTTCGGCGATGGCCGCGCATATATCGGGAAGGTGCTCGGGGCTGTTGCGCATGCCCGGAAACATCGCAGGCGCCATGTCCGGGGAATCGGTTTCCAGCACAATGCTTTCGAGCGGCAACTCGGCGATCACCCGGTGCATGCGCAAGGCCTGCGGCCAGGTCGCTGCACCGCCCAGCCCCAGCTTGTAACCCAGCTTGATGTATTCGCGGGCTTCCTCGCGGCTGCCGGCGAAAGCGTGAACGATGCCGCGGCGCTTGAGTTTGAAACGCTTGAGCGCTGCGATGGTGTCGGCATGGCTGCGGCGCACGTGGAGCAGGGGAGGGAGGTTGAAGTCGGCGGCCAGCTGCAACTGCTGGTCGAGCAAGGTCTGTTGTGGCGGGCGGTCCAGGGATTCGATGTAGTAATCCAGACCGATCTCGCCCACGGCGCACAGCTTGGGATGCCCGGCCAGACGGGTCAGCCAGTCGCGCAATTGCTGCACATGCTCGGGCTGATGCTCTTCCAGGAACACCGGGTGCAAGCCCAGCGCGGCGTACACCGAAGGTTCGCTGAGCGCCAGATCCCACACTCGCTGCAGATTGCGCTGATAGACGCCCAACACCACGATGCGCTCCACCCCAAGCTGCCGGCTGTTGGCGAGGACGTCGTCGCGGTCGGCGTCGAAATCGTCGAAATCCAGGTGCGTGTGGGTGTCGATCAGTCGCACGTTGCTTACGCCTCGTGAATCCGCTGTTTGAATGTCCGCACGATGGCATGCACGCCCGGTTCGTACTGATCCTGCTCAATGGCCGACAACGCCAGCGCGAGGGCTTTCTCGGCGATCAAAGGGTGCTGCTGAGCCATGGCATTGACTGGCAACGGCAGGAAATCCAGCAACTGCGTGTCACCGAACGTGCCCAGGTGAAGTTGGTCCGGATTCAGGCGGCGCTGGTGCAGCAGGTCGAACACCCCTTGCAGCAGGACGTAGGACGTGGTGATCAGCGCGTCGGGGAAATACCCCAGGCGATCAAACATGTCGCTGGCCAGTCGCAGGCCGCAATCACGGCTGAACGCGTCGCCGTGTTCGATGATCACCGAGCCTTCGAAACCCTCCAGCGCGTCTTCAAAGCCGCTGGCGCGCGCCTTACTGACGCTCAGTTCGGGCTGCGCGCCGATCAGGGCGATGTGCCGGGGTTTGATCTCCAGCAGGCTGCGGGTCAGCTGCTGGCTGGCATCGTGGTCGTCGCTGACCACCGAGCAGAAGTACGCGGGGTCCATCTCCCGGTCGATGGCGATGACCGGCGTCCCTTGCTGCTGCAGCGCCCGGTAGCTGTCATCGCTGGCCGGCAGGCAACTGGCGACGAACAGCGCATCGCAGCGTCGCGCGCGAAACAGCTGCAACAACTGCAACTCGCTGATGGGATCGTCGTCAGAACTGGCGATCAGCAGCTGGTAGCCGCGCGCGCGGGCGCCCTGTTCCAGTTGCTTGGCGATGCGCGCGTAACTGGGGTTTTCCAGGTCGGGCAGGATGAAGCCGAGGGTCCGGGTATGCCGGCTGCGCAGCCCGGCCGCTTGCGGGTTAGGCCGGAAACCGTGGGCGTCGACCACCGCGCGCACACGCTCGACCGTCGCACTGCTGATGCGTTGCTGTTCGGCCTTTCCGTTGATCACGTAGCTGGCCGTGGTCACAGAAACACCGGCCAGACGCGCAATATCACTGAGTTTCAAGCCGGGCATCCTTTCGTGATGGGAAGCAGAAGTGAGAGCTGAACTACCGTGGCAGGGATTTTCACCGATTAACAGCCATCATGACAGCAGACCGTCGTCTTGTAGGAAGCATGTAGCCCGCTCGGGATGTTTCCTACACGATTCGACCGGATGAGCTTCAAACCGCCGGGATTATCAAGTAACGTGCGCGACACTTCAGATTAAACGATTCAGCAGGCCTGTTTATGGCACTTTTTGCCCAATCGCACCTCTGAATGCCGCATTCAATACTCGCAAACCGTAAGTCATCGGTGTCTACGACCGGTCCTACAACAAGAATCTGGCGCGACCCCGCGCAGCACAGGAGAACGCAATGCTCGAGCTGACCATAGAGCAAATTTCCATGGACCAGTCGGCGGTGGACAAGCCCGCCGCGTTGCAACTGCTGGCTGACTTGCTCGTCGCCGATGGCCTGGTGGCTGCCGGCTACCTTGCAGGCTTGCAGGCGCGCGAGCAACAGGGCTCGACCTTTCTGGGGCAGGGCATCGCCATTCCCCACGGCACGCCACAGACCCGCGACCAGGTGTTTGCCACCGGCGTGCGCCTGATGCAATTCCCCGAAGGCGTGGACTGGGGCGACGGGCAGATGGTTTATCTGGCCATCGGCATCGCCGCCAAGTCCGATGAGCATTTGCGCTTGCTCCAACTGCTGACCCGCGCCCTCGGTGAGAACGACTTGGGCGAAGCGCTGCGTCAGGCGAAGGACCCCGAGTCGCTGCTCAAACTGCTGCAGGGCGCGCCACAAGAACTGGCCCTCGATGCGCAGATGATCAGCCTGGGCGTCATGGTCGATGATTTCGAAGAACTGGTCTGGCGCGGCGCGCGTCTGCTGCGCAAGGCCGAGTGCGTGAACAACGGCTTCGCGGCGGTCCTGCAGCAGGTCGAGCCGCTGCCGTTGGGCGAAGGCCTGTGGTGGCTGCACAGCGAGCAGATGGTCAACAAGCCCGGACTGGCCTTCGTCACTCCGGACAAACCCATGCGTCATCTGGGCCAGTCGCTGACCGGCCTGTTCTGCCTCGCCAGTCTGGGCGAATCACACCAGGCGTTGCTTGAACGCCTGTGCTCGTTGCTGATCGAAGGCCGCGGCCACGAACTGGGCAAGGCCACCAGCAGCCGCGCCGTGCTTCAGGCATTGGGCGGCGAAGTGCCGCCAGACTGGCCGAGCGAGCGCGTAACCCTGGCCAATGCCCACGGCCTGCACGCGCGGCCGGCGAAAATCCTCGCGCAGTTGGCCAAAGGCTTCGACGGCGACATCCGCGTGCGCATTGTCGACGGCACCGAGAATCCTGTGTCCGCCAAGAGCCTGAGCAAGCTGCTGAGCCTCGGCGTGCAGCGCGGTCAGTCCCTTGAGTTCATTGCCGAGCCGACCATTGCCGCCGATGCCTTGCCTGCGTTGATCGCTGCGGTGCTCGAAGGCCTGGGCGAAGAAATCGAGCCGTTGCCGACCCACAGCGAATCCGCGCCAGCTCCGGCGATCGTTGAGAAAACCCTCAGCGCGCCCGTTGCTGGCGCTCAGATTCAGGCCGTTCCTGCGGCGCCCGGCATCGCTTTCGGCCCGGCCCACGTGCAGGTTCTGCCGGTGATCGATTACCCGATGCAGGGCGAGTCGCAAAGCGTCGAACACGAACGCCTGCACAGTGCGCTGGCGCAGGTGCGCATCGACATCGAGCAGTTGATCGAGCGCAGCACGGCGAAAGCCATTCGCGAGATTTTCGTCACCCACCAGGAAATGCTTGCCGACCCCGAACTGGTCGACGAAGTGGCCCAGCGCTTGAAGCAAGGCGAGAGCGCGGCAGCGGCGTGGATGAACGTGATCGAGGCCGCCGCCCGTCAGCAGGAACAGCTCAAAGACGCGCTGCTGGCCGAACGTGCCGCTGACTTGCGGGATGTCGGTCGCCGCGTGCTGGCGCAGATCTGCGGCGTCGAGGATCTGGTTGAGCCTGAAGAACCGTACATTCTGGTGATGGACGAAGTCGGGCCGTCCGACGTCGCACGTCTGGACCCTGCGCGCGTCGCCGGGATTCTCACCGCGCGCGGCGGCGCCACGGCCCACAGCGCCATCGTTGCCCGGGCGTTGGGAATCCCGGCGCTGGTCGGTGCCGGCGATGCCGTGTTGCTGATCAAATCCGGCACGCAGTTGTTGATCGACGGCCAGCGCGGGCGTCTCGACGTCGCGCCAGGCGAAGCAACCCTGCAGCGCGCCTTGCAGGACCGCGACACCCGCGAGCAACGCCTCAAGGCTGCGGCTGCGCTGCGCATGGAGCCTGCGATCACCCAGGACGGCCACGCCGTTGAGGTGTTCGCCAACATCGGTGACAGCGCCGGTACGCCGGCCGCGGTGGAGCAGGGCGCCGAAGGGATTGGCCTGCTGCGCACCGAATTGCTTTTCATGGCCCACAGCTCTGCGCCCGATGAAGCGACCCAGGAAGCCGAATACCGTCGCGTGCTCAAAGACCTCGACGGTCGCCCGCTGGTGGTTCGCACCCTGGACGTCGGCGGCGACAAGCCGCTGCCGTATTGGCCGATCGATAAAGAAGAAAACCCGTTTCTCGGCGTGCGCGGCATTCGCCTGACCTTGCAGCGCCCGGACATCATGGAAAGCCAGCTGCGCGCGTTGCTGCGTGCGTCGGACAATCGCCCGCTGCGCATCATGTTCCCGATGGTGGGCACCGTTGAAGAATGGCGTCAGGCCCGGGACATGACCGAGCGCCTGCGTCTGGAGATCCCGGTGGCCGACCTGCAACTGGGCATCATGATCGAAGTACCGTCGGCGGCGCTGCTGGCGCCGGTGCTGGCCAAGGAAGTGGACTTCTTCAGCGTCGGCACCAACGACCTGACCCAGTACACGATGGCGATCGACCGCGGTCACCCGACCCTGTCCGCCCAGGCCGATGGCCTGCACCCGGCGGTGTTGCAACTGATCGACATCACCGTGCGTGCGGCGCATGCCCATGGCAAGTGGGTGGGCGTCTGCGGCGAACTGGCCGCCGACCCGCTGGCCGTGCCGGTGCTGGTCGGCCTGGGTGTGGATGAATTGAGCGTCTCGGCGCGGAGCATCGGCGAAGTCAAAGCCTGCGTCCGTGAATTGAATCTGATCGAAGCCCGAAAACTTGCGCAGGCGGCCCTGGCCGTTGGCAGCGCGGCAGACGTGCGAGCCTTGGTGGAGGGGCTGTAATGGCGAAAATACTGACATTGACCATGAACCCGGCGCTGGACCTGACCGTGCAGTTGGGCCCCTTGCAGATCGGCCAGGTCAACCGCAGCGACGCCATGCTCAGCCACGCGGCGGGTAAGGGCATCAACGTCGCTCAGGTGCTGGCTGACTTGGGCCACGAGCTGACCGTTGCCGGCTTCCTCGGCGTGGATAACCAGCAGCCGTTTGAAACCCTGTTCGCCAAGCGCGGCTTCGTCGATGAGTTCGTGCGGGTGCCGGGTGAGACGCGCAGCAACATCAAATTGGCCGAAAGCAGCGGGCGAATTACCGACCTCAACGGCCCAGGCCCCGAAGTCAGCGCCCAGGCGCAACAGGCGCTGGCCGCTCGGGTTGAGCAGATCGCGTCGGGTTTTGATGCGGTGGTCGTGGCCGGCAGTCTGCCCCGTGGCGTGAGCGCGCAGTGGCTGAAAACGCTGTTGCTGCGCCTCAACGCGATGGGCCTGAAAGTGGCGCTGGACACGAGTGGTGAAGCCTTGCGCGCCGGGCTCGAAGCGTCGCCGTGGATGATCAAACCCAACACCGAAGAATTGGCCGACGCCCTCGATGCGCCGATCATTTCCATTGACGCTCAAGCGCAAGCGGCGGCGGACCTGCGCCAGCGCGGCATCGAGCACGTGGTGATTTCCCAGGGCTCGGAAGGCGTTCACTGGTTCAGTGCCGACGTGGCGCTGCAGGCGCTGCCGCCCAAAGTCACGGTCGCCAGCACCGTCGGCGCGGGTGATTCGCTGCTGGCCGGGATGGTTCACGGTTTGCTCTGCGGGCATAAACCCGAGCAAACCCTGCGCACCGCCACGGCCATTGCGGCCATGGCCGTCACTCAGATCGGCTTCGGCATCAATGATCCGGCGCAATTGAAACGTCTGGAAAGCGGCGTCAACGTCCGCGTCCTGACGGCATAACAAGAGAGGAAGTGTGATGAAGTTAGCCATCGTTACGGCCTGTCCGAACGGCAAAATCAGCAGCGTCCTCAGTGCCCGTCTGCTGGATGCGGCGGCCCAGCGCCAGGGTTGGAGCACCAGCGTCGAGATCCACGATCCCCGCCATCCGGAGAAGCAACTGTCGCCGGGCGACATCGAAGCGGCCGACTGGGTGCTGGTGGTCAACACCGGCGCGCTGGACCTGGCGCGTTTCTCCGGCAAGCGCCTGTATCAGGCCACGCCCGCGCAAGCGTTGCAGGACGCCGATGGCTTTCTGCGTTCAGCAGCGGCGCTGGCGACCGAGCACACCGCGACTTCCGCCCCGTCTGCTACGTCCAGCGCGCAGCCGCGTCTGGTGGCGGTAACGGCGTGCCCGACCGGCGTCGCCCACACCTTTATGGCGGCCGAGGCGATTCAGCAGGCGGCGAAAAAACTCGGTTATGACCTGCAGGTGGAAACCCAGGGCTCGGTCGGTGCGCGTAATCCGCTTAGCGCCCAGGCTATTGCTGACGCCGATGTGGTGCTGCTGGCGTGTGATATTGAAGTCGCCACCGAGCGTTTCGCTGGCAAGCGCATTTATCGTTGCGGCACCGGTGTCGCCCTCAAGCAAGCCGAAGCGACGCTGAAAAAAGCGTTGGCGGAGGCGGAAGTCGAATCCACGGCTTCGGCGTCGAAGGCGTCGTCGAAAAAAGAAAAGACAGGCGTTTACAAGCACCTGCTGACCGGTGTGTCGTTCATGCTGCCGATGGTGGTGGCGGGCGGTCTGCTGATTGCGCTGTCATTCGTGTTTGGCATTCACGCGGCGGAAGAGCCGGGCACGCTGGCGGCAGCCTTGAAGCAGATTGGCGCGGGCGCGGCGTTCCAGTTGATGGTGCCATTGCTGGCCGGTTACATCGCTTACTCCATTGCCGACCGTCCGGGCCTTGCGCCGGGGATGATCGGTGGGCTGCTGGCGAGCACCTTGGGCGCTGGCTTCATTGGCGGGATCATCGCCGGGTTTCTTGCGGGCTACAGCGCCTGGGCGGTGAATCGCTACGCGAAACTGCCGGCGAGTGTCGAAGCGCTGAAGCCGATTCTGATCATTCCGCTGTTGGCGAGCCTGTTCACCGGGCTGGTGATGATCTACGTGGTAGGCAAGCCGGTTGCCGGCATGCTTGAAGGGCTGACCCACTTCCTCGACACCATGGGCACGGCCAACGCCGTGCTGCTCGGCGTGCTGCTGGGCGCGATGATGTGTGTGGATCTGGGTGGGCCGATCAACAAGGCGTCGTATGCGTTTTCCGTTGGCTTGCTGGCCTCGAGCAGTGGCGCGCCAATGGCGGCCACGATGGCGGCCGGCATGGTGCCGCCGATTGGTATGGGCATCGCGGCATTGATTGCCCGGCGCAAGTTTGCCCAGAGCGAGCGTGAGGCGGGGAAGGCCGCCTTTGTGTTGGGGCTGTGCTTTATCTCCGAAGGCGCGATTCCGTTTGCGGCGAAAGACCCGCTGCGGGTGATTCCGGCGAGCATTGTGGGAGGCGCGCTGACCGGTGCGCTGTCGATGTTCTTCGGCTGCAAACTGATGGCGCCCCACGGTGGATTGTTCGTACTGCTGATCCCGAATGCGATCAACCATGCGCTGCTGTATCTGCTGGCGATCGTGGCAGGCAGTGTCGTGACGGGCGTGCTGTACGCGCTGCTGAAACGACCGGAAACGGCGGAGCTGGACGCGGTGCCCGCCGGCGCCTGACCGCTACCGCACCGGTCACTTCCCGGCTAAAGCCGGTTCTACAAATTGTGGTTCCAGCCGGTCCTGTTGGATGCACACGATGCTTTTGTAGGGCCGGCTTCAGCCGGGAATAGGCCCGTCGGCACACCATCAAAATTGCGGTGTGAATACCGACGCCTTCCCGGCTAAAGCCAGTCCACAAAGTGCATGCGGTCAGTGGGATCGGCTTTAGCCGGGAAGAGGCCGGTGTGTTCGCCATCAGATGTTTGGTGTGAATGCTGACGCCTTCCCGGCTAAAGCCAGTCCTACAAGTGCGCGGTCCGGCCGCGGAGATGTGTCGGATGTTCGGCCTCATCGCGAGCAAGCTCACTCCTACAGGGACCGGGCTCGGCACTGGATCTTGTGCCAGACACAGACAACACTTGGCTTGTTCGCTGCCCTGTCATCTCCCGCAAACAATCCGCTGCTAGCGTCCTTCTTTTGGCATTCGCTTGAGGAGGATAAACATGTCCCGGTTCGACCTGACTCGCCGCCGTATCATCCAGGCCGCTGGCGCCGGCTTGTTGTTGCCGGGGCTTGCGCCGGCGGTCATCGCTTCGGTCAAGGACCGTCCGAAGATGACCGACGGCGTGCAGTCCGGCGACGTGCTCGGCGATCGCGCGGTGGTCTGGAGTCGCAGCGACCGGCCGGCGCGCATGGTGGTCGAATGGGACACCCGCAGCATGTTCAGCAACCCGCGCCGCACGGTCTCGCTGCTCGCCGACCAGCGCACCGACTTCACCGCGCGCGTCGAGCTGACCGGCCTGCCGGCCGATCAAGCCATCTTCTATCGCGTGTTCTTCGAAGACGCGCAAACCGGCGTCGCCAGCGAACCCTGGTTCGGTCACTTGCGCAGCGTGCCGGTCAATCGCCGCAACATCCGTTTCGTCTGGAGCGGCGACACCGTCGGCCAGGGCTTCGGCATCAACCCCGAAATCGGTGGCATGCGCATCTACGAAGCCATGCGCCTGCGCTTGCCGGACTTCTTCATCCACAGCGGCGACACCATCTACGCCGACGGCCCGGTGCCCGCTGAAGTGGTCACCGAAGGCGGGCGCGTCTGGCGCAACATCACCACCGAAGAAAAAAGCAAGGTCGCGGAAACCCTCGACGAATACCGCGGCGCCTACCGCTACAACCTGATGGACGAAAACCTGCGGCGCTTCAACGCCGAGGTCCCGCAGATCTGGCAGTGGGACGACCACGAAGTGACTAACAACTGGTCGCCGAGCAAACAGCTCGACGATCGCTACAAGGTCAAAGACGTCCAACTGTTGGCGGCGCGCGGGCGTCAGGCGTTCCTCGAATACTCCCCTATGCGCCTACAGAGCGCCGACAACGGCGGGCGGGCCTATCGCAAAATCGCTTACGGTCCGATGCTCGACGTGTTCGTGCTCGACATGCGCAGCTACCGCGACGGCAACGACGCCAATCTCGCCGACAAACCGGGGCCGACCACCGCATTCCTCGGCCGCCAGCAACTGGACTGGCTCAAACGCGAACTTCAAGCTTCCGGCGCTCAGTGGAAAGTCATCGCCGCCGACATGCCCATCGGCCTCGGTGTGCCCGACGGCGAGATCAGCCCTGGCGTGATGCGCTGGGAAGCGATCGCCAACACCGACAACGGCGCGCCGAAAGGCCGCGAGCTGGAAGTCGCCGAATTGCTGGGCTTCCTGCGGCAGCAGAAGGTGCGCGACACCGTCTGGCTGACCGCCGATGTGCATTACTGCGCGGCTCACCACTACCATCCGGATCAGGCGGTGTTTCAGGATTTTGATCCGTTCTGGGAGTTTGTTGCCGGCCCGCTGAATGCCGGCAGCTTCGGGCCCAATACGTTGGACAAAACCTTCGGCCCTGAACTGGTGTTCCAGAAAGCTCCCCCGGCGCAGAACACTTCACCCTTCGCCGGCTTCCAGTTTTTTGGTGAGGTGAACATCGACGGTCAGAGAGGGGAGATGACCGTAACGCTGCGGGATCTGGACGGGGTTTCAGTGTTCGAGAAGAAGCTGCAGCCTGCGCCCATCGCCTGACGCAGCCCTTGGGTTGTACGACCACTGCGTAATTGCCGTAACACTTCCCGCGCCGCTGGCCTATCATTAGCCACCTAACGACGGCTCAGGGTTTGGCGTGCATGCTGGCAATCTTTCTGGAAACCCTGAACATCACCGCGCCGGTGTTCGCGATGCTGTTCCTCGGCGTGTTGCTCAAGCGCGTGGGCTGGATCAACGACAGCTTCATCCACACCGCTTCGTCGCTGGTGTTCAACTGCACCATGCCGGCGCTGCTGTTTCTTGGGATCATTCACGCTGACCTGCACGCGGCGTTTCAGCCGGGCGTGTTGATCTACTTCATCGTCGCCACCCTGGCGGGTTTCGCGTTGTCGTGGGGATGGGCGATCTACCGCGTGCCGTTCGCCGAGCGTGGCACTTACACCCAAGGGGCGTTTCGCGGCAACAACGGCGTCATCGGCCTTGCCCTGGCCGCGAGCATGTACGGCGATTACGGCATTTCCCTCGGTGCGATCCTCGCCGCGCTGGTCATTCTCTTCTACAACACCCTGTCCACCGTCGTGCTGGCGGTCTACAGCCCGGTGATCAAGTCCGACCCGTGGAGCATCACCAAGAGCGTCATGGCCAATCCGCTGATCATCAGCATTGTCGTCGCGGCGCCGTTCGCCTACTTCCAGATCCCGCTCCCCAAATGGCTCGACACCTCCGGCAGCTATCTGGCGCAGATGACCCTGCCACTGGCGCTGATGTGCATCGGCGGCACGCTGTCTTTGAAGTCGTTGCGAGAGAGCGGCACGCTGGCGATCAGCGCGAGCCTGATGAAGATGGTCTGGCTGCCGCTGATCTGCACGCTCGGTGCGTGGCTGCTGGGCTTCCGACATGCGGAACTGGGGATTCTGTTTCTGTACTTCGGTGCCCCGACGGCGTCCGCCAGTTTCGTCATGGTCCGCGCGGCCAACGGCAACCATGAACTGGCCGCCTCAATCATCGTCATGACCACCCTGGCGGCGGCGGTGACGACCAACGTCGGGATTTTCATTCTGCAGTGGGGCGGGTGGATTTAGTCTTGATTCGGGCTGTCGCCAATCAATGCTGACGCCGCCACGCCCGCACCGTCCCCACCACAATGCACAGCGCAATCACCGGCAGCGCGTAATGGATCATCAGTCGTTCCAGCCGCTCGGCCAGTGGCATGCCCGTGGTAAACGAAACGATGTGCAGCCCGTACACCGCGTAAAGCCCAAGCATCAATAGCCCCTCCAGCCGGGTGATTCGGTACCCCGAATAGAACAGCGGCACGCACAGCGCCGCGACGCCCAGCATCACCGGCAAATCGAAATCCAGCGCATTGGGCGAGATCGACAACGGCCCGGTGGAGATTAGCGCCGTGATGCCGAGCACGCCCAGCAGGTTGAACAGGTTGCTGCCAATGATATTGCCCACTGCGATATCCCGCTCGCCGCGCAATGCGGCGACCAGCGAGGTCATCAGCGCGGGCAGCGAGGTTGCGACGGCGATCACGGTCAGGCCGATCACCCGCTCCGACAGTCCTAGATCCAGCGCCACCGAGACCGCCGCGCCGACCAGCAGATGACTGCCAAACGTCAGCAGCGCCAGGCCGCAGGCCATGAGTGCCAGACGACCCAGCAACGGCCAGATGCGCCGGCGCGGCTCAAGGTCTGTTCTCGGCACATGCCGCGCGCCGTGGGCGAACTGACGGACCACAACGAACAGATACGCCGCCATGCCCAGCAACAGCACGACGCCATCCAGCGCGCTCAGCTCGCCATTCCACGCCAGTGCCGCGACCAGGGCAGTGGCAGCGATCATCAGCGGCAGATCAACGCGCACCAGTTGCCGGGCCACGCGCAGCGGGATGATCAGGGCGGACAGCCCCAGCGTGACCAATATGTTGAAAATATTGCTGCCGATGACGCTGCCGACCGCAATGTCGGTGCTGTCGGTGAATGCCGCTTGCAGCCCGACCGCCAGTTGCGGGGCGCTGCTGCCCAGCGCGACGACGGTCAGGCCGAGGAACAGCGGGCGGGTTTTGAGCAGGGCGGCAAGGGCCACGGCAGCGCGCACCGACAGTTGCGCACCGATGATCATCAGCAGCAGGCCGCTGACTAGCTCGATCAGTGTGGGCAAGGGCAGATTCGTTAGGGCGAGAATTCAGGGCACCAGTCAGTCGTCGAGGGCTTGTACCCGCACTTGGGCGGTTCCGCTGCGCAGCATACCCAATTGCGCGGCGGCTGCACGTGACACATCGATCAGCCGCCCCCGGGTGTGCGGGCCGCGGTCGTTGATACGGACGATGACCTTGCGGTCGTTGTCCAGATTGGTGACTTGCACGCGCGTGCCGAACGGCAATTGCCGGTGCGCGGCGGTCAGGGAATTGGCGTCGAAGCGTTCACCGCTGGCGGTGCGCTGACCGTGATGTTGCGAGCCGTAATAAGAGGCGCCGCCGGTGGCGTCGTAACCGTGCGGGTCGATGATGCCGTCACTGGCGCAGCCGGCCAGCAGAGAGAGCAGGGCGCAGGCGCCGAGGATTCGCTGCATGGGGCAGAGTCCCTACAGAAAGCGATGATCGTTCCCGCGCCCGGCGCAGGAACGATCACTGGGGTGAATGCACTCAGCCTTCGAGCTTGCGCTTCAGCAGCTCGTTGACCTGGCCCGGGTTGGCCTTGCCTTTCGATGCCTTCATCGCTTGCCCGACGAAGAAGCCGAACATTTTGCCGCGTTTGGCTTCATCCGCCGCACGGTATTGCTCGACCTGCTCGGCGTTGGCAGCCAGGACGTCGTCCAGCATCGATTCGATGGCGCCGCTGTCGGTGACCTGCTTCAGGCCGCGCTGCTCGATGATCTCGTCGGCGCTGCCTTCACCATTAGCCATGGCCTCAAACACCATCTTCGCGATCTTGCCGGAAATGGTGTTGTCCTTGATGCGCAGCAGCATGCCGCCCAACTGTTCAGCGCTGACCGGCGACTCGTCGATCTCGACGCCTTGCTTGTTCAGCAACGAACCCAACTCAACCATCACCCAGTTGGCCGCGAGCTTCGCGTCACCGGAAATGCTCACCACCTTCTCGAAGAAGTCCGCCTGTTCGCGGCTGGACGCCAAGACGCTGGCGTCATACAGCGACAAGCCGAACTGCGACTGGAAGCGCTCGCGTTTTTGCGGCGGCAGTTCCGGCAGGGTGGCACGGGTCTGCTCCAGGAACGCGTCTTCGATGATCACCGGCAACAGGTCAGGATCGGGGAAGTAACGGTAGTCGTTGGCTTCCTCTTTACTGCGCATGGCGCGGGTTTCATTGGTGTTCGGGTCGTACAGGCGAGTCTGCTGAATGACCTTGCCGCCGTCTTCGATCAGGTCGATCTGGCGCTGGATCTCGCTGTTGATCGCCTTCTCGATAAAGCGGAACGAGTTGACGTTCTTGATCTCGCATCGGGTCCCGTACTCAACCTGGCCTTTCGGGCGGATCGACACGTTGCAGTCGCAACGCAGCGAGCCTTCGGCCATGTTGCCGTCGCAGATGCCCAGGTAGCGAACCAGCGCGTGCATCGCCTTGACGTAGGCGACGGCTTCTTTGGCCGAGCGCATGTCCGGCTCCGAAACGATCTCCAGCAACGGCGTACCGGCGCGGTTCAGGTCGATGCCGGTCATGCCGCTGTAGTCTTCGTGCAGGCTCTTGCCGGCGTCTTCTTCAAGGTGGGCGCGGGTCACGCCGATGCGCTTGATGGTGCCGTCTTCCAGGGTGATGTCCAGGTGGCCTTTGCCTACGATCGGCAATTCCATCTGGCTGATCTGATAACCCTTCGGCAGGTCCGGGTAGAAGTAGTTCTTGCGGGCGAACACGTTGTGTTGGCCGATCTCGGCGTCGATGGCCAGGCCAAACTTGACCGCCATTTGCACGGCTTCCTGGTTCAGCACCGGCAACGTGCCGGGCATGCCCAGGTCGACGAGGCTGGCCTGAGTGTTGGGCTCGGAGCCGAACGTGGTGGCGCTACCGGAGAAAATCTTCGATTGGGTGGTGAGCTGGGTGTGAATCTCCAGCCCGATGACGACTTCCCATTGCATGTGTTTTCTCCTTAGAAGCCAGCCGGCGAGCGGGTGTGCCAATCGGTGACTTGCTGATATTGATGGGCAACGTTCAGCAAGCGGCCTTCCTGGAAATACGGCGCCAGCAGTTGCACGCCCACCGGCAGGCCGTCGGCGAAACCGGCAGGCATCGACAGGCCCGGCAGGCCCGCGAGGTTGGCGGTAATGGTGTAGAAGTCTTCCAGGTACTCGGCGATCGGGTCGGCATTCTTGGCGCCGATTTTCCAGGCCGGGTTCGGCGTGGTCGGGCCGAGGATCACGTCGACTTCAGCGAATGCGTTCATGAAGTCGTTCTTGATCAGGCGGCGGATCTTCTGCGCCTGCAAGTAGTAAGCGTCGTAGTAACCGGCCGACAGCGCGTAGGCGCCGACCATGATCCGGCGCTGCACTTCAGGGCCGAAGCCTTCGCCACGGGAGCGCTTGTACAGATCGGTGAGGTCTTTCGGGTCTTCGCAGCGATAGCCGAAGCGCACGCCGTCGAAACGCGACAGGTTGGAAGAGGCCTCGGCCGGCGCGATCACGTAGTAAGCCGGAATCGCGTGTTGCAGGTTCGGCAGGCTGATTTCCTTGACCACGGCGCCGAGCTTTTTCAGCTCCTCGACGCTGGCCATGACCAGATCGGCGATGCGCGGGTCGAGACCTGCGCTGAAGTATTCCTTCGGCACGCCAATGCGCAGGCCTTGCAGCGAGGCATTCAGGCTGGCGCTGTAATCCGGCACGGGCTCGTCGATGCTGGTGGAGTCATTGACGTCGAAACCCGCCATGCCTTGCAACAGCAACGCGCAGTCTTCAGCGGTGCGCGCCATCGGGCCGGCCTGATCGAGGCTGGAAGCGTAGGCGATCATGCCCCAGCGCGACACGCGACCGTAAGTCGGCTTAAGGCCGGTCAGGTTGGTCAGTGCGGCAGGCTGGCGAATGGAACCGCCGGTGTCGGTGCCGGTGGCGCCGGGCAGCAGACGCGCGGCAACCGCCGCAGCTGAACCGCCGGACGAGCCGCCCGGGACGTGCTCCAGGTTCCACGGGTTTTTCACCGCGCCGTAATGGCTGGATTCGTTGGCCGACCCCATGGCGAATTCGTCCATGTTGGTCTTGCCCAGGGTCACGGTGCCGGCGGCGGCGAGCTTGGCAACCACGGTGGCGTCGTAGGGCGCCTTGAAGTTGTCGAGCATCTTCGACGCGCAGCTGGTGCGAATGCCCTTGGTGCAGAAGAGGTCCTTGTGCGCCAGGGGAGCGCCCAGCAGCGCGCCGGTTTCCCCTGCCGCGCGACGGGCGTCGGCGGCCTGGGCCTGGGTGATCGCCAGGTCTTCGGTGACAGTAATGAAGCTATTGAGCTGCGGATCCAGCTGGGCGATGCGCGCCAGCAGAGTGCGGGTCAGTTCTTCGGAGGAAAACTTTTTATCGGCGAGTCCGCGAGCGATCTCTGCCAGAGTCATTTGATGCATTGCAGGCACATTCCCTTAGTCGAGGACTTTCGGAACCAGATAAAGGCCGTCTTGGACCGCTGGTGCGATGGCTTGATAGGCGTCGCGATGATTGACCTCGGTCACGGCGTCTACACGCAGGCGTTGCGAGGCTTCAAGGGGATGCGCGAGGGGCTCGATGCCGGTGGTATCGACCGCCTGCATCTGGTCAATCAGCCCGAGAATGCTGTTCAGTGCTTCAGTAGTACGCGGGATATCGGCGTCATTGAGGCCCAGTCGGGCCAGATGAGCGATTTTTTCCACGTCGGAGCGATCAAGCGCCATGGGGTTCTCCAGTGGAATGCGTACGGGCCAGGCCGTACGTCAGATTGCGGAACACTACGCCCTTTAAACGGTCATAAGGCCGCGATCTACCAGGGTAGTGCTCGGAAAAACCGCCAATTTAACATATTGGCTCCTTGCCCAAAATCCCTGTCGTTGTTAGAGTTTGCCGCACTTTTTTACCCACGCGTTGCCTAGGGTCCTTTCCCCATGTTCAAGAAACTGCGTGGCATGTTTTCCAGCGATCTTTCCATCGACCTGGGCACTGCCAACACCCTTATTTACGTGCGTGAGCGCGGCATTGTGCTGAATGAGCCATCAGTTGTGGCCATTCGGACCCACGGAAATCAGAAGAGCGTTGTTGCTGTCGGGATGGAAGCCAAGCGGATGCTGGGCCGTACCCCGGGCAACATCGCCGCCATTCGCCCGATGAAAGACGGCGTCATCGCCGACTTCAGCGTCTGCGAAAAAATGCTTCAGTACTTCATCAACAAGGTTCACGAGAACAGCTTCCTGCAGCCAAGCCCTCGCGTACTGATCTGCGTTCCATGCAAATCGACCCAGGTCGAGCGTCGTGCGATCCGTGAATCCGCGCTGGGCGCCGGTGCACGTGAAGTATTCCTGATCGAAGAGCCGATGGCTGCGGCCATCGGTGCCGGCCTGCCGGTCGAAGAAGCCCGCGGTTCGATGGTCGTCGACATCGGTGGCGGTACCACTGAGATCGCGCTGATCTCCCTGAACGGCGTCGTGTATGCCGAATCCGTCCGTGTCGGTGGCGACCGTTTCGACGAAGCGATCATCACTTACGTGCGTCGCAACTACGGCAGCCTGATCGGCGAATCCACTGCCGAGCGCATCAAGCAGGAAATTGGCACGGCCTACCCGGGCGGCGAAGTGCGTGAAGTCGACGTACGCGGCCGCAACCTGGCCGAAGGCGTCCCACGTGCCTTCACCCTGAACTCCAACGAAGTGCTGGAGGCGTTGCAGGAATCCCTCGCAACCATCGTTCAGGCCGTGAAAAGTGCGCTGGAGCAATCTCCGCCAGAGCTGGCTTCGGACATCGCCGAGCGCGGTCTGGTGCTGACCGGTGGTGGCGCGTTGCTGCGTGACCTCGACAAGCTGCTGGCCCAGGAAACCGGTCTGCCGGTAATCGTTGCCGAAGACCCGCTGACCTGCGTCGCGCGTGGCGGTGGTCGTGCGCTGGAAATGATGGACAAGCACACCATGGACCTGCTCTCCAGCGAATAAGTCGCCGGAACGCAGCATGTTGCGCTTAACGGGCAGCACCTCACCGTGCTGCCTGTTCGTGTCCGGCCTGTTGACGTCGCGCAGCGATGTTGCAAGTCTGACGCCCTGCATTTCCATCAACCCGCATCAGGCCGGTTTCATGTCGCATGAATAAGCACAGCCACACTCAAGCACCTCTGCACGCATCTCTGGAAGGAGCGGCCCATTAAACCGCTTTTCTCCAAGGGCCCGTCCCTGGGCGTCCGTCTACTGGTGCTGGTCGTGCTGTCTGTGGCCATCATGGTCGTGGACGCGCGTTTCACCTTGCTCAAGCCTGTCCGCAGTCAGATGTCTTTGGTGCTGATGCAGTCTTACTGGATTGCCGATCTGCCCGAGCGTTTGTATCAGGGCGTCGCCAGCCAGTTTGGCAGCCGCACCGAACTCGCCGCCGAAAACGAAAAACTCAAGACCGAGAACCTGCTGCTGCAAGGCCGCCTGCAAAAGCTGGCCGCCCTGACCGAGCAGAACGTGCGCTTGCGCGAGTTGTTGAATTCGTCGGCGCTGGTCAACGAGAAAGTCGAAGTCGCCGAGCTGATCGGCATGGACCCCAACCCGTTCACCCATCGCATCATCATCAACAAGGGTGAGCGCGATGGCGTGGTGCTCGGTCAACCGGTGCTCGACGCACGCGGACTGATGGGGCAGGTGGTCGAGTTGATGCCGTACACGTCCCGCGTGCTGCTGCTGACCGACACCACCCACAGCATTCCGGTGCAGGTGAACCGCAATGGCCTGCGCGCGATTGCCAGTGGCACCGGCAATCCGGAACGCCTTGAGCTGCGCCATGTGGCCGACACCGCTGACATCAAGGAAGGCGATCTGCTGGTGAGTTCCGGCCTGGGTCAGCGTTTCCCGGCGGGTTACCCGGTGGCGACGGTCAAGGAAGTGATTCACGACTCCGGCCAGCCCTTTGCCATCGTGCGGGCGGTGCCGACGGCCGCGCTGAACCGCAGCCGTTATCTGTTGCTGGTGTTCTCCGACGGCCGTTCCCCTGAAGAGCGCGCTGCCGACGCCGCCC
This sequence comes from Pseudomonas sp. Ps21-P2, assembly GCF_039672565.1. Taxonomy (NCBI): domain Bacteria; kingdom Pseudomonadati; phylum Pseudomonadota; class Gammaproteobacteria; order Pseudomonadales; family Pseudomonadaceae; genus Pseudomonas; species Pseudomonas sp. Ps21-P2. The sequence goes on from NZ_JBDFPL010000004.1 coordinate 116,031, forward strand.
AGCAGCAGGAATCCCTTGATCGTCAGGCGGCTGATCCGTCGGCAGTGCCATCGGCTACTGTGCCGGGTGCCGCGCCTGCCGCCACGCCGAACAAAGCGGTGGTTCCGGCCACCGTGCCGAAACCGGCCGGGCACAGTTCTTCGTCGACGCCTGCCAACGCCAACAGCTCGCCTGCTCCGGCGACTACCGCACCGGCGGCGACAACGCCTGTCAAGCCCGCGACCAGCAAGCCGGCCGCCAAACCTGCGGCAAAGCCTGCCGCTACCCGACCGGCGACACCTGCTGCTACCCCGGCCGCTCCACGCGAGAGGGAAGAATAATGGCGCGTCACGCTCCCGCACGAAACGGCTGGGTGGTCTGGCTGACCTTCGCCATCGGCCTGCTGCTCAGCGTTTCGCCGCTGCCGCAGTTCATGGAAATATTTCGCCCTTTGTGGCTGGCGCTGCTGCTGGCCTTCTGGGCATTGGCGTTGCCGCACAAGATCGGCATGGTCACGGCGTGGATGCTGGGGCTGGCCGAGGATGTGCTGTACGGCACGTTACTGGGGCAGAACGCATTGATCCTCACGCTGATTACCTTTCTGGTGCTGTCGTTGCAGCAGCGCCTGCGCATGTTCCCTATGTGGCAGCAGTGCCTGGTGATTCTGGTGATTTTCGGTCTCGCGCAGCTGGTACAGCTATGGCTCAGCGCCCTGACCGGTAACCGTCAACCGACCCTGGCGCTTGTGCTGCCGGCGTTGGTCAGCGCATTGCTCTGGCCATGGGTCAGCTACGGCCTGCGCGGATTGCGTTTGCGGTTGAAGATCAACTGAGCAACACCATTCAGTGGGACCGGCTGCGGTCTGTCTCAGTAGGACCGGCTTCAGCCGGGAAGAGGCCGGTATGGGCGCCATCGGTTCTGCGGTGTGACACCCGATGCTTTCCCGGCTAAAGCCGGTCCCACAGGATGAATGCGATGCTTTAGTGGGACCGGCTTCAGCCGGGAAGACGCCGGTGTGACCACCATCACGTCAGCGGTCTGCACCAAGGCTACGCTTGTGATCAACGACACGGAGACGTCCCATGCCTCAACTTCTTCTTGCCTCCGGCTCCCCGCGCCGTCGTGAGCTGCTGACCCAGATCGGCGTGCCGTTCACGACCCTCAGCGCCGACATCGACGAAACCCCTCTGGCCAACGAAACCCCCGCTGCGTACGTCCTGCGGCTGGCCCGTGGCAAGGCGGACGCCGGCCTGCTGCAGCTCGCCAACGATCCTGCCTACCCGACCGCCTGCGTCCTCGGCGCCGACACCGCCGTGGTCCTCGACGGCCGCATCCTCGGCAAACCGGCGGACGAAGCCGAGGCGCTGGCGATGCTTGCCGCACTCTCGAACCGAGAACACGAAGTCCTGACCGCCATCGCCGTGGTCCATGAAGAGCGCTGCGAAACGCGAACCGTCACCAGCCGTGTCCGTTTCCGGGCGATCCCGGAGGACGAGGCCCGCCGTTACTGGGCCAGCGGCGAGCCCTGCGACAAGGCCGGCGGCTACGGTATTCAAGGCCTGGGCGCGGTGTTCGTGGAAAACCTCAGTGGCAGTTATTCCGCCGTGGTCGGTTTGCCCTTGTGCGAAACCGCAGAAATCCTCCAGCGTTTCGGCATACCCTGTTGGCAACGCCCGGAAGGTGACAAGTCATGAGTGAAGAGATTCTGATCAACATCACGCCGATGGAATCGCGCGTGGCGGTCGTTGAGAACGGGGTGTTGCAAGAGGTGCACGTCGAACGCACCCAGCGTCGCGGGATCGTGGGCAATATCTACAAGGGCAAGGTCGTGCGCGTGCTGCCTGGGATGCAGGCGGCGTTCATCGACATCGGTCTGGACCGCGCGGCGTTCATTCACGCCTCGGAAATCTCCATGCGCGAAGGGCCGGCCGTGGAGACCATCAGCTCGCTGGTCCACGACGGCCAGAGTCTGGTGGTGCAGGTCACCAAAGACCCGATCGGCAGCAAAGGCGCACGGCTGACGACTCAACTGTCGATTCCGTCGCGCTACCTCGTGTACATGCCACGCACGGCCCATGTCGGCATTTCCCTGAAAATCGAAGACGAAGCCGAGCGCGAGCGCCTGAAACAAGTGGTCAGCGATTGCGTCGCCAAGGAAGGGATCAAGGAGAAGGGCGGGTTTATCCTGCGCACGGCGGCCGAGGGTGCAGGCGCCGACGAGATCATGATGGACATCCGCTACCTGCGCAGGCTCTGGGACCAGATTGGCGAGCAGATCAAAACCATCAGCCCGGCCAGCGTGATCTACGAAGACCTCGGCCTGGCGCTGCGCACCTTGCGCGACCTGGTCAGCCCGCGCACCGAGAAGATCCGCATCGATTCCCGCGAAACCTTCCAGAAGACCACCCAGTTCGTTGCCGAGCTGATGCCGGAAATCGCCGACCGTCTTGAGCACTACCCTGGCGAGCGGCCGATCTTCGACCTGTATGGCGTCGAGGACGAAATTCAGCGGGCGCTGGACCGCAAGGTGCCGCTCAAGTCCGGCGGCTATCTGGTGATCGATCCTGCCGAAGCCATGACCACCATCGACGTCAACACCGGTGCGTTCGTCGGCCATCGCAACCTCGAAGAGACCATCTTCAAGACCAATCTTGAAGCGGCGACTGCCATTGCCCGACAGCTTCGGCTGCGCAATATCGGCGGCATCATCATCATCGATTTCATCGACATGGAAGACGCCGAGCATCAGCGTCAAGTCTTGCGGACCCTCGAAAAACAGCTTGAGCGCGATCACGCGAAAACCAACATCATCGGCATCACCGAACTGGGTCTGGTGCAGATGACGCGCAAGCGCACCCGGGAAAGTCTGGAGCAAGTGCTGTGCGAGCCGTGCAGCAGTTGCCAGGGCCGTGGCAAGCTGAAGACCCCGGAAACCATCTGCTACGAGATATTCCGCGAGATATTGCGTGAAGCCCGCGCTTATCAGGCGGTGGGTTATCGCGTGCTGGCCAATCAGAAGGTGGTCGACCGGCTGCTTGACGAAGAATCCGGCAACGTGGCCGAACTGGAAGTGTTCATCGGCAGAACCATTCGTTTTCAGGTCGAGACCATGTACTCCCAGGAACAATATGACGTCGTGCTGCTCTGAGAGTGCGTGATGCGCCGTGCTGCCGAGTGGCGGTGCAGTTGAAGACAGAAAACAGTGCCCTTGAGGCAGACGGAACGGATGCCGTCCAAAGAGAACAACGCGTGGCGATTGAGCACAACCTGGACGTACCCGCACCTGCACGATTGGGCCGGATGCCATATGCAGGCCGTTTTTGCGGAGGCGCAGCGACATGGAGCGTCTGACCCGGTTTCTGGCTGTACTGACGCGGTGGGGCCTGAGTCTGTGTGCCCTTTTCGTGGTGCTGGTCGCGCTGTACGTGAGCGTCGGGCGTCAGTTGGTGCCGATGGTGGCCGAATACCGCGCCGACGTGGAAGCCAAGGCGCAGACCGCGCTGGGCATGCCGGTGAGCATCGGTCGGCTGGAAGGCAGCTGGAGCGGCTTCGCCCCTATCTTCGTCGCCCGTGACGTAATGATCGGCGAGGGCGGCAACGCCGTTCGGCTGGATCACGTGCGGGCCATGCCTGACCTGCTCGCCAGCCTGCGGACCCGTGAAGTGCGCCTTGAACGGCTTGAGCTGGACGGGCTGCAGTTCGGCCTGAAAGAAGACCAGAACGGCCACTGGGCACTGCAAGGCCTGCCCGTACAGCCGGATCAGGTCACCGATCCCGAGACAATCTTCACTCAGATGCAGATGGTCTCGCACCTGTCGTTGTTCGACAGCCAGATCACCTTGCAGCCCTACGATCAGTCGCCCCTGACGCTGACCTATGTAAGCCTGACGCTGAAGACCGGCAGCGTGCACCAGCGCCTCGACGCCCGCCTGAACCTGCCTGACGGCCAGCCGCTGTCGCTGAACGTTCGCTCCACCGTGCGCGCCCATGAGTGGCGCGACGGTGCGGCCGAAGCCTACCTGAGCCTCCCGCAAAGCGATTGGTCGAAGTGGCTGCCGAAGAGCCTCACCCGCGACTGGAAGATCCAGAACCTCAAGGCCGGCGGTGAGGTGTGGCTGAACTGGGGCAAGGGCAATCTGCAAAGTGCCGCGGTGCGGCTGAATGCGCCGCAGTTCAAAGGCGCCTACGCCGACCGCAAACCCGCGAGCATCGACAACCTGGCCCTCAACGCCTGGTTTCAGCGCGACGAAAAAGGCTTCAGCGCCACCCTCGACTCGCTGGCGATGGACCTGAACAGTATGCGTTGGGAAAGCCGCATTCACTTGCAACAGACCGCCGCCACGGCTGACGCCGAAGAACTGTGGCACGTCCAGGCTGACCGGCTTGATCTGACGCCCATCACGCCGTTGCTCGACTCACTGGCGCCGTTGCCCGACCAGGTCATGGTGGCGGTGGACCGCCTGAAAGTCACCGGCGGGCTGCGCAACGTGCTGCTTGATTATCGGCCCCAAGCCGAAGCGCCCAAGCGGCTGAGCTTCGCCGCCAATCTGGACAAGGTCGGTTTCGACGCCTACCACGGCGCGCCGGCAGCGGGGAACGTCAGCGGGGCCATCAGCGGAGATCTGGGCCAGGGCGAACTGCGCCTGGACACTGACGATTTCATGCTGCACCTGGACCCGATCTTCCGTAACGAATGGAAGTACCGTCACGCCAATGCAAAGCTGACCTGGTCGCTGGACGATCAGGGCTTCACGCTGATTGCGCCGTACATCAAGGTCCAAGGGGAGGAGGGCAACATCGCCAGCGATTTCCTCATTCGCCTGCACTTCGATCACAGCCAGGAAGACTACATGGATCTGCGCGTCGGGCTGGTCGACGGCGACGGTCGCTACACCTCCAAGTACCTGCCCGCCGTGCTCAGCCCGGCCCTCGATCAATGGCTGCGCACTGCGATTCTGGGCGGCAACGTCGATCAGGGTTTCTTCCAGTATCAGGGCTCGATCAACAAGGACGCGCCTGACGTGGCGCGGGTCATCAGCCTGTTCTTCAAGGTGCGCAACGCGAGCCTGGCCTTTCAACCGGGCTGGCCGCAGCTGAACAATGTCGACGGCGATGTGTTCGTCGAGAACAGCGGCGTGCGCATTCGGGCCAACAAGGGTCAGCTGCTGAACACCCAGGTCAGCAATGTCGCGGTGGACATTCCACACGTCCCTGCGGGCCAGTCCAGCCATCTGCTGGTGGACAGTGACTTGAAAGGCAGCCTCCAGGACGGCATGAAGATTCTCCAGGAAGCGCCAATCGGCACCGCCCAGACCTTCGCCGGCTGGCAGGCGGAAGGGCCGTTGCAGGGGCACCTCAATCTGGATATTCCGCTTGTCAAGGGACAGGACCCCAAGGTCGTGATGGATTTCAGTACCGACAGCGCGCGGCTCAAGCTCGCCGATCCGGTGCTGGAGCTGACGCAACTGCGCGGTGACTTCCGCTTCGATTACACCAAAGGCCTGAGCGGCAAGAACATCAAGGCCGTTGCGTTCGACAAACCGGTGAACGCCGAGATTTTCGCCGAAGGCAAACCGGGGGCGCCGGTGACGCGCATCACCGCCAGCAGCCAGATTGCCAGCAAACGCCTGACCGACTGGCTGGGCGTCACGCAGCCGCTGCCGATTTCGGGGGATCTGCCCTATCAGCTGCAGCTGACGTTGAGCGGCAACGCCAGCCAGCTGCAGATCAACTCGGACCTGAAAGGGCTGGCGGTGGATCTGCCGGCTCCTTTCGGCAAAACCGTTGATGAGACGCGCGACACCGATTTCCGCATGAACCTGCAAGGCCCGGAAAGGCGTATCGACGTCGGCTACGGCAATATCGCCAATCTGGCGTTCGCGTCGCCGCCGGGTAAATTCAGCGACGGACGTGGCGAGCTGTTCCTCGGTGAAGGCGGTGCGATCGTGCCGGACAGCAAGGGGCTGCGTGTTCGCGGCTCGTTATCCGAGTTAGACATCGCGCCCTGGCAAGCCATGGCTGAGCGTTACGCTGGCACCGACCCGGGCGGCAGCGCCAAGCAGTTGCTCAATAGCGTGGACTTGCAGATCGGCAAGCTGACCGCGATGGGCACAACGCTGGAGCAAGTGGGCGTTCAGCTCCAGCGCAGCAGTGCCGCATGGGCGCTGTCGCTGGATAGCTCGAAGGTGAAAGGCACCGCGACGTTGCCGGACAGCAAAACCGCGCCGATCGACATCAGTCTGCTGTATGTACGCTTGCCTGCACCGGACCCCAACGCGGCAGTCGTTGAAAACGCGCCGGACCCGTTGGCGGACGTGGACCCGCGCAATATTCCCGCGCTGAACATCAAGATCACCCAGCTGTTTCAGGGCGATCAATTGATGGGGGCGTGGTCGCTCAAGGTCCGTCCGACGCCGAACGGCCTCCAGATGTCTGACATGAATTTGGGCCTCAAAGGTATTGCGCTGCTGGGCAATGGCGGTTGGGAAGGCACGCCGGGGACGACGGGCAGTTGGTTCAAAGGCCAAGTGAGCGGCAAGAATCTCGCGGATGTGCTCAAGGCCTGGGGCTTCGCGCCCACCGTCACCAGTCAGGAGTTCGAGCTGAACGCTGACGGACGTTGGCCGGGTTCGCCTGCGTGGGTGGGGTTGAAGCGTTATTCCGGCAGCCTGGATGCGACGCTGAAGAATGGCCAGTTCGTTGAGGTCGAGGGTGGCGCGCAGGCGTTGCGTGTGTTCGGCTTGCTCAACTTCAATTCGATTGGCCGGCGTCTGCGCCTGGACTTCTCCGACCTGCTGGGCAAAGGGCTGAGCTACGACAAAGTCAAAGGGCTGCTGGTGGCGAGCGATGGGGTGTACGTCACCCGCGATCCGATCACCATGACCGGGCCGTCCACTAATCTTGAGCTCGACGGCACGCTGGACATGGTCCGCGACCGCGTCGACGCCAAGCTGCTGGTGACCCTGCCGGTGACCAACAACCTGCCGATCGCCGCATTGATCGTCGGCGCACCGGCGATTGGCGGCGCGTTGTTTCTGGTCGACAAGCTGCTGGGCGACCGCGTGTCCCGATTCGCCAGCGTCCAGTACAAGGTCGAAGGGCCATGGAAAGAACCGAAGATCACCTTCGACAAGCCGTTCGAGAAACCGCAGTGAGGTATAACGCCCGGAAAATGAATCTGTGGTGTGACACCCGACGCCTTCCCGGCTAAAGCCGGTCCCACTAAGTACTCCGGTGTCAGTGGGGCCGGCTTCAGCCGGGAAGAGGCCGGTTTGAACACCGACAGTTTTGTGGTGTGGCTTCCGGCGCCTTCCCGGCTAAAGCCAGTCCTACGGGGTGAATGCGGTTCCAGTAGGCTGAAATCAGCGTGTCGAACAAGCCCAATCATCGGTGCTTGGAGTAGAGTGCAGTTCTATCGATCAGGGAGCGCGTATGTCCTTCGCAGTCATTCAGATGGTCAGCCAGAGCGGCGTGCTCGGCAATCTGGCCCAGGCGCGCCGATTGCTGGAACAGGCCGCTGCGTGAGGTGCGAAACTGGCTGTGCTCCCGGAAAACTTCGCCGCGATGGGCCGTCGTGATGTGGCTGCCATCGGCCGCGCCGAGGCCCTTGGCGAAGGACCGATCCTGCCATGGTTGAAACTTGCCGCTCGCGACCTCACCTTATGGATAGTGGCCGGCACATTGCCGCTGCCCCCTGAAGGTCAGCCTGATGGCAAAGTCACGGCATGTTCGCTGCTGATTGACGATCAGGGCCAGCAAGTCGCGCGTTACGACAAGCTGCACCTGTTCGACGTCGATGTTGCCGATGCCCGAGGGCAGTACCGGGAATCCGACGATTACGCCCACGGCAACAATGTCGTAGTGGCTGACACGCCGGTCGGCAGGCTGGGGCTTTCGGTGTGTTACGACCTGCGTTTCCCGGAGCTGTACACCGCGCTGCGGGAGGCGGGAGCTGAATTGATCACCGCGCCGTCGGCCTTTACCGCCGTGACCGGCGCGGCGCACTGGGAGATTCTGTTGCGCGCCCGGGCCATCGAAACCCAGTGCTATGTACTGGCGGCGCAAGGCGGCATTCATCCGGGGCCGAGAGAAACATTTGGGCACGCGGCGATCATAGATCCATGGGGCCGCGTGCTGGCCGAGCAGGCACAGGGTGAAGCCGTGATGCTGGCCGAACGAGACAGCGTAGAACAAGCGTCCATACGGGCGCGCATGCCGGTATCGAATCACCGGCGATTTTTTTCGCAGGCCGCCGTGCGACCTGCCAATACCCCGGAGTGAATATGAGCCACTTGTCCTCTGTCAGCGAACACCTTCTGGCACCAGGCGGCCTGAGCATCGACAGCCTGCAATCGGTGCTCGGCGAGCTGGCCGGCCCCGGCATTGATGCGGCCGACCTGTATTTTCAGGGGCAGATTTCCGAGTCCTGGGCGCTGGAAGACGGCATCGTCAAGGAAGGCAGTTTCAACCTGGACCAGGGCGTCGGCGTCCGCGCACAGTCAGGCGAGAAAACCGGCTTCGCCTACAGCAACGCCATCACCCCTGAAGCTTTGACCCAGGCGGCTCGGGCCGCGCGCTCGATTTCCCGAGCTGGCCAGAACGGTCGTGTTCAGGCGTTCACCGCCCAGGATGTCGCCCAGCTGTACGCGCCGGACAACCCGCTGGAAGTCATGACCCGCGCCGAGAAAGTCGAATTGCTCAAGCGTGTCGATGCCGCTACCCGTGCGCTTGACCCGCGCATTCAGCAAGTCACCGTGAGCATGGCCGGTGTCTGGGAACGCATTCTTGTCGCCTCCACTGACGGCGGTCTTGCCGCCGACGTCCGTCCGCTGGTGCGTTTCAACGTCAGCGTGATCGTCGAGCAGAACGGCCGTCGCGAGCGCGGCGGCCATGGCGGCGGCGGTCGCACCGATTACCGTTATTTCCTCAGCGACGACCGCGCCATGGGCTATGCCCGTGAAGCGCTGCGTCAGGCGCTGGTCAATCTCGAAGCCATTCCGGCGCCGGCGGGCACCTTGCCGGTGGTGTTGGGTTCCGGCTGGTCCGGCGTGCTGCTGCACGAAGCGGTCGGCCACGGCCTCGAGGGCGACTTTAACCGCAAGGGCAGCTCGGCCTACAGCGGTCGCATGGGCGAAATGGTCGCGTCCAAGCTCTGCACCATCGTCGATGACGGCACGTTGGCCGATCGCCGCGGTTCTCTCACCGTCGATGACGAAGGCACCCCGACCGAGTGCACCACGCTGATCGAAAACGGCGTGCTCAAGGGCTACATGCAAGACAAGCTCAACGCACGGCTGATGGGCGTCGCGCGCACGGGCAATGGTCGTCGCGAGTCCTACGCGCACCTGCCGATGCCGCGCATGACCAATACCTACATGCTCGGCGGCCAGAGCGATCCGGCGGAAATCATCGCCTCGGTCAAGCGCGGGATCTACTGCGCCAACCTCGGTGGCGGGCAGGTCGATATCACCAGCGGCAAGTTCGTGTTCTCCACCAGCGAGGCCTATCTGATCGAAGACGGCAAAATCACCGCACCGGTCAAAGGCGCAACGCTGATTGGTAACGGCCCGGAATGCATGAGCCGCGTGTCGATGGTCGGCAACGATCTGTCCCTGGACAGTGGCGTGGGCACCTGCGGCAAGGACGGTCAATCGGTTCCAGTCGGCGTCGGTCAGCCCACGCTGAAGATCGATGCGATCACCGTTGGCGGCACAGGCGGGGCTTGATAATCGAGGGGCTTGCGCCGGTTGAGTGATTCAAACGGCGCAGCAGTTCTAGCGCAGTCCGCGTTTGCTTTCGTCCAGCTCGCGGATGTATTTGAAGATTTTGCGGGTCGCGGTAGGGGCCTTGTTCTGCGCGGCTTCATGCTGAGCCTGACGGATCAGCGAGCGCAGTTGCTGGCGGTCGGCGTCCGGGTATTCACTGACGAACTGCTCAAGTACGTCGTCGGTACCGGTCACCAGGCGATCACGCCAGCGTTCCAGATTGTGGAAGCGCTCGTTGTACTGGCGCGTAGAAGCGTCGAGCTGATCGAGCAGCACCAGGATTTCATCCAGATCCTGATCGCGCATCAGCTTGCCGATGAATTGAATGTGGCGTTTGCGCGCAATGTGCGCGGTGTGCTTGGAAGCATCGGCCAATGCCCGACGCAGAGGGTCGGTCAGAGGCAGCTTGGCCAGCACATCGGGCTTGAATGTCGTCAAGCGTTCGCCCAGCTCCACCAGAGCGTGAAGCTCTCGTTTGACCTGGGTTTTGCTTTTCTCTCCGTCGAAGGAGTCGTCGTAAGAATCAACCATGGGGGCCGTCCGCAAATAAACGCCGCCATGATAACCAGTCAGGGCCCGGTTGTCCGGCCCGGCTGCTGAAATCAGAATTTGATGGAGAACGTCATGAGTGCATCAGAAAGCGTCGGCCCGCAGGCTTTGCCGGCATTGCAGCAGCAGGTCGAGCAGATCGTCGCTGAAGCCAAGCGTCAGGGCGCGACTGCGTGTGAAGTCGCCGTGTCGCTGGAGCAGGGCCTGTCCACCACGGTTCGCCAGCGCGAAGTCGAGACAGTCGAATTCAACCGCGATCAGGGTTTCGGCATCACCTTGTACGTGGGCCACCGCAAGGGTTCGGCCAGCACCTCCGCGAGCGGCCCTGACGCCATTCGTGAAACCGTTGCCGCGGCCCTGGCCATCGCCAAACACACGTCGGAAGACGAAGCCTCGGGGCTCGCCGACGCTGCGCTGATGGCGAAAGACCAGCCGGATTTCGACCTCTATCACCCGTGGGACATTACCCCCGAACAGGCCATCGAACGTGCGCTGATCTGTGAAGCCGCGGCCTTCGACGCCGACAGCCGGATCAAGAACGCCGACGGCACCACGCTGAACGTGCATCAGGGCTGCCGCGTCTACGGCAACAGTCACGGTTTCATCGGCGGCTACGCGTCGACCCGCCACAGCCTGAGCTGCGTGATGATCGCCGAGGGCGAAGGGCAGATGCAGCGCGACTACTGGTATGACGTGAATCGCCGTGGCGAGCTGTTGATGGACGCCAGACTCATCGGCCAGAAAGCCGCCGAGCGCGCCGCGAGCCGACTGGGCGCACGGCCGGTGCCGACTTGCGAAGTGCCGGTGCTGTTCTCTGCAGAATTGGCGGGCGGTTTGTTCGGCAGTTTTATGGGCGCGATTTCCGGCGGCAACCTGTACCGCAAGTCGTCTTTCCTTGAAGGCGCCATCGGTCAACGTCTGTTCCCCGAGTGGATGACCATCGACGAGCGTCCGCATCTGGTCGGCGCCATGGGCAGCTCCGCGTTCGACGGCGATGGCCTGGCGACTTACGCCAAGCCGTTCGTCGAAAACGGTGATCTGGTCTCCTACATTCTCAGCACCTATTCGGGCCGCAAACTCGGCCTGCCGAGCACCGCGAACGCAGGTGGGGTGCATAACCTGTTCGTCAGCCACGGCACTGAAGACCAGGCCGCGTTGATCCGCCGAATGGGACGCGGGCTGTTGGTCACCGAGCTAATGGGCAGCGGCCTGAACATGGTCACCGGCGATTATTCTCGCGGCGCGGCAGGTTTTTGGGTCGAGAACGGAGAGATCCAGTTCCCGGTTCAAGAAGTGACCATCGCCGGCAACATGCGCGACATGTTCAAGCAGATCGTCGCCGTGGGCACTGATCTGGAGTTGCGCAGCAACATCCGCACCGGCTCTGTGCTCATCGAGAAAATGATGGTCGCGGGCAGCTGAGTTCGTCCTGTTTCGCCGCTTCACCCAAAAGGCCTGCCCCGATTTCGGTGCGGGCCTTTTTTATGGGCGCTTTCAAGCTCCGTGCGTGAACTCAATCCGCTGCCGGGGTTGTTTTGATTCTTAAACTCATTTAATAATGAATCTCATTCGTTAAGTGGGCCTCGGTCATGGGCACTGTTCTGCACGAGTCGCCGTACCTGGAAAACTGGCGCGCGTTGAGTCTGCGGATTCGCTGCGCGCTGGATCCGGACGAGCCGCGGCTCATCGAACACTACCTTGCGGAAGGCCGTTACCTGGCGCGCTTTACCGCCACGCCCAAATCCCTCATTTGTGAAAGCACCTTTCGCCTGCTGATCGACACCGCCAGCGATACCGCGCTGCCCTGGCATTGGCGTTGTCTGTGCCTGGACCAGGCATGGCGTCCGCTGCGAGACATGCAGGCGCTTGCTTTCTCCGCTGCACAGTTGGAACGCGTTCAGGCCTTCGCCCAGCGCCTGGCGACCTGCGCACTGCTGCCGTCGATTTCGCTGACGGAACCCGCGCCATCGAATCCGCAAAACGCCCTGCCGACGGCTTCTGACCGCCGGCGCCACTCGTGAGGACCTGCGCCATGGAGCAATGGAAACGTACCATCCTGAGCGGTAACAGTCGCTTCAACCGAGGCGACCTGATCGATGCGCGCGAGCTGTACCTGCAAGCCCTCGCGCTGGCGCAAGTGCTGTTCGACCGTTGGAGCGTCGCCGATGAGGCCGTGGCGGCGTTCGTGATTTCGCACCACAACCTGGCGGATCTGCACCTGAGCCTGGGTCAGCCGGAGGAGAGCGCCGAATACCTCTGCGCCGTCCATCAGCGCCTGTTGAATGTAATTCAGGACCCACAAATGACGCCTGCCCTGCGACAGGCGGCGCTGCGGCACAGCAATAAAACCTACAGCGAACTCTTGGGCTTCGTCGGCCAATACGGCGAGTACCCACGCACCCGTCGCCTGCTCAACAGCAACGGCGAACATTCCCGCACGGCGCTTCAGCACCACGTTGCCCGCGCCGGCACCCTCTCGTTTGGAGTCCACTGACATGCCGTTTACCTTGCCCGCCTTGCCCTACGCCTACGATGCGCTCGAGCCGCACATCGACGCGCAGACCATGGAAATCCACTACAGCAAGCACCACCAGACCTACATCAACAACCTCAACGCGGCGGTCGACGGCACGGAATACGCCGAGTGGCCGATCGAGAAGCTGGTCGCCCGCGTCGCCGAGCTTCCGGAAAAACTGCGCCCGGCGGTGATCAATCAGGGCGGCGGACATGCCAACCATTCGCTGTTTTGGGAAGTGATGAGCCCCCAGGGCGGCGGGGTGCCAGGCGGTGCGCTGGCGACGGCGATCGACGAGCAAGTGGGCGGATTCGACGCGTTCAAGGACGCCTTCACCAAGGCAGCGCTGACCCGCTTCGGCAGCGGCTGGGCCTGGCTGAGCGTTACCCCGGACAAAAAACTCGTGGTGGAAAGCAGCGGCAATCAGGACAGCCCGCTCATGAATGGCAACACGCCGATCCTCGGGCTGGACGTCTGGGAGCATGCCTATTACCTGCGCTACCAGAACCGTCGTCCGGAATACATCGCCGCGTTCTACAACGTCGTCAACTGGGATGAGGTTGCCAAGCGCTACGCAGCGGCGCTCGGCTGAAATTTCCCAGACCTCGGATAAGGCGATTTATGCGTTCGGACATAATGGCTCTCGGCAGCGTGCGGTTATTGCGGCTGGCATTGGGCTCGATTCTGGTCCTCGTTGGCACCGGCCTGCTGGTGGCGCAGGGACTTTCATGGGTTGCACTTGAGCCGAGAATGTTGCGAGCGCTGGAAGGTGGCGCCATCTGCGCATTGGGCACCGCGCTGGGTGCCGTGCCGGTGCTGGTGATCCGCGGCATGCCGGTGGCGGTGTCCGACGGCCTGCTGGGATTCGGCGCCGGCATCATGCTGGCGGCGACGGCGTTTTCATTGATCGTGCCGGGCCTTGGCGCGGCCCACGATTTGGGCTTTACCCCGTGGGGCGCCGGTGCGTTGATCAGCTTCGGGATATTGCTCGGCGCGGCGGGCCTGTTTCTGGTCGACACGCTGGTCTCCAGAGGACCGCAGTTGTCGGAGGTGGCCGGGAAACCGGCGATTCCCTCGAACATCTGGCTGTTTGTGATTGCCATCATTGCCCACAATATTCCCGAAGGCATGGCGGTGGGCGTGTCGGCGGGTGGTGGTCTGGCTCACGCCGACAGCCTGGCGATGGGTATCGCCATTCAGGATGTGCCGGAAGGGCTGGTCATTGCGCTGGTGCTGGCGTCTGCCGGCATGTCGCGGCTCAAGGCGTTTCTGATCGGCGCGGCGTCCGGGTTGGTCGAGCCGGTGTTCGCCGTGCTCTGCGCCTGGCTGGTGGAAGTGGCCGCGTTGCTGTTGCCGGTGGGCCTGGCGCTGGCAGCCGGGGCGATGCTGCTGGTGGTGACCCACGAAATCATCCCCGAATCCCGCCGCAACGGTCACGACAAAATTGCCAGCTTCGGATTGCTGGGCGGGTTCTGCCTGATGATGGTGATGGACACGGCGTTGGCCTGAGGGTGAGTGCAGGTGAAAGCCTGCCTCAGCCCAGCTTCGACAGCGTCACGGCATCCGGCTTGCCGTCGAAAAACGCCTCAAGCACTTCCTGAAAAACCCGCGTTTCAGGCGCGAACGCTGCAAACAGGGTCATGCTCGAGCGCAGCTTCATGTCGTCCGGCGAGCCCATGATTTGCGTGGCGCTGCGAGCTTTCCACTCAAGCAACGCCTCGCAACAGCGCGCCAACCGTTCGCTCAATACCGGATGCTGCAAGTAGGCAATCGCCTCCTCACGCCCACTGATGCCGTACCGCCGGGCCATGTCACTGTGGCCCAGCCCCGCCAGTTGCGGGAAGACGAACCACATCCAGTGCGACTGTTTGCGCCCGGATTTAAGCTCCGCCAATGCGCGTTCGTGGGTCGACGCTTGCGCCTCGACAAATCGCTGCAGGTCAAATGGATCGTTCATGGCTGACTCCTCGCCCTGACCACGGCCTCTCGCCGTGCTTGGGATTCAGACTACCGCAGCGGGCGATGTTTCCAGCGTTTTCAGGCTCCCGCTCCTCAGGTGGATAAAAACCCTTATAATCCTGCGCCTATTCCTTCTGATGCGAGATCCGCCGTGAGCTTACCGCCGTGCCCAAAATGCAGTTCCGAGTACACCTACGAAGATGGCAGCCAGTTCGTGTGCCCGGAATGCGCCCACGAATGGTCGGCTGACGGCGCCAGCGCCGAAGCGGGCGACGACACCAAAGTCATCAAGGACGCCGTGGGCAACACCCTTCAGGACGGCGACACCGTCACGGTCATCAAAGACCTGAAGGTCAAAGGCTCATCGCTGGTGGTCAAGGTCGGCACCAAGGTCAAAAACATCCGTCTGGTGGACGGCGATCACGACATCGACTGCAAAATCGACGGCATCGGCGCGATGAAGCTGAAGTCGGAGTTTGTAAAGAAAGGTTGATCGCCACGAGGATCGTTCCTCACGCTCCGCGTGGGAATGCCGCTGATGACGCTCCGCGACTCCGCAGCACGAACGGGGACGCGGAGCATCCAAAACGGGTTACCACGCTGAGCGTGGGAACCATCATATGTAGGCCTGATCCTCCTGCCATCTCGGACGCTTCCTACCGCCAGAGTGGCATTGCTGCCCATCAAACCCGCTGTAAGTCCCATAGCCTTTGCCACCTTGGATTGGCTAATACAGGGATTGCTTCGGTGTCAGATTTCTACCAATACTTCAAAGAAAACATGGAAAGCATGGGACTGCCTGCGCCCCAATCGCTCTTCGGCTCTGTGACGAGCGCGGTGGCGACAGCGACGACGCTTCTGAGCCAAATCGAGAAATTCGGTAAGAAGGTGACAATCAGTGAGCTTATGCGAGCGGGTACCAAATTAGAGCAACTGGCAATCGTCGGAGCATGCTCGGCGGCGTTCTATCTGGGGGCGGTGATTGGCAGCATTGCTGTCGCTACTGGAAGGGTGCTGGGTAACGGTGCGACTTTGTCGGATGTGCTTCTCACCGCCCAAATGCATAACCTTAGGACTGACTGGCTGGTCCATTGCCTGCACATGTATCCAGGCATATACCAAGCCGCCACACCGGGCAAAGCCATTTATCGATTCTTGGGGCGGGTAGTGTGAGGGACTCAGTCTTGCTGCTGGCGGTTGCTGTGATTGTCGCCATCGCCGCGTGGGTGTTTTGGCACTTTGTTGGTTTGCATGGTTTTGAACTGCTGGGCACGCTGATGATTGTGGCGCTTGCGGTGGAGAACATGCGTTTGAGGCGAGAGTTGAATAAACGCAGGGCTGAGTTGGTAGATGAGTAATCCAAGCGCCTTCGCCGCCGCGCGCTTGTGATCGTTCCTCACGCTCCGCGTGGGAATGCCGCTCATGACGCTCCGCGTCATCGAAACGCGGATGGGGACGCGGAGCGTCCTGGGCGGGCTACCACGCGGAGCGTGGGAACCATCAGCATCATGAGCAACGATCATGAGCAACCAGTGCGTTTCAGCGGGGCAATCCAGACGACAAGCTCAACTCGGCAAATTGATCCCGAACGTATTCACCCCATGCTCGCTGCGCACGAACACGGTGCCGCCGTGCATCAGGGCGATAGCTTTGACGATCGCCAGACCAAGCCCGTGGTTGGCGCCGCTGTTGCTGCGCGAGGCATCGACGCGGTAGAAGCGCTCGAACAGTTTCGGCAGATGCTCCCCGGCGATCGGCGCGCCGGGGTTGGTCACGCCGATGCTGACGTGATCGCCCTCATCGCGGATATCCACATGAATCAACTGCCCTGGCGAGGTGTGCTGCACCGCATTGTGCAGCAGGTTGATCAGCGCCCGGCGCAAGTGCGCGGTTTCGATGGGCGCGTTAGCATCGCCTCGCACCTCAACCTGCACCTGGGCGTCTTCCAGAATGAAATCCAGGTAATCCAGGGTCTTCGCCACTTCCTGAGCGAGTGAGGCCTGGGTCAGTTGCGTGGCCTTGCTGCCCTGATCGGCGCTGGCCAGAAACAGCATGTCGTTGATAATCGAGCGCAGCCGCTCAAGCTCCTCAAGGTTGGATTGCAGCACCTCGAAGTAATGCTCGGCCGACCGCCCTCGGGTCAACGCGACCTGGGTCTGCCCGATGAGATTGGTCAGTGGCGAGCGCAGTTCATGGGCGACGTCGGCGTTGAACGACTCCAGCCGCGAATAGGCCTGCTCAACCCGGTCCAGCGTCGAGTTGAACGAGGTCACGAACTGATCCAGCTCCGGCGGCAGATGCGCCAACTTCAGGCGCCCGCTCAATCGCGGCGGCGTCAGTTTGCGCGCCTCCAGCGACAGTTCCGTCAGTGGTTTCAGGCCGATGCGCGCCACCCAGTAACCCAGTGCTGAGGCGAGGAGAATGCCGACGGCTGCCAGACTGATCAGCGCGATGAGCAGGGAGTGTTGGGTCTGCCAGAAGGTTTCGGTGTCGACCGCTGTGAGAAAACGCAGCGGCGGGCGTTGATCTTTCGCCGGGAACTGACTGACCAGCACTTTGAACGGGTAATCATGGCCGCTCAGGTTCAAGTCGCGCATGCCCAAGGGGCCCTTGGCGAAGGCGCGGATCTCGGCGTCGGGGTTACCGAATTCATAGGTTGGGTTGTCGCTGACCACCCAAAAGCGCAGGCGTTTGTCTTCCTCGCTGAGCAGCCGGAGCTTGGCGTTGATCTTCGCCCAGTGTTCAGGCGTGCCGTAACGCTGGACGGCCGATTCGAGCACGCTGTATCGAGCGTCGACCTCGGCTTCCGGCAGCAAACCCAGGCCCTTGTCCACTTGCAGGTAAAGCGCCCAGCCGATCAACAGAAACACCATCAGCGCCACGAGGGCGAACATGCCGCTCAGGCGCAGGGCGATGGAGTTAGTCGACACGACGGCTCTCCAGCACGTAACCCATGCCGCGGATGGTGTGCAGCAGTTTCTGCTCGAACGGCCCGTCGAGCTTGGCGCGCAGGCGTTTGATCGCGACTTCGACGACGTTGGCGTCGCTGTCGAAATTCACGTCCCAGACCATCTCGGCAATCGACGTCTTCGACAGGATTTCCCCCTGACGCCGCGCCAGTACGCTGAGCAGCGAAAACTCCTTGGCGGTGAGGTCCAGACGAACGCCGGCCCGCGTGGCCTTGCGACTGATCAGATCAATCCACAAATCGGCGACACTGATCTGCACCGGCTCGTGACCGCCGCTGCGCCGGGTCAGGGCTTGCAAACGCGCCACCAGTTCCAGAAACGAGAACGGCTTGCCGAGGTAATCGTCAGCGCCTTCGCGCAGGCCGCGTATGCGATCGTCGACGTTCTCGCGGGCGGTGAGCATGATCACCGGCGTCTGTTTGCGCGCGCGCAGGGCACGCAGCACGCCATAACCGTCCAGACCCGGCAGCATGACGTCGAGAATGATCACCGCATATTCACTCTCCAGCGCCATGTGCAGGCCTTCGATGCCTTCGCGCGCGACGTCGGTGGTGTAACCCTGCTCGGTCAGGCCCCGGTGCAGGTAATCGGCGGTTTTCTCTTCGTCTTCGATAATCAGGACACGCATCGGTCCACGCTCACTTGTTGATGCTTACTTATAGGTGCTTGTTTCAACGGCTTGCTTTTCCGCACCCAATTGAACTGCGGCTGGCCTGGACGCTGTCGAGCCTGGCGCTGTCGGGTCCGGCGTCGGACGCTGGCGATGGAAAAGTCGCTCAAGCTGCAGGTAGATCACCGGCGTGGTGAACAGCGTCAGCGCCTGGCTCACCAGCAATCCCCCGACAACGGCAATGCCCAACGGCTGACGCAGTTCAGCGCCGACACCATAACCGAGCATCAAGGGCAGCGCGCCGAGCAATGCGGCCAGCGTGGTCATGATGATGGGCCGGAAGCGCGTCAGACACGCTTCATAAATGGCGTCACGCGGGGACATTCCGCGATTGCGTTGAGCGTCCAGCGCGAAGTCCACCAGCAGGATGCCGTTCTTCTTGACGATGCCGATCAGCAGCACGATCCCGATCAGGCCCATGATCGAAAAGTCCTGACCCATCAGCCACAGCAGCAACAGCGCACCGATACCGGCGGAGGGCAGGGTGGAAATGATTGTCAGCGGATGGACGAAGCTTTCATAAAGCACGCCAAGGATGATGTACACCGCCACCAGCGCGGCGAGGATCAGCCAGGGCTGGTTGGCCAGCGAACTCTGGAACGCCTGGGCCGCGCCCTGGAAGTTGCCGATGATCGAGGCCGGCATGCCGATCTCGTTCTTCGCCTGATCGAGCAGCACCACGGCATCCCCCAGCGCCACGCCCGCCGACAGGTTGAACGACAGGTTGGCGGCCGGGAACATGCCGTCATGGCTGATCGACAACGGGCCCATCTTCGGCGCACCGACCTTGGCCAGTGCCGACAGCGGCACCATTTCATTGGTCAGCGGCGAACGCAGGTAGAAGTAGTTCAGGCTTTCGGCCTTGCCGCGCTGTTGCGGCTCCAGCTCCAGAATGACTTTGTACTGGTTGATGTCGGTCTGGTATTCGTTGATTTGCCGCTGACCAAAGGCGTCGTACAGCGCCTGATCGACGTCCGCCGTGGTTAGGCCGAAGCGCGCGGCGGCGCTGCGGTCGATGTCCAGATGGGTGACGCTGCCGCCCAGTTGCAAGTCGTTGGAGAGGTCACGGAAAGCCGGCAGGGTTTTCAGCTTATCGGTCAGCTTCTGCGTCCAGACATTCAGCAGCGCGCCGTCGTTACTCTTGAGCACGTACTGATACTGCGCGCGGCTCGGCCCTGAACTCAGGTTGATGTCCTGCCCGGCCCGCAGGTACAGGACGATGCCGGGGATCTGCGCCAGTTTCGGCCGGATCCGGTCAATGAACTGGCTGGCTGTCACATCCCGGTCTTCGCGGTCTTTGAGGGCAATCCACACCCGGCCGTTGGCAATCGTCTGGTTGCTGCCGCTGACGCCAACCGAGTGCGAGAACGCTTTGACCGCCGGATCGGCGGCGATGATTTTCGCCAGCTGTTTGTGTTTCTCGATCATGTCCGGGAAGGAAATATCCGCCGCCGCTTCGCTCGTGCCCAGCACCATGCCGGTGTCCTGCACCGGGAAGAACCCCTTGGGGATCAGCAAATAGCCGGCCACCGCCAGCACCAGGGTCAGGCCAAAAATCCCCATCATCATTCGCTGGTGGGCGAGGGCGAAGCGCACGCCGCGGGCATACCGCGCGAGCAGTCGCTCCCCGAAGCCGGGCTTGGCGTGAGGATCGTGTTTCGGCGCGCGCATGAACAGCGCTGCAAGGGTCGGCGCCAGCGTCAGTGACACCACCACCGAAATCAGAATGGTCGACGTCGCGGTCAGCGCGAACTCCTTGAACAGCCTGCCGACCACGCCGCCCATGAACAGCAGCGGAATGAACGCGGCAATCAGCGAGAAGCTGATCGACACCACGGTGAAGCCGATTTCGCTGGACCCCTTGATTGCCGCATCGCGCATGCTGTCGCCGGCTTCCAGGTGTCGATGGATGTTTTCGACCACGACAATCGCATCGTCGACGACAAACCCCACCGCCACCACGATCGCCACCAATGTCAGGTTGTTCAGGCTGAAGCCGAGCACGTACATCAGCGCGAAACTGGCGACGAGGGACACGCCCAGCACGGCGGTCACGATCAGCGTCGCCGAGAGCTGTCGGAGGAACAGCGCCATGACCGCGATGACCAGGGCGATGGCGATCAGCAGCGTCATTTCCACTTCATGCAGCGACGCACGGATGGTTTTGGTGCGGTCGCTGAGCACCGAGACGTCCACCGACGCCGGGAGCATTTCCTGCAACTTGGGCAACTGGCCGAGTACGCGATCGACTGTCTCGACGATGTTCGCGCCGGGCTGGCGAAACACCACAATGTTCACACCCTGCTGATCCCCGGACCAGGCGCGCACGTAGGCGTTTTCCGAGCCGTTGACGACCCGCGCCACGTCGCGCAAATGAACCGGCGCGCCGTCTTTGTAGGAAACGATCAGTTGCTCGTAGTCCTTCGCCTGAAACAGCTGGTCGTTGGAGGCGAGGGTGGAGATGCTGTCTTTGCCGTACAGCGCGCCCTTGGCCAGGTTCAGGCTGGTCTGCTGCAGGGATTCCCGCAGATCGGCGAGGGTCAGCCCGATCGACGCTAGTTTTTCGGGCGCTGCCTGAACGCGGATGGCCGGACGTTGCTGACCGGTGATGTTGACCTGTCCGACGCCGTCGATCTGGCTCAACTGACGCGCCAGCAGGGATTCGGTGACGTCGCTGAGTTCGGTGCCGGGCATCAGGTTCGAGCTGACGCTGAGGATCAGCACCGGGCTGTCCGCCGGGTTGACCTTGCGCCAGGTCGGCAGCGTTGGCAAATCCGCGGGCAAGCGCCCGGCTGCCGTGTTGATGGCTGCCTGCACTTCCTGCGCGGCGGTGTCGATGCTTTTGTTGAGGGTGAACTGCAGCGTCAGGTTGGTGGAGCCCAGCGCGCTGCTCGACGTCATCTGGGTCATGCCGGGAATGGCGCTGAACTGCACTTCAAGGGGCGTCGCCACCGACGACGCCATGGTTTCCGGGCTGGCGCCGGGCAACTGGGCAGCAACCTGAATCGTCGGAAATTCGGCTTCCGGCAGCGGCGCCACCGGCAGGCGAGGGAAGGCGATGCAGCCCAGCAGCACCAGCGCGAAGGTCAGCAAAACGGTGGCGATCGGGTGGTTGACGCACCAGGCGGAGATAGAACCGCGGCTGTTCATTTTGCCGCCCCGGTGGAGTCGGCGAGGGTGTCTACAGGATCACCCTTGACCACCTCGATCCGCGCGCCGTTTTTCAAACGTGACTGACCATCGCTGACCAGCACGTCATTGGCCTCCACCCCGCTGATGAGCATCAGGTCGCTGTCCTGATACAGCACGTTGACCGGCACCACTTCAGCCGCGTCGCCTTTGATCCGATACACGTAATGCTGGTCGATGCCGCGCTGCACCACTTGCGGCGGGACCTTCAGGGCACCGCGGTCGATGGCGGTCTGAATGCGCACGGTCACCAGTTGCCCGGGCCACAGCTTCTCTGTGGCGTTGTCGAATATCGCTTTGGCGCGAATGGTGCCCGTGCTGGCCGCCACCTGATTGTCGATCAGCAGCAACTTGCCCTGACCCAGGAGCGTGCCGGTTGCGCCTTCGCCGAGGTAAGCGTTGACCGGCGCGGGCGTGCTGGAGGCGATCAGATCATGCAGCGTTGGCAGCATCTGCTGCGGCAGGGAAAACTCGACCGCCACCGGGTCGATCTGCGTGACCGAGAACAGCCCGGTTGCATCGCTGACGCGCAGGAAGTTGCCTTCATCAACGTTGCGGATGCCGACCCGGCCCGTCACCGGCGAGCGTATTTGTGTGTAGGAAAGCTGCACCTGCGAGGCATTGATCGACGCCTGATTGCCCAGCGCCGTGGCCTTGAGTTGATCGACCAGCGCTTGCTGCTGATCGTACTGCTGTTTCGAGATGCTGTTGTCGACGGTCAGCAGCTTGTAGCGCTTGAGGTCGACATTGGCCACGTTCAGCTGCGCCTGGCTCTGGGTCAACAGCGCTTTGGCCTGATCGAGGGCAGCGCGGATCGAACGATCATCGATGGTTGCCAGCAGATCCCCCGCCTTCACCAGTTGCCCTTCCTTTACCAGCACTTTGGTCAGAATGCCGTCCACCTGAGGGCGAATCACCACGCTTTGCAGCGACAGCACCGAGCCGATCCCGGTGACATAACGCGGCACGTCTTCCTGAGTCACGGTGATCACGCGCACCGGTACGGCAACGGGGGCGCTGACTTTTTTCGCTGCGGGGCGAGTCAATGCCCAGACGCCTGTCACTACGAGCACGACCAACAGGGTCGCGAGCATCACGATTTTGTTCTTCTTCTGCATACAGGGACAGGCCAACCAGTGAATGAGGGGCGTAACCGGGAGCGTCCTTTATAACCCTTTGACCCGGTCAGCAAAATGACTGCTGCCTGTCAATATTGTCAGGTGAATAAGGGCAGACGATGAACGTGGGTAAAGAAACAAGGCCGCAGGGCGATACCCAAATAGAAGCCACGAGTTTCGATGAACGAGTTCTACTGTGACGGGGAAAATTCTTACATAAACTTCGTGAGTTCTGAATGCTTGTTCACAGGGCTCTGACTTACGTCGGTAAGCGGCTCTACTCCGGAGTGTGTGTCATGAAAAGCCTCATGGCTGTTTCGTTGTTGTTCTCGGTCGCAGTTCTCGGCGCTGACGCCATAGCGGGGTCCACCGCGTGGGCCGCCCAAGGTGGCCTGATGTTTCATGGCAGCGTGGTGAATGCCGCGTGCGACGCCCAGGTCTTGAGCGCTCCGTCGGCGGCATTACTTCCGACGACCTTGCAGGCCGACCCTGACGTCACCGTGGGCCTGAGTCGCCACAACGACGCCTGCGGCAAAGGCGTTGTGCCCGTGCAGGCACGTTACACCGAACTGGTTTCCGACCCGCAGAGCCCCCGCGCGGGAATTGTCACGCTGACCTACCAGTAGGCACTGCTCCCCCTCGATTCCCGATCCCCATTGACGACCCCGGTTCCATTGAGCCGGGGTTTTTCGTGGGTGAGACTTTTACATGGGCGCGTTTTTCAGGTCGGCGTTTAGGTGCCAGGCGCGAAGGTTGGTGAAGGTTCTTCGCGAGGGTTACTCCGCAAACCCCCGCCCGGTGAGGCCTCTGAAACAATAGCGTCATCTCCTACCGAAAGTTCCGACGCGCGCCACTGTCCTTTCAATCCACAGGATGTAGAACGCCTGACAGCCGATCCTGGAAGCGCTGCTTATAGTTCCTCTCGTCCTTTTGGGCACACACGAATCGACACAAGGAACGTCGTTATATGAAAAAGCTTTCTCTTACCCTGGCTATCGTGGCCGCAATGGGGCTTGGCATTTCCGGGACCGCGAATGCTGCGAACAACGGCAAACTTGTTTTCACCGGCACCCTGACCAACATCACGTGTGACATCGGCGCCGGGACTGGCGCCACCCCTGGCAACAACCCCGGCGAGATCAATGTCGACCTGGGCAACGTCTCGTTTTCCGACATCGGTCTCTTCGCCGACAACAAACTTGAAACTGCATCGCCCATCCAGCTGCTGGTCAATTGCACCGGCGGCGCCGCTCAATACAACACCGTGAACATGCGCTTCGTCGCCCGTCAGGGCAGCGGTCTGGATAACCTCGACCAGAAACTGCTGCGGGCTACCGGCGCGGCGGACGGCGTGGGCATCGGCCTGCTCAATGCGTCCAACCAGTTGATGGACCTGAGCGGCAACGAAACCATCGACACGCCGCTGGTCAAGGACGGCGCCGATGGCGCGACCGCCGAGATCAACTTCGGCGCCGTTTATGTCCTCAACGGCGCGACAACCAACCCGGGTAATGCCGACGGCTTCCTGCCGTTCGTGATGGATTACGAGTGATGTAGCAGGCGAGCGGGCAATGGCTCGCTCGCCTTCCTGGCTTATCCACCTCACAGCCCAAGACGGTCTCACCATGTTTCCTGAATTCCTTCGCGGCTCCGCCCTCTGGCTGGGGTTGCTTCTGGCTGCCCCGGCGCAGGCGGGCATCGTGCTCAACACCACGCGTGTCATCTACCAGGCCGCGGACAAGGAGGTCAGTTTCGTTGTGAACAACAGCGGCACGACTGACATCCTCGCCCAGTCATGGCTTGAAGCGCAGAGCGACACCGAGAATCTGCCCTTCGTCGTCACCCCGCCACTGGCGCGGATGGCAGGCAGCGCCCGACAAATGATTCGGGTGATCTACGCCGGCGAAGGTTTGCCCAACGACCGCGAGTCGGTGTTCTGGCTCAACGTCCAGGAGATCCCGCAATCGGCGAAGGACAACCAGCTGCAGATCGCGATTCGCCAGCGCATCAAGCTCTTCTACCGGCCCACCGGGTTGAATGGCGATCCCCTCGATGCGGCAAAAAGCCTGGAGTGGCGCGTATACGACGGCCAGCTGGAAGTCAGTAATCCGACGGCTTATCACGTGTCGATGATCCAGATCGACGCCCGGCAGCAGGGCAAGACGCTGTTCAAGGCGGACAGCAGGATGCTGGCGCCAAAGCAGACCGTCCAATTGCCGCTCACTAAACTGGCCAGCGGTCACGCGGTGGAGCTGCGGTTCATCAGCATCAACGATTTCGGCGCGCAGGAGCCGTACAGCGCGAAGGTCTCCGGTGGCCAGACGACTCAGGCCATCAAGGTCGCCAACGTCATCACCCGGGCCGAGTAGCCACTCAGTCGGGAAGGCTTTCGCCCAGGTTTTCTTCGGTCGCAGTCATGCGATCCCTGCGCCTTGCGCCTGCCAAACGTGGTTTGCCAGCGCCCTCGGAATCGAGAACACGAGTGAAACCCGCCAATGGAACCCCGAGATCACCAAAAGGGATATGCACGGATGGCAGCATGCTCTTCACACCTCGACCGCAGGCATCCGGCGCATGAGCCGTTTCGGATCACCCCGGTGGCGAGGATTATCCTTGCATCGGCAGGGCTGGCACTGGCCTCGCCTGCGACTGCAATGACTGATCAAAACAGCGCCGCGACCCATGTGAAATTCAATACCTCGTCATTCAGGGCACCGATCAGCCCGCCGATCTCGCGACGTTTTTGCAAGGCAACAGCGTGGTCCCCGGAAGCTATCGGGTGGATGTCTACGTCAACCGTGTGTTGAGCGGGCGGCGTGACATCAACTTCGTCTCCAACGCCGCGAAAGGCACCGTCGAGGCTTGTCTCACCCTGGACATGCTCCGCCAGTTCGGCATGAGCACCGACGCCGTGCAGGGCGGTGACGCTTCGCCAACAGCCTGTTTCGATCTCCCGGCGCGGGTCGAATTTGCCCGCGTCGATTATCAGCCGGCGAGCCTGCGCCTGAACATCAGCATCCCTCAGGCGATGATGTCGCGGAGCGCTCGCGGTTACGTGCCGCCGGAGTTATGGGACGAGGGCGAGACGGTCGGTTTCGTGAATTACAACTTCAGCGGCGCGCGTCGCTCCCGCAGCGGCCAGGCTCAAGATCAGGATCAGTATTACCTGAGTGTTCGCAACGGCGTGAACCTCGGCGCCTGGCGACTGCGCAACGAGTCTTCGCTGACCTACGGCAATGACCAGCCCTACCGCTTTCGCAGCAATCGGACGTTCATCCAGCGTGACATCACCTCGCTGAAAAGCCAGCTGACCCTGGGCGAGACTTTTACCGATTCGCAGGTGTTCGACAGCGTTCGGTTCCTTGGCGCCATGGTGATGTCCGATGAGGGCATGCTGCCTGACAGCGAGCGGATTTTCGCGCCGGTCATTCGTGGTATTGCCGACACCAACGCATTGGTGGAAGTGCGCCAGAACGGTTTCATGCTGTACAGCGGCAACGTCTCGCCGGGCCCGTTCGAAATCACCGACATCTACCCCAGCGGGTCGAACGGCGATCTGGAAGTGACGGTGGTCGAAGCCGATGGCAGCAAGCGCGTCTTCGTCCAGGCCTACGCATCACTGCCGATCATGGTGCCGAAAGGCGCGTTGCGCTACAGCCTCGCCGCCGGCCAGTACGACAGCAACACGGAAGATGGCCTTTCACCCTCGTTTGCCAGCGGCACGCTGGTGTATGGCCTGACCGAACGGGTGACGGCAGCGGGTGGCGTGCAAATTGCCGAGGATTATCAGGCCGGCAACATCGGTGCGGGGGTCAACACCGGGCTCGGCGCGGTGTCGCTGGACCTGACCCAGTCCCTTAGCCGCCAGCGCGAGCAACGCTACAGTGGGCAAACCCTGCGCCTGCGCTACGCCAATACGCTGGACCTGACCAACACCACCCTCGCCGTGGCTGGTTATCGCTATTCAACGGATCAGTACCTGACGTTCGACGACCATGTCGAGGCGTTGCAAGCGCGTGACGGATCAGCCAGCGGGCGCGCCAAAGATCGCATCGAAATCAGCCTGACCCAGGCGCTGCCGGAGCAGTCTGCGTCGCTGAGCTTTACCGGTTGGAGCAGCGCTACTGGGACCGTGGCAGTAAGACGCGCCAGCTGTATCTGTCGTGGAACTCGGCGTGGCGCAGCCTTAGCTACAACGTGTCGGTCGAGCGTAACCAGACCTTCGCGCGCAGCGGAGAAAGCCAGTCCGACAACCGCATTGCGCTGACATTGAGCCTGCCGCTGGGAAGCGATTCCGGCTCGTCGCGGCTGTTTGCCAATGCCGTGCGTGACAGCTCCGGCGCCTCCAGCCTGCAGTCCGGCTTGAACGGTCAACTGTTCGACGACCGCAACAGCTTCTACTCGCTGCAGGCCGGCCACGACAGTGCGTCGGGTTCATCGGGCTTCGGTAAACTCAGCACCACCACGGCCTACGGGCGTTTCGATGCGGGCTACGGGCAGGGCAGGGATTATCAGGCGCTGAGCATGGGCGCGTCGGGTTCGGTGGTCGCCCACGCGGGCGGGGTGAATTTCGGTCAGCCCCTGGGCGAGACCTTCGCGCTGGTGCAGGTAAATGGGGTCAGCGGCGCGCGGCTGAGCAATTTCAGCAACGTCGAAACCGCCGATAACGGTTACGCCATCCTGCCTTACGCCCAGCCGTATCGAACCAACTGGGTCAACCTCGACACTCGCCAGTTGGGCGCCGATGTCGAGCTGGAGAATGCCGTGGATCAAGTCGTGCCCCGACGCGGCGCGGTGCCCTTGGTCAGCTTTCGTACGGCAATCGGTCGGCGTGTGCAATTCGAACTGGTGCGAGCCGATGGCAGCCGTTTGCCCATGGGCGCAGCGGTGGAAGACGAGCAGGGCAAGCCGCTGGCGACTGTCGACCCCAGCGGGCGAGCGCTGGTGCTGAGCGAGCGGGACAGCGGCGAGCTCATCGTCAAATGGACTGATCAGCAATGCCGTGCATCCTTCGCGCTGCCGCCGAAAGAAGCCCATCGCAGCTACGATCGCCTGAAGGTGCAGTGCCAATGAAGCGCGCCTGTCTGTCAGGGCTTTTTCTGGCCGTCATCAGCGGCATGGCCCAAGGCGCCGTCTCACTGTCAGGCACCCGGTTGATCTTCGACGGCCGTTACAACGAGGCGACGATCGAGGTCAGCAACCGCGGTGATTCCGAGGCCCTGATTCAAGCATGGCTCGATGCACCGCGCGCAGATGATCAACCGGGCCATGATCAACCCGGCGATGCGCGCGCAGCCGATCTGCCGTTTGCGTTGACCCCGCCTCTGGCGCGCCTGCCAGCCAAGGGCAAGCAGACCTTGCGCCTGCTCTATGAAGGCATCGGCCTGCCCCAGGACCGGGAGTCGATGCTGCACCTGTACGTGCTGGAAATTCCTCGGCGCAGCCCGGCGGTTCAGCAGTTGAGCATTGCCATCCGCCAACGCATCAACGTCTTCTATCGGCCAGCAGCGCTGGCCGGCGACCCGGCCGATGCGGCGCAAACGCTGATCTGGCAGCGCGCTCCATCAACCGATGCCACGCTTTCCGTGCGCAACCCGACGCCGTATCACGTTTCGCTGCAGGACCTGCGCATCAATGGCATCGAGGTCGCAGACCACCGGTTGCTGCCACCTTTTTCGGACGCCTCACTGACGCTGCCCGTCCTCGGTGTGAAGGGCTCAGTGGCTGAAACCCTCAGCTTCAAGGCCATGACCGATTACGGCGGACAGCGCGATTACTGCGCGCCGTTTCAGGGTGGGCAGCCCTTCGCAGTGCCGCTGCGTACGTCGGATTCACACTCACTCATAGGGAAATGCTGACATGAAAAGATCCATCATCCGCGGGTGGCTGACGCTGCCGATCACGTTGCTGATGACGCTATTGATGCCCGGTCTCGCCATGGCGCTGACCTGCAAGACCCAGGGCGCAGGCGAGTCGGTGGTTCGTGCGGACCTGAGCAGCACCGTCGCCATTCCTGCGAACCTGCCTGATGGCAGCGCGGTCTGGCGCTCGGAGCGACTGAACCTTGCGGTTGAGTGTGCCAGGGACGAACCGGGTGGCCCTGAAGAAGTGTTCTTGTATCTGAACCCGGACAACCTGCAGATCGGACAGGGGATTCGCGCCGGACTCACGTTGATGGGCATTGATTTCGTGCAGACCAGCGGGCGAGTTCCCACGCAACAGCAAGCGCCGGCCTGCACGGAGGCAGGTTCGGCCTGTCCGAGCGTCACGTTCAACCTGCCGTTTTCGGTGTTCATCCAGAAATACGGCCCGACCCCGCCCTCCGGCGTCGCGAGTGATTTGCACGACTATCGCATGTTCCAGCTCGATGGCGGCAGCGGGCAAAATCCCGGGCCTGACGCCACGCTCAGCTACGTCATCAACAACCTTGAGGGCCTGCGGTTCGTCGCCTGTGACGCTGAATTGCGGGTCATGCCCGAGACCGTGGATTTCGGTGACGTGGCCATCCGCAACGTGCGAGTAGGGGAGCCGGCCACCTTTCAGCGCTTCGCGCTGGCTACCAGCCGCACCTGCGAATCGCCGTTCAGCCTCAATGCGCGCATCACACCGGTGTCCGGGATACTCAAGGGTGATGTACTGGTGCCGGTCGACAATGACAGCATCGGCATTCGGATTACCCGTGCCCGCGATGACTCGACCGTGCCGTTCCACGAGCCCTTTCACCTGACCGATCTGCTGGAGGGTGATTACTCCGAGACGGCTGACTTCAACGCCCAGTTGCTGTGGCAAGCCAGTACGCCGACCGCGGGGCCGTTTTCAGCGGAAGTCATGGTGGATCTGTTCTACAAATAGGCGCGCGCAGTCGGTCTGTTCGCAGCAGCGATCCGCCAGCGATTCAGGTATGCTGCGCGGCCCTCGGGCGCCGCCCGTATTCCTCGACTGTCTGCCATTCCGGAGCTTTCATGACCACCCCCGAACAAACGCCCGCTCCTGATGCTCGTGAATCGCACGCTTCGGTCGACGCCGACGCTGCCCCGGCGGATACAAAACCTGCGATTCCGGCGTTCAGCTTCCCGTTCAAGCCGGGCGAGCTGTTGCAGGCGAAGAAGGATCAGCAGCACTACAAAGGCTCGGGTAAATCGAACCACGACAAGCGTCCGGGCGTTGCGCCATCAGGCACCCGCCGGTCGATGGGCAAGCGCTGATTACACCGTCGCAGGCGAGGACGCTGCCGGGGGAATCACCCGCCCGCCATGCTCACACTTCTTTGCGAAAGCTGTCCCGATACTGAGTCGGCGTCACCCCCAGATGCTGACTGAAGATCAGCCGCATGCGCGCGGCGCTGCCAAATCCGCAGTGATACGCCACCGCCTTGATCGCCATCTCGCTGCCTTCCAGCAAATGGCGAGCGGCGTCGATGCGCGCACGCTGCACGAACTCCGCTGGTGTGACCTTGGCGTCGCGGGCAAATACCCGGGCGAACGTGCGGGGGCTCATCGCCACCACGTCGGCCAGTCGCTCCACTGAAAACGGCTCGCCGATGTGCTCCATCACATAGCGCTGCACCTTGGCCACGGGCGAGTCGTCATCTGCCGACGCCGTGAGGTACGGGCTGAATTGCGACTGCCCGCCCTGACGCTGGGCCACCACCAGCAGACGTTTGGCCACCGCCAGGGATATCGCCGGGCCGTGATCCTCCGCCACCAACGCCAGCGCCATGTCGATGCCCGCCGTGACCCCGGCTGATGTCATCAGCGCACCGTCGCGAACATAGATGCGATCGGGCTCGACCCTCGCGTGGGGGAACTGATCGGCGAGCTGCTCAGCGTGGCTCCAATGGGTAGCGGCCTGCTTGCCATCCAGCAAACCGGCGTGGCCGAGGATGAACGCCCCTGTGCAGATCGAGCCGTAGCGTTGCGCCTGGGGCACGGCTTCCAGCAGCCAGTGGGTGATGGCGGGCATTTCCGCGCCGTCTGGCAATGACGGACCGCCGGGAATCAGAAGGATGTCGAACTGCTTCGGCGCGTCCGCCAGGGAATACTGCGCACCCAGTGGCATGCCGTTGGACGCAATGATCGGGTAGGGCGCCGCGCCGAGGGTGATGATCTCGTAGCCATCACCGTCGGGCAGGAAACGGTTGGCTTCGGCGAAGACGTCGAGCGGGCCGGCCACGTCCAGGGCCTGCACGTTGGGAAACAGCACAATCGCGACGCGCTTCATCCTACTTCTTTGGCAATGTGGTGACGTTATCCCACTCGGTAATCAGGGCTTTCTTGTTCTTGCGGTCGTAGAGGCACAGCTCGGTGCCGGTCTTGTTCTTCATGAACGCCTGTTTGTACTGACCTTTGATCAACAGTGCGTTGAAGCCGACGCTGTCATCGAAGGCCGCATCGGCGCCGGCCGGCTTGGCGTTTTTCAGGGAACTGGCGCTGACACAACTGTCGACCAGGGTTTTGTTGAAGGCGGTCCAGGCGTCCGGGCTGGAGGCATTGGCCTGGCCGGCAGCGGCAGCGGTGAGAACGAGCAACAGCGCGGTGTGCATCTTCACGGGTACGCATCTCCATGGCGTGAGCGGGTGAACGAGGCTCGGCGCAGATTCAGCGCGGTTCCAGTTCGTGGCGCTGAATATATTGCATACCGGCGCTCTCATACAGCCGGCGTGCGCCAAGATTACTTTCCATCACCTTGAGATCGACGTGGCCTTCGCCGCGCTGGCGGAAAGCTTTGAACACCTGATTGAGCAGCGTTAGACCCAGCCCTTGACGGTGCGCGCGGGGGTTGACCACCAGATTGCGGATGAAGGCGCTGGTCCAGCATTGCGCAACGGCCACCACACCTTCAGCGTCCTCAAGAACGAAACACAGCGCCGGATCAAACTCGGGATCAGTCTCGAAGGCATCGAGCCAAGTGGCATAGTCTGCAACACGACCGCCGCCGTGCTCGCGACCCAGCACCAGCAACTGGTGAACGGCCGGGGCGTTCTGCCCGGTGAAATCAACCTGACGCACGGCGGCGGGCCAGCCCGGATCATGGAGTGCCGGGCCGAGGTCGCGGCGCATCAACCAGTAATGCGCGGTGGAGGCATCGCCTGCGGCCGGTCTCAGATTCCCTGAGCTTCGACCGTGCGGGCGGCTTCGATCAAGCATCGTGTCAGCTCGGGCGAGGAGAACTTGGTCAGAACAGCGTTGGCGCCGGCAGCATCGGCTTTTTCGGCATTCATCGCGCTGTCCAGCGAAGTGTGCAGCAGCACGTACAGTTCCTGAAAGTCCGGCGTCTCCCGAAGCGTGCGGGTGAGCGCGTAGCCGTCCATCTCCGACATCTCGATGTCGGACACCACCACGTTGATCTGCTGTGCGGTGCCTTGCAAATCGAGTAACTGATCAATGGCTTCCCGCGCACTGCGGGCGGTGTGGCATTCGATGCCCAGATTGCGCAGGGTGATCACCGATTGTTGCAGCGCCACCTGACTGTCATCGACCACCAGGATGCGCGCCTTCGCCAGCACTTTGGCGTCATCGGCGCTGAGCTCGGCGCGTTCGGCGACGATCCGTGCGGGCGCGATGCCGTGAATGACCTTCTCGATGTCCAGCACCTGAACCAGCGTCCCGTCCACCTGCGTCACGCCGGTGATGAACGACTTGTTGCCGGAGCCAAAGGGCGGCGGACGAATGTCGGTGGTCAGGCAGTGAACGATCTTGCTGACGGCCTGCACGTGCAGCCCCTGCTTCGACCGGCTGACATCGGTGACGATCAGGCAGCCGCCATCGGGGTCCACCAACGGGCGCTCGCCAATGGCACGACTCAGGTCAATCACCGACAGCGGGTTGCCACGCAAGGTCGCGACCCCTTTGACGTGTGGGTGGGATTCCGGCAAACGCGTAAGGGGAGGGCAGGGGATGATTTCACTGACCTTGAGCAGGTTGATCGCCATCAGCTTTCCGCTGCGTAACGTGAACAGCAGAAGCGAGAGTGAATCTGCGCGGACGTTCTTGGACATATAAACCTTCTGTGATGCGTTGCCTGGCCGCGTGGGTTCGGCCAACAGCTTTCGATGACGGTTTATCGACCTGATGAAGTCAGGCTTTAGCCCTTTCGATTTTACCCAGCCGGCTGGCCTGTCAGTATTGCAGTCAATTTGACCGTAGCCTGGTCATTTTGACGCGCGATTCGACGAGGTCATATTGACTGTGCCGTGGCCAGGCCTTTGATTTCAGGCCTTGGGGTCGCTGGCACGATTCCTGAACTACCGAGGTAACGCTTACTCATCAGCTCTCGGGAGTTATTTATGTTGTCCGTATCGGATCGTGCCATCGTCAAGTCAACAGTGCCACTGCTGGAAAGCGGCGGAGAGGCGCTGATTACCCATTTCTACCAAATGCTCCTCGATCGATACCCGCAAGTGCGTCCACTGTTCAACAAGGCGCATCAGGCCAGTGGTGAACAGCCTCGCGCCCTGGCGAACGGGGTGTTGATGTACGCGAGGCACATCGATCAGCTTGATCAACTGGGCGATCTGGTCGCCAAGATCATCAACAAACACGTGGCGCTGCAGATCCTTCCCGAGCACTACCCGCTCGTTGGCGAGTGCCTGCTTGAGTCTATTCGCGAAGTGCTGGGGAAGGAAGTCGCCACTGGCGAGGTCATCACTGCGTGGGGCAACGCCTACGGGCAACTGGCCGACATTTTGATCGGCGCGGAAAAAGCCATCTACGACGAGAAAGCCCAGGCAGCAGGTGGCTGGCGTGGTGAGCGTGAATTCAAAGTGGTCGCCAAAACGCCGGAGAGCGCGGAAATCACCTCGTTCTACTTTGCACCGGCAGATGACCAGCCGATCCTGCAATTCACCGCCGGCCAGTACATCGGCATGCAACTGCACGTGAACGGCGAAGAGATCCGCCGCAATTACTCGTTATCGGCCCTGGCCGGGAACAATCAGTACCGCATCAGCGTGAAACGCGAGCCTGATGGAGTCGCCTCCAATTATCTGCACGATCAGCTGCAGGTCGGCGACAGCATCAATCTGTACCCGCCCTCCGGAGAATTCACCCTGACCGACAGCGACAAACCGCTGGTGCTCATCAGCGGTGGCGTCGGCATCACGCCAACCCTGACCATGCTGGAGGCGGCGTTGCCGACTCAGCGGCCGATTTACTTCATCCACTGCGCGCGCAACGGCTCGGTCCATGCGTTTCGCGACTGGATCGAAAGCCTGGTGAGCAAGCATCCTCAGCTCAAACGTTTCTATTGCTACGCCGAAGATGACGGCGTCAGCCCGGCGGCCAATGCGACGGGTCTGCTCGATCAGGCGCGCCTGGAGCAATGGCTGCCGGAGAATCGCGACGTCGATGCGTACTTCCTGGGGCCTAAAGGCTTCATGGCGGCGATCAAGCGTCAACTGAAAGCGGCCGGCGTGCCCGATGCACAGGCGCGGTATGAATTCTTCGGTCCTGCGTCAGCATTGGAATAATCGCTGCGACAATTAGACGCATCCTACATATATAGAATGATTTCGGGTCGCGACCCATCGCTGCGACAAAAAGCCGCACGCTTCTATATATAGGCACGAAACAGGAGAGCTCACACTAGCGTTTGAATTGGAATGTTAACGCTCGGCTAATGCAGCCGTGTTCACCATTGCGCGGGTTACGGCGGTGGACCGGGAGGCGGTCACGTTCGGTCGCGAATGGCACTGCGTGAACGGGGTGTCGTGACGGTGATAGAATCGCCGCCTTTGCGGGGCGTCCGGGCCGCAACGCTCCACATCCGTCGATCCGGATGACTCCAATTCAAAGGGCATGTGAATGACTGAAGAGATGTTGTACCTGCGGCGTGAAAAGCAGTTTCTGGTGTTGCTGGGCATCATCTGCCTGGCACTGATCGGCGGCGCCTTGTACATGCAGGTGGTGCTGGGCGAAGCGCCTTGCCCGCTGTGCATCCTGCAGCGGTATGCGCTGTTGTTCATCGCGGTGTTCGCGTTCATCGGCGCGGCAATGCCAGGCCGTCTGAGCCTGACCATCTGCGAAGCGCTGGTGGTGTTGAGCGCCGTGGGCGGGCTGGTTACCGCCGGGCGTCACGTCTACATCCAGACCCACCCGACCGAGAGCTGCGGCATCGATGTGCTGCAGCCGATTGTCGACGGTCTGCCCCTGGCGTCTCTATTTCCGCTAGGCTTTCAGGTAGGTGGTTTCTGCGAGACGCCATATCCGCCAGTTCTCGGTTTGTCTTTGGCGCAATGGGCGTTAGTGGCGTTTGTACTGACTGTTGTGCTGGTTCCTGCGGGAATTATTCGTAACCGGATGAAAGCACGCTGATTACAAAGTGTTGCGTAACAAAGCCCCGGAAATCCTTCAACAGAACCGGGGCTTTGCTCAGTTTCAGGGTGCGGCATAACACCGCATTTTTACCGAACCTGAAATTAACTGTTGCGCAGAAACTTATAGTCAATAAAACTTTACGTATCTACAATCGCCCCCAATTCACGCCCCCCCTCATTTGCGGGACGGTGTAAATCGAGGTTATGGAGCGTCTTTTCGCTCTAGTAGACGCGGTTCGAATGGCCTCCCGAGTCACGTTCTGAATGTCTGCGCCAAGGGATAGGGTCCGCATTAGCGGGTGCCACCATTCGAATAAGAAACCAAAGCTCAACCCGGATTTGTTGTGAGGCCCCATGCTTCCTGACAGGCCCCTTTTCAATCCAAGCATTTGCCAGCACCTGGCAGGGTGAAGTGTTGGCGGTCGAAACCCAACTGCGATGCGAAAGCTGCTTTTAGAGGTCGTGAGATGAGTAAAAAAAGGTACCCCAGGTTTTTTGGCTTCTTGGCCCTTTTCAGCATGCTCCTGCTCAGCGGGTGCGATTACACCCTGCTGGATCCCAAAGGCCATGTGGGCGTTCAAGAGCGTGACCTGATCATCACTGCTACCTTGCTGATGCTACTGGTGGTGGTGCCGGTCATTTTCATGACCATCATCTTCGCCTGGAAGTATCGCGCTACCAACAAGAGCGCGACGTACACGCCTGACTGGGCGCATTCGACACGGATTGAGCTGGTGGTCTGGCTGGTTCCATTGGCCATCATCATCGTGCTCGGCTATGTGACCTACAAGTCGACCCACGCGCTGGACCCTTACCGTCCGCTCGAGTCAGACGTCAAGCCGCTGACTATTGAAGTGGTCGCACTGGACTGGAAATGGCTGTTCATCTATCCGGAACAGGGCATCGCCACCGTCAACAAGATCGTGTTCCCGGCCAACACGCCGATCAATTTCCGCATCACTTCCGATTCGGTCATGAACTCGTTCTTCATCCCTGCACTGGGCGGCCAGATCTACGCGATGGCCGGCATGCAGACCAAGCTGCACCTGATCGCCAATGAAAACGGCGAGTTCGATGGTATCTCCGCCAACTACAGCGGCGCAGGTTTCACCGGCATGAAATTCAAGGCGACTGCCACCTCACAGGCTGATTTCGACGCTTGGGTTGCTGACGTCAAGAATTCACCTAAAACACTGGCAACGGCCGAATACGCCGCGCTGGCCAAGCCTAGCGAACGTAACCCCGTTGAACTCTACTCCTCGGTCACTCCGAACCTGTTCCAGATCATCATCGACAAGTATGAAGGTATGAAGCCGGGCAAGATTGTCCATGAGAAGAAAGAAGTAGCAGGTACGGAAGGGATGGACATGGGTAAGCATTCAGCTGCGCAGGCAGAGGAGTAAACGATGTTTGGTAAATTAAGTCTGGACGCGATTCCGTTCCACGAGCCGATAGTCATGATCACGGTCGCCATGATCGCGATCGGTGGTGCGGCATTGCTGGGTCTGATCACGTACTTCAAGAAGTGGACTTACCTCTACACCGAGTGGCTGACGTCTGTCGACCACAAGAAAATCGGTGTCATGTACATCATCATTGCAATGGTCATGCTGCTGCGCGGCTTTGCCGACGCCGTACTGATGCGTTCGCAATTGGCCATGGCCACTGAAGGCTCACCCGGCTACCTGCCGCCTGAGCACTATGACCAGATCTTCACCGCTCACGGTGTGATCATGATCATCTTCATGGCGATGCCGTTCTTCACCGGCCTGATGAACATCGTCGTGCCTCTGCAGATTGGCGCTCGCGACGTTGCCTTCCCGTTCTTGAACTCCTTGAGCCTCTATCTGCTGATCTCCGGCGTGATTCTGGTCAACGTGTCTCTGGGCGTCGGCGAGTTCGCACGTACCGGTTGGGTGGCCTATCCACCGCTGTCGGAACTGGGCTATAGCCCGGGTGTGGGTGTGGATTACTACATCTGGGCACTGCAGCTGTCAGGACTGGGGACAACGTTAACCGGGGTCAACTTCCTGGTTACCGTGCTGAAGATGCGTACCCCTGGCATGAAACTGATGGACATGCCGATCTTCACCTGGACCTGCACCTGGGCCAACGTCCTGATCGTGGCTTCGTTCCCGATCCTGACCGGTACCCTGGCGTTCCTGACCCTCGACCGTTATCTGGACTTCCACATCTTCACGAACGAGTTGGGTGGTAACCCGATGATGTACGTGAACCTGTTCTGGGCGTGGGGTCACCCCGAGGTTTACATCCTGATTCTGCCGGCGTTCGGGGTCTTCTCCGAAGTCATCTCGACGTTCACCGGCAAGCGTCTGTTCGGCCACCATTCGATGATCTACGCCTCCGGCGCGATCTCGATCCTGGGCTTCATGGTCTGGCTGCACCACTTCTTCACCATGGGTTCGGGTGCAAGCGTCAACGCCTTCTTCGGTCTGGCGACGATGCTGATTTCCATCCCGACGGGTGTGAAGCTGTTCAACTGGCTGTTCACGATCTACCAGGGACGTCTGCGCTTCACCGCGCCAGTCTTGTGGACCCTGGGCTTCATGGTCACCTTCTCCATCGGTGGTATGACCGGCGTACTGCTGGCTATCCCGGGTGCTGACTTCGTTCTGCACAACAGCCTGTTCGTGATCGCGCACTTCCATAACGTGATCATCGGTGGTGCTGTGTTCGGTTACATCGCCGGCTTCGCGTTCTGGTTCCCTAAAGCGTTCGGCTTCAAGCTGAACGAGAAGTGGGGCAAGGCAGCGTTCTGGTTCTGGATATCGGGTTTCTACGTCGCCTTCATGCCGCTGTACGCACTGGGCTTCATGGGCATGACCCGTCGTCTGAACACCACTGACAACCCGGACTGGACGCCATACCTGCACGTCGCGTTCGTCGGTGCGTTGCTGATCGCTGTCGGTATCGCCTGTCAGCTGATCCAGATCTTCGTGAGTATCCGTGACCGCGAGCAGAACCGCGATCTGACCGGTGACCCATGGAATGGCCACACCCTGGAATGGTCCACCTCGTCGCCACCGCCTTTCTACAACTTTGCAGAAATGCCGAAAGCCAACGAGATCGACCCGTGGTATGCCGCCAAGCGTGATGGCGAGGCCTACAAGGTTCCGGCCAAGTACTCCGACATCCACATGCCGAACAACACGGCAACGGGCATGGTGATGGGCCTCCTGCTGACCGTCTTCGGTTTCGCGATGATCTGGCACATCTTCTGGCTGGCGGGCGTCAGCCTGATTGGCACGATCGTTTACTTCGTGATTCACGCGGCACGTGACGATCAGGGCTACATGGTTCCTGCATCCGAAGTGGCACGCATCGAAGGCGAGCAACACGCGATCCTGGCTCGTGTTCGCAATGGTCAGACAAACACTCCTGTCAACAAGCTGGAGCAGGCATAAACAATGTCGAACTTAGTATTTGATGGTGCGAAGGGTCACGACCACGGTCATGACCACGAGCACGACCATGGTCACCATGACGCCGGCGAGATGAAGATCTACGGTTTCTGGATCTACCTGATGACCGACTGCATTCTGTTTGCGTCGATCTTTGCCATTTACGCGGTACTGGTTAACAACGTAGCGGGTGGCCCTGCGGGCCACGACATCTTCGAACTGCCTTACGTGCTCGGCGAAACCGCCTGCCTGTTGCTCAGCTCGATCACCTACGGCTTCGCTATGCTGGCGATGCACAAGGGCAACAAGTCGGGCGTTCTGGGTTGGTTGTTCGTGACCTTCCTGTTCGGCCTGGGCTTCATCGGCATGGAGATCAACGAGTTCCACCTGCTGATCTCCGAAGGTTACGGCCCTAACCGCAGTGGTTTCCTGTCGGCGTTCTTCACGCTGGTCGGCACCCACGGTCTGCACGTGACCAGCGGCCTGATCTGGATGGCGATCATGATGTATCAGGTCTCCAAGCACGGTCTGACCGGGACCAACCAGACTCGCCTGAGCATGCTCAGCCTGTTCTGGCACTTCCTGGACGTTGTCTGGATCTGCGTGTTCACCGTTGTCTATCTGATGGGGACCATTTAAATGGCGAATTCACATCACTCCCATGACGCCGCCAGCCATGAACCTACCGCCCACGGCAGCTTCAAGTCGTACATGGTCGGTTTCGTACTGTCGATCATCCTGACCGCGGTTCCTTTCGGTCTGGTGATGTTCCCGACGATCTCGAAAGTGGCCACGCTGTGGGTCGTTCTGATCTTCGCAGTCGTGCAGGTTCTGGTTCACCTGGTGTACTTCCTGCACCTTGACCGCTCGGCGGCACAGCGCAACAACGTCATCGCGTTTGCCTTCGCTGGCCTTGTGATCGTGCTGCTAGTTGGTTTGAGCACCTGGATCATGTTCAGCATTCACACCGCCATGATGGCGAAGTGAGGAAAACCTGATGTCACTGAAGCACTTTATCCAAATCACCAAACCGGGGATCATTTTCGGTAACGTGCTTTCGGTGGCAGGTGGCTTTTTTCTGGCTTCCAAGGGGCATGTCGATATCGGCTTGTTCCTGGCAGCCGTGATCGGGACTTCACTGGTAGTGGCTTCTGGCTGCGTGTTCAACAACTGCATCGATCGCGATATCGATGTGAAGATGGAGCGCACCAAGAGTCGGGTGCTGGTGCAAGGGTTGGTGTCGGTGAAACTGGCACTGATCTACGCCACTGTACTGGGTGTTGTCGGCGTCGGCCTGCTGTACACCAAGGCCAACGCACTGGCGGCACTGTTCGCCGTAATCGGCTTCGTGATCTACGTCGGCTTTTACAGCCTGTACCTGAAGCGCAGGTCGGTTCATGGCACGTTGGTGGGCAGCCTGTCGGGCGCGATGCCTCCGGTCATTGGTTACGTCGCGGTCAGCAACACTTTCGACCTCGCGGCGCTGACCTTGCTGGTGATGTTCAGCCTTTGGCAGATGCCTCACTCGTACGCTATCGCGATTTTCCGCTTCAACGACTATCGGGCTGCTTCGATTCCGGTCCTGCCGGTCAAGCGCGGTATCCGGGTCGCCAAGCGGCACATCCTGATCTACATCCTGGCTTTCCTTTTAGCGACCTTGATGCTGACCTTCGGCGGTTACGCCGGGCTCAATTATCTGGCCGTCGCAGCGGCGATGGGCATGTACTGGTTGTACATGGCCTGGACCGGCTACAAAGCCAAAGACGACACTGTTTGGGCACGCAAGCTGTTCGTGTTCTCCATCTTCACGATCACAGCCTTGAGCGTGGCGATGTCGCTGGATTTTCAGGTAACTAAGGAACTGTTGGTGACATACGCAGCGCCTTAGTCGCCTGAATGAAACGCAAAAAAACCCGGTTGCTCGCGAGAGAAACCGGGTTTTTTTTCGAACTGAATAAAGTCTTTGGCTTAGCGGGTTGACCCTTTGGCAGAGGCCTCCTCGGGGTCCTTTGCCGGCCCGAGCACTATGGCCAGATGGCGCAAGTCTTCGATCTGCACGCTGACGCTTTTCCCTGAAGGGCTGGCGACCAGTGTGCCCAGGGCAAAGACCGTGAAGAAACGCACCTCATCGGCGTGACTCAGCAGCTCACTGAGGTAGCGGCTGGAGCGGTAGGCCTGCATCTGCGCGGGGGATACGTACAAGGTCACCAGCTTGCCTTGCAGGCGATCGAAGAATTTGAATTTGAAGCCCGTCCCGTAGCGCTCGACCAGTCCGCCGCCATACAGCACCCGACGCTCGTCATTCAGCTGAGCAAACTTGATATGGCGGAAATAGGCGCGCAAGGACACCTCGCCCTGACCCGGAACGCGAAGGGTCAACAGCGCGAGTTCTTCCTTGGTCAACGAGGCCTGGGCCTGACGGAAGCTGTCGACCAGCCGCTCCAGATCGCTGGTTCGGTTCTGCTTGTCCTGTCTGGCCTTGAGCGCGTCGGCGGGAGTCGTGGCGTCTTCGGGCTTCTCAGGCGGTTCGGCGTCAGGCTTGTCTGTCGGCGATGCCGGCTTAGCGCGCTCCTTCGGGGTGGGATCAAAGACGTCAATGTAATCATCCAGCTTGCGCTTGACCTTGCGCAGCTCGCTATCGGCCCCGGTTTCGGCTTCCGGCCCAGCCAGCGTTTCGACGGATTCATCCACCCATTCGCAATCGGCGTGATGTTCGTATTTCGGGTTGGCCCGGTAGTGCGCGGCGACGAAGGTCGGATGCTCCTGAGGCTTCACGTCATAGCGAACCCCAGTGATTTTGACACCCAGAGCGCGGCACGACTCGGACGAACACAGAAAGCTGAAGCGCGCACGGGGTAGCTCTTGAGAAAAATACTCGCGTCGCGCCGCCACGATGGACAGCTCTTGCTGCAGCTCGACGCAGAACGCGCGGGTAATGGTTCTGTTGGTTTTCATGGATACGGCGGGGCCCTGTGCCGAAGTCTTCCGGATGTGCTGCGCACTGTCATTCCGTTGGCATCGCCAGCCATTCGCCGACCACTTTCTTGTAAGCCCCGGTGGCTTTGGAGAGGTGCAGCCACTGATCGACATAGGCCTTCCAGGCCACGTCATCCCGGGGCAGCAGATAGGCCTTTTCGCCGTACTGCATGTAGTGGGACGGATTGACCGTGCACAAGCCGGGCATGCGTTTCTGCTGATACAGCGCTTCGGACGCGTCGGTGATCATCACGTCGGCTTGTTTGTCGAGCAGCTGTTGGAAAATGGTTTTGTTGTCGTGGAAGGCCAGGCTGGCATTGGGCAGATAAGCGTGGGCGAAGGCTTCGTTGGTGCCGCCTTGTGGTTCGATCAATCGAACGCCGGGCTGATTGATCTGCTCGAGGGTCTGGTACTTCGACTCGTCTTCGCAGCGCACCAACGGCACTTTGCCGTCGATGTCCAGCGTGCTGCTGAACGCCGCCTTCTTCTGCCGCTCCAGAGTGACCGAGATGCCACCGACGGCGATGTCGCATTTGCCGGCCGTGAAGTCGGGCATCAGGGTTTTCCACGTGGTCGGGACCCACTCGATCTTCACGCCCAGGCTCTGCGCCAGAGACTGGGCCAGCTCGATGTCGATGCCTTCGTACTCGCCGTCGGGCTTGAGAAACGTGTACGGCTTGTAATCGCCGGTCGTGCAAACGGCCAGTTGGCCCTTCTGCATGACGGTGTCCAAATGGGACGGCGCCTCAGCGGCCTGAGCCTGGATGCTGCTGACCATGCCCAACAGCAAACCGGCAGTGATGCGTGTGTTCATCGAGTCGATCCCTCTGCTTCAAATGCCTGTCTGCCGTTATAGAGGCGGTCAGCGCAGATGGGAAGCGTTATCCCGCAGAGGAGGGCGGGACGTCCTTTGCCCGCTTGGCCGCCTGTCTGGCAGGCCGTGTTTTTGCGCGACGATGCCGATACAGCGCGACGGCCGCGCCCACCACGACCACGCCCAGGAAGATCGGCAGCCGATAAGGCTTCAAGTTGCCGAACATGGTCTCGAGAAAGCCCCCCGCCCAGTAGCCGGCCGCGAGAAAGAGGCTTGCCCAGACTGCGGCGCCAAGCAGGTTGATGATTGCAAAACGAACGGGCGACAAGCGACTTGCGCCGATAACCAGAGGCCCGATCAGACGCATGCCGTAGAGAAAGCGCACCGAGAAAATGGACGCCGTGGGGTAGCGCTTGATCAGGTCGGACACGCGGTCGATGGTCGCTTGCTGGCGGTGCAGGCGCGGCAGCAGGCGTGGCCCGAAGTAGCGCCCGGTCCAGAACAGAATCTGATCGCCGAGCATCCCGCCCAACGTGGCGTAGATGAGCACTTGCTGCCATTGCAGGACGTGCTGGTGCGCCGCCAGCCCGCCGAGGATCAGGATGGTCTCCCCTTCCAGCAGGCAGCCGATGAAGATGGCCCAGTACCCGTAGTTTGAAAGCAGATAGTTGAAGTCGATGTGTTCGAACATGGAAGGCCGGTGATTTTCGGTGAATGGGTGGCTGCTTAAGCATCTGGCAGCGTGCGCGCCTCGGGGGCGCATCGCACGGCGTTCGACCGAAGGCGGTCGTCATCGGTTCGGTCGCTTAGGTCGAATCTTCCTGCGCCATGCCGTCAGGGGAAGGTCTGTAGATCGCTCAGGCAGTGGATCAGGTGATCGTAGACAAGACGTACCCTGCTCGGCACCGGCCCTGACTGCGTCCGGTACACGGAAAGGTCCATGGGCGGCGGCGCGGCATTCGGCAACACCTCGATCAGACGCCCGTTGCGCAGGTAAGCCTCGGCCAGGTAATGGGGCATCTGCGCAAACGTGACGCCCGCCAGTACGAATTCCAGTTCGGTCTCCGGGTCATCACAACTGAATGCGGGGGAGGGTGGCGAGTAGCTTTGGCCTCCGGACAGAAACCACGGCCAGGGTCGTCCATTGTTGCGATCAATCAGCGTCGACAGCGGCAGCTGTTTAAGGTCTTCCAGCGCGGATGGCATGCCCACTGCCGCGATCAAGTCCGGCGACGCGACGATCTTCAACGGCACTTGCGCCACCACTCGCGCGATGTAGCGCCGGTCCCGGACCGTGCCAATGCGAATGCCGATATCGATCCTCGAACCGACGGCATCGGTAAGTTGGTCATCCAGGCTCAACTCGATCCGCAGGCCGGGATGTTGCTGCATCAATGGCTGGAGGAAACCGGCCAGATACAGCTTGCCGATCGAGTGAGGCGCGGTGATGCCTACGCGGCCCACCACATCCGCCGCGGGATTTTTCGTGTGGGCCGCGAACAGGCGATCGAACTGGTCGAGGGTCTCACGCGCCTGTCGCGCCACGTCTGCACCGTACGCCGTGACATGAGCCTGTCGCGTGCTGCGATGAAACAACGGTTCGGCGAAGGTTCGCTCTAGTTCCTTTATTGCGCGGGTGACCTTTTGTGGCGAAGTGCCGAGGCGAGTCGCGGCTTCCCGAAACGTGGGTGCGTCCACAGCCGCCAAAAAGATACGCAGCATTTCCATTCGGTTCAGCATGGGCGGGCGCTCGTGTTCCAAAAAGTGGAATTCTCAAAACCGAACTCTTCCATTTTCTGACAGGAATATCCATCGCAAACTGGCCCCATCAACTTCCCAACGCTTCAGGAGAACTGCAATGAGCAATGGCATCCAAGGCAAAGTCGTCGTCATCACTGGCGCCAGCAGCGGACTCGGCGAGGCCACCGCGCGGCACCTGGCAAAACTGGGCGCCAAGGTTGTCCTCGGCGCACGCCGTCAGGAGCGTATGGACGTCATCGTCCGCGACATCAAGGCTACCGGCGGCGAGGCATCGGCCTACACCGTTGACGTCACTCGCCGAGACGACCTGTCGGCACTCGTCGAAAATGCTGTTCGCGACTTCGGCCGCATCGACGTCATGATCAACAACGCCGGCCTCATGGCCATCGCGCCGATCGCCGAACTGCGCGTCGACGAATGGGACCGCATGATCGACATCAACATCAAAGGCGTCCTCTACGGCATCGCCGCCGCACTGCCGAAGTTCGAAGCCCAGGGCTCCGGCCACTTCATCAACATCTCATCAGTGGCCGGCATCAAAGTCTTCAGCCCGGGCGGCTCCGTCTACAGCGGC
Source organism: Pseudomonas sp. Ps21-P2 (assembly GCF_039672565.1). Classification (NCBI taxonomy): domain Bacteria; kingdom Pseudomonadati; phylum Pseudomonadota; class Gammaproteobacteria; order Pseudomonadales; family Pseudomonadaceae; genus Pseudomonas; species Pseudomonas sp. Ps21-P2. Next base: position 160,603 of record NZ_JBDFPL010000004.1, read on the forward strand.
ACCAAGTATGCCGTCCGCGCGATCTCCGACGGCCTGCGCCACGAAGTCGGCGGCAAGATCCGCACCACCACCATTGAGCCCGGTGCCGTGGATTCCGAGTTGAAATTGGGCAGCGGCCATCAGCCGAGCGCGGATGTGGTCAAGGAGTTCTACAAACAAGCGATCCCGGCCGAATCCGTCGCCCGCGCCATTGCCTACGCGATCGAACAGCCGGGTGATGTGGATATTAACGAGATCGTGCTGCGGCCTACTTCGCAGGATTTTTGATGGGGGCAGGTATTGCGGCTGGGGTGGTTAGGTCGCAGTACCGCTTCTCAATGCAGCATGAGCTGCCAATTCTTCTTCGATGAACGCTGCAATCATCGCCCGGTATACCTTTTCTACTACCTCGGCAGAGGCCCCGCAGTCCTCTGCGACGGCCCGGACTTTCGCAATCACATCCTCAACCCGTGAGGTAGCCTTAACCTCTGTCGTCGTCTTTTTGAACGCTGCGGCCTGATTAACCAGATTTCCACGACGGGCAAGCAGTGATACAAGATCACGGTCAATGCGGTCGATGTGCTGCCGGACTTCTTCAATCGATGTGCAGGTGACCATAGTCAGTCCTCGTCCTTAATTCGGTATTTCACAAAAGCGATATATTTGGCGAATGCGAAGTTCAGGATCTTCTTTTTTGCAGACCCTGACAGGTGCCCAGCCATGATAAATCGTGCACCTGCGAGATCGGTAAGGTCGCTGAGCTTGAATGCTGAAAGCATGTCATCTTCCAAGTCCTTATCCCGAATGAGGATGCTTGGCTCACTCAGATAGTCGCCGCAGTTGAGCCATGCTGAACCGTCCTTTCGGTTGACGTTATTAATTTGTCCCCAGAACAGACGCACGGAGCCCAGCTCAATGTTCGAAAGTTGATATTGGGAGGACAGTAAGCGGCGAATGCTCCCTTCAAGTACTACCCGCCCGTTGTCGGCGGTTATCCTGATGTTGGTTTCATCTTCGGGATACTCAGGGTTACGCATCAGCCTCGACAGGATTTGTCTCAGCGACTTATTGACTGGATAGTCGGCTGCGTTCGCGTATTGCTTTTGGATACTGCCCCACGGTGATCCTGCGGGAGGTGTCGTGGGTGGGGCCGGTGTCAGAATGGTCTGGGGTGTTCGCTTGTCGAGATCCACGACAATGTGCGCAGTATTTTCACCATCGACAATGCCAGGCTCTTCGCCGTCTACGACGAGTACCACCGTTTTGATTTGGCAGCCTTCTTTGTGATGCGCTGCGAAACATGCAGCCCTCTCGCGCAGTCCACCCGTTGAGCCGCGGACAAACCAGGCGCCTGCCTCGCACTCGACACATCTGATATTGCCCGCGTATTTATCCACATCCTGCTGAAACTCGGCCAGCGAGCACAGGCTTAGGTCCACGCGGTAAATGACTGATTGCATCTCTTATCCTTAAGCGCAGCCGATGGTTGAAAACTGGCTAAGTGCCGTCCTGGTTCGATCATACTTAATGTTCGTCGTTATGCTAGCTGAGAGGCTTCTGAGCTGGTTGTCGGACGCTGCCTACAGATAAAACGGCTAAGTGCGAAAGCGGTTATGTGCAGCAGTGGGACAGGTGGGTTTGAACGCCGTTAGAGTTGCGGCGTGACAAGTGGCGGTTTACCGGCTAAAGCCAGTCCTACGAAGTGCGCACGTTGTGTCAGTAGGACCGGCTTCAGCCGCGAAGAGGTCGGTTTGAATGCGGCGTGACACATGGCGCCTTCCCGGCTAAAGCCAGTCCTACGAAGTGCGCAAGTTGCGTCAGTGGGACTGGCTTCGATCGGGAGGGGGGCGGTTTGAACATCAGCAGTTTTGCGCCGTGGCGCTCGCCGTCTTTCCGTCCCCTTCACAGCACTCACCAAATCCCGCCCACAAAAAAACCGGCTCAAATCTGGCCGGTTTTTTTGTGCTTCAAGTCACGTAACCACTTGAAGGTGTTGCTGTTTGGTGCCCCGAGGGGGCGACGGCAAGCTTCTGGCAGCAAGCGGCTATTTAGTGCAATTGCCTACAGAGCCCGTTTTGTCTGGTCTCATGCGGTGGCCGGGTAGGGCAGATGGCGGCATAAACGCGCATCTGCGTGGTAGCCTTTACGCCATTTTTACGCCAGGAGGGCGTTATGGCGTCGTATCGAAAGCGAAGTGGTGGATGGCGGGCGGAGGTCGCAAAGTTGGGCGTGCGGGACTCTCAGACGTTTGAGACCAAGGCGGCTGCAGTGGCTTGGGCGACCGCCCGTGAGGTTGAAATAGCCTCGCAGAACGGGAAGTCCCGCTCGACCGTGGCTATGACTTTATCGGAAGCCCTGCAACGGTATAAGCGCGACGTCTCCCCGACCAAAGCTGGCCAGCGTTGGGAGGAACTTCGACTGGACAACTTCGACAAAACTCTGGTGTGGGTGGGGGATCTCATGAGCTCGATCACATCCGAGCAGGTCGCTCAATGGCGAGACTCAAGGCTTAAGACCGTTCAGACGTCGACCGTCCGGCGTGAGATGACGCTGCTGTCGTCAGTTTTTGAAATTGCCAGAACAGAATGGAAAGCTTGCCTCGTCAATCCCGTTAGAGACACCAAGCGCCCGAGGAACATGCCACATCGCGAGCGCCGAGTTGAGGCAAGTGAGACTACTGCGCTGATCAACAGGCTAGGTTACATTGCGGGCGAACCGCCCCAGACTCTGCTCCAGGAGCTGGCGTATGCGTTTCTGATTGCTCTTGAGACAGCTATGAGGCAGGGAGAAATATTGGGTATTACCGCGCAGTGGGTAAACCTGCCGGAGCGGTTTGTTCGCCTACCCAAGACAAAGAATGGATCGAGTCGGAATGTGCCGTTAAGCAAAAGAGCAATTGAGCTGCTCGCTGTTTTATACGAGGGCAAGCGACCGGCTGACCGTCTATTCAGACTGGAATCTTCGTCAGCCGATACGATGTTCCGCAGGGTGAGGGATGAGCTTGGCATTGTAGGGCTGACTTTTCATGACACGCGTCATGAAGCTATAACCCAACTTGCTCGGAAGGTAGATGTCCTCGATCTAGCTCGGATCACAGGCCATAAAGACCTAAAATCCTTGATGGTCTACTACAACGCGACGGCTTCAGAGTTGGCGAGTCGGCTGGATTAAAAGCCTGCGGCTAAGCAGGCTTTTTGGTCAAGCAGCGGACCGCTCCCGCCTGGGGACGGGTAGCCTTGCTCTGTGCTGACGTACCCAGGTTATTACTTCTCCAGCAAACCACCTTTTGGCCGCTTTAGCACCTGAAGCGCAAGGCTGCACGCTTCCGGGGAATGTTGGTTGCACAACGACTCTCCGTTCAACTGTGTAGGCGGACAGTTTCAAATATGCGGCGATGTCTTGCGAGGTCCACAGCTCGTACTCGATCGCCACATTCGGCCGTTGTAATTGTTTGATCAGAGCTTCGATGGAGGCGAGCAAACCCTGTCCAGGCGCGGGTGCTTCAGCGTGCATAGCGGCGCCCCTTTGCTAGCTTAGCGGCGACTTTCTCGGCCATAAGTTCGATCCACTCATCCTCTTTCCTTTTTTGCCGAGTGCGGCTGCAGTTCTGGTGCGTGCGAGTCGACCGAGCTTTTCCGCAAATATCACAGACACTCGGCAGGTCGAGTCGGTGGCTCGCCATCGTTGGTCGTTGGCGGGCAGCGGCTTGCTTAGGCATCAAGCACCTCGCTCAGCTCGAACGTATGTCCATCCACAATCGTGTTCATGGTAGCCTCGGCCGTGCTGCCGTTGAGGGTTTGAGCTTGCATGGTTCTCTCCTTTCAGGGGTGGTAGGTGCCACGGGGTTGCAGCCCCATGGCACCGACTTCATTTGGATTTCTAGCGAAGGATCCAGATCATCAGATCCGGAACCTGCACCGCGACTACTGCGATCAGCGTCACAGTCAGTAACGCTCCCAACAACTGTCCCAGTAGGGCGCCGCGAGCGGCTTGCTCAAGTGGTTCGGTGTTGCGCATGGTTCTCTCCTTTCAGGGGTTTCCGGTTGCAGCCGGCGTTACAGGTCGCTGTCTGGCAGTCGCACCAGGTACAGCACCAGGTCTAAAAACTGATCGTTGTCTTCCTCGCATGACTGCCAATCCAACACCGATTGAATTTGCCGCCGCGTGCAATTGAGCACCAGGATCTCCCGCTGACCATCGATGCCACGGACCTCCAGAATGTCGACGAGTCCGTTGGGCCCATATGCTTCCGCCTGGACGGTTTTGCGCTGGTCATTCCCCAGGTCGTCGAGCAGCTCCGTAACGCGGATTTGTTGCGCCTGCGCCGTGCCGGCGACGATTTGAATCTGCATGGTTCTCTCCTTTCAGGGCTGTGCGCCGTGGGTTGCAGCCCTACGCCTGGAACATCCAGCACTTAACGGTGGGGGATTTTGTAATGGTGTTGTTGTGCCGTGTCGCCTGGTAGGCCCGAACCGCGCTATCCACTGCTTTGTTCGACTCCAGAAACTTCCTGCGACGAGACTCCTTCAACCGATCGCGCAGCTCGCTGACGTCGGCCAGTTTCTGACGATGCTCGGCGGCACGCTCCACGAACTCGTTGAGATTGATGGCGATTACGTTGTCTTTCTTACTGTGGTTGACCACCGGCCCTTCCGCGTCCAGGCCCTGCAGATAGTCATAAACTTCCCAGAATTCGGCTACGACTGGATGGTCTGCACTGATCGAGCTTTGTCGCTCGATCGCCATTGCAACGATGCAGCGCTGCGTGGTGCTGATCTGCGCGTCCGTCAGCGGTATGAGCGAGCGGATGCAATCAACCAAGCCAAGTAGCTGCGCGTGGTTTTTAACGATCCGCTCTACCCGGATGTACCCGCGCAGCTGGTTGCCGCAGTTCTGGCACGCCGCCTTTTCGTTGTTGCCCGGGTATTCGGTATCGCAGCTGATGCAATGGGTATGCAGCCGACGAAGCCGGGCTTCGTGAGCCGGGATCTTGTCCGCGAGGGTGGACATGACGTCGGCTTCACGCTTGACCGCCCGCAGCAGAAAATGGCTGAGCTTGTTGCCGTCCAGCGCCGTGAGCTGGTCAGCCGCAGCGCGGCTTTCTGGAGTAACAGTCGGGCGAACGAAATGCAGCTTAACGATCCGTGTCATGATGGCTTCGGACGCCACAACCGGAGCGTTCTGGCTGATCGCGATGGTGCCCCGGAAGGGCGGCTCGTAAGTTTCGTTGCCGGCTGTCTTGACGCCTTTGGTTGCCAGTGTGCCGCCGCCGAAGTAGTCCTTCAGTTCATCCCACTCGAAATTCTTGGCGTGGGATTTGTCGTCGCCGCTTCGGTCAGACTCCAGCAGTACCACCGGCATCCCGGAAACTTGACCCATTAAACGACTCCGGCCGGCTTTGGTCGATTTGGAAGGGTCGAAACCCTCGTAGCCAGATCGTCCCAGCAACTTCCACAGCAGGTTGAGCAGCGTGGTTTTACCGGCGCCGGCTTCGCCCGTTGCTTCCAGGAAAGGGTACGACTGATAGCGCCCCCGGATTTGCTCGGCGAAAAGTGATCCGAACCAGAATGTCAGCGCCACCACGCCCTGGGCGCCGAAGCACGTCCACAGCAGCTTTGCCCAGTCATCGCTGTATTCCTTTGGATCGCGCTGGATGCGGACCGGCACCGCTTTTTGCAGTGTCTTGAGTCGCAGTTTCCCGAACTCGAAGAACTCCTCGTCGTTGACCGCCACGACCTGACCATCCTTGATTGCCATGTCTCCGTAGACATAGCAGGCGTACTCTTTGCTGTAGCCAACGAAGTCGATCGTCTGGACCGTTTTGATCGCAAATAGCTGGTCCTTCATGATCTTGTCGAGTTGCTGACCGCTGCCAGTGAACACGGCACCTGCAGCCATGCCCAGAAGGCGCTTCTTGAATTCGCTCGCGGCCGCGACCTGGCCGCCGGTGAACGTGTTCTTTACCGACACGCCGTCGTGGGGGAAGTCGACTCGGAAGAAGTACCAGGACTCGTCGGTGATCTCGTTGCGTTGGAAATACAGTGCCTGCGGGTAACAGTTGGCGATCTCCACCACGCAGCCGGACATGCGCAGCGCCTTCTCTCGCATTGCCTTGTTGTTCAGCTGCTGCTCTTCGTGGTTTTCGCTCGTCTCCAGCGCTTGCATGGCGCTGTTGAACTTGCTGATGTCCAGCTTCCACCAGTACAGACGGGATTCGAAGCCAAAGTGAAATTCCTCTCGCTCGCGCCAGTCGTACATCAGCAGCGCTTTTTCCGAGGCACTCTCCGCGATCAGCAGGGCGCCGTGGTGGCGTGCTTCGGCGAGGTCGCCGTCCAACCGCTTTTGCCGGTCGGCTTCGTCGTCGATAAACGCCCAGCGCTGATGTAGATCGTTCCAGTCCACCTTTCGCGCATCACGCTGCGGGATCTGCGCGGCAGTACACTCAAACCCCATCGCACGGGCCATTGCCACCCATTTGCGCGTGTACTTGTGTGCGCCTGGTTCATTGTCCAGCGCCCATACAAGCCTTGGGAGACTGCCAGCCCGTAGCGTGATCAGCGCCTTGAGCGAAGCTTCCGGGAAGGCGTTGGACGACATCGCGGCGACAGCGTCGATATCGTTGTGCTGCAGGGCAATGGCGTCAAAGATCCCCTCGACAATCCAGAGCTCGCGGGTGTTGGAGAGGTCGACGTGCGGGGAACACCACCAATAGCCCCTATACGATTCCTTCGGCTTGAACCGAGCCTTCTTCTTTCCGAACCGGTGAGGTCGGTCGATCAGGCGCTCCCAATAACCCCCGCGCTCCAAAGGGAAGCGCACGGTTGCCGATCCGATCTCCAAATCCCGATCAAAGTAGCTCTCTTGAGTGAACAGGCCTGCGACCAGGTCCATCTTGAACCCGCGAGCGAACTCCAAGTAGGCGCGAGCCGTGGCAGTGGGCTGATCATCAGTTGCCGGCGCCCGTTTGCTCCAGTCGTCGAAAATGTCGTCGTACAGCTCTTTAACGTGCCACTGCTGACCGCACTTGCTTTCCCGGCCGCACTTGATGAACCACGGGTTCACGAAGCTCGAGTAGAGCTCTTTTTTGCCGCATGCCGGGCATACACCGCCGCGCATGAAATCAGTGCCGGCACGATGCTTCAGCCCGTAGTCATTTTCGAGTCGGGTCAATACGTCAGCCCGGATTACATCTTCCATCGTCAAGCCTGCTTACTTATGGCGGCCTGTAAGGCGCCGAGAGTGGTTTTTTGTGCTGCCAGGGCCGGGTAAGCGGAAAGGATCGCGCCGGAGCGCAGACCGTCAGGGACGCGCCGGAACTCATCCGAATACCAGTGCTCTTGAATCCCAATGCGTAGCCGCTCGCGCAGCTCGTACTGCAAGGCTTCTGCAAGGCTCTTGCTCAGGTCCATTCGGATTGAAAGTGCTGTGCTCATGGCTGTATCCCTGATTTCGGGCGCAATTCGCCCAAACCCACACGCTTTGGGTCGTGCTATTTGTTCAGATGGTCGGGGGTATCTGTCGCTGCCCGGGCAAGTCGATCAATTGCTCGAAGATATGGGCGACGGGTATGGCGTAGGCGTTGCCGCTGGTGGGGTCAGTCAGCACCGCCACGGATTCGCTGCTGTTGGCAAGATCCAGCCGACGCTGATCGCCAGTGGAGCGCAGTTCGCTGTAGGCAAGGGCCGCGAGCGTCTCTGCGAGATAAAGGGGCACTTCCAGAGAGGTCTGTAGATAGGTCACAGCCCGGACGAAGAGCTGCTGGTCATTCTCCAGATGTTCGCCCTGGTGACGCTGCATGAAGCATAGGGCAGCGCTCTGCATCGTCGAGCGATACTCCAGTTCAGGGTTTTGCGCTTTCAGTACGATTTTCATCAGGCCGTCTCCAATCCCAGTAGATCCATCTGTTGTTCGCCATCCTTTTTCATCGCGTGCCGGCGGATCGCAACCGGTGCCACCGGCAGGCGAACTGATGGGTTTGGCATGCCGGACGGGCTCATTTCGTGAGTCATCTCGAACTCGGCGCGAACGGACCAGCCACACGCTTCGTTGGTGCATTGCAGGTAGGCGATACGCAAAAAGATATGCGTGCCCTCACTGGTTCGGATGCGCATTCGCCCCTGGCAGTGCGGACATACCAATTTGTAGGTGCTCACTTGTTCTCCCCGCCGCTAGTTGCGGCCTTCGGCTGACGCCGAGAATTGGCGGCGCTTCCTGCGCCTACTTCGGTTCCTACGTGCCCGGGCGTTCCCGGTGCAAAACGATCACGGCGGTGATCTCTTCATGGCTGGCCGCGACGTGGGCGCGGTGCGCGGTGAGGATGTCTTGCACTTCGCTATCGTTGATGACCCCATCTTCGAGGGCCTTGGCAATGATGGCGTCGACCAAACCGCGCTTGATGGAGGTATTGATCGAGCGTGCATACAGATCGAGGTTGTCCAGCTGACCTGCCTCGGCAACGGGGACGAAAACCCCGCCGTACAGGCCGCAGACGAAGTCCGGCAGGTGGGTGGTCCCTGTCTGTGATTCCAGAAGGCAGATCTGCTCGTCCGTCAACGGGCGACTGCCGGCGTTTTCATAAGCGTGGTTATCAAACTTCTTGACCGACATGCCGAGTCGCGGTGCAGCGCAGTCACGCCCGCCCGGGTAAGCACAGATCACTGCGCTGACCACTTGGCGGCGGGTTTCTAGAACGGTGCGTTTCATCTTCTGGTTTCTCACCGGCAGAACTGCAATTAGTTTGATATCACGCCGTCTTTGATACGCAGGAGCACAGCTGCTCGTCGTGCCTCGCCTCGAACGCCTTTCTTCCGACCGTTCAATAGATCGCTGACCAAATTTTTGTTCAGAGCATGTTTCCGGCAGAACTCGGCGATCGTGACCCCGTTTCGGTCAAGTTCTGCGCGGGCTTGCTCGGTTGTCAGGAGGACGGGCATAGTGTTCATATGTGTTCAATCGTGTTGTGTGTGCCATCATTATGCCCAAGAAATTGTGTGTGTAAAGCGGCGCGTGCCAAATATTTGTGTGTCTGGAGATTCCTTGGAAAAAACTTTGGGCGAGCGGCTCCGGGAAGAGCGCGACCGGCTTGGCATTAATCAAAACGAGCTGGCTGATATTGGAGGGGTGAAACGCAACTCCCAGGGTAACTATGAGCGCGGCCGGCAGAACCCGGACACCGCGTATTTGCTGGCCGTCGCGAAAGTAGGGGTCGATGTCATGTACGTCCTTTTCGGGCGCCGCGACCACGCCGTTGAGGCGCGAGCAGGAATTGAGGCCGAAATGATTTGTTCCTTCCGTTCGCTGAGCGCCGCCGATCAGGCTGTAGCCCGACGCGTAGTAACTGGGCTGGCGGAAATGAATACCGGCAGTGTCAATCCAGCGGCTCAATCCGATTAGGTAGGCGACATTTGCCCCATCATTCCGGCCATCGCCGATAGCCGAAACTAGCCCCTTTCGGCTATTTAGATTCCTGTGAAGCCGTCGATGCTTACCGTTTCCCAGGAGTGTTAAGCATGTTGGATCGAGGCGTTTTGGAGAGGCTTGAGCAGGATGCTCGAAACAACGATTGTCCCGACTTGAAGTTGACTCAACTGGAGAGCGTGCTGCTCCAGCGATACCGCCAGATGTCGGAAACCGATCAGGCGCACCTGCAGCGCCTGGCAGAAATGCTGACCCGGACGAAATAGGCCCGAGTTCCGCAACCGCGCTCCGGCTGATCACGCCGGAGCTCCGGTAGTAGGCGCACTGTTTTTTGCCTGCAGCCGCTTATATTCCCTCTCAACTGCCCGCTTCGCCGTCGCTTTGCTTTCGTACAGGTGCGTGAGCCGTCGTGGCCGTGCCTGGTCGCCTGCCGTGACAGTGTGTTGTTTCGCGGTCTTCGATTCCCGGTACCAGGCGATGATGCCCGTGTAGCTTTTGCCATCCTCTGCAAGCTCGGCAACTTCATCCCCGTCGGGCAGTTGCGATTCCAGCTCCAGACTGGTGGTGAAGGCGTCCGAGGTGAAACTGTGCTTCACATTGCCGCCGAGCCAGATGATGTCGGCAATCTCCTGCTTGATCCCTGTCAGCGTGTACGTCAGTTCCGGCGCAAGGTCTGGCCGGCCGTGGGCGAGCGTGTAGCTTAACGTCGCGGTTCCGCGCTGTAGGCGGTTCCACTCGGCACGTGCCGCAACGATGGCACTTTTTCGATCGGTGAAAGAGTGCCTCAGATCCTTGATGTTCTCCCCGCCGCCGGAAATGGCGCTCTTTTTCTCGGCACTGTTGACGTCGTAGTAGAAGGCCCGCACGCCGGTATAGCTGTCACGGTCCGCCTGCAGAAAGCGGTGCTGATCACCATCGAGCCGCGTGAGTGTGACGTGCGGCAGGTTCAATCCGCTCGCGTTGGTCGCCTTGCCGATCGGCAGGAACAGCAATCTGTCAGCCTTGACGGTGGCGATCGCGTCGTACTCCTGGCCCAGACGCGTTAGCAAATTCGCATCCGATTCGTTCGCCTGGTCGAGATGCACCAGCTCGATCACGTTCAATACCGCGCTGATGATCGGCGCGAGCCCGTAAGCCCCTGCAATAGCGGTAATTACGGCGCCAATCGTCTGGCGATGCCAGCTACGCTCGCGCTTGACCTTGAGCCCTGCGCGCAGATCGACGCTCCTCGCTCGGATGCTCAGTTGATCTGGAGCGCCGCTGTGTTCAGTTTCGTCGACCGTAAACGTTCCCTTATCGACCAGCCCGGTATCACTCCACCCGAGCCAGACTTGAAGCGTGGCACCCTTGGGCGGGATCACTAGCAGGCCGTCGTGGTCGGAAAGCGTCACGTCCAGCTGGTCCGCCTCGAGTCCGCGGTTGTCAGTGAGCTCAATACTGACCAGGCGCTTTTCCACCGCCGCCGTAATATCGCGGCCGTCGACCATCAGACGGCAGATAGGGCGGGGATAAGCCTTCGCCTCGCGCATGGATTTCTGCGCGCTGTCCAGGTAGCGGTCAACTTGGTCAATAGCCTCATCGATCACAGGACGGCCCTCAAAATGTTGCCCGCGCTGCTTACGGCAGAGCCGAGCAAATCAACGCGGCCGTCGTCGATGCGCTTCAACGCGATAGTGAATTCAATTCGACGCGCTGCGCCGTCCTGGAAGAACAGCGTGCGCGTCTCGTTGATGCTTTCGATCACCCAGATGCCGAGAATGCGGCCGGTCCCCTCAACCAACGGGTAAGCCTTGCCGGTGTCGGCCATGTAACGCAGCGTGTCGACGCTCAACGGCGTGCCAGCGAGTGCTGGCAGGAGAACTCCAGGAAGCGTGATCGAATCGTCGCCGCGTCCGAGAAACTGACGTGCCGGATTGGTGCCGATGCGGGAGGTGGAACCGTGCCGCCATTCCGTTTGCCGCTGCAGCTCCTGGTACACCAACGTTTCAAGGCTGAAGATGAACATGCCGAGGGCCATCATCATGATCGTTTACTCCTGGTCATACAGCGAACTGCGCGCCCGAGCCCGCTTCGCGTTTTGACGTTTATCCAGCTCCGCAGAAACCGCTCGGGCGATCGCGGCCGCATCCATTCCCGGGGCTGCGTGGATGTTGATTTCGATGTGGTCCGGGGCCGATTGCACGACCGGCTGTGGTGCGACTGACGCGATAGGTGGCCGGCTGTCGACGGCAATGGATGCCGGCGCTGCGGTCATTCCCACTGCGATGGCTCCTGCTTGAGCCAGGTTCTTGCCCATCACGCTGATTGCATCGAGCATTCCAAAGCCTTCAGGTGCCTCGGAAGGGGCTGCGCCGGCCGGTCGACCTGTCCCGGCAATCCCGATCGCGATTTGCCCAACCTGCGCGACTCGCTTCCCAATGCCTGCAAGCACCCCGAGCATATCGGGCGACGTTTTAGGTGCGGCCGGGGCCTGCGTCACAGCTGCACCGTCGCGAGGTTTCTGAACGGGTGGTGTCACCACCAGGTGCGGTTGAGGTTGGATCAGCGGCGTTCCGGCTGGACTCTCTGGAGCGCCCTGGACCGGCAGAATGGTTTGGGCGGGCGCGCCTTGAATTGGCAATATGGTCTGGGCGGGTGCAGCTTGACTTGGGGTTCCATTCGGCGCCCCACCAAGTTGCGCCAAGCTTTTACCCAGGGTCGAAACCACGCTCAGCACCATGCCAGCAGGCGTATTAGATAGGCCTGCTTGCGATGCGGCCGACGACAGTGCTGTGATCGCACTGAGCCCGGCGTTCGCCATGGTCTTCCCTGCGTCCGTGATGCTGGACAGTAGCCCCTGCGATGCACCCGGGGCAGGAGCTCCTGAGACAGCCGGGAGTACCGGCGCCCTTGGCAGTGCTGCAGGAGGCGTCACGTTGGTGCCGATCGTGATCGTGCCGGCTTGAGCGACGCGCTTTGCAATGGCCGCAACCGCCTCGAGCGGGCCGCCCTGTGTCTGAGTCAGCCCCTGTGCAAGACCGGCCATGGTGAATCCACCGAGCTCGGCGAACACCCGGGACGGGCTGTGAATGCCGAGCTTTTCCTTGAACCACCCGATCGTTTCGGTACCGGCTTCGGAAATAGCGGTCTTCACGCTGCCCATGGCGTCCCGAATGCCGTTGACCAGGCCGGTCATGATCATCCCGCCGAATTCGGTGAACCGGTTAGGCAGCTCAACACCCATGTAGCTTATCACCGCCGCGAACGCCTGATAGATCAGACCGATCGGGCTGAAATTAGCGATCGTCTTCAGGATGCTGCCGATGCCCCCGCTGAAGCCCTGTTTGATTTCCTCCCAGGCACCTGCGAAGTAGGTTTTCACCTTGTCCCAGTTGGCATAGATCAGGTATGCAGCGAGAGCGATCGCGGAGATTGCCAGGCCGATCGGGTTGGTCAAGAACAGCCGGCCGAGCCACATGAAAGCCTGCCCCACGAAGGGCAGCACCTTCGACCCCAGGTTAATCATCATCCCAATGAGCGACGGCAGCTTGATTCCAATCAGCGACAAACCGTAGCGCACCGCCAGGAAAGGGCCGAGCGTTGTCGCCAGGGCGAGCGCGACAGAGCTGAATCCGATCGACAGGGCGGCGATGCCGGCGACAACTTTCAGAATGCCCAGCACCAGGCCAGGGTTGGCGTCTGCCCAGGCGGTGAGGCGTGCCATGACACCGTTCAAACCATTGACCAGCTCGATCAGCGCCGGCCGCAAGGTGGCGCCGAGCGCGCTGCTCAGGTTGAACATGCGGTTTTGTGCCATCTGCCAGCGAGCTGAAAGCAGGTCGGCCCGAATGTCGCCCTCGCGCTGCATCGATCCGTCGCGTTTGGGCGCGGCTTTTGCGCCATTCACCAGATCGAGCTGACGCTTATATTCGCCCAGGTTCGACGCGAGCTTGGCGGCGTCGTCCCCGTACTCTTTGCCGAAGAGTTGAGTCATGACCCCCAACTGCTTGTTTTTCGGCAGCTTATTGACTGCCTCCATCACCTTTTGAATCGTGCCGGTGGCGTCTTTGGTCATGCCGTCCTGGACGGATTTCGCTTCCAGCCCGATCGCCTGCAGACCTTTGACGAAGCGCTTGGGCTGCTGGGTGGCGATAGCCAGTTCGCGAATCATCGCGTTCGTTGCAGTTGCGGCGATCTCTGACGATGCCCCCAGTGTCAGAAACGTGGAGCCCAGCGCCGCCGCATCCTTGAACGACATCCCGACCGAAGCCGTGACGCCTGCAGTGCGCTGCATCACGTCGATGATGTCTTTGCCCTTGGACATGGCGTTGTCGTCGAGGTAGTTGATCGCATCACCCAACTGGCTGACGTTCTTGATCGGCAGATGGTAGAGCTGGGCGATCCGTGCAAGGTTTTCGCCCACTTGCTCGGCCGGAAGTTCGAAGGCAGTTGCCGCTGTCGCCGCCACGCGCGCGAACTCGAGCAGATTGTCTTTACCTTCGACGCCCATCCTGGCGCCGCCTTCCACCAGGGCGGCGATATCGGTTGTCGCCATGGGGATGGTCTCGGACATCTTCTTGATGGCCGCGCCCATTTCGTAATAGGTCGCTGTCAGTTGCCCATTGTCATCCCGGGCGCCGCTGACCTGCTTCGCAACGCCTGCCATGGCGTCTTCATAGGAGGCGTAGTTTTTGACCATGCTCAGAATTGGCATGCCAGCGGCGGCGCCGACAGCGCCCGCACTCGCGCCCGCCACGGCCGCGTTGCCGGCTAATTCCTTGCCCTTGGAATAGTTCTTCTGTGCTCGTGACACGCGCTCCTGCTGCTTGGCGAGCGCGGATAGCCGGTCTTTCTGCGATTGGATGGCGATGTTCGCCGCCTCGATCTCGCTCTTTAGACGGCGCTCGGTGGCTCCGAGGTTACGGGTGTCAGCGCCCGTCGATCGCATCAGCGGGATAAGCCGCTGCAGCTCCGATCGCTGGGCAGTATGTTTGTTGGTCAGCTTTTCGACAGCGCTGCTCGCGTTGACGAACGATTTCTGGAAGGCGGCGGTGGGCGCGTCCATGCCCTGCAGCTGCTCGCGCAGCGCGCGCAATCTGTTCTGCGCCTTGGCGAGCTCTTCGGAGGACTGCCGAACCGCCTCCTTCTGACGTGTGTAGCTGGAGATATTGGACTGCTGGGCGTTCAGCTCCCTGAGCTGGTCCCGGGCCGCTTTGAGCGCGCGCGAAGTGGAAGTACTCCCGGCGCTGATCTGTTTCAGGGGGCCAGTTACCTTGTCGATCGCCGACAGCAGTACTTCCAGCCGCAGCTTGTCACTCATCCTTAGCCCCACTTCGCACGCGGGCGCGTTCGCGCCAGTCCATCAGTTCGGTCAGGGACAGCGGATCCATCGCCGCTGGTCCCCAGTGGAAAATCACGGCGATGTCCGCCATTGCGTCATCTACGCAACGAGGGACGCATCCGCCTTCGCCGACTTCGGCAACAAAAAACCAGTTACCAGGCTCGCGAGCTGAACCAGATCGGCAGGATCCATCTGGCCGATTTCGTGTTCGGTCAAGGTCGGGTTCGTGATGCGCGGGAGTACTTTGCGCAGGGCCAGGACGTCCATTTGCAGAAGGTCTGTCAGCGTCACCCCGCGCAGTTCGCCTGCCATGGGTTTGCGAAGAGTGACCTCGTTGATCTCGGACGATCCGCGCTTGATCGGGCTGTCCAGAATGATGGTGTTCGGGTTCGGCTCGACGGCGGTGATTTCGTTGGCGGTCTCGGTGGTGGTCATGATTGGTACTCGTTAGGGAGGGTGAAGCGCCGGGAGAGCCGGCGCGTTGAGGCGTGCTTACAGGCCGATCGCCTTTCGGTGCGCGGCGAGCCTGTCCTCGCCGTTGACGACGAAAATGAAGTTGAGCAAGTCGATTTCCACCTCGACGTTTCCGTCGATCGTCAGCTTGTAGTAGCTGCAGGCGGTGTTGAATTTGTGCTCGGTGTCTTCGCCGCCTTCCGAGTCGCCCATGTCGATCTCTTCATGCCGGCCGCGAACAACCACTTCCACAGCGGATACCTGCTCGTCATCGTCCCGCTGGACCGATCCAGCCCATCGCAACTGGACGCCGCTGACAGATACAGCGCCGTATTGGCGCAGTGCGGTGAGGTCCCAGCCGCCGAGCGTCCATTCCATCGAGATACCGTCGTCGCTATGGCCCAGGTCGACCTTCACCGGGCCATCCATACCGCCGCCGCGCCAGGCTTCCAGCTTGCGGCCCAGCTTCGGCAGGGTGACGGTCTTGCACTGGCCGACGTAGCTGACGCCGTCGTTGTACAGGTTCATGTTCTTGAGCTTTTTGGGCAGAGCCATAGTGGCGCTCTCCTGCAGGCGCGGCCGTGGCCGCGCTATTCAATAAGGGATCAGCCGTTTACGCGGCTGGCGAAGTCGACCAGGTACCGATCGGTGATGCGCTGACGCAGGCCCAAGTTCTCCAGCGGCGGTACGGGCGTGTAGTCGTAGTCCAGGAAGAGCTTGCCGGCCTTGAGGGTGTCCTTGTCGTTTGCGGCCTCGTCGTACCAGCACTCGCCGCCGATCAAATACCCTTGGCGCACCAGGTCACGGAATGCGGCGTTGATGCCCTCCACGATGTCGCGCACTAGGCTCGGGTGCATCGGCTTGTCCACGGCCCAGAAGTGGTTCTCGGCCATCGTGTCGGCCAGTACCTGGGCGGTTCGCGTGTAGTTCTCGAACGCGAACAGCGGATCGTCGCTGCAGGTGCGCGAGCCCCAGAAGCGGAAGCCGTCGCGGCGAATCAGCGTGGTCACGTCAGCGGCGTTCAGCAGCCCTGCATCGGTGTCGGGGCTCTGCAAGTCCCAGTACACGTCCTTGCTCAAACCGGTGACGCCATTGACCGCGATGTTGGAGATGGTCTTGTGCCAGCCCACTTGCTGATCGATCTTCGCTCGCAGGCCCAATGCGCGCGCCACGGCAGATGCGGTAGCGTCGGCGTTCAGCGCGGTGTCGAAGTTGATGAAGTCGGGCCAGATGGTCATCAGCTCGCGGGCGCCGAAGTTCTCGCGGTAGGCGATGGCCTCAGAGACTGTTTCGCAGTTCCAGGCATTGGCGTAGGCAAACCCGCGAAGCTTCTGGGCGATAGCGACCAGCTCGGTAGCCACCGGGAGGCTGTCCAGACCAGGAACACCCAAAATGCGGGGACGAACGCCCAACTGGGCCTCTGCGGCCAGGAGCGCTTTCAAACCTGTGTACTGACCATTGGCATTCACGCCGCCGATCACATTGGAGCTGGTGGCGGCGGCGTCTGCGCCCTCGGCGACACGCACGACGACAGTGACAGGGCTGGACTGATCGGCGATCGCATCCAGGCTTCGTGCAAGAGTGCCTTTCACGCCGGCTTTGCCGCTGGCGGTCAGCACGTCAGTAAGAAGCACGGGCTTATTGAGCGGGAAGGTCGCCGCATCCGCGTCTTCGGCGGTGCAGACCATGCCGATCACGGCGGTGGCGACTGTGCGTACAGGGCGTGAGCCCTCGTTGATTTCGACGACTCGGACGCCGTGGTGATAATCGGATGGCATGGGGGATCCTGCGCGTTGATGGCGGTAGAGCGCAGGTTGACGCGCGCGCGTCGAGGAATGTAGCGGGGGGGCTTGTAGGGGAAGGGCTCACAAGGCGAGTTGCAAGCCCATGATGCTTAAACGGCAACGTCCTCGTAGCCGCGCGACTGGAGGAAGGCGGCGGTTGCAGGGTCATCCGGACTGTTCGGCCAAACGACCTCGGGTCCCGGGGCGACTCGGCTTAATGTGACGGTGTACGTTCGCCAGGCATCCAGAAGCTCGATCTCCGCCTCGTCGGCGATACCCTTGTCCACTGAGTACTGCAGGGTTGAAATCACGCCGCCGGCGCACTGGGCCAGCAGCGCTTTCTTCAATCCAGCCCGATTCGTCAACGCCCCATTTTTGGCTGCGACATCGAGCACCCACTGCCCACCTTGCCAGACATCGAAGTCAGAGGAGGGCGCCGAAAGTGTGAAGAGTTCCGGGAGCTCGCCGAGCTCTTGATGCTTGCTCGCGGCCCGAGTGTCTTTGTCGTAAACGGTTTTGCCCCGATAGTCGGGCACTTGATGCCACATGCCATCAACGTCGCCTCGGACCGCTGCACACCCGGGAAACACGATTGGCGCGTCGCCCTGGTATGTATGCGCCGGCATGAGCCATACACCTGGTTCTAATGGGCTCGGATCGGCAACTCCCATGCCCATAAATTCGCCAGTCAATGGCGATACGTGGCAGACGGTGGGGGCGAAAACGCCGTCTTGCTCCCACCAACGCCCCACAGGTGCCTCAACAGCGGGCGTTACCAGGCTCTCTTTATCTTCGGTCATTTGAATTTCCATTCACTGTTAATCAGAACTTGATGCACGCCAGATACGCCTGGTTAGGCGGCCGCGACTCATTGCCGCCGGAGTTGGCAATGCTCAGCGTGTGCGTGTGCGCGCCGGCCGTGTCTGTGGTCATGTACTGGTAGCCATCGCCCAGCTGGTCGCCCAGAACGGCGTTACCGGCGTTGCTTGTAGGGGAATCGATCATTTCCCTAACAAACGTCGTTGTGTGGCCGTGCGCGCCCGCACTTAGGGCGGTGCCGCTGTGTCCGTGGCTTTGGTTCTGCGTGGCCTGATTGGTGGCAAAGGCGCGGCTCGGGTCGATGCCGCGCGCGTCATCCCATGCACGGTCGAAGTAGCCGCGAGCATCGGGCAGGTTAAAGGTCGTGGACCCATCGCCTGCGCCCCAAAGCGTGCCGATTCTCGCGAACAGCGCCGCGTAGGTGGTGCGCGATACTGCTGCCCCGTTTCGCTTGAGCCATCCGTCTGGCGGTGTAGGCATAGCAAACATGCCCACCATGCCCACCATGTCGCCCGCAGCGCTGCGGACAAACTCAGTGGTGGCCAGCGACTTGCTGCTGTCGCCCGGCGCTGGGGTTGGGCCTGTTGGATTTCCGGTCAGTACCGGGCTGTCAGTAGCCCCGAACTCGCGCCAATATGACCAGCCCCCCGCCGCTTGAGTCCTGAAGAAAATGCGCGCATTGGCACCGTTGGCGGACAACAGCGCGGCAATCTGTAGGCACCCGCCGTTGTTGTACGGAATGACGATCCCCGACATATTCGCCGACGCGCCCATTGGCTGATTTGCTGTCGTGTTCGATGTCCGAAACATACCGCCCAGAACAGTCGTATTGAGGTCATTAACGAGCGGGCCGATCATGGTCCCCAAGCCAAAAACCGCGAGCGCAGCCTGAACGAACGCCGTCGTCGCAATCGTCGTATCGCTGTCACCCACCGGCGCCGTCGGTGCTCGCGGATCACCGATAAACACCGGCGAATCAATCGCAGCGGTCTCAACCAGCTTTCCGCGACCGCCTGGCAAGTAAATGGCGTCCGAGTTGTAAGCAAACTGCACCCACTCGTTAGGGGCTAACGTCATCGAGGAACCGCCCCCGGGAATCGCAATAACCTCCGTCCCGGTTGCCTTGATCGTGATGTTACCGGCCGAGGCGTTGTGAATAGCCAGCGCCTTGCCCGCCTCTACTTCTGACTTGGACGGCAGCGTTAGCGTAACGCCGGCCACCGTCACCCGATGCCAGCGCCCAACGGAAGTAGGGTTAAGCACCGCCGACGCGGTGTAGCCAATGCCCACGCCTCGCCAGCCTTGCTTCGCATCGCCAAGGGCCTGCATGTTCGCCAGCTGGGCATTTTCCGTATTGAACGGAACCGTCGGGGCCGTCGGCGAACCGAGAAGCGCCGGCGAATCGGTCATGGCGATTTCGCGCCACGGAAACCACGTCGCATCGTGCTGCACGCGAGTAAACGTCCGGCCGCGACCGCCCGGGGCAAACAGTTGCGTGGCGTGCTGAGTAGTTCGTCCCGCTAGACCGAACGTCAGCACGTCGAAGCAAACCGGCGCATTACCCGCCGCACCGGTTACCGGCCGGTTGTACAGCGCTGCGTCCGACTCAACGCCTTCGGCTTTGATGAACGACCCCCAGGGGGCTTGATTAAAATCCAGCGTGTTGCCGGTTCCGTTGTCCGCCGAGCCGATGCCGAACGCGCGCAAAGCAGCCTGCACAAATGCGGTCGTGGCAATGCTGGTGTCGTTATCGCCCAGCGCTGGGGTTGGTGCCCTCGGATCGCCGGTAAGCACCGGAGACAGAAGCGGTGCCAGCTTGGCCATCGCGGTCATTACAGTGGCCGCAAAGTTCGGATCATTGCCCATCGCCGCCGCGATTTCGTTGATTTGGTTCAGCGTCTCCGGCGCCGCACCGACCAGTGCGGTGAACATGGCCTGAACGAACGCCGTCGTCGCGATCTGATCGCTGTTGTTCGATACCGCCGGCGTCGGGGCCTTCGCAATACCGGTGAAAGTCGGGCTGGCCGTGTTCGCCTTGGCCTGTAGCGCGCTGTCGATCTGCGTCTTGGTGTAGACATCCGTAAGACCGTAGCCGGCCACAGTCGTCGGGTTGTTGGCCGCCAGAACGCGCCCGTACTTGTCGACCGTGACGCTGCGGTATTCGCCCGGGGCAACGCCGGTCCGGCCCCATGCCATCTCAAACGTCAGCGCGGTTACGCCCAAGGTAATCGGTGCGTCAGTCACCAATTGCCAGGCGCTGTCGCCGTACAGCGTGCCCTGCTCCACCAGAACCAGCATGCCCGGCGTCACGTCGTCGCTGGTGTCCGCATCCGTTGCACGGGTCCACGCATTCGCCGAGGTGACCCAGATCCCACGATCCTTGGCGGCGGTCTGAAAGGGAGCGAGAACACGCTTGCCTGCCGGAACGGCCACGCCGTCGATCGTCTGCAGTCCGCTCAGCACGATGCTACCCGGGGCGCACGCCATCACCGAACTCTTGAAGTCCTGCTTGGCGAGCTCGCTCAAGACGAATTCGCGTGTCGCGAGTACCACGCTCGGATCAATCTTCAACTCGACGCTGGCCGTGTTGCTGACTATCAGGTTCATCCGGACCACTTGTGTGCGGCCGGATCCCTGCGCAAGCGTTGGCTTATAAGAGGGCGCGCAATTCGCTACAGCGACCAGGTCGCCGTCAGCGTCATAAAGGCCGATCTCGCGGATCCAGTTGCCGCCGATTTCTGCAGGGATGACCTGCTCGGCGATGATGATGGCCGGGTTGCTTGGGTCCTGCTTGAGCTCATTGAGCGGCGCACGGCGCCATTCCCGGATCAGCGACTTCTGTTTGGCATCAGGTTGCGGATCCGTGCCATTGGCATCACCCACCCCCATCTGGGTGATCTTCCAGGCAATGCCGAGCGCATCTGCGTTGGCCTGCTTCGCGACGCCGATATTCGTGAGGATGGCAAAGAACTGCGAGGTTTGGTCAGTCATGAATACACGTCCAGGGTGTCAATAGTGGTTTCGCGCCCACCCCGGCCGATCACACCCGAGACATCGATGTCTCGCTGTTGCGGTGGGTAAACGTCAATTACATCGCCCTCGCTGATCGAGGCGCTCAGATAGGTGTGGCCGTTGGTTTCGAGGCTGATAGCCAGCCCGATCAAATGGCGGGTGAGGGGCTTGGCGTCGTCGATCAGCGCGCTCAGCTCCTGGTACATCTCGTCAGTGATGCCCGTGTCCAGGACGCCGACTTTCAGCTGGAACGTGCCCGGGACGCCCTCGGGCTTGAGCTGCCACCACTCCTGGACATCGAGCAGGTAACCCAGCGGTTCCACGACCCGGCGCAGCGCGCCGATCGTTCCTTTGCGGGAATGTACGAAGTACGAGGATTTGATGACCTTGCGCTTTATCGCTTCGGGCCAGCGCTCGTCCCATCGATCCACAGAAAACGCCCATGCCAGGTACGGCAGAAGCGCGAGCGGGCAGCGGTCAGGGTTGACCAGGTCACGGATCGGGATCGGGACGCGCTCGATCTGCGTCAGGGCAGACGCAGCGAGCTGCTCCAGCGACTGCGCATTGGGAGGTAAAAGCCCCGTCATGCTTCGGTACCGACTACAACGCTGACGCTGGTGCAATAGGCCGCCTGGTATGGCGTCGACTTGATGTCTGTCCAGTTGTGCAGGACGACCTTGCGGACGCCCTCAACATGCAGCGCCGCATGGACTGCGGATTCCGAAATCTCAACCCCCAGGCGACGGCGCTGGGTGACGAACCCCGACAGCTTTTGCTGGGCTGCAGCGCGGATCGGCTCGCCTTCGGGACCATTGGTAGCGAGATACAGCGTCGCGTCGATGCCGTACTGCAACACCTCAGCGGATTGGACGGTCAGCCGATCAGCCACCGGGCGCCGGTCTTCATCGCTCAGGTAGGCATAGACGATATCGAGCACGGCCTGGTCGACGGAGCCGTCGCCCAGGAGCGCCTGCACTGTCACCACAGCAACGGCCGGGGAGGGGCTCTCGGCAGTGGCGTCTGCGATACGACCGTCAGCGCTGCGGGCATGCAGGATGTAGCTGTTTTTCGGGCCTGCCGTTGATAGACCTTCCCATGCCATCTGCGCTCGCTCGCGCAGGCTGTCATCGGATTCCATCACAGCGGGGGTCGGAGGAATCGTGCTCGGCTCAGCCGGCGCCACGGTGAGCCGCTCGACGTCCATGTTCGCCGCAGCCTGTTCCAGATCTTTGCCTTTGGCCTTGGCGAGCATGGTGCCCAGTGCCGCTTCGTTGACCCGCTGACGCCATAGCGTCTCGCGGTAGGCATTCTCCTGAAGCAACTTTGTGAGTGGCTCCGACTCCAGCGCCAGGGTTGCCGCGACTTCCGCCTGCTGATCGGCCGGCCAGAGGGTGACGGCATAGGCTTTGCGCTCGGCCAGGATCTCTTCGTAATCGATGCGCTCGACCACGTCCGGGTCGGGCAGCAGGGTCAGATCGATAGGAGTAAAGGTGTTCATGCAGACGCTCCCAGGCTCAGGGGTACGCGGAGGCTCAAGGGCTCGTTGGTGTCGACCACCGCGCCTTCGATGTCGAGGATTGCTTGCCCGGGCTGTTCGCCGAGAGACAACTGCACCCGGCTCAGCCGGATGCGAGGTTCCCAGCGCATCAACGCGATCGCGACGGCGGCATACGCCTGCAGCTTGGTTGCGTTGTTCAACGGCCAGTCGACGAGGTCAGCCAGCTGGCTGCCGTAGTCCCGGCGCATGATTCGCGTGCCCAGCGGCGTGCTCAGGATGTCGCTGATGGATTGAGCGAGATGCGCGCTGCCGGTCAACGTCTTACCGTTTTTGCTGTTCATGCCGATCATGGGATGGGCCCATCCGAAACTTCGTTGCCGCGCTTCACGCCAGCCGTTCGGTGATTGACCAGGCTGATTCCCACCGGCCCCGCAACGACGTCCTTGCTGACGGTCACGAGGCCCTCGATCACCACGTCGCCCGTGATGTGTACGCCGCCGGGCGCAACCAGTACCGCCTTGCCGCCGTCTGGCAGCGTTGCGGTCAGGGTGTGGGTTTTGGTGTCGTAATCCACGGTCGCGCCGTCGCGGTACCGGCGGCGGCGACGGGTGAGGCTCTGATCAGGCGCAGGGAAGAGGTCGCTGTTGAAGCCGGAGATAACGAAGCCATGAGCGGGATTGCCGGAGAGCGAGAGCACCAGGCACTGCTCATTGATGCTTGGCGGATCCCAGTCACTGTCCTCGCCGGCGCGCAGCGTATAGAACGGCAACCAGTCCGTGAGCAGGCCCCCGGTTTTAACCTGGCAACGGGGGATCGCCGGATCGATCGCGGCAATGGTGCCGGCGCGGATCAGGTTTTCTAGGCGTCGAATTACATCAGTGAGGGAGTCCATGACGCAGATGGTGCGGCTCGCGCGTGCGTGCCGCATCACCGGGACGGTGTAGGAGGGGGGTCTACAAGGCGGCGTTAGCCAGCGAGGTGATCGATCAGCGAATTCCGGATCGTTTCCAGCTCGTCTCCGGAGAAACCTAGCAGTTCCCGGGTGTCGTACTGCACGTCTGCTTGACCTTTGGCCGGCCGGTCGCGCAGTCCGTACTGGTGGATTCGTGCGATCCGTCCAACGCGACCGACAAAGCCGATCGAGAAGCCGCCGGCGTTGTTTTCCGTGCGCAGGTAGCGCGCGGTTTTAAGCTTGGTGAACATCTTCGTTTTGACGCGCCCCTTCTTTCCGCGCAGATCCTTTGGCTTACGAGGCACGAACGAACTACCGTCCGGATTGCGCTGGGCTGTCACCCGTTTCTGTTGGCTGCGCCGCAGATCACGGGCCATCGTGCCGAGCAGTTTGCGGCGCTCGGCATCGCTCAATTTCGCCAGCAGCACGCTGGCCCACTGTTCAAGTGCGTGAAGGTCCTGGTTCATGGGCGGTTCCAGCGGGTGATGAACTCCCCGTCTGATGTGAAGAGCTCGAGGCTTTCGAGGTCGAACGGATCGTCAGCAACGACGGGCTCGGGCGGATGCCTGACCTGCAGAGTTCCATCGTCCTGGCGTTTAACGATTACCCGTTCGGTTAGCGGCAGTTTGATCGACAGGTCGACCTTGCTGTTGTCCAGGACATCCGCCTCGAAAACGATCGAATCCTTGCTGCGATCGACGTTTTCCATCAGCTCGCGCTGATTGACTAGGACCCATGCCAGCAAGGGGATGGCGACGGCGTCCGGGTGGCCTGCGTAATCGGTCAGAATCAGATTGAGCGTGTAGATGTATTCGAACGACAGGCCGAAGGCAGCGGTACTCCGGATCTTCCCGTTGTCGATGAAGATCATCAGCCGGTCCGGATTCTGCGCCAGACCTGGAACAGCCGCGAGCAGGTGCGCGCGCAGTGATTCGTGCTTGTTCATAGTTTCCGCGCCTGTTCCAGCTGATGCTGATAGACGATGTCGACTTGCGCGGCACAATCCGCCCATGCCGCCTCGATCACGTCCTGGTCGTTGAGAAGCGCGCCGTTACTGAGCGGTCGCGTCGCCGGCAGGACGCACGGCACGACTGCCGGACAACCAGTCTCGATAAGCAGCGGCTCCGGTGATAGCGGGGCGGTCGCGCAGCCGGCGAGCAGCGTCAGGGAGAAGCTGATCAGCCCATAGCCGAAGCTCTTCGTTTTCACGTTTCAAGTCCTCAATTGTCTGCTTCCGATCGGAGAGCGCTTTGCGAAGGCCGTTCTGCAGGAGGCGCAGCGCCGCTTGCGCCTTTCGCTCTGCAACCAGCGCGTCCGTCATTTGGGCGGCCACGGCTTCGCTGCGGTTAGCCCTGCCAAGCGCGGCATTCGTGACACCTTGGGCCAGCTCAACGTTCTTGTCCGCGACGTTGATTCGTTCGGACTGGGCCCAAAGCAACAACCCCAAAGCGCAGAGCAACGCCAGCCCGTACAGCGCCTGGCGAAGCGTGCTCATTTCCGGTACCAGCCGGCGGCGTTCATCACGGACTCGTCGGCTTGGCGAAGGTCGGCGCAGATCACGACGGCCTTAATGCCAGGCATGGCGATCGTGATCGCTTCACCGAGCTGCTGAGCCAGTTCAAAGGGGGTATCTGCCGGCAGCGTGAAAATGTCGCCGTCGGCAGGGCTCAGCTTGCGGATCTGGTCGCGGTCGATCATGCGGCCTCCGGCACTGGGCAGCCGACAGCATGACGCTGATAAGCGCGTTCGAGCTTGGTGTCGTACAGATTCCGGGCGTAGTCCGGGCCGTTGTATTCCTTGGCGAACGTCGCCCACTTCTTGCCCTTCAACGACTTCAGCAGCCCCGCATCCGCTTCAACGAAGCGCACGAAGGCTTCGAACTGCTCGTTTTCGTTCTTGGACATGCGCGTGACGAAGTCCTGGACGCTGCCATAGCCGAGCCGCACCGCGTGATACCCCATCACCTGGAACGCGCCCCAGCTGGCCGATTCCAACGCGCACACGTCGTCGATCAATCGCGCGTTCGCCAAGCGCTGATGCTCGGCGGATCCGCCGGCATACCCGCCGGCGTTGGGATTAACCAGGTTTGGCTGGGACGCAGCTAATTGGTCAGCATGTTTTTTCAGCGCCGCTGCGTCGTCTTCAGGCGTGCGTGGGGTTTCGAGCTGGCGGTACATGATGTGGCGCTCGAATAGGATCTTCGGCTTGCCGTTATCCAGGAAGCCGCTGCCCTGGCTTTCAACTTCGTTCACGGCCATCACTACGGCGAGGTCGACGCCGAGTCTCGCCGCCGCGCTTACTAGGGAGGCGTGCTGCAGGAGGTTGGAGCAGTCGTCGCCGGACAAGGCCATGACCGTCTTCTGGCCCGCTATACCGTCGATTACCAGGCCAACTTTGCGCTGGTAATCGCGAACTGCGGCCTCTGTGCTGTCGCCGTAAATGCCGTCAGGATTAAGCCCGGCGCCTTGGAGGTTCAGGCGTTGCTGCAACACGCGGACTTCTTGGCCGCGATCCCCGTGACGTAAGACGCTCATACTTGTTCCACCTTGCGATTTAGGAAAGATTTGGCAATGGCGCGCGTGGTTTCAACGCCCAGCAGGCCGATCACCCCACCGAAGAACGGGCCTGTCGTCGTGGGGATGCCTAGCAGCGACAGGCCGTGGCTCGCCGAAAGGGCCAGCAGCCCGCACAACGGAGCCTCCAGTAGAACCCGTCGCCATGTGCCGCCGCCGTACATGATTCGTAGGGCCGCGATCACGGCGGCCAGTCCACCTGCGTAAAACGCAGGCCAGTTTTGTTGGAGCCAGGCAGCGAACCAGGCCCATGAATCCGGTTTGTCAGGCATGCGCTTTGATCCGCTATCTGAGGGTGGAATGGGGAGGTCATCCGTGAATGTCGTGTGATGAATCAGTCCCATAGATTCACCATTTGCAGGACCGGAGCCTGGGGGGCCGCGTCTGGGAGGATCACCGCCGTGCCGTGCGGCAGGACGGGGCCCAGATCGGCAAGGCCGGGGTTCGCGTTCAGTACCGCCTCGGTGACGCCGGCAGTGCGGCCGTACACCCGCCAGCAGAGCGCGTCGACGGTGTCGTGCTGTTGGGCATACACGGTCGTCGCCATCAGATGAGCTCCACTGTCGAGTGCGGAACACCCAGCAGATCGCGAATCGCGAACCGGGCATCGCGGCGGTATTCGTCAACTGACGGCGTCAGTTCGTCAGCGTTTTTGTTGCCTTCGGTCGAGGTGTCATAGCTGCGGTACCGCTCGGTGAGTTCGGCGCCGGCACTGCAATAGATGGATCGGCGATAGAGGTGGACGAGCAGGCTGATGCCCTTTATCTCGTCCGCTGGTACCGCTTCCAGCGTGTCGTGTCCTTCGGCTTTGTAGCCTTTCTTGACTGCGCTCAACTCGCCGTTGACTTGAATCAGCGCGTTGACAATCGCTACCTCAAGACGCGCGTCAGTAACGCTGCCATCGATCCTTAAAGATGCGCGCACATGGGCGCCATCGATGTCCGGCCAGAATCCGTCGTTCGTGATGGGGTACGGGGCAGTAGTGTTTGTGCCAGTGGCAATGAATCCGCTCATGTTTCTGCCCTAAGTCGGCGGTGGCCGAGGCGTCTCAGCAAGGAAAGGAGAGAACCTGCTGATCAGCCTCGGGCCGCCGGGGTTGCGGGGTACGCTCGGTCAGCTCCCTGGTGGGGGAGCAATCTTTTTCTGAAGGCGCTCGGCGCCTTCCAGGTCTTTTTTGCCACCGCAGCTGCTGTTTAGCTCGATGGCCCGTTTGAGCAGCTCGATCCCTGCCATTACCTGCCCGGGTTGGCCGGGGTTATCCGCGTCCAGACCTGCCACAGTGGCGCGGCCGGTAGCGAGGTACAGCTTCGCCCTGGCCTCGTCGGGCATGTCGTGGTCTGCGGTCAACTCCATCGCTCGGTGCAAGATGGCGAGGTCAAACGTTCCGTTGGTCTTCTGTGCCTTCAAGGCCGCTTCCGCGATTTCTTCAGCAATCAGGCAGCCGGTGGTTCGTTCGAAGCGATCAGGCATGAGCAGGTTGTGCTGCAACACATACGCTGCAATTTGGAGCGCGCCGGCATAATCCGAGGCGTCCACGCGCCAGATCATGATCGTCGTCAGCACTTCGTCCTGGGCGCCGTTGCCGGCGGACAACACACCGTCGACGTAGGGGATATAGGCCGGCAGAAGCTGCAACTTCAGCGCGGCTTTCCCTTCATTCGACTGAATCTGCTTGAGGCGCAGACGATCTTGGAGAAGCTGGGCCAGCTGCATTTCGTAGGCCGTCCCGCCCGCCATCGATACCAACGGCGTAGCAGCAGCGGCTTCCTGTGACGCAAGCGCCTGCAGCCGGTGACGTTGAGCGAGAGAAAGGCGCATGATTACTTGGCCTCTTCGATGTGTTCGACGAGAGCGCCCAGGCCGAAGTCTTCGACGACGTAAGCCTCGTTCGACGACTGGTAGTCCGCGATGCGATCGCGCTCCGGTTCTTCGCGGGTCATACGGCGACGAGCGCCGATCTGGAAGTAGATCGACAGGTTCTTTAGGGTGGTCACGAACACACCGCCGTCAATGAAGAACGGGGCATCGACGTAGGGCAGACCGCCCAGCGTGCCGTTCGCAAGGATGCGGGCTGCAGCCAGCTCGTTTTCGTTGTCTGCTGCGCCTTCGATGTTCGCCAGGAACTTGGAGTGCAGCAGGTTGCGGTCGACCAAAACGACCAGATCTGGACGCTTGCGGTGCCACGGGTCCAGCAACTGGATCGCGTCGTACACCAAACCGTCGAGGGTTTTGTAGTCACCGTTCGGGCCAATCGTGATCTTGCCGGCAACTTTGCCGCTGCTCAGAACGCGCTCTGGTGCCTTGGTGCGGTACTTCTCAAGCCAGCCGATGTTTACATCTTCCAGCAATGGATGGGCAGCGCGGTCGGTGTCAGCGGCAACGATTTTCCCGTTGAAGCCGATCATGATGCGATCGAGTGCTTGCTGCCCGACGATCGCGCCCGAAAGGCGTGCCTGGAAATCCTTGAATTTTGCCCAGGCATCGAGCAGTTGATACTTCACGTAGGTGTCGAAGTCGGTCTTCTTGCAGCTGTAGGTGTCGCTCTTCAGCGCGCCAACGCTGCGCGGATCGCGAGCTTTGACCGATGTATCGGTACGGCCAGCAATCGTCGAGCCCACGCCCAGCAGGATCGCTTCACCTTCCTGCTCATCGACGCCGATGACGTTGATCTGTTTCAGGAAGTCGCTCGATTCCTGGATGGCGGTTTCGAGGGTTTGTTGCACCGTCGGAGTGACGGTGAATTTCTCTGCCGCCGAGGCGACGGCGTTGAGCAGTGCCACCTGCTTGCTGAAGCCGTTAAAGGCAAGTCGTGTTTCGTTACGCATGGTGTTCTCCAGGTAAACCTTTGGGTGAGCGGTTCGATCAGTAGGCAGTCAGCACAGCGCCGTCGCCGCCGACTACGGGTGGACGGCTCGTCTGGCTGTGGTCCTGGGTCTCGCCCAGGCGCTTGATCAGGTCGTTGAAGTCGGTGCTGAGCTTGTCGAAACTGCCCTGCAGGGAGCTGTGGGCTTCCTCGATCGAGGTAAACAATCGGGATTGCTCGGCAGCGTGGCCGGCAAGCGCACCCACGGCGTCGTTCAGCTTCGAAAACTTCCCGTCGTCGGTTTCGGGCTTCTCGATCTCGACCGGCTTGTCTTTTTCTTTGGTCGCGCCGAGCAGTTCGGCGATGCGTGAGAACAGCTCTTCGAATCTGCCGGGGGTCTCTTCGATCTCGTCGAATTCGAGCTTCGCTTCCAGCAGCTCGGAAAACAGGTTGTCCGGCTTGCTCTTGCGTGCCTTGAGCGGCGATGCGTCCGGGTTCTGCGCGCTGAAAGTCAGCATTTCAGTGCCCAGGCTCGCAGGCGAATCGGTGACGGCTAACCCGTCCAGGTAAGCGCGACCGGTGTCGGCGAACTTGGGGGCGATCTCGATGCTGGTGTACAGCTTCTGACGCGCCTTGTTCATGGCGATCAGGTCCGGCGTGGGTTCGATCTGGACGAACAGGGCCAGCTTTTTCGCGCCGTTGACATCGACCTCTTCAGTCTTCGCGGCCAGCACGTCGCCGTAAGCACGGAACGGGCTGTCAGGCAGAACACTGCGGTAGTGCTCCATCCAGACGCGTGCTGCGTAGGTGTTGGGGTTGTAGGTCTCGGCAGCGTCGACCAGCCACTGGCGCTCAATCTGGCGGCCGTCGGTGGTCGCGCCTTCTACGGCGACACGAAACCATTTGGATCGAAATTTCTTACTCATCGAGCGGGTCCTCAAAGCGTTGCTGCGGGTGCAGTTGCGTTGAGGTGCATCGTCGACATTGGCGCTTTTATGAGCAATCGGCGCCAGTTGTAACCCGGGGCGCTACATGGCCCGTCACTACGCCTTCACGCGCGCGTGGCGTCAGCATCGCCGCCATGACGACAACCGAAGCCACTCCCATCCGCGATAACCGCCGTCAGGCCAAATTCCTTTACTGGACCGGCCTGCGGATCTGCGCGATCGCCGAAATGTTGGGTGAGAAAGAAAAGACCGTTCACGCCTGGAAGACGCGCGACGAGTGGGACCGGGCCGACAACGTTGAGCGGATCGGCGGGGCTCTGGAAGCGCGCCTGGTGCAGCTGATCCTGAAAGACGGGAAAACCGGGGGGGATTTCAAGGAAATTGACCTGCTCCACCGTCAGCTGGAACGGCAGGCGCGCATTGAGCGGTACAAGGCGGGCGGCACCGACACTGATCTCAATCCGAATCTTGCGAAGCGCAACGAGGGGCCGAAGAAGAAAGCGGCGCGAAACGAGTTCAGCGAGGAGCAGATCGAGCAGCTGACCGAGGCGTTCAAAGACGGCTGTTTTGGCTATCAATTGGACTGGTACCGGGCAAGTAATCAGCGCACCAGGGCAATTCTCAAAAGCCGGCAGATCGGCGCGACTTACTACTTTGCCCGGGAGGCGTTCATTGACGCCCTGGTCACTGGCCGCAACCAGATATTCCTGTCGGCTTCGAAAAACCAGGCGCACATCTTCAAGGCTTACATTCAAGGGTTTGCGCGTGAAGTGTGTGGCGTTGAACTGACTGGCGATCCGATCATTCTTGCCAACGGCGCCGAGCTGCATTTCCTCGGCACGAACGCCCGAACCGCTCAGGGTTATCACGGTAATTTCTACTTTGACGAATTCTTCTGGACGTTCAAGTTCAACGAGCTGAACAAGGTCGCCAGCGGCATGGCGATGCAGAAACAGTACCGACGCACCTACTTTTCAACGCCATCGAGCATGGCGCATGAGGCGTACACGTTCTGGACCGGTGAGCGGTTCAACAAAGGCAAGCCGGCGGCGCAGCGGCTCAATCTGGACGTTTCCCACGACGCGCTGCAGCAGGGCAGGCTGTGCGAGGACCGGATCTGGCGTCAGATCGTCACCATCCTGGACGCCGAACAGCGCGGCTGCGATCTCTTCGACCTGGAAGAGCTGCGGCTCGAATACAACGCGGATGCGTTCGCGAATCTGCTCATGTGTCAGTTCGTCGACGATGGGGCCAGCATCTTCCCGCTCAACGTCCTGCAGCCCTGCATGGTCGACAGTTGGGTCGAGTGGTCCGAGGACTACAAGCCATTCGCGTCGCGGCCGTTTGCCGATCGGCAGGTTTGGGTGGGCTATGACCCGGCGGAAACAGGCGACAGCTCCGGCCTGGTCGTTGTTGCTCCGCCGCTTGTGCCCGGCGGTAAATTCCGCGTGCTCGAGCGCCATCAGTTCCGGGGAATGGATTTCGCGGCGCAGGCCGAAGCGATCCGGCAGGTCACGCTGCGGTACTGGGTCACTTACATCGGCGTCGACATTACCGGCATGGGCTCGGGCGTGGCCCAGCTGGTGCGCCAATTCTTTCCGAACGTCACCACGTTCAGCTACTCGCCCGAGGTGAAGACGCGCCTGGTGCTTAAGGCATACGACGTGATTCACAAGGGTCGCCTCGAATTCGACGCCGGCTGGACCGACATGGCGCAGTCGTTGATGGCGATCCGCAAGACCATCACGGCTAGCGGCCGGCAATTCACCTATACCGCAGGCCGCACCGACGAGACCGGACACGCGGATCTCGCCTGGGCGCTCTTCCACGCACTGCAGAACGAACCGCTTGAGGGCCAGACCTCAACGAATACTGGCTTCATGGAGATTTACTGATGAGCAACCGCCGCAGCAGAAACACGCAACCCAGCGCCGTGACCCAGCCCCCGATCGAGGGGGATCTACTACCTGCGGCCGGCGGCAGGATGGAGGCGTTCACTTTCGGCGATCCCACGCCCGTGCTTGATGAGCGGGGAATACTTGATTACCTGGAGTGCTGGCTCAACGGGCGATGGTACGAGCCGCCCATGTCCCTTGATGGTCTTGCGAAGTCGTCCAGGGCCAGCGTCTTCCTGCAGTCGGGGCTGAACTTCAAAAGGAACATGCTGGCTCGCACTTTCATCCCTCACAAGCTCCTCACACGGCAGACGTTCGAACAGTTCGTCCTAGACTTCCTCTGGTGCGGCAACGGCTATCTCGAAAAGCGCGACAGCATGATGCGGAGCACGCTCGGCTTGCAGCCTGCCTTGGGCAAGTACATGCGGCGCGGCGTTGACCTGGACACCTATTACCAGGTTCGTGGGTGGAGCGATGAACATGAGTTCAAGAAGGGGACCGTTTTTCATCAGCGCGAGGCTGATATCAATCAGGAAATCTACGGCCTTCCAGAGTGGCTCCCGGCGCTGCAAAGCGCGCTGCTGAACGAGTCCGC
The DNA here is from genome assembly GCF_039672565.1 of Pseudomonas sp. Ps21-P2. Classification (NCBI taxonomy): domain Bacteria; kingdom Pseudomonadati; phylum Pseudomonadota; class Gammaproteobacteria; order Pseudomonadales; family Pseudomonadaceae; genus Pseudomonas; species Pseudomonas sp. Ps21-P2. The sequence continues at coordinate 192,650 of NZ_JBDFPL010000004.1, forward strand.
CACGCTGTTCCGGCGCAAGTATTAAAACAACGGCAGTCACGCCGGTTTCATCATGTACATGACCGACACGGCCCAGAATGAAACAGACGTTGCGGCGCTGCGCAGCGCGCTGAAGGCCGCAAAAGGACCGGGCAACTTCCGCAATCTATTCATGTACGCGCCTGGCGGCAAGAAAGACGGCATTCAGCTGATTCCCGTCAGCGAAGTCGCGGCAAAGGACGAGTTCGCCTCGATCAAGAACATCAGCCGCGACGACATGCTGGCTGCGCTGCGTATCCCGCCGCAATTGATGGGCATCGTCCCGCAGAACGCTGGAGGCTTCGGCTCGATCAAGGAAGCTGCCCAGATCTGGGCCATGAACGAACTCGAACCTGTTCAGGCCCGCCTGCAGCAGATCAACGATTGGCTGGGCGAAGAGGTCATTCGCTTTGGCGCGTTTGAGCCAGCTTCCGGCTAAAGTCGCATTCACAAGTAGAGGGCGTTGATGGGTCGATCGTCGCACAAGTTTGTCAGAGCGCTGGAAATCCGGGGCCAGCGCGGGCATGAAACTATTCAGCAGGCTATAGTTACGATCAACAGATGGATCAAGACCCAAGCATGGCGCAATGATCTCGATTTGCGAGCTGCTGTTGTTGCGACTAATGAATAGCAGTCCTGCTCGACTGGCGCGTGGTTGCGAAGAGACACCGAGGTTTTCTAGGTTTTAGCAATACGATTTAAATATATACTCGGTCGCTCTAATAAAGGGAGGTTAGAATGCTGCAAATAGCTGAGGCAAGGTTTAGAGGTACTCTCAGTTCAAGTCGAAAGTATATCAAGAGGTTTACGGAGTATGTAGGGGCGCTCCTGCATCAAGGCAGGATTGTAGAGGCACGACATTATTTCATCGAGCTCGCCGAACTTAGCCCCTATCATGTGAATACGGTCCGATTAGGATATGAAATTGCGATTGCTACCTTTGACAATGACCTAGTGGTCAAATACGACAGATTGTTGGCAGATTCTTCTTCTGATATCAGCGGGCTAATGATGTTTCGCTTGAAGTATTATTACTCTAGACATAACCTTCCGGCGTGCGAACAAACATGCAGTGAGATTCTGAGCGCCAGCACTGGAAAAGACTGCTTGCCTCTAGTGATAGAAGTCTGCTTGGAGAAAAAAAGCTATCCTGTTGCAGTAAAGTTGGCGGGTTATTTAAAGGAAAACCGGTTGACTTTGTCAAGTGAGGGGAATCAGCGCCTGAAGAATATCGTGATAGTGGAGCTGCTGAAAGTATGGAAAAGCAAATGACTAATTTCCTTGTGGTGATGTTATTAGACAGCCGCAGCTTTACCGTTCCTTCGACGATGGTATACGGCTCTGTCGAACTTCGCTCATATTCTACCGACACTCCAGTTGAGAAGGAATACTTGGAGGCATCTGCCTCTGAAGCCGGGTTAGATTTCGCAAAGTATCAAGTATGCGCCAGAATTGCTACGGTGGTGCGTTCTAACAACGCCCACCAAGCGGAGCATGAGGCCATTGCCAAGTTTCTAGAAGTCTTAGATTTTAAGTCTCGAGACTATGCTGTTTCGGCGATTGAGCTATCCCGTATTGGTCTTATTAAAAACTTGGATAGTGGTGAGTTTTTTTCACTTAGGCGAGAGTTTCAACCGTCGATTTCTTTCACCATGCATCGTCATTCTGTCCAACCCTACGACCAAACAAACTATCTGCTCGAGGTCGATAGTAAGCTGATCGACCGGTACAGACGATCAATCCATTGGGCAAGAAACGCAAAGAATGAAACGAATACCCAAGTTAAAATTCTTTTTTCATGGTTCGCTTTGGAGGCGCTGTTTAAAGAAAATAACAATGATAACAGTGTGGAAAGTTTGATGCGTTTATTCATAGGCTTTCCAAATGGGAAGCAAATTAAATTAATGTCTCCCTCAGTGAAAATCGCCTTGGAGAGGCATTCTAGATACAAGTATTGGGAAAAAAGACTGAAAGATATCGTCATAAAAATCCGCGATTTCCGGAATGACTCCGTGCACTCGGGATTCACGCACATGGACTTCGATAGGCGCGACCTGGAGTTGTACGATATGGTTATGACCTATGCATTGTCTCGGTGTCAGTCTGGAGTTCTAACCGGAATTCATAAGAATTTATGTACGATAAATGAGTTTAAAGAAGAGGCAGTCAGGATTTTTGGCGGCTCTGCTGGTTTAATCAACGACGTGCATAACAACATAATATTTTCTCTCGAAAGAGTTTCATTATGATCGGAAGGAATGAACGTCCAGTTCATTCATACCCAAACCATCACTGGATGGTCGCACTCCCGGTTTTTCGTCTGTACCCAGCAGCGCGAATCCCAATTTATCCTGATAGAGACCGATCGAACTGGGTTTTTAGTCGGTGACCACGAATCTGCGCCCCAATCTGCTCGATTTGAGCAGCCGACAAGGCGATGGCAAATCCCATCAGCGTCTTTCCCATGTTGGAGCCGCCGTACGCGTGATGTGTTGCCAGACGCGCGATGTTGAGCGCAGACATCGATCGCAACGGTTCGCGTCCTCGCGTTAATCCGACGCGTAGGCTCCTATTCATTGTTGTGTCCCCTCAGCCTTTAGGTGCGGCGTTGCTTGCCGGTAGCGGAACGAATGACGCGGTTCAGATCAGTGCAGATCCAGTCGAGGAAGCCCGCCAGCATCTGCGGCTGGTAGAGCCCGGGGTGATCGGCCTGCTGGGCAAGCGCATGCACCAGGGCAAGCGAGTCTCGGGCCCGTTCCAGATCGAACAGATCGTCCTCAGTAAGACCGTAGGGCTTTCTCATTGGGCACCGCCGTGCGTTTCGAGAACGCGCACCTGGAGCATGTGATGGTTGTAGCGCTTGAGGCGGGTGGACAGCGAGGAGTCAGCGTGTAGCGCGGCGAGAGCCATGCGACGGTGGGCAAGTGCGCGGATTTTGGACGGAATGAGGGCGGTCATGGTTGAACTCCTGAATCAGTTAGGAGCTGCCACTGATCGTCGCCAAACGATATGGGTGGCAGCTGTACGCAGGTTGGCGAACCGGGGATACAGGAACCCGGCAGACCCGAAGGTCTCCCACGCACAGCCGCCATAACACGAATTGCGGGCACAAAAAAAAGCGCCTGCAGTCGATGATGGGGCGCTGTTGCGCCTGTATTTGCTCGGGTCGCCAAACCCGGTCGCTGAATTGGCAGCGACGGCCGTAATGTATTACTTGAGGGTGATACGTTGCAAGAACTATCCGAGCATACGGCGGTGGGTCAGTCTCGCTGAATCGCCACCGCGCACTGCTCCAGCGGCGGGGTGGGCAGGCCCAAGGCGTCGTTCACCTGGCGCAGCTGATTGTGTAAGCCTTGGCGCTCAAAGCTGTCCGTGGCAGCGACCAATAAACTGGCGAGGTTGCGACCTTGCTCCTGAAGGATGATCAGTTGCTTGAAGTTGATCCCGTCCCGCGCGGTGCGCGTAACGCCTGGCAGGGGCAGAATCCGCGCGGCCCGCTCTTCCAGCATCGCAATTAGCTGCTTCTGGCCGTGGTTCCAATAATTCCACAGGACCTCGTCGCAGTCCTCCTGGTACTGGATGATCTTATCGTGCAGTTCGGGCGCCACTTTCTTAGGGTTGATCGTGTAGAGCCAAGCGGCGAGTTTACGTAGCGGGAGGCAGGTCATTGCGTACTGCTTGCCGTCGTCACCAGTTGTCACCATCTCGGTGACAACTGAAGTAAAGCGTTCATTGATCTTTCTATGCTGCACCTGCCAAGCCAGGCCCATATTTTCAACAACAGGTCTCATCGCCACATAGGGCTCATTGTCACGGCCCAGCAGCACGACGGTGTCATCGCGAAAGGGCACTGGCATCAACTGCGCGTTCATTGAGCGTTCCTTACCTACCCGAAGTTTGGTCCACCCGATTTGGTGGATCAAAGTCTTTCTCACCTACGGTGTGATTGCCCTGATCGGGATTATCAAACAGACCTATCGCACTATAGCGCCGGTGCCTGAGGCAACTAAAGCCCGTTGCACGCATACGGGCGTGCCCCTTGAACGTCGTGGGCAGCACGCGCCATCAGATGGGTGAGAGGAGCTTTGAGGTCGCCGTGTTCCTACTCTTGGCAGGGCAATGACTCGCACTAATCCGATGCATTTTAGTGACCCAAAACGGTGCGCGTCCGGGCCGTCAGGGAGGGCTACACCCGGCGCGCGCCGTCGTCCCCCCGCCACGCCTGCGGGCTAAATTGGTCGTTAATTCTGCACTCATGCAAGTGGAGCAATGCAGCGCGCGCCGGGCTTCGTCAGTTGCTCACAGACCGTTATAAACCCTGCAAAACCCTGCACGGGGGTAATGGATTGCGGAGCCCGCAGACCGTATTGGGCGGTGCAATTTTCAGCTCTCCCACGGGAAACAGGTAATTTAGGTATGTGGTAAATATAAATCGCCTGTAACCCGCAAGCGGTGTGGTCTGTGGCGCTTACCCAGCACTGGCTTTTTTGGGTAACACAGAAAGTAATAATTTTCTAACTTGCTGTTTGTTAAGGATTTTTTTCTTCATGTTTCTCACCGTTTCTAAAGGTTAGTTCATTACCATTTCCGACAATGAAACTTACCCCACATACCACGCTGCACCCCTTCATTCATAAGGGCTGCACAATATTCAAGCCAAAACTTACCTAAAATACTGGTTTCCCTTGGGTCAACATTTAAATGGGTAAGGGGAGGGGCGGCGATCGGCGCTTGCCACCTGCCTGCATGCAGACCTACTCCAAACCGCCATTGCGTGGCTTCCGCTCGCGCGCACACGCTCAAAGAATTTGAAGGCTCAGGCCAGAAAGCATCCGAAACCGTTGCCCTCAAAGCTAAATCCCGCCTGCCGCGTCCGAATCCAACTCTTGCGCTAGTCTGGGTGGGGCACCGATAAATTCTAAATATGCGTCCTGCACCCAAGTGTCTTGAGGTGAGATCTCTAAAGCCCTAGCAAAAAGGAACTTAGGCCGTTCACTATCAACTCCCTTCCGTAAAAGGAACTTGGCGAAGACTACATTCAGCCAGTCGCTTTGGGGATTCAATGCGTAAGCTTCTTCAAACATAGCCTCGGCTGCGTTCTTATCGTTCAGGTGTACGTCCAGAAATTGAGCATAGCGTGCTCGCACCCAGCTATTGCTGGTATCGTTTTTCAAAGCGCGGTTAAAAAGCGCGTCCGCCTCGCTGTTATTGTGACGGTATTTTGCAAGGAACATTGCGTACATGGCTAAAGAATTACTGTGTGCTGTATCGGGCTCCGCGGCTTTTATGTAAAGTTCTTGAGCACGGTCGAAATCTTGATGATGGTCCTCCAAGAAACTTGCGTACCTGCCCAGATATAGAGAGTTTCTGGGGTCTAGCGTTAAAGCATGTCTAAAAGCCGTGTCAGCTGCGGCATATTCCTGGGCGTGAACTTCTAAGAATGTTGCGTAGGTGCCTGCCAAGTCTACACTGTCCGGAAATGCCAACATGCCTTCTTTAAAGATCTTATCCCGCTTAGCAAAGTCTGGCTCATTCTCTGCCATCAGCTGCCATGACCACCAGCTTTGGCCGGATCTGACTGATTCAGTAAGTACTTCGCCAGCTTTCTTTTCTGCAACCGTTCCGACCACGGAAATGGCACGTAGACTGCTCGCCTGCTCGCGATAGCGGCTGGCCCGTGCCCTTCCCAGTTCAGCCGTGCGCTCGGCTATAGCAGCCACATCGAAATCGTTTACAAGGTTTGCGGCAAGTTGGAGCATAAACTGATCGAAGCCGGGTACTCGAACGAGTATCCCGTTATGTTTTGACAGAACATCAAGAGCTTTCTGTGGCGGGCGGGTATTTCCTCGGTAGCACCAAATCATTCGACCGGCAATGTCGCCCGGTTGTAACCCCATTAGCATGTCCATGAGACTACCGTCGTTGCCGCCATAGCCGACGACAACAGGCGTGAAATACTGGAATAGTCTCTTAAGGGCTATTTTCCATCCATGTTCCATCGTGGAAACACCGAGAGTGTCGTTGATTGGATGTAAATAAAGGTCTCGATGGATCTTGGCTACCAAGGGGCGTCGCATCTGGGGACGTACAAATCCTGCAAGTGATTCATGCGCAACTACTAAAGGTGATTGATGCGCATGCATAGCAAGAGCATCCGCTACCAAATTATCAAAGTTCGTAGTTACGACTACTTTGTGCCGAGTATGCTGGATGATCTCGGCAAGAAGAGAGTAGCCTAAGCTAGGTAACTTACCCTCCATGGCCACTTCGAGTTCGGCATATCCTGCCTCTCGGTCACCCTCGAACCTACGTTCGAAAATCTGAGGATAAAATTCAGCCGCATTATCCAGCGTCAACACGCCATCTGCGACGCCACACTCCCCGGCCCATTGGTCCAAGGAACGGTCGTCCAAGCACTCTCGAAGATGAAGATCTTTCAACCATTTCGCCGCGAGTGTTTGGCCGGTAGGGATTCCAGATGAAACTGAAGCTCCTGCACCAAGGATGAAAGCGAATTGCCTATCTTTCATTGAAGCATGGATGCTGGCCATGTCGGCCAAGACACCATCCAAAGACCACTCGACCACTTCCACATCATCCATGTCACGGCTCGCAGTGCTGGTTATAAGTCAGGGTTACGCCAGATTTACGCCAAACGAAAAAAAAGGCCTTGATAATCAAGGCCTTTCCTTATTGAGCTGGTGCCCCGAGGGAGAATCGAACTCCCACTTCTTTCGAAAACGGATTTTGAATCCGCCGCGTCTACCAATTCCGCCATCAGGGCTCAATGGCGGCGAAGTATAGAGATGAGCCTACCGTTGGTCAATCATGTTTCATGGTCAATTTTCACTTATTCGGCTAAACTTCCCGGCCCTGCTAGACGAACCCCATCATGCGTGTCGCTGACTTTACCTTCGAGCTCCCGGATTCATTGATCGCTCGCCATCCTTTGGCGGAGCGACGCAGCAGCCGTTTGCTGACCCTCGACGGGCCAAGCGGCGCGCTGGCACACCGCCAATTCACTGATTTGCTGGAGCATTTGCGCCCTGGCGATCTGATGGTCTTCAACAATACCCGGGTGATTCCGGCGCGGCTGTTCGGGCAGAAAGCCTCGGGCGGCAAGCTGGAAATTTTGGTCGAGCGCGTTCTTGATCAGCACCGTGTGCTGGCCCATGTGCGCTCCAGCAAGTCGCCCAAGCCGGGCTCGACGATCCTCATCGATGGGGGTGGCGAGGCCGAAATGGTCGCGCGCCATGATGCGTTGTTCGAACTGCGCTTTGCCGAGCTGGTACTGCCGCTGCTCGAGCGCGTCGGGCACATGCCGTTGCCTCCTTATATAGACCGCCCGGATGAAGATGCCGATCGCGAGCGCTATCAGACCGTGTACGCCCAGCGCGCCGGTGCGGTGGCGGCACCGACGGCAGGTCTGCATTTCGATCAGACCATGATGGACGCGATTGCCGAGAAGGGCGTCGAGACCGCATTCGTGACGCTGCACGTCGGCGCGGGCACCTTCCAGCCGGTGCGCGTCGAGCGCATTGAAGACCACCACATGCACAACGAGTGGCTTGAAGTTACTCAGGAAGTGGTCGACGCCGTGGCGGCGTGTCGCGCACGCGGCGGTCGGGTGATCGCCGTGGGCACGACCAGCGTGCGTTCGCTGGAAAGTGCCGCACGCGATGGCGTGCTCAAGCCCTTCAGCGGTGACACCGATATCTTTATCTACCCGGGCCGACCTTTTCACGTGGTCGACGCGCTGGTCACCAACTTCCATTTGCCGGAATCGACGCTGTTGATGCTGGTCTCGGCATTCGCCGGTTATCCCGAAACCATGGCGGCCTACGCGGCTGCGGTGGAGCACGGTTACCGCTTCTTCAGTTACGGGGATGCCATGTTCATCACCCGCAATCCCGCGCCGACCGCTCCCGGGGAATCCACCCCGACGGACTCGGCCCCAGAGGATCACGCATGAGTCGCACCTGTCGTATGTCTTTCGAGCTGCTGGCCACTGATGGCAAAGCACGTCGCGGTCGTTTGACCTTTCCTCGCGGCGTTGTCGAAACGCCTGCGTTCATGCCGGTCGGCACGTACGGCACGGTCAAGGGCATGCTGCCTCGGGACATCGAGGCCACCGGCGCTCAGATGATCCTCGGCAACACCTTCCACCTGTGGCTGCGTCCGGGCACTGAAGTCATCAAGGGCCACGGCGACCTTCACGATTTCATGCAGTGGAAAGGCCCGATTCTGACCGATTCCGGCGGTTTCCAGGTGTTCAGCCTGGGCGCGATGCGCAAGATCAAGGAGGAAGGCGTGACCTTCGCCTCTCCGGTCGACGGCGCAAAAGTGTTCATGGGGCCTGAGGAATCGATGCAGGTTCAGCGCGACCTCGGTTCCGACGTCGTGATGATCTTTGACGAATGCACGCCGTATCCTGCGGACGAAGAGGTTGCGCGCACCTCCATGGAGTTGTCGCTGCGCTGGGCCAAGCGCTCCAAGATCGCTCACGGCGAGAACACCGCGGCGCTGTTCGGCATCGTTCAGGGCGGCATGCATGAGAGCCTGCGCATGCGCTCCCTCGAAGGCCTGAACGAACTCGACTTTGACGGCCTGGCGATTGGCGGCCTGTCGGTCGGCGAGCCCAAGGACGAGATGATCAAGGTGCTGGACTACCTGCCGGGCCGCATGCCGGCTGACAAACCTCGTTACCTTATGGGTGTAGGCAAGCCCGAGGACTTGGTTGAAGGTGTCCGCCGCGGCGTCGACATGTTCGACTGCGTGATGCCTACGCGCAATGCGCGCAACGGCCATCTGTTCATCGACACCGGTGTGCTGAAAATCCGTAATGCGTTTCATCGTTACGATGAGTCGCCGCTGGATCCGACCTGCGATTGCTACACCTGCAAAAACTTCTCCCGCGCCTATCTGCATCACCTGGACAAGTGCGGCGAAATGCTGGGTAGCATGCTTAATACGATCCACAATTTGCGCCATTACCAGCTGCTTATGGCTGGTTTGCGCGAGGCTATTCAACAAGGTACATTGGCCGCCTTTGTCGACACGTTCTATGCCAAACGCGGGCTTGTGACGCCGTTACTGGACTGAGCGACATCCGGTCTTTCGCTTCCTATTATTAAAATATGCAACTGGAGTGTTAAATGAGCTTTTTCATCTCTTCCGCTTTCGCGGATGCGGCTGCCCCTGCTGCTGCAGGCCCTATGGGCGGCGGCTTCGAGTGGATTTTCCTAGTCGGCTTCCTGGTCATCTTCTATCTGATGATCTGGCGTCCTCAGGCCAAGCGCGCCAAAGAGCAAAAGAACTTGCTGGGTAACTTGCAGAAGGGTGATGAAGTCGTCACTACCGGCGGTATCGCGGGCAAGATCAATAAAGTGACTGATGACTTCGTTGTTATCGAAGTGTCCGACACCGTAGAGCTGAAGATCCAGAAGGGCGCAATCGCTGCCACCCTGCCCAAGGGCACTCTGAAAGCCATCTGATTCCAGTCTTTTACCAATCGACGGGGCGCGCAAGGCGCCCCGCGTTATAAGCAGGCGGCGTGATGTTGAACAAATACCCTCTGTGGAAATACATCCTGATCCTGGCAGTGCTGGTGATCGGTTTTATTTATTCCGCACCCAATCTCTACCCTGATGACCCGGCTATCCAAGTCAGTGGCGCAAGCACTGCGCTGCAGGTCAACCAGGCTGATCTGGATCGCGTAAGCAAGGCGCTTACCGATGCTGGCATCGCGGTCAAGGGCGCGTCTCTGGCCGAGAATGGCAAGGGCGGTTTGTTGCGTCTGACCAAACAGGAAGACCAGCTGCCAGCCAAAGATGTCGCACGCAAGGCGCTGGGCGATGACTACGTTGTTGCGCTCAACCTGGCTCAGACCACGCCGAAATGGCTTCGCAGCATTGGCGCTACGCCGATGAAGCTGGGTCTCGACCTGTCCGGTGGTGTGCACTTCCTGCTCGAAGTCGACATGGACAAGGCGCTCAGTGCGCGTCTGAATGTCTACGAAGGCGAAGTGAAGAGCCTGCTGCGCAAGGAAAAAGTGCGTTATCGCAGCCTTCCGCAAGATAACGGCGCCATCCAGCTGGGCTTCAGCGATGCTGATACCCGCGAACAGGCCCGTGCGCTGATCCGTAAGGACTACACCGATTTCGATATCACCACGAGCGATCGCGGCGAGATGCCGATCCTGCGCCTGGCCATGACCCCAGCCAAGATCGCTGAAATCCGCGAATACTCGATCAAGCAAAACCTGACCACCGTGCGTAACCGGGTCAACGAGCTGGGCGTCGCCGAACCGCTGGTTCAGCGTCAGGGCGCCAACCGCATCGTGGTTGAGCTGCCAGGTGTTCAAGACACCGCCGAAGCCAAGCGTATTCTCGGCAAGACCGCCAACCTTGAGTTCCGTCTGGGCGCAGGTCCCGACGACAACAAAGCCACTACCGAGATGTTCGAGTTCCGCGAAGGCGGTCGTCCTGCGGCGCCGGTCGAGCGTGGTCTGATCATCACCGGTGACCAGGTGACTGACGCCAAGGCCGGCTTTGACGAGCACGGCCGTCCTCAGGTGAACATCAAGCTGGACGGCCATGGTGGTGATCTGATGAGCCGCGCCACCCGCGCGAACGTCGGTCGCAGCATGGCGGTGATCTTCATTGAGCAGAAGCCGACCACCACCTACACCAAGCAAGTGGTCAACGGCATCGAAAAAGACGTGCCGGTTCAGACCTTCAAGGAAGAGAAGAAGATCATCAGCCTGGCGACCATTCAGTCGCCGCTGGGTGCTCAATTCCGCATCACCGGCCTGAACGGCGCGGGTGAGTCTTCCGAGCTGGCGCTGCTGCTGCGTGCCGGTGGTCTGGCTGCACCAATGTACTTCGCTGAAGAGCGCACCATTGGCCCGAGCCTGGGTGCCGACAACATCACCAAGGGTATTGATGCATCCTTGTGGGGCATGCTGTTCGTCTCGCTGTTCATCCTCGCCATCTACCGTTTCTTCGGTCTGATCGCGACGGTGGCGCTGGCCTTCAACATGGTCATGCTGCTGGCACTGATGTCGCTGCTGGGTGCAACGCTGACCCTGCCAGGCATCGCCGGTATCGTCTTGACGATGGGTATGGCGGTCGATGCGAACGTGCTGATCTTCTCGCGGATTCGTGAAGAGATCGCCAACGGCATGACGGTCCAGCGTGCGATCAACGAAGGCTTCGACCGCGCGTATACCGCGATCCTCGACGCCAACCTGACGACGCTGCTGGTCGGCGGCATTCTCTTCGCGATGGGCACAGGCCCGGTGAAGGGTTTTGCGGTCACCATGTCCCTCGGGATCTTTACCTCGATGTTCACAGCCATCATGGTGACCCGCGCAATGGTCAACCTGATCTTTGGCGGTCGTGACTTCAAGAAGTTGTGGATTTAAGGGGCTGCCATGAAACGTACGATCAACTTCATGGGCGTTCGCAACATTGCGTTCGCCATTACCATGCTCCTTACCGTTCTGGCGTTGTTCAGCTGGTTCTATAAAGGGCTGAACTTCGGTCTGGATTTCACTGGCGGCACGCTGATCGAGCTGACCTACGAGCGTCCGGCCGATCTGCACAAAGTGCGCGAAGAGCTGGTTGCGTCGGGTTACACCGAAGCCGTCGTGCAAAGCTTCGGTGCGACCACCGATCTGCTTGTTCGTATGCCGGGTGAAGATCCGCAGCTGGGCACTCAGGTTGCCGAAGCGCTGCGCAAGACAGGCGCCGATAATCCGGTGACCGTCAAGCGCGTCGAGTTCGTCGGTCCGCAAGTGGGTGAAGAGCTTCGCGACCAGGGCGGCCTCGGCATGCTGCTGGCGCTGGGCGGCGTTCTCATTTACCTCGCCTTCCGCTTCCAGTGGAAGTTCGCAGTGGGTGCCATCGTCTCGCTGATTCACGACGTGGTGGTGACGATGGGTATCCTGTCGTTCTTCCAGGTGACCTTCGATCTGACTGTACTGGCTGCAGTGCTGGCGATCATCGGTTACTCGCTCAACGACACCATCGTGGTATTCGACCGGGTTCGCGAGAACTTCCGTCTGCTGCGCAAGGCTTCGCTGATCGAGAACATCAACATCTCCACCACGCAGACGTTGCTGCGGACCATGGCCACCTCGATCTCCACCTTGCTGGCGATCGTCGCGCTGTGGATCTTCGGCGGCGATAGCCTGCACGGGTTTTCGGTGGCGCTGTTCATTGGTGTTCTGGCGGGTACTTACTCGTCTATCTACATCGCCAACGTGGTGCTGATCTGGCTGAACCTGCGCAGCGAAGACTTGTTGCCACCGGTCACCGTCGACAAGGTGGACGACCGTCCGTAACCGATACTGGTAACCGGCCATCACTTAAAAAGGCGCGAGTGTGAACTCGCGCCTTTTTTTATGCTCCAAGGCTGGGAGTAGCGCGAGCAATCGCGCTGAATATCGTCAGGAGGTTCACGTGAACAAGTCGTTGCTTATTGGTGCAGTATTGGGTGCTGTCGGTGTAACCGCCGGTGGTGCTTTGGCCACCTATAGCCTCGTAAAACAAAGCGGCCCAGAGTACGCAGACGTACTTGCCGTCGAGCCTGTGAAAGAACAAATCAAAACCCCGCGCCAAGTCTGCAAGGACGTTGCCGTCACTCACCGCGCGCCGGTGAAGGACGAGCATCAGATCGTGGGGAGTGTCATCGGTGCCGTAGCGGGTGGCCTGCTTGGCAACCAGGTGGGTGGCGGTACTGGCAAGAAGATCGCCACGGTCGCCGGTGCGGTCGGTGGTGGTTACGCCGGTAACAAGGTTCAGGAAGGCATGCAGAACCGCGATACCTACACAACGACCGAGTCGCGCTGCAACACCGTCAACGACATCAGCGACAAGGTGGTTGGCTACAACGTGAAGTACAAGCTTAACGACAAAGTTGGGCAGGTTCGTATGGACCGTGATCCAGGTAGCCAGATCCCCGTCAACAAGGACGGTCAGCTGGAGCTGAGTCAAGCGGGCCAGTAATAGCCTGTAGAGCTAATCAAAAAAAGCACCTTCGGGTGCTTTTTTGTTGCCCAGAGCACAGGCGTTCGGGCACAAAAAAACCGGCACATGGCCGGTTTTTGTACAGCGTGCTCGGCTTAGCGCTTCAGCGAAGCCGGCACGAACGGAGCGATCGAGGTGAGGACCGCTTTGAAGCATTTGGTGTTGCCGGCAACGATGTGGCCTTTTTCAAGGAAGTCGTGACCGCCGTTGAAATCGCTGACCAGACCGCCTGCTTCCTGAATGAGCAGGGCGCCTGCGGCCATGTCCCACTCCGACAGACCCGATTCCCAGAACGCATCGAAACGGCCTGCAGCCACGTAGGCCAGATCGAGGCTCGCAGCGCCGGCGCGACGGATACCGGCAGTCTGGCCCACCAGCGAACGGAACATGTTCATGTAGTTGTCGAGGTTATCGAGCTGGTTCTCGCGGAACGGGAAGCCAGTGCCGAGCAGTGCGCCTTCAAGGCTCTTGCGCGGGCTGACACGCAGGCGACGGCCGTTCAGGGCAGCGCCACGACCGCGGCTTGCGGTGAACTCTTCCTGGCGGACCGGATCCAGAACAACAGCGTGTTCAAGGCGGCCGCGGTATTTGCACGCGATGCTGACAGCAAAGTGAGGAACGCCACGCACGAAGTTGGTGGTGCCGTCGAGCGGATCGATGATCCAGAGGTAGTCGGTGCCTTCGCCGCTGCCTTCATGCAGGCCGCTTTCTTCGCCAAGGATGCCGTGGGTTGGATACGCCTTGCGCAATGCAGTGATGATGCTCTGCTCGGCGGCGCGATCGATTTCGGTTACGTAATCTTTCGCGTCTTTTTCGTCGACCTTGATGGTATCCAGGCGCTCGATGGAGCGGAAAATCAATTCGCTGGCGCTGCGGGCGGCGCGCAGCGCGATATTCAGCATGGGCTGCATGGATGGATCACCTAGGTCGTTAAAGAGAGCCGGCCATTCTATTGGTTCTCTTGGATGATTTCCAGCGCGAGTGCAGACTTTGCCGCGCGTCCGGTCGGCTTGGCGTGCGCAGGTCAGCGGTGCCCTGTCACCTTTTAGTGGCGCATCCCGTGCGTGAGGCGCAAGGTTCGTGGCGCCGATGGAAGCGCTTCTGTAACATTCGTCCCCCTTTTCACCTGCTAGCGAGACTTCACCAGTGCTGCAAAATATTCGTGTCGTCCTGGTCGGTACCAGTCATCCCGGAAATATCGGTGGCGCCGCGCGTGCCATGAAAAACATGGGCCTTTCCCGTCTGGTGCTGGTTGATCCCGCCATGTTTCCCCACCATGAAGCCGATGCAAGGGCGTCTGGCGCGGGCGACATCCTGGAAGGCGCGCAGGTCGTGGCGACGCTGGAAGATGCGTTGGCAGGCTGCAACCTGGTATTGGGCACCAGCGCCCGAGATCGCCGCATTCCCTGGCCGCTGCTCGACCCTCGCGAAGCGGGCGTCAAGACCGTGGAGCACGCCGCGCTGGGCGAAGAGATCGCACTGGTGTTCGGCCGTGAATACGCCGGCCTCACCAATGAAGAGCTGCAGCGCTGCCATTACCACGTGCACATTCCTTCGGACCCGGAATTCAGTTCGTTGAATCTGGCTGCCGCCGTGCAGGTGTTGAGTTACGAAACCCGCATGGCCTGGCTCGCGGCTGACGGGCAGGCAAGCAAGGTGGAGAAGTTCGAGGTCAACTCGGTGCGCAGTACCGAGCTGGCGACCATGGATGAGATGGAGAAATTCTATGAGCATCTTCAGTCCACGCTGGTCACCATCGGCTTCCTTGATCCCGAGAAGCCGCGCCATCTGATGGCCCGGCTGCGTCGTCTGTACGGGCGCTCTGCGGTCAATCGATCCGAGATGAGCATCTTGCGCGGCATCCTCACCGAGACCCAGAAAGCGGCCAACGGCGAACCCTATAAGCGGAAGGATCAGTGATGTTCGAGCGTCTGCGGGAAGACATCCAAAGCGTGTTTCATCGTGACCCGGCGGCACGAAATGCCTTTGAAGTGCTCACCTGCTATCCCGGCATGCACGCGATCTGGCTGCATCGGCTGTCCGGCTGGCTGTGGCGCAACGATCTGAAGTGGCCAGCGCGCATGGTTTCCAACTTCGGTCGCTGGCTGACCGGCATTGAAATCCATCCCGGCGCTAAAGTCGGCCGGCGTTTTTTCATCGATCACGGTATGGGCATCGTCATCGGCGAGACCGCCGAGATCGGCGATGACGTGACCCTTTACCAAGGCGTGACGCTGGGCGGCACAAGTTGGAACAAGGGTAAACGCCATCCGACTCTGGAGTCCGGTGTTGTGGTGGGCGCGGGTGCGAAGGTACTCGGGCCATTCACAGTGGGTGCCGGGGCGAAGGTCGGTTCCAACGCGGTGGTGACCAAGCCCGTGCCGGCGGGTGCGACTGTGGTGGGCATTCCCGGACGAATCATCGTCAAGTCTGACGACGAGGCCGAAGCCAAGCGCAAGGCGATCGCCGAAAAGCTCGGCTTCGACGCTTATGGCGTCAGCGAGGATATGCCTGATCCAGTGGCGCGCGCGATCGGGCAGTTGCTCGATCACCTGCAAGCGATGGACGTTCGTGTGGAAGACATGGGCAAGGCATTGAAGAGCCTGGGCGGCGAATATCGCGAGAAGGAATTTCCGGAGTTGCGTCAGGAAGTCTTCGACTGCATGAAAGAGCCTTGCCAGGCTGACGCGCCTCCGAAATGAAGCAGCGGCGCGGCTGCAGACGGCACATGTGCCAATCCCCGCCGCGTTTTGCTATGATGCGGCCGCGATTTTGCGGGTAATCCCGACTGTTCCACTAGGTCTTATAGTTGACTTAAATACTCGGGAATAGCATACTCGCCCTCATTCCGAACCTCCGCGGTACACGCCATGCGACTGACTACAAAAGGCCGATACGCTGTCACTGCCATGCTCGATCTGGCATTGCATGCGCAGCATGGGCCAGTGTCCCTGGCCGATATCTCCGAGCGGCAAGGGATTTCCCTTTCCTACCTCGAGCAACTGTTCGCCAAGCTGCGCCGCGGCAACCTTGTTTCCAGCGTACGCGGTCCCGGCGGCGGTTATCAGTTGTCCCGCGACATGCAGGGCATTCAGGTGGCGCAGGTGATCGACGCGGTCAACGAATCGGTTGACGCGACGCGCTGCCAGGGGCTCGGTGATTGCCATGCTGGCGACACCTGTCTGACCCACCACTTGTGGTGCGACCTCAGTCAGCAGATTCACGAATTTCTAAGCGGTATCAGCCTGGCCGACCTCGTCACTCGCCGTGAAGTGCAAGAAGTCGCCCAACGTCAGGATCTGCGCCGTTGCGGTAGCAAGACGCAGCCACTGGACAAGATTGAAACATCCGCCGTTGAGTGAACGCAGATGAACGCGCGGCGCGCCTGCCCGATAGGAGATATTCAATGAGATTGCCGATTTACCTCGATTATTCCGCAACCACCCCGGTCGATCCGCGTGTTGCGCAGAAAATGAGCGACTGCTTGCTGGTGGATGGCAACTTCGGTAACCCGGCGTCGCGCTCCCACGTCTTTGGCTGGAAGGCTGAAGAGGCGGTAGAGAGCGCGCGTCGTCAGGTCGCCGATCTGGTCAACGCCGACCCGCGCGAAATCGTCTGGACTTCCGGTGCCACCGAGTCCAACAACCTCGCGATCAAGGGTGCTGCGCATTTCTATGCCTCCAAAGGCAAGCACTTGATCACCAGCAAAATCGAACACAAAGCCGTGCTCGACACCATGCGTCAGCTTGAGCGTGAAGGCTTTGAAGTCACCTACCTCGAGCCGACCGAAGATGGCCTGATCACTCCGGCTATGATCGAAGCTGTCCTGCGCGACGACACCGTTCTGGTCTCGATCATGCACGTCAACAACGAGATCGGTACGGTCAACGACATCGCAGCGATTGGCGAGATGACCCGTTCCCGCGGTGTTCTCTTTCACGTCGACGCAGCGCAGGCCACCGGCAAGGTTGAAATCGACCTCGCCAACCTCAAAGTTGATCTGATGTCGTTCTCGGCCCACAAGACCTACGGTCCTAAAGGCATTGGCGCACTGTGGGTCAGCCGCAAGCCACGTGTCCGCATCGAAGCCGAAATGCACGGTGGCGGTCACGAGCGTGGCATGCGTTCCGGTACGCTGGCGACCCACCAGATCGTCGGCATGGGCGAAGCGTTCCGCGTTGCCAAGGAAGACATGGCCGCCGAGAACGTTCGCATCAAAGCCTTGAGCGATCGCTTCTATCAGCAGGTTGCTCATCTGGAAGAGTTGTACGTCAACGGCAGCATGACTGCCCGTGTGCCGCACAATCTCAACCTGAGCTTCAACTATGTGGAAGGCGAGTCGCTGATCATGGCGCTCAAGGATCTGGCGGTATCGTCCGGCTCCGCATGCACCTCGGCTTCGCTCGAACCTTCCTACGTGCTGCGCGCCCTGGGTCGTAACGATGAGCTGGCACACAGCTCGATCCGTTTCACTTTTGGTCGCTTCACCACTGAAGAAGAGATCGACTACGCCGCGCAGAAAGTCTGCGAGGCTGTCACCAAGCTGCGCGCCTTGTCGCCGCTGTGGGACATGTTCAAAGACGGCGTCGACATCTCCAAAATCGAGTGGGCGGCGCACTAATTCAAAGTCGCCATTTCATGCGGCACTTTGAAAACCGGGTTTTCCAAGTGTCGTGAGAGCGACGTGTTGTATCTGATGAGGATTGCACCATGGCTTACAGCGAAAAGGTCATCGACCACTACGAAAATCCCCGCAACGTCGGCAAGATGAATGCGGAAGACCCTGATGTCGGCACCGGCATGGTCGGCGCGCCGGCATGCGGCGACGTCATGCGTCTGCAGATCAAGGTCAACGAGCAAGGCATCATCGAAGACGCCAAGTTCAAGACCTACGGCTGCGGCTCTGCCATCGCGTCGAGCTCCCTGGCCACCGAGTGGATGAAGGGCAAGACTCTGGATGAAGCAGAGACCATCAAGAACACTCAGCTGGCTGAAGAACTGGCTCTGCCGCCGGTGAAAATCCACTGCTCCGTGCTCGCTGAAGACGCCATCAAGGCGGCCGTTCGCGACTACAAGCAGAAGAAAGGCCTGCTTTAAGCAGAGTCTGTTCCGCTGCGTTAAGTAACTTGCGTGAGGTAAGGAGTTCCGATGGCTATCAGCATGACCGAAGCGGCCGCCAACCATGTACGCCGCTCCCTCGATGGGCGCGGCAAGGGTGACGGCATTCGTCTGGGCGTTCGCACGACCGGTTGTTCAGGCCTTGCCTACGTGCTCGAGTTCGTCGATGAGCCGGAAAGCGAAGACACGGTGTTCGAGTACCACGGCGTCAAGGTGATCATCGATCCCAAGAGCCTGGTCTATCTTGACGGCACCGAGCTCGATTTCGTCAAGGAAGGGTTGAACGAAGGCTTCAAGTTCAACAATCCCAACTCGCGCGGTGAATGTGGCTGCGGCGAAAGCTTCAACGTCTGAGGCTTATTGTGGGTACTCCTTGTCACTTTGCTTTATTCGACCTGCAGCCGGGCTTCAATCTGGATCTCGACCTGCTGGCGACGCGTTACCGTGAGCTTGCCCGGAGCGTGCACCCCGACCGTTTTGCCGACGCCCCCGAGGCTGAGCAACGGGTTGCGCTGGAGCGCTCTGCCAGTCTGAACGACGCCTACCAAACGCTGAAGAATGCGCCCAAAAGGGCGCGCTACCTGCTCGCGCTGAAGGGCGAAGTTCCGCTGGAAGTCACCGTCCAGGATCCCGAGTTTCTGATGCAGCAGATGCAGTGGCGCGAAGAGCTCGAAGATCTTCAGGACGACGCGGATCTGGCGGGTGTCGCGGTATTCAAGCGCCGGCTTAAGGCTGCCCAGGAAGAACTGAACGAAAGCTTCGCGGCTTGTTGGGACGATGCTGCACAGCGAGACCAGGCCGAAAGGCTGATGCGTCGCATGCAGTTCCTCGACAAGCTCTCCTACGAAGTGCGCCAGCTCGAAGAGCGCCTCGACGATTAACCCCGCGCCGTCCTTCTGGGGCGGCACGCCAGTGATATCAGAAAAGCAATGGCTCTACTGCAGATCGCCGAACCCGGCCAAGCTCCAAAACCTCATCAGCGTCGCCTGGCTGTCGGGATTGACCTCGGCACCACCAATTCGCTGGTGGCTGCCCTGCGCAGCGGCATCAGTGAGCCGCTTCCCGACGCAAACGGTCAGGTCATCCTGCCGTCTGCCGTTCGCTATCACGCCGAGCGCGTCGAAGTGGGCCAGTCGGCCAAGGACGCTGCGGCGACCGATCCGCTGAACACCATCATTTCCGTCAAGCGCCTCATGGGTCGCGGGATCTCCGATGTGAAGCATTTGGGTGGGCAGTTGCCCTACCGTTTCACCGGTGGCGAGTCGCATATGCCGTTCATTGAGACGGTGCAGGGCCCGAAGAGCCCGGTTGAAGTGTCGGCTGACATCCTCAAGGTGCTGCGTCAGCGCGCTGAAGAAACACTGGGTGGCGAGCTGGTCGGCGCGGTCATCACCGTTCCTGCCTATTTCGATGACGCTCAGCGTCAGGCCACCAAAGACGCCGCGAAGCTGGCGGGTCTGACCGTCCTGCGCCTGCTCAACGAACCCACTGCAGCTGCCGTGGCGTATGGCCTGGATCAGAACGCCGAAGGCGTGGTCGCCATTTACGATCTGGGCGGCGGCACATTCGACATCTCGATCCTGCGCCTGACCGGCGGCGTGTTTGAAGTCATGGCCACTGGCGGCGACAGCGCGCTGGGCGGTGATGATTTCGACCACGCCATCGCGACCTGGATCATTGCTGAAGCCGGTCTGTCCGATGACCTCGATCCGGCTGCCCAGCGCCGTTTGATGCAGACGGCGTGCGCGGCGAAAGAATCCCTGACTGACGCCGATTCGGTTGAAGTCGTCCATGGCGACTGGCAGGGCCTACTCACCCGCGCCGCATTCGATGCCCTTATCGAGCCGATGATCGCCCGCAGTCTCAAAGCGTGCCGTCGTGCCGTTCGCGATTGCGGCATCGAGCTGGATGAAGTCGAAGCCGTGGTCATGGTGGGCGGTTCCACCCGTGTCCCGCGTGTTCGCGAAGCCGTTGCCGAGCTGTTCGGCCGTCAGCCGTTGACCGAGATCGACCCGGATCAGGTAGTCGCCATCGGCGCTGCAATCCAGGCCGATACGCTGGCAGGCAACAAGCGTGATGGCGGCGAGTTGCTGCTGCTCGACGTGATCCCGTTGTCCCTGGGGCTGGAGACCATGGGCGGCCTGATGGAGAAGGTCATTCCGCGCAACACCACGATCCCGGTGGCCCGCGCCCAGGAATTCACCACTTACAAAGACGGCCAGTCGGCCATGATGATCCACGTGCTGCAAGGCGAGCGTGAACTGATCAGCGACTGCCGTTCTCTGGCACGCTTCGACCTGCGTGGCATTCCCGCGATGGTCGCCGGCGCTGCGAAAATCCGCGTCACCTTCCAGGTCGACGCCGACGGCTTGCTCAGTGTGTCCGCCCGCGAGCTGGCCTCGGGCGTGGAATCGAGCATTCAGGTCAAGCCTTCGTATGGCCTGACTGATGGCGAAATCACCCGCATGCTCAAGGATTCGTTCCAGTACGCCAGTGATGACATGGTGGCTCGCGCGCTGCGTGAACAGCAGGTCGACGCTCAGCGTTTGCTCGAGGCGGTCGAAGGCGCGTTGCAGGCTGATGGCGAGCGCTTGCTCGATGCCGAAGAGCGCATGGTCATCGACCTGCAGATGGAAGAACTTCGTGAATTGATGAAGGGCAATGACGGCCCGGCCATCGAGCAGCAGACCAAGCGTTTGTCGCAGGTGACCGATGCGTTCGCCGCCCGCCGCCTTGACTCGACGGTGAAAGCCGCGCTGTCAGGGCGCAACCTGAATGAGATTGAGGAATAACTGATGCCGCAGGTTACATTTCTGCCACACGCCGAGCATTGCCCGGACGGGATGGTTGTCGAGGCTGAAGTCGGCAAGTCGATTCTGGAACTCGCCCACGATCACCACATCGAGATCGAAAGCGCATGCGGCGGCGTCTGCGCCTGCACCACCTGTCACTGCATCATTCGTGTGGGGTTCAACTCCCTCGAGGAAGCGGACGAGCTGGAAGAGGACTATCTTGATCGTGCGTGGGGTCTGGAAGCGCAGTCTCGCCTGGCCTGCCAGGCTAAGGTCGGTACGGAAGACCTGACTGTCGAGATCCCGAAATATTCGCTTAACCACGCTGCCGAAGCGCCGCACTGATCGAGAAGCTGTCATGAGTTACGGTTGGAATGACGTACAACGCATCGCTGAAGAACTCGCCGAGGCTCATCCCGGCGTTGACCCTTATTCAGTAGGGTTTACCAAGCTGCAACTGATGATCAAGCAACTGCCGGATTTCGACGACACCTCTGGCCGCGTCGGCGAAAAAGTGCTCGAGGCGGTCCAGACGCTCTGGGCCGACGAAATCGACTGATCAGATTTGCACGTTAGGCAATAACATCAAACCCGCGTATAATTCGCGGGTTTAATTTTTCGCAATAATCACTGCTTCTGGAGTTACACCATGGCTGTTCAACGTACTTTCTCGATCATCAAGCCTGATGCTGTTGCCAAAAACGTCATCGGCGAGATCACCACTCGTTTCGAAAAAGCCGGTCTGCGCGTTGTCGCTTCGAAACTGAAGCAACTGTCCAAAGCCGAAGCAGAAGGTTTCTACGCTGAGCACAGCGCTCGTGGTTTCTTCGGCGATCTGGTTGCATTCATGATCTCCGGCCCGGTTGTCGTGCAGGTTCTGGAAGGCGAAAACGCTATCGCTCTGAACCGCGAACTGATGGGCGCTACCAACCCTAAAGAAGCCGCTGCCGGCACCATCCGTGCTGACTTCGCTGATTCCATCGACGCCAACGCTGTTCACGGCTCCGACTCCGAAGCCGCTGCTGCTCGTGAAATCTCGTACTTCTTCGCTGCTACCGAGGTAACCACTCGCTAAGCTATTGCTGCGAGTGAGGGTGAATCCATGACTGAATCAACTGGCAAAATCAACCTGTTGGGTCTGACCCGGCTGGAAATGGAAAAATTCTTCGAGTCTATCGGGGAGAAACGCTTCCGCGCCGGTCAGGTCATGAAGTGGATTCACCACTTTGGCGTCGATAACTTCGACGCCATGACGAACGTCGGCAAGGCCCTGCGCGAAAAGCTGCAGAGCCGCGCCGAAATTCGGGGTCCTGAAGTCGTCAGCGAGGACATCTCCACCGACGGCACCCGCAAATGGGTCGTCCGTGTCGAGTCCGGCAGCTGCGTCGAGACCGTTTACATTCCGCAAGGCAAGCGCGGCACCCTGTGTGTCTCGTCCCAGGCGGGTTGTGCGCTGGATTGCAGTTTCTGCTCCACCGGCAAACAAGGCTTCAACAGCAACCTCACCGCCGCCGAAGTCATCGGTCAGGTGTGGATTGCCAACAAATCTTTCGGCAGTGTCCCGGCTACCGTCGACCGTGCCATCACCAACGTGGTGATGATGGGGATGGGCGAGCCATTGCTGAACTTCGACAATGTCGTTGCCGCCATGCATCTGATGATGGATGACCTGGGGTACGGCATTTCCAAGCGCCGGGTGACCCTGTCCACCTCCGGCGTGGTGCCGATGATCGATGAGCTGTCCAAGCACATCGACGTCTCGCTGGCCCTTTCGCTGCACGCGCCCAATGACGCGCTGCGCAACCAGCTGGTGCCGATCAATAAAAAGTACCCCCTGAAAATGCTCCTCGAGTCCTGCCGCAACTACATGTCTGCGTTGGGCGAAAAGCGTGTGCTGACCATCGAGTACACGCTGCTCAAGGACATCAACGACAAGCCTGAGCACGCCATCGAGATGATCGAGCTGCTCAAGGACACGCCCTGCAAGGTCAACCTGATCCCGTTCAATCCGTTTCCGCATTCGGGCTATGAGCGCCCCAGCAACAACGCGATCCGTCGTTTCCAGGATCTGCTGCATCAAGCCGGCTTCAACGTCACTGTGCGTACCACGCGCGGTGAAGACATCGATGCTGCCTGCGGCCAGTTGGTCGGGCAGGTCATGGACCGCACCCGTCGCAGCGAGCGCTATATCGCCGTGCGGGAGCTCAGTGCCGATGCCGACGTGGTGCAGGTCGCTTCCGCTCGCAATTGAATGCGAATTTGACTGAGAGGATCTCTATGTCCCTGCGCGTTGCGCTGCTGCTCTGTTTTGCCACGCTGCTGGTCGGTTGTGTGTCCACCGGCAACGTCGATCCGCTGAGTACCAGCAAGGGACGTGACGAGGCTCGTCAAGCTTATGTGCAGTTGGGGTTGGGCTATCTTCAGCAAGGCCAGATGGAACGAGCCAAGGCGCCTCTGAAAAAAGCGCTCGAGCTAAACGGCTCCGATGCGGACGCCAATGCCGCGCTGGCTCTGGTGTTTCAGGCCGAGATGGAACCGGAACTGGCGAACCAGTATTACGAAAAAGCGTTGTCGGCACGTTCCAAAGACGCGCGAATCCTCAACAATTACGGCAGTTTTCTCTACCAGCAAAAGCGTTACAAGGAAGCTTACGAGCGCTTCGAGCAGGCCGCTGAAGATAACCTCTACGCCGAGCGCGCCCGGGTGTTCGAAAACCTCGGCATGACGGCTGTGATGCTCGGCAATCGCGACGCCGCCCGTGAGCATTTCGACAAAGCGCTGCGTCTGGATCGTCAGCAGCCACGCGCGTTGCTGGAAATGGCTGAGTTGTCGTACGAAGACAGGCATTATGTGCCGGCGCGCGATTACTACGAGCGTTTCAGCCAGTTGAGCGAGCAGAATGCGCGAAGCCTCTTGCTCGGCACGCGGCTGGCGAAGGTGTTTGATGATCGCAACAAGGCAGCCAGTTACGGCTTGCTTCTAAAAAGACTCTATCCCGGTACGCCGGAATATCAGCAATACCTGTCGGAGCAATGATGAAAGCGGCGCATCCCGAAGTTGTAGCAGCCACTCGCACGAACCCAGGCGAAACATTGCGACAGGCCCGCGAGAGCAAGAACTGGTCGCTGCCAGATGTGGCGTTGAGGCTCAACCTCACCGTGACTTCCCTGACTCATCTGGAAGCAGGCGATTTCGACAAGCTCCCCGGTCATACCTTTGCCCGCGGCTATGTCCGTGCCTACGCCAAGCTGCTGGACCTTGATCAAGCTGCATTGGTCAGTGCGTTCGATCAGTACACCGGCACCGACGGCAAGGGCAGCAGCGTTCATGCGCTGGGCCGAATCGAAGAGCCGGTGCGCCTGTCCCACAATATCCTGCGCATCGTCAGCCTCTTGCTGCTCATCGCGTTGATCGGCGGCGGCTTCGTGTGGTGGCAGGATCAAGCCACCCTGCGCGGCAAGGAGCCGACCAATCTGGGCATGGAGCACGTCGAAGTCGAAAGCGCCGACGGCACCACCCAGATCCATCCGCTCGACGAGCCGGAAGATCAAGCTGTGGCTCAAGGTCAGACCGCGCTGCCGTTGAATAACGCCGAGCCTGCGTCCGCGCCTGAAGCGCCTGCTTCATCCAGCACCGCGTCCAGCAGCACGGGCACCGTTGCAGGCGCTGTTGTTCCCCACAGCACATCAACCACCGCTCCGGTAACGCCTGCGCATACCGCGTCGACGCCAACCGCGCCGGTCACGACCGTAGCGCCAACGCCTGCGACAACCGCGCCCGTCAACAGCGCCCCGAGCGCAACCGCTGACGCCGCGACAGTACCGGCAGGTGCCGGCCGCGTGCAGGTTCAGTTTGTGAATGATTGCTGGACCCAGGTCACCGACGGCAATGGCAAAGTGCTGATGAGCGGTCTCAAGAAAAAAGGCGACAGCCTCGACGTCAATGGCAAGCCGCCGCTGACCCTGCGCCTGGGCTTCGCTCGCGGCGCGCAAGTGAGCTACAACGGTCAGCCGGTTGATGTGGCACCTTTCACCAGTGGCGAAACTGCTCGCCTGAAGCTAGGGCAATAAGTCATGCACGGCGAATCTCCGATCAAACGTCGCGAATCTCGTAAAATCTGGGTCGGCTCGGTGCCGGTCGGTGGCGATGCCCCGATTGCAGTGCAGAGCATGACCAACAGCGACACCAATGACGTCGCGGCCACGGTGGCGCAGATCAACCGTCTGGAAGCCGCCGGCGTGGACATCGTCCGCGTCTCGGTGCCGGACATGGACGCGGCCGAGGCGTTTGGCCGCATCAAGCAGTTGGTCAAGGTCCCGCTGGTCGCGGACATCCACTTCGATTATCGAATCGCCCTGCGCGTTGCCGAGCTGGGCGTCGATTGCCTGCGCATCAATCCGGGCAACATCGGCCGCGAAGACCGCGTCCGTGCGGTGGTTGAAGCGGCCCGTGATCGCGGCATTCCGATCCGCATCGGCGTCAACGCCGGTTCGCTGGAAAAAGACCTGCAGAAGAAGTACGGCGAGCCAACGCCGGCGGCTTTGGTCGAGTCCGCGCTGCGTCATGTCGAGCATCTGGACCGTCTGGATTTCCAGGACTTCAAGGTCAGCGTCAAGGCCTCCGATGTGTTTATGGCGGTCGAGGCTTATCGCCTCCTTGCCAAACAAATCATCCAGCCGTTGCACCTGGGTATCACTGAAGCGGGCGGTTTGCGCTCAGGCACAGTGAAATCGGCCGTCGGCCTAGGTATGCTGCTGGCCGAAGGGATCGGCGATACCATTCGGATTTCTCTGGCTGCCGATCCGGTTGAAGAAGTGAAGGTCGGTTACGACATCCTCAAGTCGCTGCGTCTGCGTTCCCGTGGCATCAACTTCATCGCCTGCCCGAGCTGCTCACGGCAGAACTTCGATGTGGTCAAGACCATGAACGAGCTGGAAGGGCGCCTTGAAGATTTGCTGGTCCCGCTGGATGTTGCGGTGATCGGTTGCGTGGTGAACGGTCCCGGCGAGGCGAAAGAAGCCCACGTCGGTCTGACCGGAGGCACGCCGAACCTGATCTACATCGATGGCAAGCCGGCGCAAAAGCTGACAAATGACAATCTGGTGGAACAGCTTGAACGCTTGATCCGCCAGAGAGCGGCCGAAAAGGTCGAGGCCGACGCAGCGCTGATCGCGCGCGGCTAACCCAGTTTCCAAGGAATATTTGTGAGTAAGTCTCTGCAAGCCATTCGTGGCATGAACGACATCCTGCCGGATCAAACGCCGCTGTGGCGCTACTTCGAAGGCACCGTATCGCGTTTACTGGATAACTACGGTTATCGCCAGATCCGCATGCCGATCGTCGAGTTCACCGACCTGTTCAAACGCTCCATCGGCGAAGTCACCGACATCGTCGAAAAAGAGATGTACACCTTCGCCGACCGCAATGGCGATTCGCTGACCCTGCGCCCTGAAGGCACGGCGGCCTGCGTGCGTGCGGTCCTCGAACACGGCATCACCGGCGGCGGTCAGGTGCAGAAGCTTTGGTACATCGGCCCGATGTTTCGCCACGAGCGTCCGCAGAAAGGCCGTTATCGTCAGTTTCACCAGATCGGTGTCGAGGTGTTCAACCTCGATGGTCCGGACATCGACGCCGAGCTGATCGTCCTGACCTGGCGCCTGTGGGGCCTGCTGGGCATCCGCAATGCCGTCAAACTGGAACTCAACAGCCTGGGCACCAGTGAAGCCCGCGGCCGTTATCGTGAAGCGCTGGTCGAGTATCTCTCGGCGCGTCACGAGCAACTGGACGAAGACAGCCAACGCCGTCTGAAAACCAACCCGCTGCGCGTGCTCGATACCAAACACCCTGAAACCCAGGCTGTGCTGGTCGATGCACCCAAACTGGCAGATTATCTTGACGACGAATCCCGGGTTCACTTCGAAGGCCTGAAGGCGCGTCTCGACGCGGCGGGCATTCCGTACGTGATCAACCCGAAGCTGGTTCGCGGCCTGGATTACTACAGTAAAACCGTATTCGAGTGGGTCACTGACCAGCTCGGCGCTCAGGGCACTGTCTGCGCGGGCGGCCGTTACGACGGACTGGTTGAGCAGATGGGCGGCAAACCGACGTCGGGCGTGGGCTTTGCGATGGGCATCGAACGTCTGGTGCTGCTGCTGGAAACCCTTGAGCAGATTCCCGAAGAGATCGCCCGTACGGTCGACGTTTACGTCTGCGCGTTCGGCGAGGCCGCCGAGCTGGCAGCGCTGACGCTGTCCGAGCGCTTGCGCGATCTGGCGCCGAACCTGCGTCTGCAAGTCAATGCCGGGGCTGGTAGCTTCAAGAGCCAGTTCAAGAAGGCCGACAAGAGCGGCGCGTTGTACGCGCTGATCCTTGGTGACGAAGAGCTGGCGCGCAAGGAAGTGGGCGTCAAGCCGCTGCGCGGTCAGGGCGAACAACAAAATATTGCCTGGGATGCTCTGTCCGAGCACCTGGCCACCTGCATCTCGCAGGGTTGAAGCAGATAAAAGCCGATTTAGCGAATAGGAGTATTGGGGTGTCGAGTACCGATGATGATGAGCTGGTTGCCGTAAAGGACTGGTGGCAGCGTAACGGCAAGCCTCTGGTGACCGGCGGCCTGCTGGCGGTGATCGTGGTGTTGGGCTGGCAAGGCTGGCAGCGCTATCAGAACAACCAGGCGCAAGGTGCTTCGGCGCTGTATCAGCAATTGCTGGAAACCGCACTGACGCCAAGCGGCCAGGCTGACGCAGGCCGTGTAGCCGAGATCGCCGGCAAGCTGAAAAGCGATTTCGGCGGCACCGCGTATGCGCAGTACGGCAGCCTGTTCGTGGCCAAAGTGGCTGTGGACACCGGCAAGCTGGATGACGCTGCGAACGAGCTCAAATCCGTGACCGACAAGCCGGCCAACGCGACCCTGGGTGAAATCGCCCGTCAGCGTCTGGCTCGTGTGCTCGCTGCACAGAACAAGGCCGAAGACGCGCTGAAGCTGCTCGACGGTCAGGCCGACACGTCGTTCGCGGCCAGCCGAGAAGAGCTGCGCGGTGACCTGCTGGTTCAGCTGGGTCGCACCGATGATGCCTACGCTGCATACAAGAAGGCCAAGGCGGCGCTTTCCGAAGAAGCGGCTGTTGGCGGTCTGCAAATGAAGCTCGACGATCTGGCGAAAGGGGATGCGTGACGTGATTCGTTGGAAACATGCAGCATTGCTGGCTCTGGCCATTCTGGCCGCGGGTTGCAGCAGCAACAGCAAAAAAGAGCTGCCTCCGGCAGAGCTCGTCGACTTCAAACAGGAAGTGACCCTGCAGAAGTTGTGGAGCCGTTCCGTCGGTGACGGTCAGGGCGACATCTACAACATGCTGGTTCCGGCCATCGACGGCGAGAACATCTACGCTGCCGATGCGAACGGGCTGGTCATGGCGATCAATCGCAGCAACGGCGACGTGGTCTGGAAAAAAGAGCTTGAGCAACCGGTCTCCGGCGCCGTCGGCGTAGGTTTCGGTCTGGTCATGCTCGGCACGTTGCGTGGCGAAGTCATCGTTCTCGATGAGGCCACCGGCGAGCAGAAGTGGAAAGCCAAGGCGACCAGCGAAGTGCTGTCCGCGCCGGCCACCAACGGCAGTGTCGTGGTTGCCCAGACTCAGGACGACCGGGTTATCGGCTATGACGCCATCACTGGCGATCAGCGCTGGATCTACGAAAGCAGCCCGGCTGTTCTGACGCTGCGTGGCACCGGTGCGCCGATCGCGACCTCGTCGCTGGCCATCGCAGGCTTGTCTACCGGCAAGGTTGTGGCGCTGGACATCAACAACGGCGTCCCGGCCTGGGAGCAGCGCGTTGCCGTTCCGACAGGTCGCTCCGAGCTGGATCGCGTGGTCGACATCGACGGTGGCCTGCTGCTTTCGGGCAACACGCTGTATGTCGCAACCTACCAGGGACGTGTAGCCGGTCTGGAACTGCAGAGCGGCCGCGTGCTGTGGCAGCGTGACGCCTCTAGCTATTCGGGTGTGGCGCAAGGCTTCGGCAGCGTTTACGTCTCGCTGGCCAACGGCACTGTGGAAGGCATTGATGAGCGCTCTTCCACCGGTCTGTGGAGCAACGACTCGCTGGCCCGTCGCCAACTCGGCGCGCCGGAAGTGTTCTCCAGCTACGTCGCGGTCGGTGACATGGAAGGTTATCTGCACCTGCTGAGCCAGGTCGATGGCCATTTCGTCGCCCGTGAAAAGATTGACAGCGATGGCTTGCGTGCACGCCCGCTGGTCTCCGGCAGCACCATTTACGTCTTTGGCAACAGCGGCAAGCTGGAAGCCCTGACGATCAAGTAGTGGCTGCCTATGCTTGAGGAGGTCGTTTTTCGGCTTCCCCAGGCGGCCCCGGTTTGATGGGGCGTGCGACGCTTCGGTGTCGCTCCGAACTCCGGCCGCTGCCTTGCAGCGGCTTTTGTATTTTCTGAAATAACGAAGTGGAGAGCCGCATGGTTCCCGTAATCGCCCTGGTGGGTCGACCGAACGTCGGCAAGTCCACCTTGTTCAACCGCCTGACCAGGACTCGCGACGCCATCGTCGGCGACTTGTCCGGTCTGACCCGTGATCGCCAATACGGTGAGGCCAAGTGGCAAGGGCGCTCCTACATCCTGATCGACACCGGCGGTATCTCCGGTGATGAACACGGCATGGACGAAAAGATGGCCGAGCAGTCGCTGCTGGCCATCGAAGAAGCCGATGTCGTGTTGTTCCTCGTTGACGCCAAAGCAGGCTTTACTGCCGCCGACCAGATGATTGGCGAGCACCTGCGCAAGCGCAACAAGACCTCTTACGTCGTTGCCAACAAGGTCGACAACATCGACCCTGACATGGCCCGCGCCGAGTTCGCACCGCTGGGTATGGGTGACGCGATTCCGGTTGCCGGCGCTCACGGTCGCGGCATCACTCAGATGCTCGAAATCGCCCTGCGCGACTTCCCGAAAGACGCTGACGAAGTCGAAGAAGGCGAAGAAGAGGAAGTCGTCGCTGAGGGTCAGGAAGCCAAGCGCATTCCCGGCCCGAGCGAGAAGGATGGCATCAAGATCGCCATCATCGGTCGTCCGAACGTCGGCAAATCGACGCTGGTCAATCGCATGCTCGGTGAAGACCGCGTTATCGTCTACGACGAGCCCGGCACCACCCGCGACAGCATTTACATCCCGTTCGAACGCAACGAGGAAAAGTACACGCTGATCGACACCGCCGGTGTGCGCAAGCGCGGCAAGATCCACGAAGAAGTCGAAAAGTTCTCCGTGGTCAAAACCCTGCAGGCGATCAAAGACGCCAACGTGGTGATCTTCGTGATGGACGCCCGCGAAGGCGTTGTCGACCACGACCTCAACCTGCTGGGCTTTGCCCTTGAATCCGGTCGGGCCTTGGTCATCGCACTGAACAAGTGGGATGGAATGGTGCCGAGCGAGCGCGACTACGTGAAGGTCGAGCTGGAGCGTCGGTTGTTCTTCGTCGACTTCGCCGACATCCACTTCATCTCGGCGCTGCATGGCACGGGCGTGGGTAACCTGTATCAGTCGGTGCAGAACTCGTTCAAATCCGCTGTGACCCGTTGGCCAACAAGCCGCCTGACCCAGATTCTGGAAGACGCGGTCAGCGAGCACGCACCGCCGATGGTCGGCAGCCGCCGCATCAAGCTGCGTTATGCCCACCTGGGTGGCGCGAACCCGCCGTTGATCGTGATCCACGGTAACCAGGTCGAGAAAGTGCCGAAGTCGTACGTCCGGTACCTTGAGAACACCTATCGCCGTGTGCTCAAGCTGGTCGGTACGCCGATCCGCATCGAGTTCAAGGGCGGCGAGAACCCGTACGAAGGCAACAAGAACACGCTGACCGACCGACAGGTCAACAAGAAGCGTCGGATGATGTCGCACCACAAGAAAGCCGACAAGAAGCGCCGCGACAAGCGCTGATCGTGTAACGGTCTTTCTCGGAAAAGGCGCCAGCGGCGCCTTTTTTTGTGCGCGACATCTGGGCTATCCTGCGAGTCCCCGAGCCCTTCAGGTGTCGGGAGTGGAGCAGGAAAACCCCCATGATCACCAGCAAACTGCCGAACGTTGGCACCACCATTTTTACTGTGATGTCTCAGCTTGCCGCCGAAACCGGGGCGATCAATCTGTCTCAGGGTTTTCCCGATTTCGATGGGCCTGACGCACTGCGTGAAGCCCTCTGCCGCCGCGTCATGGACGGCAACAACCAATACGCGCCGATGGCCGGCCTGCCTGCGTTGCGCGAGCAAGTAGCGGCCAAGATCGCTCGCTGCTACGGCCGTCAGGTCGGCATCGACAGCGAAATCACCATCATGCCCGGCGCCACCCATGCCATCTTCTGCGCGATCCAGACCGTTGTGAGCGCCGGCGATGAAGTGATCGTCTTCGACCCGTGCTACGACAGCTATGCGCCGTCGGTGGAACTGGCCGGCGGGCGCACCGTGCATGTGCAGCTCAAAGACGGCGACTTCGCCATCGACTGGGAAAAGCTCAGCGCAGCGTTGAGCCCTCGCACCCGGATGATCGTCATCAACACACCGCACAACCCCAGCGGCGCGCTGATCACCCGCGACGAACTGGATCGTCTGGCGGCATTGATCCGTGACCGGGATATTTATGTGCTTAGCGACGAGGTCTACGAGCATCTGGTGTTCGATGGCCTGCAACACGCCAGCGTACTGG
The DNA here is from genome assembly GCF_039672565.1 of Pseudomonas sp. Ps21-P2. Taxonomy (NCBI): domain Bacteria; kingdom Pseudomonadati; phylum Pseudomonadota; class Gammaproteobacteria; order Pseudomonadales; family Pseudomonadaceae; genus Pseudomonas; species Pseudomonas sp. Ps21-P2. Next base: position 224,308 of record NZ_JBDFPL010000004.1, read on the forward strand.
CCCATGACGAACTCTATCAGCGCGCGTTTGTGGTCAGTTCGTTCGGCAAGACCTACCACGTCACCGGCTGGAAAACCGGCTACCTCGTTGCGCCGCCTGCACTGACCGCCGAAGCACGCAAGATCCATCAGTTCGTCGCATTCTGTGGCGTCACGCCGTTGCAGTGGGCGTTGGCCGATTTCATGGCAGCGCACCCCGAGCACGTCGACGAACTGCCGGCGTTTTATCAGGCCAAACGCGACTATTTCTGCGATCGCCTGGAAGCTTCGCGCTTTACCTTCACGCGCGCCAGCGGCACGTACTTTCAGCTCGTTGATTATTCGCAGATCCGTCCGGACCTCAACGACGTCGACATGTCGCTGTGGATGACCCGCGAGCACGGCGTGGCGAGCATTCCCATTTCGGTTTTCTATCAGAATCCGCCCGAAGGCCAGCGCCTGATCCGGCTGTGCTTTCCCAAGCGCGAGGAGACGCTGCGTCTGGCAGCGGAAAAACTATGCGCGATCTGACCACGCTGCCCAACTTGAATATCGCGCTGGTTCAGACCACGCTGGTCTGGCACGACGCCCCGGCGAACCATGCGCATTTTGAAGAACTGCTGGCCCAGGCCGGGGGCGCACATCTGGTGATCCTGCCGGAGATGTTCACCACCGGGTTTTCCATGGAATCCGAGACGCTGGCCGAGCCCGAAGACGGCCCGACCGCTCAGTGGATACTGGCCCAGGCCAGGCAACTGAATGCGGTGGTGACCGGCAGCGTGATCATTCGCGCCGCGGACGGCAGCCATCGCAACCGCCTGCTGTGGGCGCGGCCGGACGGCGAGCTGCTGCATTACGACAAGCGCCATCTGTTCAGAATGGCCGGCGAGCACGAGCACTACAGCCCGGGCGAGCGTCAGGTGCAGTTCGAACTCAACGGATGGCGAATTCGTCCGCTGATCTGCTACGACCTGCGTTTTCCGGTGTGGAGCCGTGATGCCCACAACACAGATCTGTTGCTCTATACCGCCAACTGGCCGGGCGCGCGCCGTCTGCATTGGAACCGTCTGCTGCCGGCGCGTGCGATCGAGAACTTGTGTTACGTCGCTGCGGTGAATCGCGTGGGAATCGATGGCAAGGGCTTTGCCTACACCGGCGACAGTCAGGTGCTGGATTTCCAGGGCGAGAGCCTGCTCAACATCGGCGAGGCGGATGGCGTGTTCCAGGTCAGCCTGTCAGCGCAGAGTCTGGCGGCGTACCGTGAGAAATTCCCGGCCTGTCTCGACGCTGATACATTCGAGATACAGTAACGTCATAGAGTTAACGGACGGGTGGTCGATAGCGGTTGTACCCAGACAGGAGATCGGTATGACCACCATCAGCACATCCTCATTGAATTCGTATTCCACCAATTTCACCGTTGCGGTCAAAAAAGACGCCACAACAACGGCGGCTGACAGCGACGCCTCCACCACCACAGATGCCACGTCGGCGTCTGCATCGACCACAGCCACTGCGGCAGGTGGCGCTGGCGGTGCTGGCGGTGCGGGTGGGGCGTCTGATTCTTCCAGCACCAGCGAGCAGGCCATTGCGAAGCTGGAAGAGCAGATCAAGGAGACCCAGAAGCGCTTGCAGGAACAGCAACAGCAACTCGCTGCCGCCCAGGCCAGCTCTGGCACCGACGAGGAGAAGTCGGCGCGGGTGATGGCCATTCAGGGACAGATCTCGTCGACGACCGCCAGCCTGTCGACGGAACAGGCGGCACTCTTGCAACTGCAGAAGTCCGGCAGCATCAACACCACCGCCTGATTCACTGATTCAGAGACAAAACCGCTCCATGACCCCGGTCGTGGGGCGTTTTTGCGTCTGCAATAAATTGGACTTCAGATGTTTGTACGCTGGCCGATACAAAGTGCACCTCATAAGGAGTTCATCATGACCACCATCAACACCAGTTCGTTGGGTGCTTACTCCAGCGTGTTCACGGCCGCCGTCAAAACCGACGACTCCAACAAGAGCGATGCCAAGACCGCCAGCGTCGAGCTGCGTGGCAATGTGTATGGCGACTCCAAGGCGGCAGGCGCCAGTGAGTCAGCCGAAGCGCCGAGCATGAAGGAGGAGATGATCAAACAGTTGCAGGAGCAGATTGAGCAAGCCCAGAAAATGCTCCAGCAGCAGCAAGCTCAGTTAGCCGCTGTCCAGGCCAGCAAGACGCCCGATGAGTTGAAGGCCACGCAGGTCATGGCGATTCAGCAGCAGATTTCCGGGACCATGGCTCAGTTGGGCGCACTGCAGGCGTCCCTGTTGAACTTGATGAAAGTCAAAGTCGACACCACGGCCTGATTATCCAGCGCTCAAACAAAAGGCCCGGAAGTTTGCACTTCAGGGCCTTTTTTATCGGGCGCAGCTTTCTATCCCGAAGCGTTAAGCCGCTTTCGTCGCATCAGCCTGGAGCAGGCCACGATTGAGGGCGCTGAACAGTGCCTTGAAGCTGGCCGTGGTGATGTTCTCGTCGATGCCGACGCCGTGTACCGCGCGATCGCCATCCACCCGCAGCTCGATATAGGCAGCGGCTTTGGCCGTGGTGCCCGCGCCGATGGCGTGTTCGTTGTAGTCCATGATCTCGGCCGACACCGGGAGGCCGGCCACCAACGCTTCCAGTGCGCCATTGCCGGTGCCTTTCCAGCGCAGATTGCTCTCGCTGTCGCCCATGCCGGTCACGACTACTTCGACAGCGCTGTTGCCGTTCTCTTCCTGCAAGCGATGGCTGACCAGTGCATACGGCTTGTTGGCCTGCAGGTATTCACGCTTGAACAGCGAGTAGATCTGCTGCGCGGTCATCTCCAGGCCAAGACGATCGGTCTCGCCCTGAACCACCTGGCTGAACTCGATCTGCATGCGACGCGGCAGGGAGATGCCATATTCCTGTTCCAGCAGGTAAGTAATCCCGCCTTTGCCGGACTGGCTGTTGACGCGGATGACCGCCTCGTAGCTGCGGCCGATGTCGGCTGGATCGATTGGCAGGTACGGCACTTCCCACAGCGTGCCTTCCTTCTGCTGAGTGAAGCCCTTGCGGATAGCGTCCTGGTGAGAGCCGGAAAACGCGGTGTGTACCAGGTCGCCGACGTACGGGTGACGCGGGTGCACCGGAATCTGGTTGCACTCCTCGACCACCTTGCGCACGCCGTCGATGTCCGAGAAGTCCAGTTGCGGATTCAGGCCCTGGGTGTACATGTTCAGCGCGACGGTCACGAGGTCGACGTTACCGGTGCGCTCGCCGTTGCCGAACAGGCAGCCTTCAACCCGATCCGCACCGGCCATCAGGCCCAGCTCGGTCGCCGCGACACCGGTGCCACGGTCGTTGTGGGTGTGCAGGCTGATGATTACGCTGTCACGACGGGAAATGTTGCGGCAGAACCATTCGATCTGGTCGGCGTAAATGTTCGGGGTGGCGACTTCGACGGTGGCTGGCAGATTGAGGATCACCTTGTTCTGCGGCGTCGCGTTCCACACTTCGATGACGGCGTCGCAGACTTCCTTGGCGAACTCCAGCTCGGTGGCGCTGAACGTCTCAGGCGAGTACTCGAACTGCCACTGGGTTTCTGGCTGCAGGGCGGCGTATTTGACGAACAGCTGAGCAGCATTCACGGCGATGGCTTTCACGCCCGCTTTGTCCTGGTTGAAGACGATGCGGCGGAAGGACGGACAGGTGGCGTTGTAAAGATGGACGATGGCTTTTTTCGCACCGCGCAGGGACTCGAACGTCCGCGCGATCAGGTCTTCGCGGGCCTGAGTCAGCACCTGAATGGTGGTGTCGTCCGGGATATGGCCGTCTTCGATGAGCGTGCGCACGAAGTCGAAATCGGTTTGCGAGGCGGAAGGGAAGGAGGCTTCGATTTCCTTCACGCCGACTTGAACGAGGGTCTTCCAGAAACGCAGCTTTTTGACCGCATCCATGGGCTCGATCAGCGACTGGTTACCGTCACGCAAGTCGGAACTGCACCAGATCGGCGCCGCAGTGATGGTCTTGGAAGGCCAGGTGCGGTCAGGCAGGTCGATGACAGGAAAGGCGCGGTACTTGGTCGAGGGATCTTTGAGCATGGTCATGTGAATAATCCTTGTTGTACTCAGGGCCGAAAGAAGGCGGCCAGCCGGTTGATGCGAGAGTAGCACTGCGGGTGAGCGTCGAGGCACCGCGTTCAGCTTTGCAGTCGTGCACTGACGAGGCAGAGGCAGCGATGTTGACGCATCAGAATGAGGGTGTGAGAGGTTTTCATGTCGCCAAACGTAACCAATGGGGTGAAAGCTGGCAAGCGGTTGCGGAAAATTGATGAATAATCTCGCGTAACTGCATTAGCCGGGTTTTAATCGCGATTTTCTCCAGTTTGTCGCTGGTCCGTTGCTCATGCCGTTGACTCCACGCAACGCGTAGCTCCCAATTGCACTCCCACACTCGATCACCACAACAACCCGTGTAGAGGGCCATCCCATGAAAGAAGCAGACTGGAAAATTCTCAGCCGACTAAGACCTCTAGCCGTGGAGCGCCTTTACGAGCGTATCTGGCAGGACATTCTGAAAAAAACAGCGCTAACGGACAAAGATGCTCGAGACCGCGTCCAAGGTGTCAGGGATGTGGCTAACAAGGGCGATAAACTTGTGGCCAAAGTGTTCGATTCCACCAACTTTTCAAGAAGTAATTTCAGTTTTCACCTCTATGCGCTGGTCGCGGAGGATCTGATTACTGATGAGGAGCTGCGGCAGTTCAGCGATGAAGTCCAGGATCGGCTAAAACTGTGGCGCGAGGGGTGAAGCAGAGCTGACTTCATCCCTGTTCGCATGCGGTTCGGTTTGCGTACCTGATGGCACGCCGCTAAGAGTCCCGTCAAAAGGTGTTACGGCTGAAACGCATTGATGAAAATCGCCGGATCTACCCGCGCGTCATTCAGGCTGACGTTCCAGTGCATGTGCGGCCCCGTTGCGCGACCGGTCGAACCGACGCGCCCGACCACACCACCGCGCGGAATGGCATCGCCAACCTTCACGTCGATCTTCGACATATGGCAGAACATGCTGATGAAGCCCTGCCCGTGATCGACGAACACCGTGTTGCCGTTAAAGAAGTAGTTGCCGATCAGAATCACCTTGCCCGCGGCCGGCGACTTGATAGGCGTACCGGCCGGAACCGCGAAATCCAGTCCGGCGTGAGGATTGCGCTCCTCGCCGTTGAAGAAGCGCCGCACGCCGAATTTGCTGGAGAGCGGCCCGTCCACCGGTTTGTCCAGCAACAGGTTGCTTGGCGTCACGGGACTGAACGTACGGTAAGCGCGGACCTGCACGTCGAGTTCCTGCTCGATGCGCTTAAGGTCGTCCGGGTTCGGATTGACCTGACGCTGGTTCTTCAGGGTGATGCGCTGCTCCGGGTACTTCTTGTTGCCCACCACGAAAGGCAGGTTGCGGCCGCCGCTGCTGACCTGCTGCGCAGTGCCTGGTTTGACGCTCAGCGGAATGCCGACGATGGCCAGCCAGCGCGCGTCCTGATCCTTGACCACCAGCACGGGTTTGCCCTGCCACGTGGCTTTGGGCGCTTGCGGGGCAGGGCCGAGATCGACCACCGCCACGCCGCCGGGCATGGGCTTGTTGACCAGGCGGGAAATGTAGCTGTCAGCGTAGGCGGGCAGGGCAGCACACATGACCAATGCAGCAGTTGCCAACGAACGGGTTAGAAAAGAAGGCATTGATCAATCCAGAAGTGAAAGGGTGACAGGCGTCAGATGGTTGTCTTCGACGCGCACCTGCAGTTCGCCGTCCGCCAGCTTTGCCGTCAGTCGCTGACCCTGATGAGTCTGCTCGGCAGCGCGAATGGCCCTGCCGCGTTCATCCAGTAAAATACTGTAACCACGGCCAAGGGTCGCCAGCGGGCTGACCACATTGAGCGTCTGCACCTGACTTTGCAGCTGCAAGCGACGGCTCTTGAGGTTCTCCTTGATCGCACGGGGCAGCCGCTCGGCCAGTACCGCCAGGCGCTGACGCAGAAACATCAGCGTGCGTCCCGGATGTTGCGCCGCCAGGCGGCTTTCCAGATGGCTCATGCGCACCTGGCGCTTGTGCATCTGCTGCTCGAAGGCCCGGCGCATGCGCATGTCCAGATCGTCGAGGCGCTGGGCGCGCTGGCGTAACCGTTCACCGGGGTGACGCAAGCGGCGGGAAATCCCGTCCAGACGCAATTGCTCGCGCATCAACCGGTCCTGCATGCGGCTGATCAGTCGGCGCTCCAGGCTGTCGACCCGACGGTGCAGATCGCTTGAATCCGGCGCCAGCAATTCAGCGGCGGCGGAGGGCGTCGGCGCGCGCACGTCGGCGACGAAGTCACTGATCGACACATCCGTCTCATGCCCGACTGCGCTGACGATCGGCGTCACGCACGCATCAATGGCGCGGGCAACGGCTTCTTCGTTGAAGCACCACAGGTCCTCCAGCGAGCCGCCGCCCCGGGCGAGGATCAACGCATCGAAGCCGCGGCCGTCGGCGAGCTTCAACGCGCGCACGATCTGGCCAATGGCTTCGCGGCCCTGCACGGCGGTGGGAATCAGGGTGAGTTCGACCTGGGGCGCGCGACGACGAAACACGCTAATGATGTCGCGAATCACCGCCCCGGTCGGGGAACTGATGATGCCGATCCGCTTGGGGTGCAGCGGCAGGGCGACCTTGCGCTCGGCGCTGAACATGCCTTCGGCGCTGAGCTTTTCCTTCAACGCATCGAAGGCCAGACGCAGCGCGCCATCGCCAGCAGGCTCCACCGTGTCGAGAATCAGCTGATAGTCGCCGCGACCTTCAAACAGCGAGACCTTGCCGCGCACCTTGACCGCCAGGCCGTCCTTCAACGCCTGACGTACCCGCGCCGCGTTGCTGCGAAACAACGCGCAACGCACCTGGGCGCCGGAGTCCTTCAGCGTGAAGTAAACGTGCCCTGAGGCGGGACGCGAGAGGTTGGAAATCTCGCCCTCGACCCAGATGCTGGAGAACACATCCTCCAGCAGCACGCGTGCGCGGCCGTTGAGCTGGCTGACAGTGAGGACGTCCCGGTCAAGGCCGAGTCTTGCGAAGGGGTCTTTGATCATGGCGGCATCATAAAGGCATTGGGGCACGGGTCACCAGATGAGATCGCCGACGGCGTGCGACCCGACGGCCCTACTTGACGTCACCGACAGCACGATTAAGCTGCCGCCCCCCGATTACTCGTCAGACAGGCCCTTCATGGACACCCAAAGCATCATCGTCCCGCAAATCTCCAGCTTCCCTGCGCACGAAGCGAAGGCGCGGGCGATCCTGCGCTGGCTGGTGAAGCTGAACGTCGTCGAAGAATCACTGACCACCTGCGGCCGCAGCTTCAATCGCATGGCTTACGCGATTGCGCCCGGCGCGCGACGCTTCGTTGAAAACCCTGACGCCTTGCCGTTCGGTCAGCCGGTCAACGGTCTGGAAATCGTCCTCAAGCGCTGCATCTATACGCCGCAGCAGGGCTTCAAGGAGGAGGCCGGTTGCCCTGAATGCCGGCGCGAGATCGGCGAAGCCCTGTTCGACAGTCTGGAAGACTGGATGCCGGGCCACACCGACAACTTCATGTGCCCCGAATGCCGTCATGAAGATGACATCAACGGATTCCTGTTTCTGGAGCCGTGCGGGTTCTCGAATCTGGGATTCATATTCAATAACTGGCTGGACGCCGGCTTTAAAAGCAGCTTTATCGAGGCGTTTGCCGAGCGCATGGACCGTCCGGTGTCCTATGTCAAAGTCAGGATGTAGATCTTCGCCACCGTGATTGGGCGCATTAATCCGGTTCATTAGTAAATAGCCTGATCTTTACATTGAGATACTGCAGGTGTCTGGGTACAATGGCGCGCTTCCATTTTCCCGCTCGGGAGCCCAGCGATGCTGCGTATCAGCCAAGAAGCCCTTACATTCGACGACATTCTCCTTGTGCCCGGTTATTCCGAGGTGCTTCCCAACGAAGTCAGTCTGAAAACACGATTGACCCGTGGCATCGAACTCAACATCCCCCTCGTTTCCGCCGCTATGGACACCGTCACTGAAGCCCGTCTGGCAATCGCCATGGCTCAGGAAGGTGGCATCGGCATCATCCACAAGAACATGACCGTCGAGCAGCAAGCTGCCGAAGTGCGCAAGGTCAAGAAGTTCGAAGCGGGTGTGGTCAAGGATCCGATTACCATCGAGGCTGACGCCACCGTTCGCGACCTGTTCGAACTGACCCGTCAACACAACATCTCCGGCGTTCCGGTCCTGCATGACGGCGAGCTCGTCGGCATCGTGACCTCCCGCGACGTCCGCTTTGAAACCCGCCTGGATATCCCTGTCCGCGAAGTGATGACGCCGAAAGAGCGTCTGGTCACCGTCCGTGAGGGCGCCGACAAGTACGAAGTGCGCGATCTGCTGCACAAGCACCGCCTGGAAAAAGTCCTGATCGTCGACGACAAGTTCGCGCTCAAGGGCATGATGACCGTCAAGGACATCGAGAAATCCAAAGCCTGGCCTCTGGCGAGCAAGGACGACCAGGGTCGTCTGCGTGTCGGCGCTGCAGTCGGTACCGGTAAAGACACCGGCGAACGCGTCAGCGCACTGGTTGCTGCGGGCGTGGACGTCATCGTTGTCGATACCGCACATGGCCACTCCAAAGGCGTGATCGACCGCGTTCGCTGGGTCAAACAGAACTTCCCTGACGTGCAAGTCATCGGCGGCAACATCGCCACCGGCGCCGCTGCACGCGCACTGGTCGAAGCCGGCGCTGACGGCGTCAAGGTCGGCATCGGTCCTGGTTCCATCTGCACCACCCGTATCGTCGCTGGCGTGGGCGTCCCGCAGATCAGCGCCATTGCCAACGTGGCTTCGGCACTGGAAGGGACAGACGTTCCGCTGATCGCCGACGGCGGCATCCGTTTCTCGGGTGACCTGTCCAAGGCCATCGTTGCCGGTGCGTACTGCGTGATGATGGGTTCGATGTTTGCCGGTACCGAAGAAGCACCGGGCGAGATCGAGCTGTTCCAGGGTCGTTCGTACAAGGCGTATCGCGGCATGGGTTCGCTGGGCGCAATGTCCCAGGCCCAGGGCTCGTCGGACCGCTACTTCCAGGACTCATCCGATGGCGCGGAAAAACTCGTACCGGAAGGTATCGAAGGCCGCGTTGCGTACAAGGGTTCGCTGACTGCCATCGTTCACCAGTTGATGGGCGGCCTGCGCTCGTCGATGGGTTACACCGGCAGCGCCGACATCCACGAAATGCGCACCAAGCCTGAGTTCGTGCGCATCACCGGTGCCGGCATGGCCGAGTCTCACGTTCACGACGTGCAGATCACCAAGGAAGCGCCGAACTACCGCGTAGGTTGATCGGAACGCGCCTGATGACTCAGGCGCGCTTCACGAATTGTTTACCGGGGCTGTTCATGACAGCCCCGTCTTGTTTCTGATTTTCGACGAGAATGACTATGGCCCTCGACATTCACGCCCACCGCATCCTGATCCTGGACTTCGGTTCCCAGTACACCCAGCTGATCGCCCGTCGCGTTCGCGAAATCGGCGTGTACTGCGAGCTGCACCCGTTCGACATGTCGGACGAAGCGATCCGCGAATTCGCCCCGAAAGGCATCATCCTCGCCGGTGGCCCCGAGTCCGTGCACGTTGCCGACAGCCCGCGCGCGCCCCAGGCCGTGTTCGACCTGAACGTGCCGATCTTCGGGATCTGTTACGGCATGCAGACCATGGCCGAGCAGCTCGGTGGCCGCGTCGCCGGTTCCGAATTGCGTGAATTCGGTTACGCCCGCGTCGACATCGTCGGCAAGAGCCGCGTGCTGGATGGCATCGAAGACCACGTCGACGCCGACGGCGTTTTCGGTCTCGACGTGTGGATGAGCCACGGCGACAAAGTCACTGAAATCCCGGAAGGCTTCCACGTTCTGGCCAGCACCCCGAGCTGCCCTATCGCTGGCATGGCCGACGACACCCGCGGCTACTACGGCGTGCAGTTCCACCCGGAAGTGACCCACACCAAGCAGGGCGGTCGCATCCTGTCGCGCTTCATCCTCGACATCTGCGGCTGCGAAGCACTGTGGACCCCGTCGAAGATCGCTGAAGACGCCATCGCCCAGGTTCGCGCCCAAGTCGGCACCGACAACGTACTGCTCGGCCTGTCTGGCGGTGTTGACTCCTCGGTGGTCGCAGCGCTGCTGCACAAAGCCATCGGCGACCAATTGACCTGCGTCTTCGTCGACAACGGCCTGCTGCGCCTGCACGAAGGCGAGCAAGTCATGGCCATGTTCGCCGAGAACATGGGCGTCAAGGTGATCCGCGCCAACGCCGAAGACCAGTTCCTCAACAACCTGGCCGGCGAAAGCGATCCGGAGAAGAAGCGCAAGATTATCGGGCGCACCTTCATCGACGTCTTCGACGCCGAGTCGACCAAGCTCGACAACATCAAGTATCTGGCCCAGGGCACCATCTACCCTGACGTCATCGAATCCGCTGGCGCCAAAAGCGGCAAGGCCCACGTCATCAAGTCGCACCACAACGTGGGCGGCCTGCCGGAAGAGATGAACCTGAAACTGGTTGAGCCACTGCGCGAACTGTTCAAGGACGAAGTCCGTCGTTTGGGTCTCGAACTCGGCCTGCCGTACGACATGGTCTACCGCCACCCATTCCCGGGCCCGGGCCTGGGCGTGCGCATCCTCGGTGAAGTGAAGAAGGAATACGCCGACCTGCTGCGTCGCGCCGACCACATCTTCATCGAAGAACTGCGCAAAGCCGACTGGTACCACAAAGTCAGCCAGGCCTTCGTGGTGTTCCAGCCGGTGAAATCGGTTGGCGTCGTCGGCGACGGCCGTCGTTACGCCTGGGTCGTCGCCCTGCGTGCCGTCGAAACCATCGACTTCATGACCGCACGGTGGGCACACCTGCCTTACGAGCTGCTGGAAACGGTGAGCGGCCGGATCATCAATGAGATCGAAGGCATTTCGCGCGTGACGTATGACGTGTCGAGCAAACCGCCTGCGACGATTGAGTGGGAATGATCAAATTCTGATCTGAACTCGTTATAACGTCGTAGCCTAAAGGCCGGGGGGCATCAACGCATCCCCCGGCTTTTTTGCATTCAAAGCTTCAAAGCCTCACCGCACCAACGTCATCCCCATCAGCTCCAGCGCCGACGTCAAATCCCCCAACGTCTCAAACCGACGGCCGCTCACTCGCTGCCACTTCGGCCGGTCGATAAAGACGCGCTTGCCCTCCCGCTTGATCTCGGTACGAACCGCCAAGCCTTCATTGCTGCGGTGAACGAGGCTCAACTGACCGTCACTGTCATCGAGGGTGAACATGCCCGCTCGAAGCAGTTTGTTCTCCAGGTTGAGATCGGTCTGGGGCGTGGCGACCAGAACCTGCAGCCGTAGATCACTCTGCACTCGTCCCGCACGACGGCCCACCGTGTCGGTCGTTTCTATGCCGGGGTCTGACGTCATTCCCGCTGACTCTGCCACACGAACGTCCTCAATGCGCAGCCCTACAGCCCCTTCCAGTTCTGCGACACCGGCAACACCCTGGTACGTATTGGCGTGGGAGTTACCCACAAGTGCCACCCAGTTGCCGTCGCTTCTCGCCCCTCGGTCTGCGTCGATCACACCCTTGGCATAGTAGTTCATCACCTTCTGCCGCAGCGTTTGCTCCGCACCTTCCATGCCGTCGACGCGGTAGCTCGCCATGCAGTCGATTGCCCGGATGCGCACGCGGTTTTCTTGCGCGGATTTGAGCACGGCCATGAAGGTGTACTTTCCGGTTGGGTCAGTTCGATGGCCTTTGTCCAGCGTCTTGATGTACTCCTCGAGCTGAGACGACAAAGTGCCGGTTCTCGAAAAAGCATCCAGATCAGCCTGATGGAAGTCGGTGAGCATGTGCTCCATGTAGAGGGTTTTCACCTTGAGCTTGGCGAGTAACGGCATCTGTTCAATGAGAAATTGCTTGCTGCCGATCCCGGCATGACTCTCGCCGATGACCAGGCCCGACGAGCGTTTGAATAGGCTCTTGAGAACGCTTTTGAGCGGCGCGTTGGCAGGCAGTTCGGGAATCTCTGGACGCTTTGGCTGTTCTAGCGTGTTGAAGAATGCGTTGGCGTCGTCTCGCAGATTGCGACGCATGCGCTTGAACTCGTCGTACGGGTCGGGCTTGTCGAAATCGGGACTGCGATAGCGATCGTCGACAAAGCGACCGCCATACTGCGCGCCATCCATGACCTCCGGTTTCAGCGCGTCGGGGATTTCGTATGGGCTGGGAGGGGTGGTCGTCTGCGGAGAAACGCCGACACCACGACCGGGCAACATCCTGCCGAGCACCTTCCCGCCGCCTGACAGGCCCAGGGGTGTGACAGGCTCCCACGTGCCGGCGCTGTTAAGTCGCACAGGCAAGTTTCGGTAAAACGAGAAGGGATTTTCCGGATCAATGATGGCCCAGGATTTGAGCTCGTTGATGTAGCGAACGGCGTAGGCGAAGCCATCGACCTCGATAAACGTCTCGCCCTGATCAGTCAGGTAGATGCCTTTCATACGGCCTTCGCGTATGGGTTCGAAGGCGTCCAGCAGCATGTTGGTCTCGAAGGAGGCCAGCCCATCGTTGCGTTCAAAGGGGTAAACGGATTCTGGTTCGAAGCCCGGCGTGTCAACGAATCCATCAATAGGCTCATCGACTTCGTGTACTGGCTCACCCTCAAGTTCAGGCCGCAGCAACTCGCCTTCCGATATCGCTTCCCCGCCGACAAGAAAGGTGCTGTTGAACAGGACGTCGATGCTGGCCGTCACAGCGCCGATAACCCCCGCCTTGCGTTGCGCCGTGCTTGCGCCGTTCAGGGCCTGATCGATATTCAGGCCCATGTCGGCGATGCCCGCGCCGACGGCTGCCAGCGCAATCGGCCAGTCAATCGCTGCCAGCGCACCGGAAAGCTGAGAGAACGACCGCAGATAACCAATCCACATCTGTTTGCGCAGGTCGCCGTTGGAGTGCAGCGCCAGGTCTGCATCGGCCAACAACCGCGTGCGGATTGAGTCGCGCAGATGAGTGAACGGGTCGCCCGACACGTGCTGGCTGTGTTGATTGATCACGCCGGGATTCGCTGCGCCCCATGTGGTGTAAAGCACGTCCAGGCCGTGAAACAACCCGATGTTGTCGTCAGCCTCGCCGTGGGCTGACAGCGGGAAGTGACCCATGAAACGCGCGCGTCGCTCCGGGCGGTTGTTTTGCGACAGCAGCCACCAGTGCAGTTCTTCCGGCGTCGCAAAAGCATGAAACGCCTGCACTTCGCCGGGGGTGTAGAGAATCTGTCGGCCGCCGGCGGTCACGATGCGCAGGATATCGCTGGCCTCGTAGCCGATCACGTCGAAGGTCCAGACGCTCGCTTCGGCGCTGGCCGGAGCGCTGGCTTGAAGGGTTTCCAGGCTTGGTGACTCGGGCGGTTCTACGTTCGCCGCGCGTAGGACGCTTCGCAGGTCCTCTTCGGTGAGCCATCCCGCTTGATGGTCTTCAAGGGCGCTGGCGATAAAGTTGGCCTTGGCCATGGTGCGGAAGTGATCGGCGAAGTCGCGCCAGAACGCCTTCAGCTTCTCGTGATGGCGGGATTTGAAATCCACTGACCAAAACTCACCCATGACCTGGGCGGGCAACATCCTGACCTCGTTTCGCTCATCGAAGGCTTCCGCATCGGCGTCTGCGGTGTAGAACCCGCTAAGCATCTGCAGGGTGTCAGCGTTGTCCTGGTCGTGGGGATTGAAACGGTGCATGACCAGCTGCGGGAGGGTCATCGACTGATAGGGCGCGTCGCGGTGCTGCCAGCCATTGAATGATCGCGGACTGCTAACCGCCGTGTGGAAGCGGTGCCAGTAAACCGTGTCGGGTTCGGCGTCGTGACCGGTCTGACGCAGGAGGATTTCCCGGGCGATGCTGCGGGCCATTTCACGCATGTCCGGGCAGGCCTCGACCAGACGCTCACTTATTCTGATGAGGGCGGTTCGATCCTGGTCCAGGGTTGCAGAGGACAGGTGATTAACTGCGGTGGTCATATTCGTCTTCCTTGATGAACGGGAAGACAAGCTTGGCGGGATTGCCGATTCATTTGGCACTAAATATGTATTGCGTACGCGGTCTCCTTAAATTTCTGTAAGTGCAGGTGTATCGTGTCCGCCCCTCGCATCGTTCAAGGATGCGACCCGTCGTTTGAGGTTTTTTCGTACATGTCTTTTACCCGTCGACAGATACTCGGAGGTCTGGCCGGTCTTGCCGTGGTCGGGCTTGGCGCGGGCGGTGCCTCAAGGTATTGGCTGGGCAAGCGCGGGCCGGGCGAAGGGCACGATTACGAGCTGATCGCCGCGCCGCTGGACGTCGAGCTGGTTGCGGGACACCAGACGCCCGCCTGGGCATTCGGCGGTTCGGCGCCGGGCACTGAACTGCGCGTCAGGCAGGGCGAATGGCTACGGGTGCGGTTCATCAATCACCTGCCCGTTGAAACCACCATTCATTGGCACGGCATTCGGCTGCCGCTGGAGATGGACGGCGTGCCTTACGTCTCGCAATTGCCGGTCAAGCCGGGCGAGTATTTCGACTATAAATTCCGTGTGCCGGACGCTGGCAGCTATTGGTATCACCCCCACGTCAGCAGCAGCGAGGAGCTCGGTCGCGGGCTGGTCGGGCCGCTGATCGTCGAGGAGCGCGAGCCGACCGGGTTTGCCCACGAACGCGTGGTCAGCCTGAAGAGCTGGCACGTGGACGAGGAGGGCGCTTTCACCGACTTCAGCGTCATTCGCGAGGCCGCACGCGAGGGCACGGCGGGGCGATTGTCCACGATTAATGGCGTGCCACAAGGCGTCGTCGAGCTGCCTGCCGGGCAAATCACTCGGGTGCGCATTCTCAACCTGGACAACACGGTGACCTATCGCCTGAACCTGCCGGGCGCGGAGGCGATGATCTACGCCCTGGACGGCAACCCGGTCAAACCGCGCGCGCTGGGCAAGGATTACTGGCTGGGGCCGGGCATGCGCATCTGTCTGGCGATCAAGGCGCCTGCCGCCGGTGAAGAGATCTCCCTGCGCAACGGCCCCGTACGGCTGGGCACCTTTCGCTCGGTCGCCAACAACGATGCGCCGGGCAAATGGCCGCCTGAGCTGCCGGCGAATCCGGTCGCCGAGCCTGATCTGGCCAACGCCGAGAAGCTCAATTTCAATTTCGAGTGGGTCGGTTCAGTGTCGGTGAATGTCGACAACGGCAAACCGCCCAGCTTGTGGCAGATCAATGGCCAGGCCTGGGACATCACCGACAAGACCTGCGCCGACCGGCCGATCGCCAGGCTAGAACGAGGCAAGAGTTACATCTTCGAGCTGAAGAACATGACGCAGTATCAGCATCCCATTCACTTGCACGGCATGAGCTTCAAAGTCATCGCCTCCAATCGCAAGGACGTGATTCCGTACTTCACCGACACCTACCTGCTGGGGCGCAATGAGCGCGCGCGCGTCGCTTTGGTGGCGGATAATCCCGGCGTGTGGATGTTTCACTGCCATGTGATCGATCACATGGAAACCGGTCTCATGGCCGCTATCGAGGTCTCCTGATGCGTCAGCCGCCTATCATTGATCGCAGCCGCGATCAGCACTTCATGCGTGAAGCCCTGGCGCTGGCAGCGGAGGGTGCGTTGCTGGGCGAGGTGCCGGTCGGCGCGGTGGTGGTGCAGGACGGTGAAATCGTCGGCCGCGGTTTCAACTGCCCCATCAGCGGCAGCGACCCCAGCGCCCACGCCGAGATGGTCGCCATTCGCGCAGCGGCGCAGTCACTCAGCAATTACCGCCTGCCGGGCAGCACGCTGTACGTGACCTTGGAACCCTGCAGCATGTGCGCCGGTTTGATCGTCCACTCGCGCATCACCCGCGTGGTGTATGGCGCGACTGAGCCGAAAGCGGGGGTGGTGCAGAGTCAGGGCCAGTTCTTTACGCAGCCTTTCCTGAATCATCGCGTGCTGTTTGAAGGCGGGGTGCTGGGGGAGGAGTGCGGGACGATGCTGAGTGAGTTTTTCAGGATGAGGCGGGCGAAGGGGTAGTTCAGCGCGACGGCGAGCGGATTCTGGCGCTGACTAAAGCGGCGCTTTCTCTTCCGACGGCTTGGTCTTGTCTACCCCGGGCACATGCAGCGAGCCTTCCGCGACCTGGCCGCCTTCCATCTGCGGCTGCGTCACCCACGTCAGGATGTCGTAATAACGGCGGATGTTGGCGACGAAACTGACCGGTTCACCGCCCCTCGCATAGCCGTAGCGGGTTTTGCTGTACCACTTCTTCTGCGACAGACGCGGCAGCATCTTCTTTACGTCCAGCCACTTGTTCGGGTTCAGGCCTTCGCTTTCCGCCAGCTTGCGCGCGTCGTCCAGATGGCCAGTGCCAATGTTGTAGGACGCCAGCGCCAGCCAGGTGCGATCGGGCTCCTGAATCGAGTCGTCGAGCTGTTCTTTGACGTAGGCAAAATACTTGGCGCCGCCCTGAATACTCTGTTTGGCGTCGAGCCGATTGGACACGCCCATGGCCTGGGCCGTGCTCTGGGTCAGCATCATCAAGCCGCGCACGCCGGTCTTCGACGTCACGCCCGGCTGCCACAAGGATTCCTGATAACCGATTGCCGCCAGCAAACGCCAGTCGACCTGTTCAGCCTTGGCGGCGGTCTGGAAGTGCTTTTCGTACTTGGGCAGGCGTTCCTGCAAGTGCTGGGCGAAGGTGTAGGCGCCAACGTAACCGAGCACGTCGACATGCCCGTAATAGCGGTCTTTGAGCCGCTGCAGCATGCCGTTTTTCTGCATTTTGTCGAGATAGGCGTTGATCTCATTGAGCAGGCTGTTGTCATCGCCTAACGCCACTGCCCAACGCTGATCGCGGCCATCGCCGAGGTCGAAGCCCACGCGAACGTTGGGGAAATACACCTGATTCATCGCCAATTCGTTGGAGTCCACCAGGGTCAGGTCGATCTGGCCCTCGTCCACCATACGCAACAGGTCGACGACTTCGACCTGATCGGACTCTTCGTAGTTGATGCCGGGGTACTTGACCTTCAGCGCTGCCAGTTGCTCGGCGTGGCTGCTGCCTTTAAGCACGAGGATGCGCTTGCCGACCAGATCGGCCGGATCGGTGGGGCGCGACTGACCGTTGCGGTAAACGACCTGAGGGGTGACTTCAAGATAGGAGTGGGAAAAACGTACCTGCTTCGCGCGGTTTTCGCTGCTGACCAGACCCGCTGCCGCCAGCACCGGCCCGCCGGGTTTGCCCATCTGATCGAACAGGTCGTCGAGGTTGTCGGCGGCTTCGATTTTCAGTTCAACGCCCAGATCGTCGGCGAAGCGCTTCACCAGTTCGTACTCGAAACCGGTTTCACCGTTGCGGTCCTGAAAATAGGTCGCCGGGCTGTTGCGGGTGACGACGCGCAAAACGCCATCCTCCTTGACTCGTTCCAGCGTGTTGGGTTTCTCCACACACGCGCCGAGCAGCAGGAAGATTCCGGTTGCGATGAGCCACTTGGCACAGCGTGGGCGGAAATCTGATTGGGAAAACATCGGTGCAGTATACGCAAAGCAGCCATACCGCCATATCTCGACAGCGCGGGTCGCGTCTGATAGAGCAGAGGATTTTTTACCTTCCGACGCAGGCAAGCGCCCGGAGCCGACATTCGGGTGCATCCCATGCCGTGGTTTCGGGTGCCGACGGTGAGTGATTAGGCTAGAATGCACGGCCTCAAAGCACACCCCCTTCCCGAGGCTGTCCCGACGATGTTGATCCTGCGTGGTGCTCCCGCCCTTTCCGCCTTCCGCCACAAGAAATTACTTGCGCAGCTGAACGATAAAGTTCCGGCTGTCAGTGGCCTGTACGCTGAATTCGCCCACTTCGCTGAGGTCAATGGCGTCCTGACCGAAGACGAGCAGCAAGTGCTTGCCCGCCTGCTGAAATACGGTCCGAGCGTACCGGTGCAGGAGCCTGCGGGCCGCCTGTTCCTGGTCCTCCCGCGTTTCGGCACCATTTCGCCATGGTCGAGCAAGGCCACCGATATCGCGCGCAATTGCAGCCTGACCAAGATCCAGCGTCTTGAGCGCGGTATTGCCTTTTATGTAGAAGGCCAGTTCAGCGACGCCGACGCACAGCTGATCGCCGACGCGCTGCACGACCGCATGACCCAGATCGTACTGGGCGCGCTTGAAGAGGCCGCCAGCCTGTTCAGCCACGCCGAGCCCAAGCCGCTGATCGCCATCGACGTACTGGGTGGCGGCCGTGCGGCGCTGGAAAAAGCCAACGTCGAACTGGGCCTGGCCCTCGCCGAAGACGAAATCGATTATCTGGTGAACGCGTTCACCGGCCTCAAGCGCAACCCCCACGACATCGAACTGATGATGTTCGCGCAGGCGAACTCCGAGCACTGCCGTCACAAGATCTTCAACGCCAGTTGGGACATCGACGGCCAGAGCCAGGAAAAAAGCCTGTTCGGCATGATCAAGAACACCTATCAGATGCACAACGAAGGCGTGCTGTCCGCTTACAAGGACAACGCTTCGGTGATCGTCGGCAGCGTTGCCGGCCGCTTTTTCCCGAATCCTGAAAGCCGCGAGTACGGTGCGGTTCAGGAGCCGGTGCACCTTCTGATGAAGGTCGAAACCCACAACCACCCGACGGCGATTGCTCCGTTTCCGGGCGCAGCCACTGGCTCCGGCGGCGAGATCCGCGACGAGGGCGCAACCGGCCGTGGTGCCAAGCCGAAAGCCGGCCTGACCGGTTTCACTGTGTCCAACCTGAACATTCCGGGTTTCGAGCAGCCTTGGGAAAAGCCGTACGGCAAGCCCGAGCGCATCGTGACGCCGCTGGACATCATGATCGAAGGCCCGCTGGGTGGCGCGGCGTTCAACAATGAGTTCGGTCGTCCGGCCCTGACCGGTTATTTCCGTACCTTCGAGCAGTCGATCAGCACGCCACACGGCGATGAAGTTCGCGGCTACCACAAGCCAATCATGCTCGCAGGCGGCATGGGCAACATTCGCGAAGGGCACGTGCAGAAAGCCGAAATCACCGTTGGCGCCAAGCTGATCGTGCTCGGCGGCCCGGCGATGCTGATCGGTCTGGGTGGCGGCGCAGCTTCCTCCATGGCTACCGGCACCAGCTCGGCTGACCTGGACTTCGCCTCGGTACAGCGTGAAAACCCGGAAATGGAACGCCGTTGTCAGGAGGTCATCGACCGCTGCTGGCAGCTGGGTGAGGCCAACCCGATCGCGTTCATCCATGACGTCGGCGCGGGCGGTCTGTCCAACGCCTTCCCGGAACTGGTCAACGACGGCGGCCGCGGCGGCCGCTTCGAGCTGCGCAACGTGCCGAACGACGAGCCAGGCATGGCGCCGCTGGAAATCTGGAGCAACGAGTCCCAGGAACGTTATGTTCTGGCGGTCAGCGCCCCTGATTTCGAACGCTTCAAAGCCATCTGTGAACGTGAGCGTTGCCCGTTTGCGGTGGTAGGCGAGGCGACTGAAGAGCCGCAACTGACCGTCACCGACAGCCACTTCGGCAACAACCCTGTCGACATGCCGCTGGAAGTGCTGCTGGGCAAGGCCCCGCGCATGCACCGTTCGGCCGAGCGTGAAACCGAGCTGGGCGACGACTTCGACCCAAGCGCCCTCGACATCGAAGAAAGCGTGCAGCGCGTGTTGCATCATCCGGCCGTGGCGAGCAAGAGCTTCCTTATTACCATTGGCGACCGCAGCATCACCGGTATGGTCAATCGCGACCAGATGGTCGGCCCGTGGCAAGTGCCCGTGGCGGACGTCGCCGTCACCGCAACCAGCTTTGACGTGTACACCGGCGAAGCCATGGCGATGGGCGAGCGCACCCCGCTGGCCTTGCTGGATGCTCCGGCGTCCGGTCGCATGGCGATTGGCGAGACCCTGACCAACATCGCGGCGTCGAGCATCGGCAAGATCTCCGACATCAAGCTGTCCGCCAACTGGATGTCCGCTGCCGGCCACCCGGGCGAAGACGCGCGTCTGTACGACACCGTGAAAGCGGTCGGCATGGAGCTGTGCCCCGAGCTGGGCATTACCATTCCGGTGGGCAAGGACTCGATGTCCATGAAGACCCGCTGGAGCGACGAAGGCACCGAGAAAACCGTGACCTCGCCGCTGTCGCTGATCGTTACGGGTTTCGCACCGGTCACCGACATCCGCAAGACCCTGACCCCGCAACTGCGCATGGACAAGGGCCTGACCGATCTGATCCTGATCGACCTCGGCCGTGGCCAGAACCGCATGGGCGCGTCGATTCTCGCCCAGACCCACGGCAAGCTCGGCAGCGTCGCGCCGGACGTCGATGACGCCGAAGACCTCAAAGCTTTCTTCGCCGTCATTCAGGGCCTCAACGCCGACGGCCACCTGCTGGCCTATCACGACCGTTCCGACGGTGGCTTGATGGCGACCGTGCTGGAAATGGCGTTCGCAGGCCATTGTGGCCTGAACCTCGAACTCGACACGCTGACCGGCAAGCGCGAAAAAGTCGCGGCCATTCTGTTCAACGAAGAGTTGGGTGCAGTGATCCAGGTTCGCCAGGACGCCACGCCGCTCGTGCTTGCACAGTTCAGCGCTGCCGGCCTGGGCGAAGATTGCGTCGCCGTGATCGGCAAGCCGATTAACAACAGCGACGTGATCATCAGCCTGAGCGGCGACACCGTGTTCAAAGGTGATCGCCGCCTGCTGCAGCGTCAGTGGAGCGAAACCAGCTATCAGATCCAGCGCCTGCGTGATAACGCCGATTGCGCCGATCAGGAATTCGATGCGCTGCTGGAAGAAGACAACCCGGGCCTGAACGTCAAGCTGGGCTATGACGTCAACGACGACATCGCTGCGCCTTACATCAAGAAGGGCGTTCGCCCACAAGTGGCAGTGCTGCGTGAGCAGGGCGTTAACGGTCAGGTTGAAATGGCGGCTGCCTTCGACCGCGCCGGTTTCGCCTCGGTCGACGTGCACATGAGCGACATCCTCGCCGGTCGCGTCGACCTCAATGACTTCAAAGGTCTGGTGGCGTGCGGTGGTTTCTCCTACGGCGACGTACTGGGTGCCGGCGAAGGCTGGGCCAAGTCCGCGCTGTTCAACAGCCGTGCACGGGATGCGTTCCAGGGCTTCTTCGCCCGCAGCGACAGCTTCGCGCTGGGTGTCTGCAACGGTTGCCAGATGATGTCCAACCTCAGCGAACTGATCCCGGGCAGCGAGTTCTGGCCGCACTTCGTGCGCAACCGCTCGGAGCAGTTCGAAGCGCGCGTGGCGATGGTCGAAATCCAGAAGTCGGCGTCGATCTTCCTGCAAGGCATGGCCGGCTCGCACATGCCGATCGCCATCGCGCACGGTGAGGGTCACGCCGAGTTCAAGACCCCTGAAGCGCTGATTGAAACCGATCTGTCCGGCACCGTTGCCGTGCGTTTCGTCGACAATCACGGCAAGGTCACTGAAACCTATCCAGCCAACCCGAATGGCTCGCCCCGTGGTATCGCGGGTCTGACCACGCTTGACGGTCGCGTCACCATCATGATGCCGCACCCTGAGCGTGTGTTCCGCGCCGTGACCAACTCGTGGCGTCCGGATGAGTGGGCTGAAGATGGCGCGTGGATGCGCATGTTCCGTAACGCGCGCGTCTGGGTTAACTGACCGCTGATGTACAAGCTGGCCTTCTTTGTGCCACCGAGCCATGTGGAGCAGGTCAAAAGCGCGTTGTTCGCCGCCGGTGCGGGGCGAATCGGCGCGTATGACTGCTGCTCATGGCAGGTGCTCGGGCAAGGCCAGTTTCGCCCGCTGGACGGCAGTCAGCCGTTCATCGGGCACGCCGGCGAGGTCGAGCAGGTTCAGGAATGGAAGGTCGAGCTTGTCGTGTCAGATGAGCTGATCGGGCAGGCGGTTGCTGCGTTGAAGGCCAATCATCCTTACGAAGTACCGGCTTATGACGTGTGGAAACTGGAAGATATCTAGCTTTCCCCGCAGCCTTGCTTTGGATCGAGGCTTTCTGCATGACCCCCGCAGATACTTACGGCCTGATCTCGATCATCGTGCCGTCTTTCACCAGATCCCACACCTCACGAATATCGCTGTTGCGCATCGCGATGCAGCCGTTCGTCCAGTCGAGCGTGTGGAAATACCACTCCGGGTAATCGTCATTGATCGGCGTACCGTGGATCATGATCATACTGCCGGGCTTCACGCCTTCGCGACGGGCGCGTGCGGCATCGGAAATGTTGGGGTAGGAAATGTGCATCGACAGGTTGTAGGCGTCGCTGGTCTTGCGCCAGTCGAGCCAGTAGAAACCTTCCGGTGTGCGCTGGTCTCCCTCTTGCAGTTTCGGTCCGATGGGCGCTTTGCCCAGTGAGATTCGATAGGTCTTCAGCGCCTCGCCACGGCTGATCAGCTGCAGCTGATGCGCGGATTTGAGCACCAGCACCTTATCGATGGTCCGGTCCGCGATGTTCTGGGTGTCGACAACCTTACCGCCGACGAACTTCTGTTCGCTGCCTTTGGGCACGATGGTCTGAGTGAACGCAGCCTGGGACATCGGCACAACCGACAGGCATAAAACGGCAAGCAACCAACGCATGAAAAGGGTATCCCTGAAGCCTGCGCGGCAATCGCGCGCCGTCGTCTTGATCAAGTGGTTTTATGAGGAGGTGTGACGGACAGGCAATCGGTGTGCACCTGGAAATCCTGCTGCCGCCGGTCGCGGAAAAAGCATTCTAGGGTACGTCTGACGGTCTGGAAAGCCAGCTCCGACCACGGGATATCGGCTTCGTCGAACAACTTCACTTCCAGGCTTTCGATGCCGGCCGCGAACTCCGGTCTGACCAGGTTCGAGCGGTAGAAGATGTGCACCTGGTTGATGTGCGGCACATCGATCATTGAATACAGCTGCAGGTCCTCGACCTCCGCGCAGGCTTCTTCAAGTGTCTCGCGGCGCGCGGCCTGCTCGACACTTTCGCCGTTTTCCATGAAACCGGCGGGTAACGTCCAGTAACCCAGTCGTGGTTCGATGGCGCGACGGCACAGCAACACTTTCTCGCCCCACACCGGCACGACGCCGGCCACGATGTTGGGGTTCTGGTAGTGAATGGTGTCGCAATGTTCACACACGTAACGCGGGCGGCTGTCGCCCTCGGGGATACGCTGGATGACCTGTTCGCCGCAGTTGCTGCAGAATTTCATGATCGAATCGGGTTCCTGTTGGCAGCGGCTATCTTGAGCTGTAGCGCGGGTGGACGGCAAGAGGCGTCTTGCGCGGGCGGGTTGTCCTACAAGACTTGGGCGCATCTTCGCTTTGGTGCATGATGCCGGGCAGGCAACCGATCGAGAATTCCCATGCTGGATGAGCTACTTCACCGTATGAGCAGCCACACGCCGGTGATGCTGGAAACGGACGCGCGCTTTCCCGAAGCCGCCGTGCTTCTGCCCATCACTCGCAGCGCAGAGCCCGAACTGGTGCTGACCCTGCGCGCCAGCGGCCTTTCGACCCACGGCGGCGAAGTGGCCTTTCCGGGCGGACGGCGTGATCCGGAAGACCCTGACCTGATCTTCACGGCGCTGCGCGAAGCCCAAGAGGAAATCGGTTTGCCACCGGGTCTCGTGGAGGTGATCGGCCCGCTGAGTCCGTTGATCTCCAAGCACGGCATCAAAGTGACGCCCTACGTCGGCGTTATTCCCGACTTCGTTGAATACACCCCTAATGATGGCGAGATCGCGGCGGTCTTCAGCGTGCCGCTGGATTTCTTCCGCCAGGATGCGCGCGAACACACCCACCGCATCGACTATCAAGGGCGCAGCTGGTACGTGCCGAGTTACCGCTTCGGCGAGTACAAGATCTGGGGCCTGACCGCGATCATGATCGTCGAGCTGATGAACCTGTTGTTCGACAGCGGCATCGACCTCAACGAACCGCCCAAACGATCAATCATCCACACGCTGAAATCCTGAGCCACGGCCGCGCCGAGCGATGAGAACCGAGCCATGAGAACCGAGCCATGAGGAGCAGACCATGAAGTACCGGCTGGGCGATGCCCGCGTCGACGCGCACGCCAGCAGTTGGATCGCGCCGACAGCCACTGTCATCGGTAATGTGCGCTTGCAGGCCAACGCCAGCGTCTGGTTTGGCGCCGTGCTGCGCGGCGACAACGAGCTGATCGACATCGGCGAGAACAGCAACGTGCAGGACGGCACCGTCATGCACACCGACATGGGCTCGCCGCTGACCATCGGCCGCAACGTGACCATCGGCCACAACGCGATGCTGCATGGTTGCAGCGTGGGTGACAGCACGCTCATCGGCATTAACTCGGTCATCCTCAACGGCGCGAAGATCGGCAAACACTGCATCATCGGCGCGAATTCACTGATCGGCGAAGGCAAAGTCATTCCTGACGGTTCACTGGTCATGGGCTCGCCGGGCAAGATTGTCCGCGAGCTGACTGACGCACAGAAGCAGATGCTCGACGCCAGCGCCGCCCACTACGTCCACAACGCCCAGCGCTACGCGCGTGACCTGGCCCCGCAGGAAGATTGATGTCCAGCGCCGAACCCCCCATCCATGCAGCACCCGTCGATGAACAGCCGATCCGTGAAAAGCCGGTCCGCTCGCCCTGTGTGAGCATTTGCGCACTGGACGACGCCGACATCTGCACCGGTTGCCAGCGAACCGTGGCCGAGATCACCGGCTGGAGCCGAATGGACAACCAGGCGCGCCGTGCCGTGTTGCTCGCCTGCGATGAGCGGGCGAGGGCGAGCGGGATGATGTTTCAGGTGAGTGGCAACAGCCCTCGACGTTGAATCAACCCTGCGCCGCTGCATCCCATTCCCCGGCCTTCATGGTAAATTGCGCGCCTTTCTACCTGCGGTTGCTTGCACACGGCGAGCAACCCTCGACCTGCTCCACGAGGACCTGAGATGACTCAAATCGGAACTCCACTGTCGCCGACCGCGACCCGCGTTTTGCTCTGCGGTTGCGGCGAGCTTGGCAAGGAAGTGGTGATCGAGCTGCAACGCCTGGGCGTTGAAGTGATCGCCGTCGACCGTTACGCCAACGCTCCGGCGATGCAGGTCGCGCACCGCAGCCACGTGATCAATATGCTCGACGGCGCCGCCTTGCGTGCGGTCATCGAATCCGAGAAGCCCCATTACATCGTCCCGGAAATCGAAGCCATCGCCACCGCGACCCTGGTGGAGCTGGAGTCCGAAGGCTTCACGGTCATTCCGACGGCCCGCGCTGCGCAGCTGACCATGAACCGCGAAGGTATTCGTCGTCTGGCCGCTGAAGAGCTGGACCTGCCGACCTCGCCGTATCACTTCGCCGACACCTTCGAAGACTACAAAAAAGCCGTCGAAGACCTGGGCTTCCCGTGCGTGGTCAAGCCGGTGATGAGTTCGTCGGGCAAAGGCCAGAGCCTGCTGAAAACCGACGCTGACATCCAGAAGGCCTGGGACTACGCCCAAGAAGGCGGTCGTGCCGGCAAAGGCCGGGTGATCATCGAAGGCTTCATTGATTTCGATTACGAAATCACTTTGCTGACCGTGCGTCACGTCGGCGGCACCACCTTCTGCGCGCCGGTCGGGCATCGTCAGGAGAAGGGCGACTATCAGGAATCGTGGCAGCCCCAAGCCATGAGCCCGGTCGCATTGGCCGAGTCCGAGCGCGTCGCCAAAGCGGTAACCGAAGCGCTGGGTGGCCGTGGCCTGTTTGGCGTCGAGCTGTTCATCAAAGGCGATCAGGTGTGGTTCAGCGAAGTCTCGCCGCGTCCCCACGACACCGGTCTGGTCACGCTGATTTCCCAGGACCTGTCGCAGTTCGCGCTGCACGCCCGGGCCATTCTCGGTCTGCCGATCCCGCTGATTCGCCAGTTCGGGCCATCGGCGTCGGCGGTGATTCTGGTCGAAGGTCAATCGACCCAGACGGCGTTCGCCAACCTGGAACAAGCCCTGAGCGAACCGGACACCGCGCTGCGCCTGTTCGGCAAGCCCGAGGTCAATGGTCAGCGCCGCATGGGCGTGGCTCTGGCCCGTGACGAGTCGATCGAAGCGGCCCGTCGCAAGGCCACTCGCGCTTCGATGGCGGTGAAGGTCCAGTTGTAAGCTTTACGCTGAATAGAAACGGCGCCCTCAGGGGCGCCGTTTTTGTTTGGCTGTTGCGTCGCTAAAAAAGAGATCCGGTGTGATCAGGCAATCGTATCCAGGTCTGCGTGCCGGGTTTCTTTCAGGCACAGCACGGCGATCACGCTGATCAATGCCGCCGCCGAGACATACCCGCCGACCCAGCTCAGGCCGCCCATTTCCACCAGCTTCTGTGCGAAGAACGGCGCGACCGAGGCACCGACAATGCCACCGATGTTGTAGGCCGCCGACGCGCCGGTATAACGCACCCGCGTAGGAAACAGCTCCGGCAACATCGCCCCCATCGGCGCGAAGGTGACGCCCATGAGAAACAGCTCGATCGACAGAAACAGCGTCACCGCCCAAGTCGTGCCGTGGGTCAGCAAGGGCTCCATCAGAAAGCCCGACAGGATCGCCAGCACGCCGCCGATCACCAGCACCGGCTTGCGACCAAATCGATCACTCGCCAATGCCGAAAGCGGCGTCGCCAGGGCCATGAACAGCACCGCAAAACACAGCATCGCCAGAAACGACTCGCGGCTGTAACCCAAGGTTTTCACCCCGTAGCTTAGCGAGAAGACGGTGGAAATGTAGAACAGCGCGTAGCACACCACCATTGACGCTGCCCCCAGCAGCATCGGCTTCCAGTACTGACCGAACAGTTCGGCAATTGGCAGTTTCACACGCTCATGGCGGGCGATGGCCTTGGCGAAAACAGGCGTTTCCTCAAGCTTCAGCCGCACGTACAGCCCGATGATGACCAGCACGGCGCTGAGCAGAAACGGCACGCGCCAGCCCCAGGAGCGGAATTGCTCGTCGTCCAGCGTCATCGCCAGCGTCAGAAACAGCCCGTTTGCTGCAAGGAAACCGATGGAAGGACCCAACTGCGGAAACATGCCGAACCACGCACGTTTGCCCTTGGGCGCATTCTCGGTGGCCAGCAGCGCCGCGCCGCCCCATTCGCCGCCCAGTCCGAGGCCTTGGCCGAAGCGCAGCACGCAGAGCAGAATCGGCGCCCATGAGCCGATGGCGTCGTAACCCGGCAACACGCCGATCAGCGTGGTGCAGACGCCCATGAGCAACAGGGAGGCGACCAACGTCGATTTGCGGCCGACACGGTCACCGAAGTGGCCGAACAGCGCCGAGCCCAGCGGACGTGCGAGAAAGGCGATCCCGAACGTTAGAAACGCCGACAGCATCTGTGCGGTGCTGGAAGTTTGCGGAAAGAACACCGGGCCGATCACCAGCGCGGCGGCTGTGGCGTACACGTAGAAATCGTAGAATTCGATCGCGGTGCCGATGAAGCTGGCGGTGGCGACGCGGGCCGCGGAGTTAGCGGGGCGGGTTTCGCTCTCGTCGCGGGTTGGACAGGCAGAAGTCATGGTCATGCGGATATCCCTGGCAGTCGTATCGCCTGTCAGCGGGAGACGAAATTTCGTGCGCGCGCTGCGGCAATCGTAATTGTTGTTTTGGGTCCAGCGCTGAACAGATTAGCCCGGATGCGGGCAAAGGCGCGTGGCGTGCTCGGGATGGGAGCGAAGGCCAGGGTGTCGCGTGAGCGGTCAGGCTGTGTGACTGGCCGGATCGCGCGTTGTGCGGGTAGCACGCGGATCGGCGGGGCTGGGTAAGCGGATCGATTATAGGAAGGGGATTGGCGCGGAAACAAGTGTTTCAGGGCGCCGCCTGCCTGTTTATATCACGTCTTCAGATCACGTCTTTGGTGCGGGTGTTCAGCCACATCAGCACCCGGCTCACCCGGTTGTCCTCGGTCTCGAGGATTTCCAGGCGGTAGGGCCCGATCTTCAGGCAGACCGCGCTGTTGGGGATCGTCTCCAGCGCTTCGGTGATCAGCCCGTTGA
Source organism: Pseudomonas sp. Ps21-P2 (assembly GCF_039672565.1). Taxonomy (NCBI): domain Bacteria; kingdom Pseudomonadati; phylum Pseudomonadota; class Gammaproteobacteria; order Pseudomonadales; family Pseudomonadaceae; genus Pseudomonas; species Pseudomonas sp. Ps21-P2. The sequence continues at coordinate 252,352 of NZ_JBDFPL010000004.1, forward strand.
GTGTTTTGGGGCCATCGGAGGGCAGATGCCAGGCGAGGCTTTTATTCAAATCGCGAATCGAAGCCGCCCCATCAATCACCAGACGCCCGTCAGGCTGCGGCTGTATGTGCGGGTTATCGAGGGCTTGCTCGCTTTCGAATTCACCGACGATCTCTTCGAGAATGTCTTCGAGGCTGACGATGCCCAGCACCTCGCCGTATTCATCGACGACCACGCCCATGCGCCGCTGCTGCTTATGGAAGTTGAGCAGTTGCATCTGCAGTGGCGTGCTTTCCGGCACAAAGTACGGCTCGTAGCAGGCGGCTTGCAGTGCCTCTTTGGTCAGTTCGTTGCGCGGCAGCAGGTGGCTGATCATCCGCGTGTTGAGCACGCCTTCCACCTGATTGATGTCGTTGTGGTAGACCGGCAGACGGGTGTGCCGGGAGATGATCAGCTTGTCGATGATCTCTTCGATGGTGTCGTCGAGGTTGATGCCGTCGACTTCGCTGCGCGGCACCAGGATGTCGTTCACGGTCATGCGGTCCAGCGCGTAGATCCCGGAGATCACGTGGGCGCGGCCATACTGGCTTTCGTTGTCCTGATAGACCGTCGGGTGCGCGTCGTCATCGTCATCGACGCTGTCTGGCCGACGCTTCGACAGAAAAGGGCGCAACAGCGTTTTGGCGATGTTCTTGTAGATCCAGGTCAGCGGCTGCAACAGGCGAACCGGGATGCGCAGCACGTTGTTGCCCAGCAGCAGAATGGATTCGGGGCGACGCGCCGCCAGCTTTCGCGGAATGAATTCGGTCACCACCACCAGCACGCTGGCGACGCCCAGCCAGGCAATCAGCGGACCGTGGAAATACCAGTGGCCGATGGCAAGTAACGTGGCGAGGACGGTAATCAGCGCCTTGAGCAGCGTGTTGCCGAGGATGAGGCTGTTGAGGTTGAACGCCAGAACTGGCTTCGGTGGTTCGTTGGAGCGGGGGTTGACCGGCATTGCCCTGAGATTGTGGTGCGCAGCCTCGACCGCACTGAATAGCCCGGACCAGAGGGTGAGCAGGGCAAGCAGCGTGAGCATTGTGCCGACCGGCAGATTATCCATGATCAACGCCCGTCAGATGTGCAGGATGTATTCACGAACGAGCTTGCTGCCGAAATAGGCGAGCATCAGGAGCAGGAACCCGCCCAGGGTCCAGCGGATCGCCTTGTGGCCGCGCCAGCCCAGATGATGGCGTCCCCACAGCAGCACACTGAAGACGATCCACGCCAGGATCGACAGCAGGGTTTTGTGCACCAGATGCTGGGCAAACAGGTTTTCGACGAACAGCCAGCCGGAAATCAGCGACATCGACAGCAAGACCCAGCCGGCCCAGAGGAAGCCGAAGAGCAGGCTCTCCATGGTTTGCAGCGGCGGGAAGCTTTTGATCAGGCCAAGGGGGTGTTTGTTTTTCAGCTGATGATCCTGCAACAACAGGAGCAGCGACTGGAACACCGCAATGGTAAACATCCCGTAAGCGAGGATCGAGAGCAGGATATGGCTGATGATGCCGTGTTCTTCAATGATCGGCTGCAGAGTGCCGGAGGGCGCAAACTGCGCCATCAGGGTCGTCAGCAGCCCCAGCGGGAACAGGAGGATCAGCAGGATTTCCACCGGGAGACGAATGCACGCGAGCATGGTCACGATGATCACGGAGACAGCGATCAGGCTGGCGGCACTGAAAAAGTCCAGACCCAGGCCGATAGGGCGCACCAGTTGGCCGAACAGGGCACTGGCCTGGCAGGCAACGGCAAGGGTGCCGATCAGGCACAGCAGCCATTTGTCGGCCTTTTGGCCCTGACGCAGGCGCATACCCTGGTAGACGGTCGCAGCGGCGTAGAAGACGGCGGCGGCGAGGCTGAAGAGCAAACTCGGTGACAAGGGGGACATAGATCCTGTTGGGCGTGCCCGAAAGCGGGTGAGTTTGGCATATAACGCGCATTCCACGAAAGACTAGAGAAGCAGACGCCGTGGTGTCCGTGCGCCGGAGTCTTCGCTATAATCCGCGGCCTGCTCAAGCCACAGGCTCGCCGATCGCTGTTTCAGCCGCCTTTATAGCGTCGCTATTATTAATAGCCATCCTGTAAAGCGCAGGCGTCGCGATGTCGGCAGCCGACTGAAAAGGCCGCTACGGGCCGGGCCGCATCAATCGGGGTTCAGCACGAACCCAAAGGATCACGCATGTTTGAAAATCTGACAGATCGTCTCTCGCAGACGCTGCGCCAGGTCACTGGCAAGGCCAAGCTGACCGAGGACAACATCAAGGACACACTGCGTGAAGTGCGTATGGCGCTGCTTGAAGCCGACGTCGCCTTGCCGGTTGTCAAAGACTTCGTTAATCGCATCAAGGAGCGCGCCGTCGGCACCGAGGTGTCGCGCAGCCTGACGCCGGGCCAGGCGTTCGTGAAGATCGTCCAGGCCGAGCTGGAAGAGATGATGGGGGCGGCCAACGAAGAGCTGACCCTCAACGTCACGCCGCCGGCGGTCATTCTGATGGCCGGTCTGCAAGGTGCGGGCAAGACCACCACTGCCGGCAAGCTCGCCCGATTCCTGAAAGAACGCAAAAAGAAAACCGTGATGCTGGTGTCGGCGGACGTTTACCGTCCCGCCGCGATCAAGCAGCTGGAAACCTTGGCCAACGACATCGGCGTGACGTTCTTCCCGTCCGACATCAGCCAGAAGCCGGTCGACATCGCCGAAGCGGCTATTAAAGAAGCCAAGCTCAAGTTCATCGATGTCGTGATCCTCGACACCGCCGGTCGTCTGCACATCGACGCGGAAATGATGGGCGAGATCCAGGCGCTGCACGCGGCGGTCAAGCCGGCCGAGACGCTGTTCGTGGTCGACGCCATGACCGGCCAGGATGCCGCCAACACCGCCAAGGCCTTCGGTGACGCGCTGCCGCTGACCGGCGTGATCCTGACCAAGGTCGACGGTGACGCCCGTGGCGGTGCTGCGCTGTCGGTGCGCGCCATCACCGGCAAGCCGATCAAGTTCATCGGTATGGGCGAGAAGAGCGAGGCGCTGGAGCCGTTCCATCCCGACCGTATCGCATCGCGCATCCTGGGCATGGGCGACGTGCTCAGTCTGATCGAGCAGGCCGAACAGACCCTCGACAAGGACAAGGCCGACAAACTGGCCAAGAAGCTGAAGAAGGGCAAGGGCTTCGACCTCGAAGACTTCCGCGATCAGTTGCAACAGATGAAGAACATGGGCGGCCTGGGCGGGCTCATGGACAAACTGCCAAGCATCGGCGGCGTTAATCTGTCGCAGATGGGCAACGCGCAAAGCGCCGCCGAGAAGCAGTTCAAGCAGATGGAAGCCATCATCAACTCGATGACCCCGGCCGAGCGTCGCGACCCTGAGTTGATCAGCGGTTCACGCAAACGCCGTATCGCCATGGGTTCCGGCACCCAGGTGCAGGACATCGGTCGTCTGATCAAGCAGCACAAACAGATGCAGAAGATGATGAAAAAGTTTTCGACCAAGGGCGGCATGGCCAAGATGATGCGCGGCATGGGCGGAATGCTGCCCGGCGGCGGCGGTATGCCCAAAATGTAAATTGCATCGCGCGGGCGTTATTCCCGCGCGTTCTTCATTGGGGCAACCGTCCCGGTGGCCTGCTCAGGCAGGCACTCACTGCCGTCATCCCTGACGGCTCCATGGCAGATCTAGGTGGCCCGACGGCGTACGCCGGAAAAAGTCATTTGCAAAAATCCGGATATTCCTTAGAATATGCGGCCTTTCGGGCACCCATGCCCGCTGTGCATCTTAGATTTGCAGCACCGACTACAGGAAAATTGTTCAATGCTAACAATCCGTCTTGCCCTTGGCGGCTCTAAAAAGCGCCCGTTCTACCACCTGACTGTCACCGACAGCCGCAACCCACGTGACGGTTCCCACAAGGAACAAATCGGTTTCTTCAACCCGGTTGCCCGTGGTCAGGAAATCCGTCTGTCCGTGAACCAAGAGCGTCTGGCCTACTGGCTGAGCGTTGGTGCACAACCTTCTGAGCGTGTTGCTTCGCTGTTGAAGGAATCTGCTAAGGCTGCGGCCTGAGCAATATGAACGCGACGCCAGCTTCCGCCGACGATCTGATCGTCATCGGCAAGATTTACTCGGTACACGGCGTTCGCGGCGAAGTGAAGGTGTATTCCTTTACTGATCCAACCGAAAACCTGTTGCAGTACAAAACCTGGACGCTCAAGCGCGAAGGCAATGTGAAACAGGTCGAGCTGGTCAGTGGACGCGGGAACGACAAGTTCCTGGTCGCTAAGCTCAAGGGTCTTGATGATCGTGAAGAAGCTCGTCTTCTGGCCGGTTACGAGATCTGCGTGCCACGCAACCTGTTCCCTGAATTGACCGACGGCGAGTACTACTGGTACCAGCTTGAAGGTCTGAAGGTCATTGACGGTCTTGGGCAATTGCTCGGGAAGGTCGATCATCTTCTGGAAACCGGCGCCAACGATGTAATGGTGGTCAAACCCTGCGCAGGCAGTCTGGACGATCGCGAACGCCTTTTGCCCTATACGGAGCAATGCGTGTTGGCAGTTGATCTGGTTGCAGGCGAGATGAAGGTGGAATGGGACGCGGATTTCTAAGCAATGGCCAGCCTGCGCATAGAAGTCATCACGCTGTTTCCCGAGATGTTTTCCGCCATCAGCGAATACGGCATTACCAGCCGTGCGGTGAAACAGGAGCTGTTGCAGCTCACCTGTTGGAATCCGCGGGATTACACCACTGATCGACATCACACTGTGGACGATCGCCCGTTTGGCGGTGGCCCTGGCATGGTGATGAAGATCAAGCCCCTCGAAGATGCTCTGGTTCAGGCCAGGCAGGCGGCGGGGGATGCGGCGAAGGTAATTTACCTGTCGCCACAAGGCCGCAAGCTGGATCAGTCTGCGGTACGCGAACTGGCGCAGGAAGAAGCACTTATCCTGATTGCCGGTCGTTATGAAGGCGTCGACGAGCGTTTCATTGAAGCTCATGTCGATGAAGAGTGGTCGATTGGCGACTATGTGTTATCTGGCGGTGAGCTGCCGGCCATGGTCCTGATAGATGCGGTTACGCGACTGCTGCCTGGAGCTTTAGGGCATGTAGATTCCGCGGAGGAAGATTCCTTCACGGATGGTCTGCTGGATTGCCCGCACTACACCCGCCCGGAGGTGTATGCGGATCAGCGTGTTCCCGACGTATTGCTTAGTGGCAATCACGCACACATCCGGCGTTGGCGTTTACAGCAGTCCCTTGGGCGGACCTATGAACGACGCGCCGATCTTCTGGAAAGCCGCTCGCTTTCTGGAGAAGAGAAGAAGCTGCTGGCGGAATACCTCCGCGAGCGGGACGATAGTTAACGTATCGATGGTAAATCAGACCGGTTTACCTTAGGAGCACAGCATGACTAACAAAATCATCCTTGCACTCGAAGCAGAGCAGATGACCAAAGAGATCCCTCCCTTTGCCCCGGGCGACACCATTGTCGTTCAGGTGAAAGTGAAGGAAGGCGACCGCGCTCGTCTGCAGGCGTTCGAAGGCGTTGTTATCGCCAAGCGTAACCGTGGTGTGAACAGTGCTTTCACTGTTCGTAAAATCTCCAACGGTGTTGGCGTTGAACGTACTTTCCAGACCTACAGCCCGCAAATCGACAGCATGGCTGTGAAACGTCGCGGCGACGTTCGCAAGGCCAAGCTGTACTACCTGCGTGACCTGTCCGGTAAAGCAGCTCGCATCAAGGAAAAACTGGTTTAATCCCAGTCTTCCCATGCGAATGAAGAAGCAGCCTACGGGCTGCTTTTTTGCTTTCTGGCATCTGGTTTTGTCCCGCCTGCGCAGGTATGAAAGACTGCTCCCCGCTTTTCACCACTCAAGTCAGAACCCATGCCCGCCATTGACCATCCCATGATCGACCGCTTTCTCGACGCTCTGTGGCTGGAGAAGGGGCTGTCGGACAACACGCGCGATGCCTATCGCAGCGACCTCGCGCTGTTCAACGGCTGGTTGCAGGAAAAAGGCGTGGACCTGATGAGTGTCAGTCGCGAAGCGATTCTCGACCACCTGGGGTGGCGGGTCGACAACGGCTACAAGCCTCGCTCCACGGCGCGTCTGCTTTCCGGCGTGCGCGGCTTCTATCGTTACTTGCTCAGAGAAAAGCTGATTGCGGTCGACCCGACGTTGCAGGTCGACATGCCGCAGCTGGGTAAGCCACTTCCCAAATCCTTGTCCGAAGCCGATGTCGAAGCGTTGCTCGCCGCGCCCGACCTGAGCGACGCCATTGGTCAACGCGACCGGGCCATGCTGGAAGTGCTCTACGCCTGCGGCCTGCGCGTGACCGAGCTGATCAGCCTGACGCTTGAGCAGGTCAACTTGCGCCAGGGCGTGTTGCGCATCATGGGCAAGGGCAGCAAGGAGCGTCTGGTGCCGATGGGGGAGGAGGCCATCGTCTGGGTCGAGCGTTACATGCGCGACGCTCGCCATGAGTTGCTCAACGGTCGGCCCAGCGACGTGCTGTTTCCCAGTCAGCGCGGTGAACAGATGACCCGCCAGACCTTCTGGCATCGCATCAAGCACCAGGCCAAAGTCGCCGGCATCGGCAAATCGCTGTCGCCCCATACTCTGCGTCACGCCTTCGCCACCCACCTGCTCAACCACGGCGCCGACCTGCGCGTGGTGCAGATGCTCCTCGGCCACAGTGACCTGTCTACGACGCAAATCTACACCCATGTCGCCCGCGCGCGGTTGCAGGAAATGCATACGAAGCACCATCCTAGGGGATAGAGGACTTCAGTAATTTACGATGTGTCGTACATCAGCGGGCGTCGGCCTCGCGAGCCTTATGTGATAGGCTTTGCCGGTTTCGCAGATCAAGGCCCTGAAAATCTCCCGGTGCTTTTCCGCCACCCGTTTTCAGCTTGGCCCGTCTGCTCACCGCTCGAGGAGTTTTCATGCGCGTCACTCGTTTTCTCGGTGCTGCCGTTGTAGCGCTGGCCAGCTCTTTCAGCCTGTTTGCCCACGCCGACGAGGCGTCCGACAAAGCCATTCGCAAGACCCTGGAATCGCTGAATCTGGAGATTCCCGTCGAGAGCATTTCCAGCAGTCCGTTGAACGGCCTTTACGAAGTGAATCTAAAGGGCGGTCGCGTTCTGTACGCCAGCGCCGACGGTCAGTTCGTCATGCAGGGCAACCTGTACCAGATGCAGGCCGGCAAGCCGGTCAACCTGACCGAGAAGGTCGAGCGTCAGGCGATTTCCAAGACCATTAATGGCATTCCTGCCGCTGAAATGGTCGTCTACCCAGCCGTGGGCGAGACCAAATCCCACATCACGGTGTTCACCGACACCACCTGCCCGTACTGCCACAAACTGCACGCCGAAGTGCCGGAGCTGAACAAGCGCGGCATCGAAGTGCGTTATGTGGCGTTCCCGCGTCAGGGTCTGGGCTCGCCGGGTGACGAACAACTTCAGGCCGTCTGGTGCTCCAAGGACCGCCGCGGTGCAATGGACCGCATGGTCGATGGCAAGAATATCCAGGCGCCCAAGTGCGACAACCCGGTCACCAAGCAGTTTGAAATCGGCCAGTCCATCGGCGTGAACGGCACACCGGCCATCGTGTTGGCCGACGGTCAGCTGATTCCGGGCTACCAGCCGGCGCCACAAGTGGCCAAACTCGCACTGAGTGCCAAGTAATTTCGTTTATCGCAGCCTCCTGCGGTAAACATTGAAGCGGCCTGTCCGTAGCGCTTCATCAATAGCGAGCCGTGCTGAATGCGGCTGATTCCACGGCCGGCCTCGCGTCGGCCGTTTTATGGGGAGTTCATAGTGAAACCGGTCAAAGTAGGCATCTGTGGGCTGGGTACTGTCGGTGGCGGTACCTTCAATGTGCTAAAGCGTAACGCCGAGGAAATTGCCCGCCGTGCCGGGCGTGGAATCGAAGTGGCGCAGATTGCCATGCGTACACCAAACCCCAATTGCCAGATTACCGGTACCCCGACCACGACCGACGTGTTCGACGTGGCAAGCAACCCTGAAATCGACATCGTCATCGAGCTGATCGGTGGCTACACCATCGCCCGCGAACTGGTGCTCAAGGCCATTGAAAACGGCAAGCACGTGGTCACCGCCAACAAGGCGCTGATCGCCGTGCACGGCAACGAAATTTTCGCCAAGGCCCGGGAGAAGGGCGTCATCGTGGCTTTCGAAGCGGCGGTGGCGGGCGGTATCCCGGTGATCAAGGCCATTCGTGAAGGCCTGTCGGCCAACCGCATCAACTGGGTCGCCGGCATCATCAACGGCACCGGCAACTTCATCCTCACCGAGATGCGCGAAAAGGGCCGCACCTTCCCGGACGTCCTGGCTGAGGCGCAGGCGCTGGGCTATGCAGAAGCCGATCCGACCTTCGACGTCGAAGGCATCGACGCGGCGCACAAGCTGACCATTCTGGCGTCCATCGCCTTTGGCATCCCGCTGCAATTCGACAAGGCCTACACCGAAGGCATCACCAAGCTGACCACCGCCGACGTGAATTACGCCGAAGCGCTGGGCTACCGCATCAAGCATCTGGGCGTCGCCCGCAGCACGCCGAGCGGTATCGAGCTGCGCGTTCACCCGACCCTGATCCCGGCGGACCGTCTGATCGCCAACGTCAATGGCGTGATGAACGCCGTGATGGTCAACGGCGACGCCGCCGGCTCGACATTGTTCTACGGCGCAGGTGCCGGCATGGAGCCGACCGCTTCATCCGTCGTGGCTGATCTGGTCGATGTGGTTCGTGCCCTGACCACCGACCCTGAAAACCGCGTTCCGCATCTGGCCTTTCAGCCCGATTCGCTGTCCGCTCACCCGATCCTGCCGATCGACGCGTGCGAAAGCGCGTACTACCTGCGCATCCAGGCCAAGGATCATCCCGGCGTGCTGGCCCAGGTGGCAAGCATTCTGTCCGAGCGCGGCATCAACATCGAATCGATCATGCAGAAAGAAGTCGAAGAACATGACGGCCTGGTGCCGATGATTCTGCTGACCCACCGCGTGGTCGAGAAACGCATGAACGATGCGATCGAAGCGCTGGAAGCGCTGGAAGACGTTGCCGGACCGGTTGTGCGCATCCGCGTCGAGCATCTGAACTGAGACGAGCCGCAAGCGTTAAGCGGCAAGCTGCAAGTAACAGCAAACTTATATCGCGGTGAGCTTCGGGCCCCGGGCTGCAGGTCAAAGACAAACCGTTTTGACTTGCAGCTGGCCTCTTTGAGCTCGCCGCCCAAACCGAAGGTTTGAAAAATGCGCTATATCAGTACCCGCGGCCAGGCACCGGCCCTGAATTTCGAAGATGTGCTGCTGACCGGTCTGGCAAGCGATGGCGGTCTGTATGTGCCGGAAAACCTGCCGCGCTTTACGCAGGAAGAGATCGCGTCCTGGGCCGGCCTGCCTTATCACGAGCTGGCTTTTCGCGTGATGCGTCCGTTCGTGACGGGCAGCATCCCCGACGCGGATTTCAAGAAGATTCTCGAAGAAACCTACGGCGTGTTTTCCCACGCTGCGGTTGCGCCGCTGCGTCAGCTGAACGGCAACGAGTGGGTATTGGAGCTGTTTCACGGGCCGACCCTGGCGTTCAAGGATTTCGCCCTGCAACTGCTGGGTCGTCTGCTGGACTATGTGCTCGAGAAGCGCGGCGAACGCGTGGTCATCATCGGCGCCACCTCGGGTGACACCGGCTCGGCCGCCATCGAAGGCTGCCGTCGTTGCGATAACGTCGACATCTTCATCCTGCACCCGAACAACCGCGTGTCCGATGTTCAGCGCCGCCAGATGACCACCATCTTCGGCGAGAACATCCATAACATCGCGATCGAAGGCAACTTCGACGACTGCCAGGAAATGGTCAAGAACAGCTTCGCCGACCAGAGCTTCCTCAAGGGCACGCGTCTGGTCGCGGTGAACTCGATCAACTGGGCGCGGATCATGGCCCAGATCGTTTACTACTTCCACGCGGCGCTGCAGTTGGGCGGCCCGGCGCGTTCGGTGGCGTTCTCCGTGCCGACCGGCAACTTCGGCGACATCTTCGCCGGTTACCTCGCTCGCAACATGGGCTTGCCGATCAGCCAGCTGGTGGTTGCCACCAACCGCAACGACATCCTGCACCGCTTCATGAGCGGCAATCAGTACGTCAAGGAAACCCTGCACGCCACGTTGTCGCCGTCGATGGACATCATGGTGTCGTCCAACTTCGAGCGTCTGCTGTTCGACATGCACGGTCGCAACGGCGGGGCGATTGCCGAGCTCATGGCCAACTTCAGGCAGGGCGGCGGTTTCAGCGTTCAGGAAGACCGCTGGACCGAGACCCGTAAGCTGTTTGATTCGCTGGCGGTCAGTGACGAAGACACCTGCAAGACCATCGCTGAAGTGTTCGCCAGCACCGGCGAGCTGCTCGATCCGCACACCGCGATCGGCGTGAAAGCCGCGCGGGACTGCCGCCGCAGCCTGGACACGCCAATGGTGATCCTGGGAACGGCGCATCCGGTCAAGTTCCCGGACGCCGTGCTGAAAGCCGGTGTAGGAAAAGCGCTTGAGCTGCCTGCACATTTGTCTGATTTGTTCGAGCGAGACGAGCGCTGCACTGTTCTGCCAAATGACCTCAAAGCCATGCAGGCCTTTGTCAGCCAGCACGGTAATCGTGGCAAACCTCTCTGACCGTATCGCCGTGTAACAACTAAGGCCCGCCTCGCAGCGGGCCTTGTTTTTTCTGCGTGCCACACTTCCGAAGAATTTTCTTTTTTCGGTATAAGCCCGTGGTTGTTAAACATTTTTACTCAGCGGCATTTTGCAGCCGCATCCCGAATCTCCAACCGGCGCTGTGGGCGTTGCTGATGCTCATGTGCATCTGCAGTCGCGCAGGCCATGCAGCTGAGAACTTGCGGTTCGGCCTGAGCGCGCCCTTCGTGGCGCAGCAGCCGCTTGTTCTTGACGAGGCGGACCGCCAGTGGCTGAACGCACGGAAGGTGCTGAGAGTCGGCATTTCCGTTGCTGACCATGAGCCCATCGACATCACCACCGACCATAATCGCTATCAGGGCATCAGCGCGGATTACCTGAGCCTGATCAGTGCGCGGCTTTCCATGCCCGTGCAGATACGCGGGTTCGCAAAGCGCGCCCAAGCGGTCAACGCATTGCTGGCCGGAGAAATCGACTTGCTGACCAGCGCCAACGGTTTCGAGCGAGAAACGTCCGGACTGGCATTCAGCCGGGACTACATTCCTGACCGAACAGTGGTATTTGGCAGAGGCAACGACGCTGACCTGCACCCTTCGCTGAGAGGAAAGCGCGTGTTGCTGCTGGACGGTTATGCGGACGAAGCGCAGGTTCAGCGGCTCTATCCGGACAGCGAGATCGTCGTCGCGCCCACGCTGTACAGCGCGATGGAGGCACTGGCGAACGACTCCGCCGACGCATTCATTGCCAATGAGCTGACGGTGCGGTCTTACAGCCTGTTGCGGCCTTACCTCGGTTTACAGACCAAGTTCGACAGCCTGCTGCCATCCACAGGCTTTTCATTTGCATTCCGGGAGCAAGACTCGACGCTGCGGGCGCTCTTCGACCGAGCGCTGGAAGGCGTGGACGACGCTGTCATCCGTGAAATCCAGGGGCGCTGGACCCTCGGGTTGGGCGCCGATCTTGCCCGACGGCAGGTGAACATCAACGCGATCGAACGGCGGTGGATTCGCAGACATCCGCAGGTCATCGTCGCCTCCACCCAGCACCCTCCCTACGTCTACAAGGATGCTCAAGGTCGCTGGGTGGGTTTGAACGTGGATGTGCTCGCGCGTATTTCGCGAATGACCGGTTTGCAGTTCGTGTATCAGGAATCGGCCTCGACCGAAGATTTGCTGGAGACGTTGACGGACGGCAGTGCACACATGAACACCACGCTGGCCGAAAACCCGGAACGCAAAGGGCTGTTGAATTTCACCTACGCATTTGGCGGCAACAACTGGGTCTTTCTCGTGCACGCTGACAGTAACCCGTCCTTCCAGCTGTCGGACATGACCGGCAAGGTGCTGGCGCTTCCCGCACGACACGCGTTGCTCGGGTTCATTCAGCAACGCTATCCGCATATCCAGCTCAAGCTTGTGGCGACCTATGAGGATGCCCGCCGACTAGTGGAGAAGGGCGACGCCGACGCGACCATCCAGAACGAGGCCGGCGCGTGGTTGTATCCATTGGGCGAGCTGAAGGTCGGACGCAGCGTCGAGGGCATGTGGTCGCCGGACAAATTTTCGGTCGTCAGAAGCCAGCCCGAATTGCTCGGCATACTCAACAAGGCTCTGGAGGAATTCCCGGTGGCTGAAATGCGTGCGATCCGCCTGAAATGGCTCGGCGCGGCGAATCCTCACCCCTCGGTCTGGAACCGCATTCCCGCCTGGATATACTGGCTCACTGGCGCTTCCTTACTGCTGGGGCTGGTGTCACTGGCCTGGAGCAGCCGCCTGAAGTTTCAGATTCACCAGCGGCAGCGCGCCGAGGCGCAACTGGGTGACCAGCTTGCCTTCAAGCGGATACTGCTCGACGGCATCCCCAATCCGATTTACGTGCGTGATCTTCAGGGCCGTCTTGTCGCCTGCAACCGCAGTTATGAGGAAATTTTCGGCATCAGTTACGAGCAATTGCAGGGTCGTCGCCTGATCGATGTTGACCTCATTCCCGGCGACCTCGCCCAGCAGATGCACGCTGACTACATGAAAATGCTGGAGACGCGGGAGCGTGTGTTTACCGAGCGGGTACTGCGGCTGGGCGGACGTCAGATCGACGTCTCGGAATGGACGGCCCCCTTCCACCGCGCGGACGGTCAGCTGCAGGGCTTGCTCGGCGGCTGGATGGACATCAGCGAACGCAAGCGTCTGGAAGGTGAGTTGCACGATGCCCGTCTTGCGGCCGAGCAGGCGGCAGGCCAGTTGAAGGCGTTGCTCAACGACCTGGAGCAGGCGAAGACGTCAGGGGCGTGAATTCTGCCTGTCACATTCGGCAGGCATGCTCCGGAATCAAACTGCGGCAGGCAGTGCGCATGTGTCAACTCGCCACAGTGCGCAGAACTTTCCGCTGCTGCCAATGGTCATTGGTTAGCACCTTTGCATTCAAATTGTTGAGTGGTGATCCGGATGGAAAATATCAGCTTGCTACTGAGCGAAGCGCTGTCCCCTTATCAGGTGAGAATTGGCCCTGCCGGTATTCTGGGCGAGCGTCTGGTGACGCTGAAAAATCCAGCGGGTGCGATAGTGATCGAGCGTGTTTTTTCTGCGTCGCAACTGGGCGACAAGCGCCAGCTGACTGACGTGGTAGATGGTCTTCACCGTGATTTGATGGTGGCAGAAGGGCGCATTGAGCCTTGTGTCATCGCAGCCATGCGCAATGTGTCCCAGTCCGCTGCTTACGCTGCAGCTCGACCTTTCGTCTGAGCTGCGGGGAACCTTCTCGATTCAGTAGGCTCCTATCAGTTACGGCAGGCGCAGGCATTGTGCTCCGATGTTCATGCTGCCTGCCGTACGGGTCCAAGATGGACCACGGTTGACCCCGAGTAGTCTCCCCGCTGCTCGGGGTTTCTTTTGTCTGAAATTCGGCTTTTCGCTCCAGGCCGCGGGTCTATGCCGGGTCAGTTCGGCGGCTCCTCAAAAAATGTCTGGGCGTCGCGCAGATACTCCTCCTTCTTGACCATCCACTCCGCATAAAACCCGATCAGCCGCGTCACCCGCAGCACACGCATTTCCCGGTTGATGATCTCCATCGCCGCGCGTCCCTTCTCGGTCTTCGAACAGGCAATGTGAGCAAACTGGTATTTGGGCACGCCCTTGACCGGGAGAAATTCCAGCGCATCCAGGGGAATGCCTTGTTGCTGAGCGTGAAATCGGGCTTCCGGCCAGTAACTGATAATCGCTTGAAAGCGATCAAGCCGCTCCATCTCCAGCATGCTGCCCACCGCCGTGTTGCCGTAGTGCAGGATCAGACGTTTGGGGCGAGTGGTCTCGCGCAACACTTTATCGATGACCGGGCCGTAGCTGCGTTCGCCGACGATGCCGACATCAACGCTGTCGCTGGCCAGCAGGGCGGCGAGGTCGAGGCGGCCGTCGGCGTCGATGAAAGGTGCGAACAGCGCATGGCGGCTGCGCTCGATCGTCACGCCATTACTGGGCGTGGCATAGGAGGGGATGGAAAACAACATGGTTTTGTCGCGCTCGGGCGTCCACAGCAGGGTCGGGTCGCAAGCGAACACGTCAGGGTCATTGAGCATCTGCGTTCCGCGCGCGCGATTGACGTGCATGATCTGGTGATCGTATTCCGGCATCCGGGCGGTCAGCTCAGGCATCAGCTTGTCGATGGCGCCCTGGCCCGCCAATGGGCCCGAAAATATAGTCAGGGGCGGGAAGTCGCGCAGCAGCCAGATCAGCGTTTCACGTGCCGACGCGGTACCGGGCAGGCTAATGAGCAGAGCAGCGAGCAGCACGGCGCGCATTCGGGAACCGGTGACATGCATGGAAGCGTTGACCCTCATCGACAGCGTCTCGCAGCAAGGAATCGGTGATGTGCCTCATTTATTTAACACATGTCATGGGGGCATGAGTAACGCCTCGCGAACGTTGTGCCCCAGCTCCGATCTGAAGGGCGAGCCGCATCGCTCATCGAGTTCGGTCGTTCAACGGGGCTGCATCGGGTAGACTTGCCGCCTTTCCCGTCTCTACTAGAAGCCCGTTCATGGCCCAACCGTCCACGACCTACAAGTTCGAACTCAATCTCACCGACCTTGATCGCGGGGTCTACGAAACCGTCAAGCAGACCATCGCGCGTCACCCTTCGGAGACCGAAGAGCGCATGACCGTGCGCCTGCTGGCCTACGCCTTCTGGTACAACGAGCATCTGTCGTTTGGCCGTGGTCTGTCGGACGTCGACGAGCCTGCGTTGTGGGAAAAGAGTCTGGACGATCGCGTGCTGCACTGGATCGAAGTGGGCCAGCCCGACGCCGACCGCCTGACGTGGTGCTCGCGCCGCACCGAACGCACCAGCCTGCTGGCCTATGGCAGTCTGCGGGTGTGGGAAGGCAAGGTCATACCGGCGATCAAGACGCTGAAGAACGTCAATATCGCTTCGGTCCCCCAGGAGGCACTGGAAATCCTGGCCAAGGACATGCCCCGAGTGATCAAGTGGGACGTGATGATCAGCGAAGGCACGATCTTCGTCACCGATGATCGCGGCCAGCACGAAGTGCAACTGCAGTGGCTGGCAGGCGAGCGGGGCTGATTCAGTCCTGCATTGCGACGCTACAACAGCGGCATCGCGGTGGCATCGCTACACCCAACCGGCCCCAACGAGAACACCAGCGGAACCCGAATGCGCATCGAACCACGCGAGTTACCTGACACCCTGCCTTTTCTTGGCGATCTGCCGCCTTTGCTCACCCGGTTATACGCAGCGCGCGGTGTGGCCTCGGAGGAAGAGCTCGACAAGGGCCTCGCCCGGCTGATTCCCTACCAACAGCTCAAGGGCATCGAGGCCGCCGTCGATTTGCTGGTGACTGCATTGCAGCAGCGTCAGCGCATCCTCATCGTCGGCGACTTCGATGCCGATGGCGCGACGGCCAGCACGGTGGGTGTATTAGGTCTGCGTCTGCTCGGTGCGGCGCATGTGGACTATCTGGTGCCGAACCGTTTCGAATTCGGCTACGGCCTGACACCGGAAATCGTCCAGGTCGCCCTTGAGCGCCAGCCTGATTTGCTCATGACCGTGGACAACGGCATTTCCAGCGTTGAAGGCGTTGCAGCGGCGAAGGCGGCGGGCTTGCAGGTATTGGTCACCGATCACCACTTGCCCGGCCACGAATTGCCGGCGGCCGATGCCATCGTCAACCCGAACCAGCCCGGCTGCACCTTCCCGAGCAAGTCGCTGGCCGGCGTTGGCGTGATTTTTTATGTGTTGATGGCCTTGCGCGCACGACTGCGGGACATCGGCTGGTTCGAGGGCCGCGCTCAACCCAATCTGGGCGAGTTGCTGGATCTGGTGGCATTGGGCAGCGTCGCCGACGTCGTGCCGCTGGACGCCAACAACCGGATTCTGGTGCACCAGGGGCTGATGCGCATCCGCGCCGGTCGTGCCCGTCCGGGGTTGCGCGCCATTCTCGAGGTCGCCCGTCGCGAGGCCTCGCGCATCACCTCCACCGACCTGGGGTTCATCATCGGCCCACGCCTGAACGCGGCCGGGCGCCTGGATGACATGAGCCTGGGCATCGAATGCCTGCTCTGCGATGACGAGACCGAGGCGCGGGAAATGGCCGTGCGTCTGGACGAGCTCAATCAGGACCGCAAATCCATCGAGCAGGGCATGCAGCGCGAGGCACTCGCCCAGCTCAAGGACCTGCCGCTGGAGTCGATGCCGTTTGGTCTGTGTCTGTTCGAACCCGAATGGCACCAGGGCGTGATCGGCATTCTGGCCTCGCGTTTGAAAGAGCGTTATCACCGCCCGACCATTGCCTTCGCCAGCGCAGGCGAGGGTGTGCTGAAGGGGTCGGCGCGTTCGGTGCCGGGCTTTCACATCCGCGACGCGCTCGATGCCGTGGCGGCTAAACATCCGGAGCTGATCAGCAAGTTCGGCGGTCATGCGATGGCGGCCGGGCTGTCGCTGCCGGAAGGCAACTTCCCGGCATTCGCCGAGGCCTTCGATGCTGAAGTTCGCCGCCAGCTCAAGGAAGAAGACCTGACCGGCCGGCTGCTGTCCGACGGCACACTGGCCGTCGAAGAGTTTCACCTGGAACTGGCCCGTGCGCTGCGCAACGCCGGCCCGTGGGGGCAGCACTTTCCCGAGCCATTGTTCCATGGCGTGTTCCAGCTGGTGGAGCAGCGAGTGGTCGGCGAGCGCCATCTGAAGATGGTACTCAAGACCGAATGCGGCAGCGTCAAGCTCGAAGGCATCGCCTTTAGCGTCGATCGCGACGTATGGCCCAACCCGACCGTGCGCTGGGTCGAGCTGGCGTACAAGCTGGACCTGAACGAATTCCGCGGCAACGAAACCGTGCAACTGATGGTGGTTCATCTTTCACCGCGCTGAACTGTGATCAGCGTGCGGTGTGGCCACTGACGCCTTCCCGGCTAAAGCCAGTCCTACAGGTGAACGCGTTGTTTCAGGATGTCTGGCTTACGCCGGGAAATGAGTGAACCCTCACTTAGCTCGGGTTGTCGACTAGGCTCAAGGTTCGCAACGTATGGAACCTGCCACACGACCTGAGAGGTGCCCATGAGCCTGCTGCTTGAACCCTACACCCTTCGCCAGCTGACCCTGCGCAATCGCATTGTGGTTTCGCCGATGTGTCAGTACAGCTGCGCCGACGGCCTGGCCAATGACTGGCATCTGGTCCATCTGGGCAGTCGCGCGGTCGGCGGCGCCGGGCTGATTTTCACCGAAGCGGCGGCGGTAACCCAGTACGGGCGCATCACCCCGGAAGACCTCGGCCTCTGGAACGACGAGCAAATCGAGCCGCTCCAGCGCATCACTCGATTCATCAACGCCCAAGGCGCGGTGGCCGGCATTCAGCTGTCCCATGCAGGACGCAAAGCCAGTACATGGCGGCCGTGGGTGAGCCAGAGCGGCGCCATCCCTGCCGACCAAGGCGGCTGGGCGACCTGGGGCCCCTCGAAGATCGCTTTCGACCCGACCTACACCGTGCCTACGGCGCTGGATGAGGCCCAGATTCAGGACATCATCAGGGCCTTCGTCGATGCTGCCAAACGTGCTTTGACCGCAGGTTTCAAAGTGGTCGAAATCCACGCTGCCCACGGTTATCTGCTGCATCAGTTCCTGTCGCCGCTGAGCAACCAGCGTCAGGATCAATACGGTGGCTCGTTCGAAAACCGCATCCGCCTGACCCTCGAAATCACCAAGGCCGTGCGTGAAGTCTGGCCCGCAGACCTGCCGTTGTTCGTGCGCGTCTCGGCCACCGACTGGGTGGAAGGCGGCTGGAACGCGGACGAAACCGTCGAGCTGGGCAAACGCTTGAAAGAGCTGAGCGTCGACCTGGTTGATGTGTCTTCCGGCGGCACTGCGGCCAAAGCCGAGATTCCGGTGGGCCCGGGCTATCAAACCGAATTCGCCGCTCGAGTGCGCAGCGAATCCGGCATTGCCACCGGCACCGTGGGCATGATCACCGAACCCACCCAGGCCGACACCATTCTGCGGACGGGCCAGGCTGACCTGATCTTCCTCGCCCGCGAACTGCTGCGCGATCCGTACTGGCCGCTGCGTGCCGATGAACATCTGGGCGGACGCCAGGCCACATGGCCCGCGCAATACCAGCGGGCAACGCACCGCGACCAGCCGATTCATGAGTCGGATTTACGGGATTGAGGCGCAGGCGCGGAACGCCTGTATAGGCTATTCGCTTATAAATATGGGGTCAGATGGCTTGCCGAAGCAGGTCACTGACCCATTGGTTGATGCTTTTATGCGCCAACTCCGCTTGTGACGCCACGCTTGCATGCAACTCAGGTTCCAGCCGTAAGCTCAGTTTTCCGGAATAGGTTTTCTGTGGCTCACGGCCCAAGCGTTCGCAGACTTCAAGATAGTCGTCCACCGCCTCTTCAAACGCCGATCGTAGCTCTTGTACCGACTGGCCATGAAAGCCAATCACGTCTTTGATCCCCGCGACATGCCCTACGAAGAGGCCGTCTTCATCGCTGTAGTTGATCCGGGCTGAGTAGCCTTTGTAGTTCATGATGTTCATGGAGTAACTCCTGCGTGCTCAAGGAACGCTCGCGCGTCACGAACCTGGTACGGCTTCGCACCCTTGTCCGGGTGCGGCCGGTGAAAGGTCGCCACTACGCCATTGAGTTCGAACCTGACCCTTGAGCCACTGCCTTCTATGGTTTTTGCGCCTAACGCCGCGAAGAGCGACTCCAGTCGACTCCATTCCAGGTTATGGGGGACGGGTTTGGAGAACACGATTTTTAAGGTGCCAGCTTGTCGATTATTCATGGTATCAAAATATGATACTGACAAGCCCGAGCCTAGTGCGATGTTGTAGGAAAAGGAGACTCGTCAGGGCTCCTGCGTCTTAATCCCGCCCAGCTCGCCCTATCTGCCTCCCGTCGTGGGAAGCACGCTGCCCCAACCCGCTCAATTCCCCCCACTCCCCGCCACGCTTTCCCCGCCCTGCGTCAGGTAGTACGCGCCGAGGATCGGCAGCATGGTCACTATCATCACGAGCATCGCCACGACATTGGTTACCGGCACGTCCCGTGGGCGGCTGAGTTGGTTGAGCAGCCAGATGGGCAATGTGCGCTCATGCCCGGCAGTGAAGGTGGTGACGATGATTTCGTCGAACGACAGGGCAAACGCCAGCATGCCGCCGGCCAGCAGCGCCGAGCCCAGGTTGGGCATGATGATGTAGCGGAAGGTCTGCCAGCCATCGGCGCCGAGGTCCATCGAGGCTTCGATCAAGCTGTGGGATGTGCGGCGCAGGCGGGCGATAACGTTGTTGTAGACGATCACCACGCAGAAGGTCGCGTGGCCGACGATGATGGTGAACATGCCCGGCTCGATCCCCAGGGTCTTGAACGCCGACAACAAGGCCAGCCCGGTGATGATGCCGGGCAGGGCGATGGGCAGAATCAGCATCAGCGAGATGCCGTCCTTGCCGAAGAAGTCCCGCCTGTACAACGCTGCCGAGGCCAGCGTCCCGAGCACCAGTGCGATCAGCGTGGCGACGCAGGCGATTTGCAGCGAAAGCTTGATCGACTCCAGCACGTCAGGCCGCGCGAATGCCACGCCGATCCACCTCAGGGTGAAGCCTTTCGGCGGGAAGCTGAAGGCGGCGTCTTCGGTGTTGAAGGCGTAGACGAAGATGATCAGGATCGGAAAGTGCAGAAACACCAGACCGCCCCAGGCTGCGATCTTCAGGGCCCACGACGCTTTATCAGAGTGCATCGAAAGCCCCCAGACGCTTGACGATGGCCAGATAAACCGCGATCAGCACGATCGGCACCAGCGTGAACGCTGCTGCCATCGGCATATTGCCGATGGCGCCTTGCTGGGCGTAGACCATGCTGCCGATGAAGTAGCCCGGCGGGCCGATCAGTTGCGGCACGATGAAATCCCCCAGCGTCAGCGAAAACGTGAAGATCGAGCCCGCTGCAATGCCAGGCACCGACAGCGGCAGAATCACCTGCATGAACGTCTGCCGGGGCGTGGCGCCAAGGTCGGCGGAGGCGTGCAGCAGTGACGGCGGCAAGCGTTCGAGGGAAGCCTGAATCGGCAGGATCATGAACGGCAGCCAGATGTAGACGAACACCATGAATCGCCCCAGATGCGAGGTCGACAAGGTGCTGCCGCCGATGCCGGGCACGCTCAACAGCCCCTGCAACACCGGCGCCAATCCCAGATGCTGAACGAACCATTGCGCGACGCCACCCTTGGCCAGCAGCAGCGTCCACGCGTACGCCTTGACGATGTAACTGGCCCACATCGGCATCATCACCGCGATGTAAAAGAACGCCTTGGTTTTGCCGGTGGTGTAGCGCGCCATGTAATACGCGATGGGGAAGGCGATGATGGCGCTGGCGATGGACACTGCGACCGCCATGCTCAGGGTGCGGCGGATGACGTCGAAGTTGGCCGGGTTGAACAGCGCGCCGAAGTTCGCCAGGGTCAGGTCCGGCGTCACGGTCATGCTGAAGTCGTCGAAGGTATAGAAGCCCTGCCACAACAGGCCCAGCAGCGAGCCGAGGTAAACCGCGCCGAACCACAGCAGCGGCGGGATCAGCAGCAGTGACAGGTAAAGATTTGGGCGTCGATACAGCAGGCTGGAAAAGCGCCGGAGTGGCGATTGCCGTTGCATTGGCGCCGAGCCAGTGAACGTCTGACCCATCTCAATGCGCCTCGCCCGTCGCGATTTCTGGCGACTCACGTGGCGCGTCATGTAGCGCAATCATCGCTTCCCGCGCCCAGCATGCCGTCAGGCGTTGCCCCGGCTGATAGCGCGCCCCGGTGTCCAGCCATTGGCTATTGGCCTGGCTGACAGTGAGCGTCTGGCCGTTGTCCAGTTTGACCTCGTAGCGGGTGGCACTGCCCTGATATTGAATGTCGTGCAGCACGCCGCTGAGCTGAATGTCGTGCGTCGCAGTGCCGCTCTCGGCAAAACGGATGTGCTCGGGCCGAATCGAAAAAGCGCCCGGGCTGCCGGTCAATGCCTGCGCCAGTTCGCCGCGCACGACGTTGGAGGTGCCCACGAATTCCGCCACAAAAGTCGTGGCCGGTTTCATGTACAGATTGCGCGGCGTATCGACCTGCTCGATGCGGCCTTTGTTGAACACCGCGACCCGGTCCGACATCGACAGCGCTTCGGTCTGGTCGTGGGTGACGAAGATGAAGGTGATGCCCAGCTGGCGCTGCAGCTTTTTCAGTTCGCTTTGCATCTGTTCGCGCAGCTTCAGGTCGAGGGCGCCGAGGGGTTCGTCGAGCAGCAGCACCCGCGGCCGATTGACCAGTGCACGCGCCAGGGCCACACGCTGGCGCTGTCCGCCGGACAGTTGCACGAGTTTGCGCACGCCATAGCCGTCGAGCGCCACCATGTTCAGGGCCTCGTCGGCTCGCTTGATCCGCTCGGCCTTGCCGACGCCTTTGACTTTCAGGCCATAGGCAACGTTGTCCCGCACGTTCATGTGCGGAAACAGCGCGTAGTCCTGAAACACCGTGTTGACGTCACGCTGGTACGGCGGCAGACCGGCGGCTTCCTGGCCATGAATGCGAATCGAGCCGGCGCTGGGTTGCTCGAAGCCTGCGATCAGGCGCAGGCAGGTGGTCTTGCCGGAGCCTGAAGGGCCAAGCATGGAAAAGAACTCGCCGTCCTCAATGTCGATGGACACCCGGTCCACGGCTTTCACCTCGCCGAACAGCCGCGAGACCTGGGTGAACTGGACAGCGTGGGTCATGGCTTAACGCCCGCCCATGATCGCAATGTAATCCTGCGTCCAGCGGCTGTACGGTACGTATTTGCCGCCCTCGGCCTGGGGTGTTTTCCAGAAGGCGATCTTGTCGAACAGGTCAAACCCGTTGGTCTCGCAACCCTCGGCGCCGAGCAGTTCGTTGCCCTTGCAGGCGTCAGGCACCACCGGCAGGGAGCCGAACCAGGCCGCAACGTCGCCCTGAACTTTCGGTTGCAGCGACCAGTTCATCCATTTGTAGGCGCAGTTGGGGTGTTTGGCCTCGGCGTGCAACATCGTCGTGTCGGCCCAGCCGGTGGCGCCTTCCTGGGGGATGGTCGAGGCGACGGGCTGCTTTTCGGCGACCAGCCCGTTGACCATGTAACCCCACGAACTCGACGCTGCCACACCTTCGTTTTTCACGTCGCTCATCTGCACCGTTGCGTCATGCCAGTAGCGGTGAATCAGCGGCTGCTGAGCGCGAAGCAGGTCGAGTACCGCCTTGTATTGGGTCTCGGTGAGCTGGTAAGGGTCGACGATGTTCAGTTCCGGTTTGGCGGTCTTCAAGTACAGCGCGGCGTCGGCGATGTAGATCGGCCCGTCATAGGCCTGGACCCGACCCTTGTTCGGTTTGCCGTCGGGCAAATCCTGCGGCTCGAACACCACGCTCCAGCTCACCGGCGGCGTCTTGAACACGTTGGTGTTGTACATCAGCACGTTCGGGCCCCATTGGTAAGGCGTGCCGTACGTTTTGTTCTCCACCGTGTACCAGGGGCCGTCTTTCAGGCGCGGGTCGAGGGTCTTCCAGTTCGGGATCAGCGTGGGGTCGATGGGCTGCACACGCTTGCCGGCGATCAGTCGCAACGACGCATCGCCCGACGCGGTGACCAGATCATAGCCGCCCTTGGTCATCAGGCTGACCATCTCGTCGGAGGTTGCGGCGGTCTTGACGTTGACCTTGCAGCCGGTTTCCTGCTCGAAGCCGGTCACCCAGTCGTAGGCCTTGTCGCTTTCGCCGCGTTCGATGTAGCCCGGCCACGCCACGATATCCAGTTGCCCCTCGCCATCGCCCACCGCCGTGAGTGCTTCAGCGGCCTGCACCGCGCCGCTGGTGAATAGGGCGGTAATCACGGCGCTGAGAATCGCAGTCTTGTGCACAGACATGGTGGGTTTGCCTCATGGTGGTTGTTTGGGCAGAGATCGGTGGTGCAGAGCGTAGTGCCCCGTTCGATCCTCGACAAACTTGGCGCAGCAAATACCGCGCCCATTCGTGCAAGGCGGATGCGGTTGAGTCAAAACCCATCCGGCCTCTGGACGCTCAGTTGCCGCAACATTCAGAAGCAAACCCGCCCGGCGCGCGTCGGTGCCTTCGCCTTAACCTGCGGGTCGAATCGTCTGTCCCCCTTCTGAAGGTGAAGTCATGAACACGCGCGGTTTACTCGATCAACTGTTGAAATCCGGCCAGGACCTGCTGCAAAACAAGGCCGGCGCTCACGACAAGAGCGGCAAAAGCGGGCAAAACGGGCAGGGCGGTCTCGGCGATCTGCTCGGCAAAGTCGGTGGCAGCGGCCTGGGCGGCAAGTTGGGCGGGAGCCTTGGCGGGCTGCTCTCCGGGGCCGGTGGCGGCGCGTTGGCAGCGGGCGCGATGGGCTTGCTGATGGGCAACAAAGGCGCACGCAAAATGGGCGGCAAAGCGCTGACCTATGGCGGGCTCGCAGCGTTGGGCGTGCTGGCGTACAAGGCCTACGGAAACTGGCAGGCGAGTCAGGGTGTGGCGCAACCGGTTGAGCCGCAAACCGTGGACCGCGTGCCGCCGGCCCAGGTCGAGCAGCACAGCGAGGCCATCCTGCGGGCGCTGGTGGCAGCGGCCAAGGCCGACGGCCACGTTGACGACCGTGAACGCGAACTCATCGAAGGCGAGTTCACCCGCATCACCGGCGACAACGAACTGCAGCAATGGCTGCACGCTGAACTGAACAAGCCGCTGGACCCGGCCGATGTCGCCCGCGCGGCGCAGACCCCGGAAATCGCCGCCGAGATGTACCTGGCCAGCGTGATGATGGTCGACGAAGAACACTTCATGGAGCGCGCTTACCTGGACGAACTCGCCAAGCAGCTGAAGCTCGATCCCGCCCTCAAGACCGAGCTTGAGCACCAAGTGCGTCAGGCGCAGCCTTAAACCGTCAGCCTGTCCAGCCACCCGTCCCGGATACACCATCCGACACCCGCAAACCTGCGGGTCAGGCCCAACAACCGTTGGGGCCTGACCCGCATTTCTCCCCCGTCGCTGAACGTCCGCTGCAGGCATCCGCCAACAACGCACTCGTACCATCAAGCAACGCCACATCAAGCCGATAGCGTGTAAGACACTTCCGATCTGGCTGTGTGATATGGCGTTTTCCTTGTCGGAAACAGCCCGTTTATTGGGAAGTCACTAGGCTATACTCCCGCTCGCTTTGGACCGTCCGTCGGTCCGCTTCTTGAACCCGGTCATGCCGGCGTTGAACCCTTGAGGGCTGACTGTGAAGAACTGGACGTTGCGTCAACGGATTTTGGCGAGCTTCGCTGTCATCATCGCCATCATGCTGTTGATGGTGATCGTGTCGTTCAATCGCCTGCTGGTGATCGAGAGCAGCGGCGATGCCGTACGACTGGACGCGCTGCCCGGCGTTTTCTACAGCAGCACCGTGCGCGGCGCCTGGGTCGAAAGCTACGTAGCCACCCAGCATTTGCTCAGTGAAGGCGCCGGTCGCGACCTCACCAGCGCTGAAGAAGACCAGTACAAAGAATTCGAAGACCGCCTGCAGGCGCAGATCGTCAATTACCAGAAAAGCATCTTCGACGAATCGGATCGCAACGACTTCGCCCAGTTTCTGCAATTGCGCGAACGCTACCAGCTCGTGCTCAACGGTGTGCTCGCGGCTTATCAGGGCGACAACTACGCGCTGGCCCAACGGATTTTCGCCGAGCAACTCACCCCCACGTGGTTTGAGGGTCGTAAACAGCTCAACGCACTCGGCGCCAAGAACAAGGTGGTCGCCGACAAGGCGTCCGACGCCATTCAAGCCGCCGTCTCCAGCGCCAAAATCACCCTCGGCATTTCGTTGATCATTGCCTTGCTGGCGGCCGCCGCGTGCGGCCTGTTGCTGATGCGCGCGATTCTGGCGCCGATGAATCGCATCGTGCAGATTCTCGAGACCATGCGCACCGGCGACCTGAGCACGCGGCTGGCGCTGGATCGCAACGATGAATTCGGATCGGTCCAGACTGGCTTCAACGACATGGTCGCCGAACTTGCGGCATTGGTGTCCCAGGCCCAGCGCTCGTCGATTCAGGTGACCACATCGGTGACCGAGATTGCTGCCACCTCCAAGCAGCAACAGGCGACGGCCACCGAGACCGCTGCGACCACCACGGAAATCGGCGCCACGTCGCGGGAAATTGCCGCAACGTCTCGGGATCTGGTGCGCACCATGACCGAAGTAACCTCAGCGGCGGATCAGGCTTCGGTCCTGGCGGGCTCCGGTCAGCAAGGCCTGGCGCGCATGGAAGAAACCATGCACTCGGTCATGGGCGCGGCCGATCTGGTCAACTCCAAGCTGGCGATCCTCAATGAGAAGGCCGGCAACATCAATCAGGTCGTGGTGACCATCGTCAAGGTCGCCGACCAGACCAACCTGCTGTCGCTCAATGCCGCCATCGAAGCGGAAAAAGCCGGCGAATACGGCCGTGGTTTCGCCGTGGTCGCCACCGAAGTCCGGCGTCTGGCCGACCAGACCGCCGTGGCCACCTACGACATCGAGCAGATGGTTCGCGAGATCCAGTCGGCGGTGTCGGCGGGCGTCATGGGCATGGACAAGTTCTCCGAAGAAGTGCGTCGCGGCATGTACGAAGTGACCCAAGTCGGCGAGCAGCTTTCGCAGATCATCCATCAAGTGCAGGCCCTGGCGCCGCGTGTGTTGATGGTCAACGAAGGCATGCAGGCCCAGGCCACTGGCGCCGAACAGATCAACCAGGCGCTGGTGCAGTTGGGTGATGCCAGCAGCCAGACCGTCGAATCCCTGCGTCAGGCCAGCTTCGCCATCGACGAGCTCAGCCAGGTGGCGGTGGGGCTGCGTAGCGGCGTTTCGCGTTTCAAGGTCTGAGTCAGGCCCATGATCGAGCATTCAGCCAAGCGCAGCGTTGCGGTGTCGCCGAAGAACAAGCTGTTTCTGCTGTTCCGCATCGGCGCGGAACGCTATGCGCTGCAAGCGACAGAAGTCGCCGAAGTGCTGCCACGGCTGATGCTCAAGCCCATCGCCCAGGCGCCGCACTGGGTCGCGGGTGTGTTTGCCCACCGCGGTGCGATCGTCCCGGTCATCGATCTCAGCGCGCTGACCTTCGGCCATCCCGCCCCGTTGCGTACCAGCACACGGCTGGTGTTGGTGCACTACCGCCTCGGCGGCGATCGCCCGCCGCGTGAGTTGGGCCTGATCCTCGAACAGGCGACCGACACGTTGCGCTGCTCGCCCCATGAATTCAAAGCCTATGGTCTGGACAACTCACAGGCGCCGTACCTGGGCCCGGTGCGCGAGGACGAACACGGCCTGCTGCAATGGATACGTGTGGATGACTTGCTCAGTGACGCCGTGCGCGAACTGTTGTTTCCCGAGCAGCCCATGAGCCCGGATGCCTTCGAGGCGGCGCCATGAGCAGCGACGCGCGTTTCTTCGCCTTTCTCAAGGACCGCATCGGCCTGGACGTCGCGTCGGTGGGCGAGGCGATCATCGAGCGCGCCGTGCGTCAGCGCTGCACGCTGTCCAAGGCGCGGGACCACGACGACTACTGGCAGACGCTGCTGGTTTCGGCGGACGAGCAACAGGCGCTGATCGAAGCGGTGATCGTCCCCGAAACCTGGTTTTTCCGTTACCCGGAATCCTTCGCCACCCTCGGCAAGCTGGCCAACGCCCGGTTGGCGCAGCTCAATGGCGTGCGTCCGCTGCGGATTCTCAGCCTGCCGTGCTCCACCGGCGAAGAGCCTTATTCCATCGCCATGGCGCTGTTCGACGCCGGTCTACGCGGGCCGCAGTTCAGCGTCGAGGCAGTGGACATCAGCCCGCTTTCGATCCAGCGCGCGCGCCAGGGCGTGTATGGCAAAAACTCCTTTCGCGGTGACCAACTGGGTTTCCGTGAGCGTTTTTTCAGCGCGGTCGAGGAGGGCTATCGACTGGAGGAGCGGGTGCGTGATCAGGTCCGCTTTCAGTCCGGCAACCTGCTCGATCCCGCCATGCCGGTGGCGCAGTCGGCCTACGATTTCGTGTTCTGCCGCAACCTGCTGATCTACTTCGACGTCGACACCCAGCGTCAGGGTTTTGATGCGCTGAAACGCATGACCCGCGACGACGGCGTGCTGTTCATCGGGCCCGCCGAGGGCAGCCTGCTCGGGCGCATGGGCATGGTGTCGATTGGCATTCCCCAATCGTTCGCCTTTCGTCGGCGTGACGAGGCCACCTCCGAACCCCACAGCGTCTGGACTGCCCCAGCCATGGCGCCGTCGCGAAGCGATTCATCGCCTGCTCAGCCAACGTCTGCTTACCCAACATCGGCCCTGTCGCGCGGCGCCCGTAAACCGCAGCCCTTTGCGCCGAGGTTGTTGAATGATCCTGCGCTGACCGAAGAACGCAGGGCTGCGCTCAGACCCGACATCAAAGCGGTGGCGGCGCCGGGCGCGGGCAACGGCGACGCTACCGAGTTATTGCGCAGCATCGCGGCCCTTGCCAACGAAGGCCGCAGTGCCGAGGCGAAGGTGGCCTGCGAGCAGTACCTCAAGCGCTTCGAACCTGTTGCCCCGGTGTTTTACTGGCTGGGCCTGCTCAGCGAAGTGGCGGGGGAGGCGAGCGCGGCACAAGGGTTTTATCGCAAGGCGTTGTATCTGCAGCCGCAGCATCCGGAAACCCTGGCGCAACTCGCCGCGCTGCTCGCCGCCCAGGGCGACAGCGCAGGGGCCCGGCGGCTGCAGGAGCGCGCGGCACGGGGTGTCACTAAAGAAGGACGCAGCGGATGAGTCGCGTACACACAGAGCTGGTCAGCGACACCGCCGAGGCGATCGACGACTGCTGGAACCGCATCGGCATCCATGGCGACCGGTCCTGCCCGCTACTTGCCGATCATATTCATTGCCGTAACTGCTCGGTGTACTCGGCAGCGGCAACACGCTTGCTCGACCGTTACTCGCTGGCCCAGGAGCAGCGCGTTTCGATGCACACCGATGCGCTGGCCGTCGACGTCGAAACCCGTTCGACCGTGGTGTTTCGTCTCGGCGAAGAGTGGCTCGGCCTGCCGACCCGGTGTCTGGTGGAAGTGTCGCCGGTGCAAGCCATTCATTCGCTTCCGCACCAGCGTTCCCGCGCCTTGCTGGGCGTTGCCAATGTGCGCGGCGCCCTGGTGGCCTGCCTGTCGTTCGTCGAACTGCTCGGGCTGGACCCTTCAGTCGCGCCGGTCGGAGATGCCCGCACAATGCCGCGCATGCTGATTGTTTCGGCAGACGGCGGTCCGGTGGTGGTGCCGGTGGACGAGGTTGACGGCATTCATGCCATCGAAGCGCGCCTGCTGGACACCGCCTCGGCGTCGGCACAGAACAACAACGCACGCTTCACCCGAGGCGTCGTGCAATGGAAGAACCGCAGCCTGCGCCTGCTCGATGAAGACCAGCTCTTGTCGGCCGTGAACCGGAGCCTGACATGACGCCCGATCAAATGCGCGACGCGTCGCTGTTCGAACTCTTCACCCTGGAGGCGGAAGCCCAGACTCAGGTGTTGAGCGCGGGCCTGCTGGCCCTTGAGCGCAATCCGACTCAGGCTGATCAACTGGAAGCGTGCATGCGCGCGGCCCATTCGCTGAAAGGCGCGGCGCGGATTGTCGGGGTCAACGCGGGCGTCAGCGTTTCCCACGTCATGGAAGACTGCCTGGTCAGCGCCCAGGAAGGCCGATTGCACCTGCTGCCCGAGCACATCGACGCCTTGCTGATGGGCACCGATTTGCTGATGCGCATCGCCACGCCCGGCGCCAGCGTGCCTCAGGCGGATGTGGACGGCTATGTGGCGCTGATGAACAACATGGTCAGCGCCGATCCGGCCATGAAAGCCATGCTGGTGCCCAGCGCGTTGCCTTCCCTTGAAGACATCTTGCTTGCCAACGCGCAGTCGCTGGTCACCTCGCTTCAGTCTGCGCAGGATTCAGCCGCCGAAGAACTGGCCGCCGCCGTCGTCGAGCCCGTTGCCGACCTGGCGCCTAAAGCAGATGGCCCCGGTGAACGACGTGTGGCCGAGACCGGTGAAAGGGTCCTGCGCGTCACCGCCGAACGCTTGAACAACCTGCTGGACCTGTCGAGCAAGTCGCTGGTCGAGACCCAACGGTTGAAGCCTTATCTGGCCGCGATGCAGCGGGTCAAACGCACGCAGACCGGCGCCACCCGAGCACTGGACAGTCTTGAAGCCTTGCTCGGCGCCAACACCGATCCCGACGCGCAAAAGGCGCTGGACGAAGCGCGGCGTCTGCTCGGCGAAGCGCAGCATTTGCTGATTCAACAAACCGCCGACCTCGATGAGTTCGGCTGGCAGGCGTCGCAACGCGCGCAACTGCTCTACGACACTGCGCTGGCCTGCCGCATGCGCCCGTTTGCCGATGTGCTGGTGGGCCAGGCGCGCATGGTCCGGGATCTGGGGCGCTCGCTGGGCAAGCAGGTGCGCCTGGAAATCGACGGCGAAAAAACCCAGGTCGATCGCGATGTGCTGGAAAAACTCGAAGCACCGCTGACCCATTTGCTGCGCAACGCGGTCGACCACGGCATCGAACTGCCCGCACAGCGCCTCGCCTGCGGCAAGCCGGCCGAGGGGCTGATTCAATTGAAGGCCTCGCACCAGGCCGGGCTGCTGGTGGTCGAGCTGATCGATGACGGCGCCGGCGTCGACCTCGAACGCCTGCGCCTGAATATCATTGAGCGCAAGCTCTCGCCTGCCGAAACCGCTGCGCAGTTGAGCGAAGAAGAACTGCTGAGCTTCCTGTTCCTGCCCGGTTTCAGCATGCGCGACACGGTCACCGAAGTGTCTGGCCGAGGCGTCGGCCTGGACGCGGTTCAACACATGATTCGGCAACTGCGTGGCGGCGTCGAAATGGACCAGCGCGCCGGGCAGGGCAGCCGTTTCCATCTGGAAGTGCCGCTGACCTTGTCGGTGGTGCGCAGTCTGGTGGTGGACGTCGGCGGCGAAGCGTATGCCTTTCCGCTGGCGCACATAGAGCGGATGCGTGACGTGCGCGCCGACGAGATTGTGCAGCTGGAAGGGCGTCAGCATTTCTGGCACGAGGAGCGGCATGTCGGGCTCGTGGCCGCCACTCAGTTGCTTAACCGCCCGGCCAGCCAGCACAGTGAAGACGTGCTCAAAGTGGTGGTCATTCGCGAGCGCGATGCCGTGTATGGCGTCGCCGTGGAACGCTTCATCGGCGAACGCACGCTGGTGGTTTTGCCGCTGGATCCGCGCCTGGGCAAGGTTCAGGACATTTCCGCGGGCGCCTTGCTCGACGATGGCTCGGCGGTGTTGATCATCGACGTTGAAGACATGCTGCGATCGGTGGAGAAACTGCTCAATACCGGACGCCTGGCGCGCATTGACCGGCGCAGCCAGCAGGCGGACACCCAAGCCCGTAAGCGCGTGCTGGTGGTCGATGATTCGCTGACGGTGCGCGAGCTGGAGCGCAAGTTGCTGGCCAGCCGGGGTTACGAAGTCGCCGTGGCCGTTGATGGCATGGACGGCTGGAACGCCTTGCGCGGTGAGGATTTCGATTTGCTCATCACCGACATCGACATGCCGCGCATGGACGGCATCGAACTGGTGACGCTGGTGCGCCGCGACAGCCGCCTGCAATCGCTGCCAGTGATGGTGGTGTCGTACAAGGACCGTGAAGAAGATCGCCGTCGCGGCCTGGACGCTGGCGCCGATTACTATCTGGCCAAGGCCAGTTTCCATGACGACGCGCTGCTCGATGCGGTCGTTGAGTTGATAGGAGATGCGCAGGGATGAAGATTGCCATCGTCAACGACATGCCCATGGCAGTGGAGGCGTTGCGCCGCGCGCTGGCCTTTGAGCCGGCGCACCAGATTGCCTGGGTGGCCAGCAATGGCGCCGAGGCGGTGGAGCGTTGCGCGCAGCTGACGCCCGACCTGATCCTGATGGACCTGATCATGCCGGTGATGGACGGCGTGGAGGCCACTCGACGTATTATGGCGGCGACGCCGTGCGCCATCGTCATCGTCACCGTGGACCGCGAGCAGAATGTGCATCGGGTGTTCGAAGCCATGGGCCATGGCGCGCTGGACGTCGTCGATACGCCCGCGCTGGGTGCCGGCAACCCCAAGGATGCCGCCGCGCCTTTGTTGCGCAAGATACTTAATATAGGCTGGCTCATTGGCGAGCGGGACACGCGGGTTCGCCCTGTGCCGCCACCGGTGCGCGAGTCGGCACAGCGTCAGCGGTTGATCGCGATCGGCTCATCGGCCGGCGGCCCCGCTGCACTGGAAATACTGCTCAAGGCGCTGCCGACGGATTTCCCGGCCGCCATCGTACTGGTGCAGCATGTGGATCAGGTGTTCGCCGAAGGGATGGCGCAATGGCTGAGCAGCTCTTCGGGGCTGGAGGTCAGGCTGGCGCGCCATGGCGAGCCGCCGCAAGTGGGCACGGTGCTGCTGGCAGGCACCAACCACCATATTCGTCTGCTCAGGAACGGCACGCTGGCGTACACCGCAGAGCCGGTTAACGAAATTTACAGGCCCTCCATCGACGTGTTTTTCGAAAGTGTGGCCAGCTATTGGAATGGTGACGCAGTGGGTGTTTTGTTGACCGGCATGGGCCGTGATGGTGCGCAGGGACTCAAGCTGATGCGTCAGCGGGGCTTTCTCACCATCGCCCAGAATCAGGAAAGCTGTGCGGTGTATGGCATGCCCAAAGCGGCCGCGGCCATCGACGCCGCCACGGAAATTCGCTCTCTGGAATCGATTGCACCTCGCTTGAAGGAGGTATTCACCCAATGAATTTCCAGGTGATTTCACAGCCGACCTGTGACCAGGAGACCCCGAATGCATGATTTGCAACTGGACGATCTGCACGCCACGGATGAAAACGCTGCCATGGTGTTGCTCGTCGACGATCAGGCCATGATCGGCGAGGCCGTCCGACGTGGGCTGGCACAGGAAGAAAACATCGACTTCCACTTCTGCGCGGACCCCCATCAGGCGATTGCCCAAGCGATCCTGATCAAGCCGACGGTCATTCTTCAGGACCTGGTCATGCCCGGCCTCGACGGCCTGACGCTGGTGCGTGAGTACCGCAGCAATCCGAAGACCCGGGACATCCCGATCATCGTGCTTTCGACCAAGGAAGACCCGCTGATCAAGAGCGCCGCCTTTGCCGCCGGGGCCAACGATTACCTGGTCAAACTGCCGGACAACATCGAACTTGTCGCACGCATTCGTTACCACTCGCGCTCGTACATGACGCTGCTGCAGCGCGATGAAGCCTATCGTGCGTTGCGCGTCAGCCAGCAACAGCTGCTCGACACCAACCTGGTGCTGCAACGCCTGATGAACTCCGACGGCTTGACCGGCCTGTCCAACCGCCGTCACTTCGACGAGTACCTGGAGCTGGAATGGCGCCGTTCTACCCGTGAGCAGACGCAGATCTCGCTGTTGATGATCGACGTGGATTACTTCAAGGCCTACAACGACGCCTTCGGGCATCTCGAAGGTGACGAAGCCCTGCGTCAGGTCGCCAAAGCCATCCGCGCCAACTCCAGCCGTCCCTCCGATCTGCCCGCACGTTACGGCGGCGAAGAGTTCGCGCTGGTGCTGCCCAATACCTCCCCGGGTGGCGCACGTTTGCTGGCGGAAAAACTGCGCCAGACCATCGCCAGCATGAACATTCCCCACGTCGCGCCCAGCCAAGGCTCCAGCCTGACGGTCAGCATCGGTCTCGCCACTGTCGTCCCGCAAGTGGGCAGCCACAGTCGCCAGCTGATCCAGACTGCGGATCAGGGGCTGTACGCGGCGAAGCATAACGGGCGCAATCAGGTGGCGATGGGGTAGGGCGAGGACCCACATTCCTGCGCGCTCTGGGCGTAACCAGGTGATGTCCCCGCAAAGAACGACGATCACGACCCAGCCCTGCCCAACGGGCTGCCATCGGGGGGTTCGCTGCGCTATACTCGCCGGCTTTGT
Source organism: Pseudomonas sp. Ps21-P2 (assembly GCF_039672565.1). Classification (NCBI taxonomy): domain Bacteria; kingdom Pseudomonadati; phylum Pseudomonadota; class Gammaproteobacteria; order Pseudomonadales; family Pseudomonadaceae; genus Pseudomonas; species Pseudomonas sp. Ps21-P2. The sequence goes on from NZ_JBDFPL010000004.1 coordinate 285,556, forward strand.
GAAAATCGCCTGCGAGTGCTGCCCACCATGGAAATCAACCCGATCCTAAACAGCATCAAGGACCTGTCCGAGCGCTCCGAAACCATTCGGGGGTATCTTTGACTACGATCACAAACATGATCGTCTGACCGAAGTTAATCGCGAGCTCGAAGATCCAAACGTCTGGAACAACCCGTCGTACGCCCAGGAACTGGGCCGCGAGCGTTCGCTGCTGGCGCAGATCGTCGACACCCTCGACGAAATGAGCACCGGCCTGGTGGATGCCAAGGACCTGTTACTGATGTCCGCCGAAGAAGAAGACCAGGCCGCCGTCGACGACGTTGCTGCTGAAGTCGAGCGTCTTCGCGAGGCCTTGGAAAAACTGGAATTCCGTCGCATGTTCAGCGGCGAGATGGACCAGAACAATGCCTACCTGGACATCCAGGCCGGTTCCGGCGGCACCGAAGCCCAGGACTGGGCGAACATCCTGTTGCGCATGTACCTGCGCTGGGCCGACAAGCGCGGCTTCGACGCGACTATCATGGAGCTGTCGGCCGGTGAAGTCGCCGGCATCAAAGGCGCCACGGTGCACATCAAGGGCGAATACGCATTCGGCTGGCTGCGCACCGAAATCGGCGTACACCGTCTGGTCCGCAAGAGCCCGTTCGACTCCGGCAACCGTCGCCACACCTCGTTCTCGGCCGTGTTCGTGTCGCCGGAAATCGATGACAACATCGAAATCGACATCAACCCGTCGGACCTGCGCATCGACACCTACCGCTCCTCGGGCGCTGGTGGTCAGCACGTCAACACCACCGACTCGGCGGTCCGGATCACCCACGTGCCGACCAACACCGTGGTCAGCTGCCAGAACGAACGCTCCCAGCACGCCAACAAAGACACCGCGATGAAGATGCTGCGGGCACGCTTGTACGAGCAGGAAGTGCAGAAACGCAACGCGGCCTCGCAAGCGCTGGAAGACACCAAGTCGGACATCGGTTGGGGTCACCAGATCCGTTCGTACGTGCTCGATGCCTCGCGCATCAAGGACCTTCGGACCAGCGTCGAACGCAGCGATTGCGACAAGGTGCTCGATGGCGACATCGACGAATACCTGATCGCGAGCCTCAAACAGGGCCTGTAATCGCCACACCACTGTTGCGGGTCGGGCGCGTCATCATGACGTCGCCGCCCGCGATCCTTCGTCGCGCTTCCCGGCCAGACGAAGGGCCACGAACCTGTGATGGATAATCAAGACATGAGCGACCAACAACTCGACCCGCAAGCCCAGCAACAGGAAGAAAACAGCCTGATCGCCCTGCGCAAGGAAAAACTTGCGGCCGAGCGCGCCAAGGGCAACGCCTTCCCGAACGACTTCCGTCGCGAAAACTACTGCAACGACCTGCAGAAACAGTACGCGGACAAGACCAAGGAAGAGCTGGCTGAAGCGGCGATTCCGGTCAAGGTTGCCGGGCGCATCATGCTCAACCGTGGCTCGTTCATGGTGATTCAGGACATGACCGGTCGCATCCAGGTCTATGTCAACCGCAAGACGCTGTCGGAAGAAACCCTGGCCTCGGTGAAAACCTGGGACATGGGCGACATCATTGCAGCCGAAGGCACCCTGGCCCGTTCCGGGAAGGGCGACCTGTACGTCGAAATGACCAATGTCCGCCTGCTGACCAAGTCCCTGCGTCCGCTGCCCGACAAGCACCATGGCCTGGTCGATACCGAGCAGCGTTATCGCCAGCGTTACGTCGACCTGATCGTCAATGATGACGTGCGTGAAACCTTCCGCGTTCGCTCGAAAGTCATCGCCCACATCCGCAGCTTCCTGATGCAGCGCGACTTCCTTGAAGTCGAAACGCCGATGCTGCAGACCATCCCGGGCGGCGCTGCGGCCAAGCCGTTCGAGACGCACCACAACGCGCTGGACCTGGAAATGTTCCTGCGCATCGCGCCGGAGCTGTACCTCAAGCGTCTGGTTGTGGGTGGCTTCGAGAAAGTGTTCGAGATCAACCGCAACTTCCGTAACGAAGGCGTTTCGACCCGGCACAACCCCGAGTTCACCATGCTCGAGTTCTACCAGGCCTACGCTGATTACGAAGACAACATGGACCTGACCGAGGAGCTGTTCCGTGAGCTGGCCCAGCTGGTGCTCGGCAGCACTGACGTGCCGTATGGCGACAAGGTGTTCCACTTCGGCGAGCCGTTTGCGCGTCTGTCGGTGTTCGACTCGATCCTCAAGTACAACCCCGAGCTGACCGCCGATGACCTGAACGACATCGACAAGGCCCGCGCCATCGCCAAGAAAGCCGGCGCCAAGGTGCTGGGCTTTGAAGGTCTGGGCAAGCTGCAGGTGATGATTTTCGAAGAGCTGGTCGAGCACAAGCTGGAGCAGCCGCACTTCATCACCCAGTACCCGTTCGAAGTGTCGCCGCTGGCCCGTCGCAACGATGACAACCCGAACGTCACCGACCGCTTCGAGCTGTTCATCGGCGGCCGCGAAATCGCCAACGCCTATTCCGAGTTGAACGACGCGGAAGACCAGGCCGAGCGTTTCATGGCTCAGGTGGCGGACAAGGATGCGGGCGACGACGAGGCCATGCACTACGACGCAGACTTCGTCCGTGCGCTGGAATACGGTATGCCGCCGACCGCGGGCGAGGGCATCGGCATCGACCGTCTGGTCATGCTGCTGACCAACTCGCCGTCCATTCGGGACGTCATCCTGTTCCCGCACATGCGGCCGCAAGCCTAAGCGTCGAAACAAGCCGCCTGCGCAGGGCGGCTTTTTTTTGTCTGTTCGTAGTGCGCGGCTGCATTTGGAAAGGCTATCGCGAGCAAGCTCACTCCTACAGGGGCACTCCGCCGATTGCAGGAGTGAGCTTGCTCGCGATGACGTCGGCGCAGACACCGCCGTAAGCTGACGTTGCTGTGATGTGAATGACTCGAAAAAAGGAAATCCAGTTGTGAACCGCACCGTCGCTCAAAAGGGAGCCGCTGGCCTGGCCACGGCAGTCGCACAGAGTGTTCAGTACCAGGGCCGCAAGGCGAGTCGACAGGGAAGTGAACAGCGTCGCCAACAGATCCTCGATGCGGCCATGCGCATCCTCATCCGTGACGGCGTCCGGGCCGTGCGGCATCGCGCGGTCGCGGCCGAGGCGCAAGTGCCGCTCTCTGCCACCACCTACTATTTCAAAGACATCGATGACCTGCTCACCGATGCCTTCGCGCAATACGTTGAACGCAGCGCGGCGTACATGGCCAAGCTGTGGACCAACACCGAGGCGCTGCTGCGCGAGATGGTCGCGCGCAATGACGGCAGCGCCGAGGCCCGCGCCCGGCTGGCGGATGAGATCGCGCGCATGACCATGGAGTACGTGCGTCATCAATTGCTGACCCGTCGCGACCAGCTCATTGCCGAGCACGCCTTCCACCTCGAAGCGCTGATCAACCCGCGTCTGGCCCCACTGGTGAGTGCCCACCAGCAGATTTTGCTGCAGGGCAGCGCCCAGTTTCTTGAAGTCATGGGCTCGGTCCAGCCGCAACTGGACGCCCAAGTGTTGACGGGGCTCATCTGCCGGATGGAATATCAGGGGCTGCTCAACGGGCCTCGGCCCGGCGCAGACGAAGAAATGCTCGCTATTCTTACTCGCCAGATGCATCTGGTACTGGGCACTGCCAAGCCGATGGCTGGCTGATACCTCAAGGAGAACCCGATGAGAGTCTGGAGCGTATTGCTCGCCCTGTCGTTCGCGCTGTTGAGCGGATGCCTGGTGACGTTCAAGGACCCGATTCCGGTCAGCAACACCGCCCCGCCCAAATTGCTCGGCACCTGGAGCAGCAAAAATGCCTGGGGCGAGCCGCTCGAACTGGAAATCAGCCGCGCCGGCCCCGACCGTTACAAAGCGGTCAGCTACCGTAAGGGCGATCGCAAAAACCGTGACGAGTACGCCTTCACCGTGTCGCGCCACGGCAGTCGCTGGTACGTGTCCGCCGCGCTGCCTGACAAATACGGCGGCAATTACGTCATCGCCGGTTTCGACCTGATCGACAACGAGAACGGTGCCGACGAACTGGTGGTCTATGACCTGGACCTGGAGCGGTTTCAGCAGTTGGTCGAGCAGAAGGGGCTCGACGGCGAGCGGGTCGATACGGTGAAGGGCGACGGTATGCTGATCTCAAGTCCCATGGACAAGGTCTTTGCCTACCTCGACGACCCGGCCAATTCCGACGTCTTTCTCAAAGCAGCTCAATATCAGCGCATGACCAAATAGCGCAAACGGTTCAATAAGGGGTACCGGGTGGACGAATACCAACAGACTATTCGCACGTTGTCTGATCGTATCGTGGTAGCGCAGACGCCGATTCGAATCCTTGATGCCGTGAAATGGGATGACAACATCCGCAAGACCTTCCTTGACGGCAAAGGCAAACACCTGCCGGAAGTCGACCGCGCTTACTACGAAAATCGCCCGCTGGGGTTTGATTCCGGCGCGGTGAAGCTGGAGTTCCAGAACATCGAGCGTGACATCACCCGGCAGTTGGGCCAGTTCAACCCGGTCGGGCAGATCATGCGGCGCATGTGCAAAGAGTACCGGATGGTCATCCGCATGCTGGAAGCCCGCGGCACCCCGGACTTCGGCCTGATCTCCCAGGAACTGTACGGCGCGGCGTCCGATGCTTTCCATGCCGGCGACCCGACTCTGTCCGACCTCGGCATGATGCTCTCCGATTACCTGAACAACATCGCCGGTCGCGGGGACCTCAAGGATGAGCCGAAAATCCTGACGGCCAAAGACGCCGTCGCCATGCTGCAGACCCGGCTCAATCGCACGTTTGGCGAGGCTGAAGAGACGATCCGGGTGTTCGAATCCGACGGCATTGTGGCGGACGCTGCGGCCGGCGCCGATTACATCAAGATTCGCAGCGACGCGATGTTCAACGAACGTGATGTTCGGGCGCTTGAAGTCCATGAAGGCCTGGTCCACGTCGGCACCACGCTCAATGGGCAGAATCAGCCGATCTGCACCTTCCTGTCCAAAGGCCCGCCCTCGTCGACCGTGACCCAGGAAGGCCTGGCGATTCTGATGGAGATCATCGGTTTTGCGTCCTACCCGAGCCGCCTGCGCAAGCTGACCAACCGCACCCGCGCCATTCACATGGCCGAGGAGGGCGCCGATTTTTTGCAGGTGTTCGACTTCTACCGCGAGCAAGGCTTCGGCATGTCGGAAAGCTACGGCAACGCCAGTCGGGTATTCCGGGGCTCGGTACCGAATGGGCTGCCATTCACCAAGGATCTGTCCTACCTCAAGGGCTTCATCATGGTCTACAACTACATCCAGTTGGCCGTGAGAAAGGGCAAGCTGGAGCAGGTGCCGCTGCTGTTCTGCGGCAAGACCACGCTGGAGGACATGCGCACGTTGCGTCAGCTGGTGGACGAAGGCCTGGTGGTGCCGCCCAAATACCTGCCCGACCAGTTCCGCGACATGAACGCGCTGTCGGCGTGGATGTGCTTCTCCAACTTCCTCAACCACCTGAGCCTGGACCGGATCGAAGCGGACTACTCGAATATTCTGTGAGTCTGTGGGCGCTGATGAATCGGCGCCTCTGTCAGGTCTCCCGTCGTGTGCAAATCCAGAATCGAAGGACATCGCTTGAAGCGTCTTCTTACCTTGCTCCTGGTCATCTCCCTCAGCGGCTGCAGCGAATGGCTGTTCTACCCGGAACGCGGTCTGCCGCTGACGCCGGACAAAGCCCACCTCGCCTGGCGCGATGTCACCCTCACGGCGGCCGACGGCATCAAACTCAACGCATGGTTTCTGCCGGCCAAGCCCGGCGTGCCGGTGAAGGGCACGGTGCTGCACCTGCATGGCAACGGCGGCAACATGGCCTGGCACCTGGCGGGGAGTTGGTGGTTGCCGGAGCAGGGGTATCAGGTGTTGCTGGTGGACTATCGCGGTTATGGCCGGTCCGAAGGCGAGCCGAGTCTGCCGGCGATTTATCAGGACATCGATGCGGCCTTTGACTGGCTGAACGCTGCGCCCGAGGTACAGGGCAAACCGCTGGTGGTACTCGGGCAAAGTATCGGCGGGGCGCTGGCCGTGCATTACTTGTCGGAGCACCCGCAACAGCGCGCGCGGGTCAAGGCGCTGGTGCTCGATAGCGTACCGGCGAGCTACCGCGAGGTCGCGCGCTATACCCTCAGCACGTCGTGGCTGACGTGGCCCATCAAACGGCCGCTGTCGTGGGTGATTCCGGACGGCGACAGCGCCATCAACGGCATGCCGCAGCTCAAGGGCACGCCGATGCTGCTGTTCCAGAGCCTGGACGACACGCTAGTGCCGCTTCACAACGGCATCAGCCTGTATCAGGCCGCACCGCCGCCGCGTGTGCTGCAGCTGACACGCGGCCCTCACGTCCAGACCTTCGGCGACCCCACATGGCGCGAGGTCATGGTTCGCTATCTGGATGATCCGCAGCACTTCAACGGCCTGCGCAGGCTGGGGGAAATTCCGAATTATCCTGACCCTCAAACCGGCAAGTCGGCGCCATCCTCTCCATAGCCTGCGGAGCAGCACCGCGAGCGATACTTCGTATCACTCGCATTTTAAAACTGCCACAAAAAAGCCCCGCCTGTTTCGCAACAGGCGGGGCTCTTTATTTGCGCTACAACCGCATTACTTCATCGAAGAGCGCGGTGCTACTGGCTGGTTGTCGTTGGAAATGGTGACTTCCACGCGACGGTTCATGGCACGGCCCGAGGCGCTGGTGTTGTCAGCAACCGGGTACTCCTTGCCATAACCCTGGGCAACGATACGCTCTGGGCCTACGCCCATTTTGATCAGAGCCATGCGCACGGAGTTGGCGCGGCGCTCGGACAGGGAGTCGTTGTAGGCCGCGGAACCGGTGCTGTCGGTGTAGCCTTCAACGATGACTTTGCGATCAGGGTTTTCCTGAAGGAACTGGGCCAGCTTGTTGACGTTGACCAGACCCGAAGACTTCAGCTCAGCCTTGTTCAGGTCAAACAGTACGTCGCCGAAAGTCACCAGCGTGCCGCGTTCGGTCTGCTTGGCGTTCAGGCTGTTCTGCAGGGCCTTGATCTGAGCGTCGCGAGCATCCAGACGAGCCTGGGCACGTTGGGCCGCAGCGCCTTTCAGATCGTTTTCAGCGGTCTTCAGGTTGATGGTCTGCTTGGCCAGCTCAACGCGCTGGTTGGTCAGATAAGCCAGTTGGTCGACCTTTTTCTGGTCATCGTTGTTGCGGTACGCGGCATCTGCCTTGTCCAGCCACTCGCTGGCGTCTTTGGTTTCCAGCGCAGCCAGTTCAGTGGCTTTAGGGTTGCTTTGCAGCGCCGAGTAGTTGGTGCGGGCTTGTTCCAGGTTTACGTTCGGCTGCGACGAGCACGCCGCCAGACCAACGCTCAAAGCCAGCAGGGCAGGAATAAGTACTTGTTTACGCATAATATTTTCGTCCTTTAACTCAATGGCCAATGCTTGAACTGCGAAGCGTTACTGTGTGACAGGCTGAACCTGACGCATGCCTTCTTCACGCAGCTCATTGACGCCCTGACGAGCATCCTGCACCGCTTTCTGTGCCTTCGCGGCCTGAGCCTTACGCTCGGCTACACGTGCATCCCACTCGGCCTGCTCGGCGTATTTACGAGCTTCGTCGTATTTCTTTTCCTGCATCGCCAGTTCGGCTTGCTTGAACTTGTCCTGAGCGGACTTCATTTCAACGGCAGCGTATTCGGTAGCGCCGGCGGTGACAGCGGCATTGACGGCCGACTGGGTCACGGCGTACTGCTCGCTTGGAGGATTGCCTGCGCAACCAGCCAGAAGAACGCTGGTGCCCAGCGCCAGTGCAGCCATCTTCAGCCCGCGCAGGCGATTGAACGTTGGTTTGGCAGTGCTGGTGTTCATGGTGGTCAACTCCATTTCTTAACTCCTGAAAACTGGTTGTTCCATTTCAGCAACGGCCCACGCGGATGGATGGTGTTGCGTCACTTCCGCAGTCATCTGACGGCTTTACTGGAATGGCTAACTGCTCGGACCGCTGCGTTTTTTGAATAGTTCACACATTTTTCTAAACATGCAGTCAGCTTTTGTTACGTGTTGTAAAATTGACGCTCGAAAAATGACGTCACTTTGTCTGCGTGATCATTGGCCCGAGAGGCCTGCAGAAAAATCTGACGTAGCAAAAACGACGTCGCCCATGCACTCGTCACAGGCCTTCCCGATCGGAAATTTCCTGCAGATGGCGCCGCGATAGTTCGAGGAACCGGGGCGTTGGGCCGACGTCCTCGTAAAGCGGATTGCCTTCCTCGTCGGTGGCGACCACATGCTGACCGCGCACGTAAGGGAAGCTTGCCTCCAATTCTTCCAGGGCGGCACCGATCAGTTCGCCGAGCAATTCTTCAGGCGTGCGCTTGGGGTACATCTCGGCAATCGCCGCAAGCCGCGCGGCCGCCTCAACATCCAAATGAATAGCATAGGCGGTCTCGCTCAGACGCCCCTTGGCATTTTGTTCCCACTGTTCGGCGAGCTCTCGGATCTTCATACATACCTCATCGGTTCCCGCGCCAGGGCGGGCGTTGGACATGTGGCTGAGCCACGGTCAGGCGTGACTGAGACGGGCTTCCCCGGCGGTGAAAGTGCGTCGAGGGTTGCGTATGGACATCAATTTGTCGCTCTATACACACCAATAGAAACGAAACCCCGCAGGGCGTTCCGTTCGGCAGCAGCGAATGGACCCCTGCAAGGACTCGCCGGTAAAAACAATAAAGCTGAAGGAGAGGGCTGGATGGCTGATATCGATGCACGATTGCGCGAGGACGTTCACCTGCTGGGTGAACTGTTGGGCAACACCATTCGTGATCAGCACGGCGCTGATTTCCTCGAGAAGATCGAGCGCATCCGCAAAAGCGCGAAGGCTGACCGGCATGCGTCGACCCAAGGCACCGAGCAATTGAGTTCCAGTCTTGAAGGCCTGGGCGAAGATGAGTTACTGCCGGTCGCGCGCGCGTTCAACCAGTTCCTCAATCTGGCCAACATCGCGGAGCAGTATCAGCTGATTCATCGTCGTGATGACAGCAAGCCGCAGCCGTTTGAATCCCGTGTGCTGCCCGAACTACTGGAGCGCCTGAAGCAAGCCGGGCAGACCCCCGAGGCGCTGGCGCAGCAATTGACCACGCTGGAAATCGAACTGGTGCTGACCGCGCACCCGACCGAAGTTGCCCGGCGCACGCTGATCCAGAAGTACGACGCCATCGCTGCGCAACTGGCCGCGCTTGATCATCGCGACTTGAATCGCCACGAGCGTGAGCAGATCACCGAGCGTCTGCAGCGGCTAATTGCCGAAGCGTGGCACACCGAAGAAATCCGCCGCGTCCGACCCACGCCCGTCGACGAGGCGAAGTGGGGGTTTGCGGTCATCGAAAATTCCCTGTGGCAAGCAATCCCCAACTACTTGCGCAAGGCCGATCAGGCGCTGCACGCCGCGACCGGCCTGCACCTGCCGCTGGACGCGGCGCCGATTCGTTTCGCTTCCTGGATGGGCGGCGACCGCGACGGCAACCCCAACGTCACCGCTGCCGTCACACGCGAGGTGCTGCTGCTGGCGCGCTGGATGGCGGCCGACTTGTACCTGCGCGACGTCGATCAACTGGCCGCCGAGCTGTCGATGCAGCAGGCCAGCCCGGCGTTGATGGAAGCCGCGGGCGACAGCGCCGAGCCTTACCGCAGTGTGCTCAAGCAACTGCGCGAGCGGCTTCGGGCCACGCGCAATTGGGCCCACGCCTCACTGAGTGTCACCCAGGTCGCACCGGAAGACGTGTTGCACGACAACCGCGAACTGCTCGAGCCCCTGCAGCTGTGTTTCGACTCGCTGCATGAATGCGGCATGGGCGTGATCGCTGATGGTCCGCTGCTCGACTGTTTGCGTCGCGCGGTGACGTTCGGCCTGTTCCTGGTGAAGCTCGACGTGCGCCAGGATTCCACGCGGCACAGTTCGGCCATGAGCGAGATCACCGAATACCTCGGGCTAGGCCGCTATGACGAGTGGGATGAGCCGACGCGCATCGACTTCCTGCTGCGAGAGCTGGACAACAAGCGACCGCTGCTCCCGGCCCATTTCAGCCCTGAAGCGGACACGGCCGAAGTGCTGGCGACCTGCCGCGAAGTGGCGGCTGCGCCGGCGGCATCGCTCGGTTCCTACGTGATCTCCATGGCCGGCGCAGCCTCGGATGTGCTCACCGTTCAACTGTTGTTGAAGGAAGCCGGGCTGCAGCGCTCCATGCGCGTGGTGCCGCTGTTCGAAACCCTTGCTGACCTGGACAATGCCGGCCCGGTGATCGAGCAGCTGTTGAGCATTCCTGCCTACCGCCGAGGCCTGGAAGGTCCTCAGGAAGTCATGATCGGCTACTCGGATTCGGCGAAGGACGCCGGCACCACGGCTGCGGCTTGGGCGCAGTACCGGGCCCAGGAAAAACTGGTTGAAATCTGCCGCGCGCAAGAGGTTGAGTTGTTGTTGTTCCACGGTCGCGGCGGTACGGTCGGTCGCGGTGGCGGCCCGGCACACGCGGCGATTCTGTCGCAGCCGCCGGGTTCTGTGGCAGGGCGCTTCCGCACCACCGAGCAGGGCGAGATGATCCGCTTCAAGTTCGGCCTGCCGGACATCGCCGAACAGAATCTCAACCTTTATCTGGCCGCCGTGCTGGAAGCCACTTTGCAACCGCCGCCGATGCCGCAACCGGCCTGGCGTCAGGTGATGGACGAACTGGCGGCAGACGGCGTGAAAGCCTATCGCGCCGTGGTGCGGGAAGACCCGGAGTTCGTCGAATACTTCCGCTTGGCCACGCCGGAACAGGAGCTGGGCAGACTGCCGCTGGGCAGTCGTCCGGCCAAGCGCCGCGAGGGCGGGGTCGAGAGCCTGCGCGCGATTCCGTGGATTTTCGCCTGGACCCAGACGCGCCTCATGCTGCCCGCGTGGCTGGGCTGGGAAAACGCGTTGAGCAAGGCGCTGGAACGCGGTCAGGGTGATCTGCTCGCTGAGATGCGTGAGCAATGGCCGTTCTTCCGCACCCGCATCGACATGCTGGAAATGGTGCTGGCCAAGGCCGACAGCGACATCGCCCAGCTCTACGACGAACGTCTGGTGGAGCCCAGACTGCTGCATTTAGGCACGCATTTGCGCGGCCTATTGTCGCAGGCGTGTGACGTGGTGCTTGGCCTGACGGGCCAGTCGCGGATGTTGGCCCACAGCCCTGAAACGCTGAAGTTCATCAGCCTGCGCAACACCTACCTCGACCCTCTTCATTTATTGCAGGCGGAGTTGCTGGCGCGCTCCCGCCAGCAAGAGGCGAGTCTGGACAGTCCGCTGGTGCAGGCGCTGCTGGTGTCTGTTGCAGGCATCGCCGCCGGATTGCGCAACACCGGCTGACGGCCAGGCAACCCGGCCGAATGAACACGACGCCTTTCATTCGGCCGCACCTCGATCGTCGCGAGTGATGCGGCGTCACCCAGTTGCACGAGGTCTCACCCTTGTGCAGATCGATGCCAAGCTACTGGTTTTTCGCGGGTTACTGCGACTTTCGGCGTCTTGTGCGGCATGAATCGGCTGTGTATCTTGATCAGCCTTTGGCCGTTGGGTCAGTAAAATTTTGCGATTGGCCCCATTTAGGCGAATCCGACGATATCTCTATAAAAATTTGAGGAGCACAACAATGCGCGTGATTCTGCTGGGAGCTCCCGGGGCCGGCAAAGGTACTCAGGCAAAGTTCATCACTGAGAAATTCAACATTCCGCAGATTTCCACCGGCGACATGCTGCGCGCTGCGGTCAAGGCCGGTACCGAGCTGGGCCTGAAAGCCAAAAGCGTCATGGACAGCGGCGGCCTGGTCTCCGATGACCTGATCATCGGCCTGATCAAGGATCGCCTGTCCGAGCCTGATTGCGCTGGCGGTTGCCTGTTCGACGGCTTCCCGCGCACCATTCCTCAGGCAGAAGCCCTGAAGAAAGCTGGCCTGGCCATCGATCACGTCATCGAGATCAAGGTCGATGACGAAGAGATCGTCAAGCGCATCTCCGGTCGCCGCGTTCACGAAGGCTCCGGCCGCGTTTACCACACCCTGTACAACCCGCCGAAGGTTGACGGTGTGGACGACGTTACCGGCGAGCCACTGGTTCAGCGCAAGGACGACGTCGAAGCCACTGTTCGCCATCGCCTGTCGGTCTACCACTCTCAGACCAAGCCGCTGGTAGATTTCTACACCAAGCTGCAGACGCAGGACGGCACACCGAAGTGCAGCCACATCGAAGGCGTGGGCACGGTCGAGCAGATCACCGCCAAGGTGCTTGAAGCCCTGAGCTGATTCGCGTCTCACGGCATTGAACAACGGCCCGCTTGCGGGTCGTTGTTGTTTATAATGCGGCACTTTTTTCGCACAACGATGGAAACCCCGATGACCACCTTGCTGGCCCTGGACACCGCCACTGAAGCCTGCTCAGTCGCTTTGCTGCATGACGGCAAAGTGCTGACTCACTACGAGGTGATCCCGCGCCTGCACGCGCAAAAACTCCTGCCGATGATCAAGGACCTGCTGGCCGAGGCGGGCATTGGCCTGTCGGCGCTGGACGCCATCGCATTCGGCCGGGGCCCGGGCGCGTTTACGGGCGTGCGCATCGCCATCGGGGTGGTGCAGGGGCTGGCCTTCGGTCTGGATCGCCCGGTGCTGCCAGTGTCCAATCTGGCGGCGCTGGCGCAACGGGCCTTTCGCGAGCAGGGCGCTACTCAGGTCGCGGCCGCCATCGACGCGCGGATGGACGAAGTCTATTGGGGCTGCTATCGCGAAGTGGCGGGGGAGATGAAGCTGGTGGCTGAAGAGGCCGTCATGCCACCGGAAATGGCTGCTTTGCCAAGTGAAGCGACGGGCGATTGGTTCGGGGCCGGCACCGGCTGGGGTTACGCCGAGCGCATTGCCGCCGTTGTCACTTCCCAGGACGCCACACTGTTGCCCCACGCGCAGGACCTGCTGACTCTCGGCGCTTTCGCCTGGCACCGTGGCGAAGCCGTCGTCGCTGACGACGCCCAGCCGGTTTACCTTCGCGATAAAGTGGCCACGCCAAAGGCGCGTTGAGGGATGGCCACGTAATGCAGAAACGGTCATGACTTTACTGTGCTACGCCCGAGATGCGACGCAGGTCACACTGCAGATGACCGTTCGGCGACAAAACTGCATAAACTCCCGGCTGCTTTAAACAATTCGCAATAAGTGTGGTCTAGTTATCGTTCGCATGTTTGCTTAACGGCTTACTGTGAGATTAAATTGCCACTATCAAACGCCGAGTAAGCATGATGCGAATCACCGGTCCTTCACCACGTACCTACCCGATCAAGCGCAAGACGCGCAAGGATTCTGCGGCGCTGGAAGGCACGTTCGAGGAAGTGAACGATGAGGTCGAAGTGGTTCCGCAGGCAGCCCGTCGCCAGACGGGTACCACGGCAAACGTGCCCGCGCGTCAGCAGGACATTATTTTCCCCCGTGCCATGAGCACTCGCGTCGCCCACGCGCTGAGCAGCTATCTGACGACTTCGACCTTCGTCGACTGGGACCTCGAAGTCTCCGGGCTCGACCTTCACGTTTGAACCTCGCCCACCCGCCTTACTACATCGGTTGCCCGTCCTGGAGCGAAAAAGCCTGGCGTGAGTCGCTGTACCCGCCGGACGCCCCGGACCTGGATTTGCTTGGGTTGTACGCGCAGGTCTTCAATGCCGTCGAAGGCAACACCACGTTTTACGCCCGTCCCAAACCCGAGATCGTCCAGCGTTGGGCGGACGCCCTGCCGGAGCATTTCCGCTTCAGCGCCAAAATTCCCCGTGACATCAGCCATGCCGGCGACCTGCGCGAGCACTTGGGCGCGGTGGAGGATTTCCTGCAACTGCTGGCGCCACTGGGGTCGAGGCTTCAACCGCTGTGGCTGCAGCTATCGGCCAGCTTCGGTCCCCATCGGCTGAATGAGCTGGCCGCGTTCATTGACGCACTGGAAGGCCAGCCTTTGGCGGTGGAAGTGCGCAACATGGCGTTTTTCAGCAAGGGCGAAGACGAGCGGCAGCTCAACCGTCTGTTGCTCGACCGCGGCGTGGAGCGCATCTGTCTGGATTCCCGGCCGCTGTTCAGTTCTGTCTCCACTGACCCAGCCGTGCTTCATGCGCAATCGAAGAAGCCCAAAGTCCCGCCGCGTCCGGCGGCGCTGACGTCTTTTCCGCAGGTTCGCTTCATTGGCGGGCCGGATGAGGAGATCAACCAAGGCTTCATCGTGCAGTGGGCGGAAAAAGTGGCCGGCTGGATCGAGGAGGGGCGCACGCCTTCGGTGTTCCTGCACACGCCTGACAACATCGCCTCGCCCCAACTGGCTCGTCGCTTTCATCATCAATTGATGACCCTGCTGCCGGGGTTGCCCGATCTGCCGCAACTGGATCGCGGCCGGCAAGTGGAGCAACTCGGGCTGCTCTGAGGTCGACATGGGGTAGATTTTTCCCTACGTCAGACGAGAACACTCCTGCATGCGCGGCTCGACCTTCTTTCTTCTTCTGGTTTTGATCAGCGCGGCGGTTGCGGTGTCGATCTGGCGTGGCTGGCTGTCTGTCGCTGACCGCTGGAACCCGTGGGCGCCGCTGAACGTGCGCGACGAACCCAACCTCATCACTCCTTTCAAGCTCTGGCGATTGCAGGAGGATCCGGCGTTGTGCGAGGCCGCGCTGCAAACCTCGACCCTGCGTTACACGCACCAGGCCGACAGCGCCGCCGGCGCCAAATGCCCGCTGACCAACACGCTGCGCATCCAGGGCGGCGACGTCGCGCTGAGCAGCAGTTTGCTGTCCAGTTGTCGCCTTGCCGTGGCCTATGCGCTGTTTGATATCCACCAGTTGCAGCCGGCAGCCCAGTCGGTGTTCGGGCAGAAGGTCACCCAGGTTGATCACCTTGGCAGCTTCGCCTGCCGCAACATCTACAACCGCAGCGAAGGCCGTCTGAGCCAGCACGCTACCGCCAACGCGCTGGACATCGCCGGGTTTCGTCTGGCAGACGGACGCAGGATTTCGGTGCTCAAGGACTGGAAAGACGAGGGCGACGCGGGGCGTTTTCTGCGATTGGTGAGGGATGGCGCCTGCCAGCAATTCAACACGGTGTTGAGCCCGGAATACAACGCCGCGCACCGAAACCACTTTCACCTGGACATGGGACGCTGGCGGGTGTGTCGCTGAGGCGTGACAAACGCGGGATCAGTCTCAGGCAGCGAGACGAAGGTTCTGCAGCACGATCGGGCGCGCCCAGCCGTTATCGAAGGCCAGATGACGCTGCTGCTCGGTCATCTCTTCCGCGCTGAACGGTGTCGCAGGCTTGTCGGCCAGGTCCCATTCGAATTCGGCAATCGGCAGGAACAGCGGACGAGGCTGAGGGCCCGGGCCGGGTTCAACGCTGTCATCGTAGGGGTTGAGCACGGTCGGGCGAACCCAGTTGTCATCGAATTCGAGGTTACGTTGCTGCTCGATCATTTCCATCGCGGTGAACGGCTTGGCGGGTTTGTCGGCCAGGTCCCATTCGAACTCGGCGATCGGCAGGAACAACGGCTCCGGCGGCGCGATTTCCTTGTCCTGAACCGGGCACTCACGTTGTTCGACGATCTTGCCCAGTGCGCTTGCGCCGGCAATCGGTTCGCCGGTCAGGTGGTCCGTCGTGGCGACGGCGCTGTATTCCGGGGTTTCGCCAGCGTTGTCATCGACCTGCTGAGCCATCGCACGGGCAAACGCATCCTGCCAGAGCTGCGTGACGCCGCTAAGGGTTTGGGTATTGCGTACGCTGTAGTCGCCTGCGTACGTCAAATAGCCTATCGAGGAGGTTTGCTGAATGTCTGACATAAGCGCTCAGTACAGCCCGTGGGTCTGGCAAAATGCCGGATACTTTTGTTATCGGCAGATCCTGCCAATCATTAAGATTATTTGAGCGCGTAGAGACAATGACTGAGCAGCACGCGGGCAGCCGCATTCGGGTCGACAGCTTGACCCCCGACGGGCAGGAAACCGCAGCGCAATGGGCGCAGCGACTGGGTTTGCCGCTGGACGACGCCGACGCGGATTTCGCCCTGCAAGTCGCCGCAGACGGCCTGCAATTGCAGCAACTGGGTGACGACGCGCCGGGCCCGGTGCGTGTGGATTTCATCGAAGGCAAGGCGGCCCATCGGCGTCTGTTTGGCGGCGGCAGCGGGCAAATGATCGCCAAGGCCGTGGGCATTCAGCCGGGCGTGCGCCCTCGGGTGCTGGATGCCACGGCGGGGCTGGGCAAGGACGCCTTTGTGCTGGCCAGTCTGGGCTGCGAAGTTAGCCTGATCGAGCGGCAGCCGATCATCGCCGCGCTGCTTGAAGACGGCCTGGCGCGTGGGGTGAGGGACCTGGAGGTGGGCGGGATCATCGCGCAGATGCGCCTGTTGACCGGCAATTCCATTGAGCTGATTCGCCAATGGGAAGGCGAGCCGCCCCAGGTCATCTACCTTGATCCGATGTTTCCTCATCGGGAAAAAACCGCGCTGGTGAAAAAGGAAATGCGCCTGTTCCGGCCTCTGGTGGGCGATGACATGGACGCTCCGGCGTTGCTGGAAGCGGCACTGGGGCTGGCGACCCACCGCGTCGTGGTCAAACGCCCGCGCAAGGCGCCAAGCATCGAAGGGCCCAAGCCCTCTTACGCGCTGGACGGCAAATCCAGCCGCTACGACATTTACCCGATCAAGGCGTTGAAAATCGCGCGGACGTGAACTTCATCCGATTAGATGAACCCGGCAATCATCGGCGCAGTCATCTGCTGTGCCGATGCCAGAAAATCCACCGTATGAGTGGGCTCGTCGGAGACAAACCTGACCTGATCCGTAGCCGGAGATAACCGATGAGTACTTCCCCTTTGTCCGTAACGCCTTTGCCGTTCGAGCCGCACTTCGAGCAGATACCCGATGACGAGGCTCAGACGAGCAAAGAACTCGCCGAGGCCATGCACAGTATTCTGGAAACCACCTACAAAGATGGCGGCCATGCCATACGCAGCGTGCATGCCAAAGCCCATGGATTGCTGCATGGGCAGATCCACATTCTGGATAATCTGCCGCCCGAGTTGGCGCAGGGTGTCTTCGCCCATCCCGGCACGCTGGACGTAAAAATGCGTTTTTCAACCAATCCCGGGGATGTGCTCGACGACAAAGTGTCAACGCCGCGCGGTCTGGCCATCAAGCTGGTCGGTGTGCAGGGCGCACGCCTGCCGGGCAGTGAAGGGCAGGTTACCCAGGACTTCGTGATGCAGAACGCCAGGGCGTTCACGGCCGCCACGCCGAAGGATTTTCTCAAGACCTTGAAGCTGCTGGCCAAGACTACCGACAAAGTGCCCAACATGAAGAAAGCGCTGTCGGCGTTGTTTCGTGGTCTGGAGTCGACGGTCGAAGCCATGGGTGGGGAGAGTGGCACGCTCAAATCGCTGGGTGGGCATCCGATGACCCATGTACTGGGTGAAACTTTTAACACCGTGGTGCCGTTTCTCTATGGCCGCTATTACGCCAAGTTGAGCGTGGTGCCTGTTTCCCCCGAACTCACCGCGTTGACTGACCAGAAGGTCGACCTGAATGGCCATCCCGACGGCTTGCGGGAAGCGGTGCGCAGTCACTTCTTGAGCAAGGGAGGGGTGTGGGACGTGCGTATCCAGCTCGCTACCGACCTTGAGAAAATGCCGATCGAAGACGCATCGGTGGAATGGTCCGAAGAGCTGAGCCCGTTCGTGACCGTGGCCCGTATCGACGTTCCGACACAGGACAGCTGGTCAGAAGAACGTCAGCAGGAAATCGACGACGGCATGGCCTTCAGCCCTTGGCACGGCGTTGTTGAACACCGGCCACTCGGCGGCGTCATGCGTGCGCGCAAACCGTCCTACGAGCTGTCTTCGGGCTTCCGCGCCAGCCACAACGGCTGCCCGATGCACGAGCCTCGCTGACAGGCTGGTCGTCAAATTCTGTGGTGTCTTCCACTCCGCATTCTCGGCTAAAGCCGGTCCCACTATGAGTACGCGGTCGATTAGTGGGACCGGCTTCAGCCGGGAAGGGGCCGCTGTGATCACCATCCGATTTGTGGTGTCACGCCCGACGCCTTCCCGGCTAAAGCCAGTCCCACTATGAGTACGCGGTCGATTAGTGGGACCGGCTTCAGCCGGGAAAGGGCCCGTGTTAGCACCATCAATCCTATGATGTGGCGCCTGACGCTTTCCCGGCTAAAGCCGGTCCCACAGTGAGCACTGACCGTCAGCGTCTAAACCCGATATGCCTTCAAGAACAGCGCCACCACCTCCCTGGCATGGTGGTCGGCAGCGTGCTCGTCCGGTATTTCCCCGGTGCCGATGAGAAGCCTGAAATGGTGCACGCCTTTGATCAAGCTCAAAAAATGGCCTGCCGCATTAAGCGGCGATTCAAAATGCAGCCCGTTTTTACCGCTCAGATTACTCAAAAACCGCGCAAGTTCGTGGAGGACCCGCTGCGGTCCTGCTTCGAAGAACACTTGAGTCAGTGATGATTCCTGAGGCCCCAAAGCGATGATCAAACGGTTCAGGTCGATGGACTCAGGGCTGTTGATCAGCGTTTGAAACCCTCTGGCAATACCCAGTAATACCTTTTCAACGTGCTCATCAGCGGGCACGTCCACGAATAACTCGGGCACCTGCTCCTCGCAGCGAGCAACCACCGCGCAGGAAAACAATGTCTCCTTGTCGTTGAAGTGGCTGTAGACGGTGAGCTTGGAGACCCCGGCTTCAGCGGCAACGGCATCCATGCTGGTGTTGGCGTAACCGTTGCGAATGAACAGGTTCTTGGCCGCTTCGAGTATGGCCTGGCGCTTGGCCAGATCCTTGGGGCGGCCGGGTCCGGCGGGGGAGGTTGAGTCGGTCATGGAGTCGTCAGGCATCTTCGTCGAATTAGTGGACTGTTCAGTTCGGTAATTTTAAATATACTCGCCGGTACAATTATTCAAAGCTCTACTGCCAAGGTGCCTCATCATGCTCCGCGACGCCCTGCTTCGTGCCCAGCTCCTTGCGCTGCCGGTCGGCTTGATCGCTGCACTCGCCGGTTGTCGTCAGGAGGCGCCGGTGACCGCCGCCGTGCGGCCCGCCATGGTGGTGCAACCGCAGCCAGCTGCCCAGTCCATGGACACCTATCCGGGGGAAGTGCATGCCCGTTTCGAGCCGGAACTCGCCTTCCGCATCCCCGGCAAGGTCAGTAAGCGCCTGGTCGAGGAGGGCGAGCGGGTCAAGGCCAACCAGCCGCTGGCCGAACTTGACGCCCAGGACGTGCGCCTGCAACAGGACGCCACCCGCGCGCAAGTTGCCGCCGCCGAAGCCAACCTGCAGACGGTCCGCTCCGAGCGCGACCGGTACAAAACGCTGATGGACCGGCAGATGGTCAGCAAGTCGCTGTACGACAACGCTGAAAACACCTACCGCGCCGCAGACGCCCGGCTTAGACAGCTCAAGGCTGAATCGACCGTCGCTGACAATCAGACCGGCTACGCCGTGCTTCGTGCGTCGCAGGAGGGTGTCATCGCCAGACGACTGGTGGAAGTCGGTCAAGTGGTAGCTGCCGGACAAACCGTCTTCACCCTGGCCGCCGACGGCGAGCGCGAAGTCTCGATCAGTCTTCCGGAGCAGAATTACGGCCGCTTCAAGATCGGCGACCCTGTTTCCGTCGAACTCTGGACCCAGCGCGAGCAGCGTTTCCCGGGGCGTATCCGCGAGCTGTCGCCGGCTGCCGATCCGCGTTCGCGCACCTTTGCCGCACGCATTGCCTTCGCCGGCGGGAAAGTCCCGGCCGAGCTGGGCCAGAGCGCCCGGGTGTACATCCAGTCCGAACACGCCGTGCCGTTGTCCGTGCCGCTGTCGGCGCTGACAGCCGAAAACAACGTGAACTACGTCTGGCGTCTGCAAAGCGACTCCACCCTGAAACGCACGCCGGTGCAGGTCGGCGCTTACGGGCAGGAAACCGTGCCGGTGCTCAGCGGCTTGCAGGCCAGCGACTGGGTCGTCGCAGCGGGTGTGCACGTGCTGCACGAAGGCGAGCAGGTGCGCCCGGTCGACCGCAGTAATCGGGCGGTCAAGCTGGCCGCGAAGGAGTAGCGGGATGCGTTTCAATCTGTCCGAATGGGCGCTGCGTAATCGGCAGATGGTCCTGTATCTCATGATTCTGCTGGCCGCAGTCGGCGCGCTTTCCTACACCAAACTGGGTCAGAGTGAAGATCCGCCCTTCACTTTCAAAGCCATGGTCATTCGCACCCTCTGGCCGGGCGCGAGTGCCGAAGAGGTGTCGCGGCAAGTCACCGACCGCATCGAGAAGAAGCTGATGGAAACCGGCGATTACGAGCGCATTGTCTCGTTCTCGCGCCCCGGTGAATCCCAGGTCACGTTTGTCGCGAGGGACTCGCTGGTCTCCGCCCGACTGCCGGAACTCTGGTATCAGATCCGCAAGAAGATCAGCGACATCCGTCAGAACCTTCCGACCGGTGTGCAGGGCCCGTTCTTCAACGACGAATTCGGCACCACGTTCGGCAATATCTATGCGCTCACGGGGGAGGGTTTCGACTACGCGGTGCTCAAGGATTACGCCGACCGCATCCAGATCCAGCTGCAGCGGGTCAAGGATGTTGGCAAGGTCGAGCTGCTCGGTCTGCAGGACGAGAAGATCTGGATCGAACTCTCCAACGTCAAACTCGCCACCCTCGGCCTGCCGATGCAGTCGGTGCACCAGGCGCTGGAAGCGCAGAACGCGGTGGTGGCGGCGAGCTTTTTCGAGACGCCCAGCGAGCGCGTTCAACTGCGCGTGACCGGGCGTTTTCAGACCGTCGACGAGATCCGCAGCTTCCCGATCCGCGTCGGTGATCGCACGTTCCGTATCAGCGATCTGGCCGATGTGCGCCGTGGCTTCAACGACCCGCCCGCGCCGCAGATGCGCTTCATGGGTCAGAATGCCATCGGGCTCGCCGTCGCCATGAAAGACGGTGGCGACATTCTGGTGCTGGGCCGTGCGCTGGAGGGCGAGTTCGCCCATTTGCAGAACAACCTTCCGGCCGGTATGCAGCTGCGCAAAGTCTCGGACCAGCCTGCGGCGGTGAAAACCAGCGTCGGCGAGTTCGTGCAGGTGCTCGCCGAGGCATTGGGCATCGTGCTGCTGGTGAGCTTTTTCTCTCTCGGCGTGCGCACCGGAATGGTGGTGGCGCTGGCGATTCCGCTGGTGCTGGCGATGACTTTCGCCTGCATGTATTACCTCGGCATCGGCCTGCACAAGATTTCCCTCGGCGCGCTGGTGCTGGCGTTGGGCTTGTTGGTGGACGACGCAATCATCGCCGTGGAAATGATGGCGATCAAAATGGAACAGGGTTACGACCGGCTGAAGGCCGCCAGTTTCGCCTGGACCAGCACGGCGTTCCCGATGCTTACCGGCACCCTAATCACCGCAGCCGGTTTCCTGCCCATCGCCACCGCGCAGTCGAGCACCGGCGAGTACACCCGCTCGATCTTTCAGGTGGTGACCATCGCGCTGATCGCCTCATGGATTGCCGCCGTGGTATTCGTGCCGTATCTGGGCGCACGGCTGTTGCCGGATCTGGCGAAGATCCATGCGGCCAAACATGGCACCGGGGCCCATGCGCCTGACCCATATGGCACGCCGTTCTACCGACGTGTTCGCGGGCTGGTCGGCTGGTGCGTGCGGCGCCGCAAGACGGTCATCGTGTTGACCATTGCGTTGTTCGCTCTGTCGATTTTCTTGTTCCGCTTTGTGCCGCAGCAGTTTTTCCCGGCGTCCGGGCGACTGGAGCTGATGGTTGACCTGAAGCTCGCCGAAGGTGCCTCGCTCAGCAGCACCGCCGAGCAGGTCAAACGGCTGGAAGCGATGATCAAGGAACACGCCGGCGTTGAGAATTACGTGGCCTATGTCGGCACCGGTTCGCCAAGGTTTTACCTGCCGCTGGATCAGCAACTGCCCGCGGCAAGCTTTGCCCAGTTCGTCGTGCTGGCGAAAACCATTGAGGACCGCGAAGCACTGCGCACCTGGCTGATCCAGACCCTCGATGAGCAGTTTCCGATGCTGCGGCCTCGCGTCACCCGCCTGGAAAACGGCCCTCCCGTGGGCTATCCGGTGCAGTTCCGAGTCACCGGCGAGCACATTGATGAAGTGCGTGCGCTGGCTCGCAAGGTGGCCGCGAAGGTCAGGGAAAATCCCCATGTGGTCAACGTGCATCTGGACTGGGAAGAGCCGAGCAAAGTCGTTTATCTCAACGTCGATCAGGACCGGGCCAGGGCGCTGGGGGTGACCACGGCGGACCTGTCGCGTTTTCTGCAAAGTCAGCTGACCGGGTCGAGCGTGAGCCAGTACCGCGAGGACGACAAGTTGATCGAAATCCTCCTGCGCGGGACGGAGCAGGAACGGCATGAGCTGGGCAGCCTCGCCAGCTTGTCAGTGCCCACCAACAATGGCGGCAACGTCGCCTTGTCACAGGTGGCGACGCTTGAATACGGCTTCGAGGAGGGCATCATCTGGCACCGCAACCGCTTGCCGAACGTGACGGTGCGCGCCGACATCTATGGCAAGGAGCAGCCGGCAACGCTGGTGAAACAGATTTTGCCGACGCTGGAAGACGTGCGCGCGCAGTTGCCCGATGGGTACTTGCTGGAAGTGGGCGGCACGGTGGAGGACTCGGCCCGCGGACAGAACTCGGTAAACGCCGGGGTGCCGCTGTTCATCGTGGTGGTGCTGACCTTGCTGATGATCCAGCTGCGCAGTTTCTCCCGTACGTTCATGGTGTTTCTCACGGCGCCGCTGGGGCTGATCGGTGTGACGCTGTTTCTGCTGCTGTTCAATCAGCCGTTCGGCTTCGTGGCAATGCTCGGCACCATCGCGCTGTCGGGGATGATCATGCGTAACTCGGTGATTCTGGTCGACCAGATCGAGCAGGACATCGCGGCGGGTCTGGATCGCTGGCAGGCGATCATTGAAGCAACGGTGCGGCGCTTCAGGCCCATCGTGCTCACCGCGCTGGCGGCGGTGCTGGCGATGATCCCGCTGTCACGCAGCGTGTTTTTCGGCCCCATGGCCGTCGCCATCATGGGCGGCCTGATCGTCGCCACCGCACTCACCCTGCTGTTCCTGCCCGCGCTGTATGCGGCGTGGTTCAGGGTGAAAAAGGATGAGCGGGTCGAGGTTTGATCGCTTGACCCGCCACGGCGCGCGTTACAACGCGCCGAATACCTTCTTCGCCAGACCGGTCGCCGCCGCTGCCGGGTTGGCGCGGATGCTTTCTTCCTGTTTGGCGATCATTTCGAACAGGCCGTTCAGCGCCTTCTCGGTGACGTAGCCTTCGATATTCGAGCTCTTGGCGTCCAGCACGCCGAGCGTCGCGGCCTGACCGGCGAAGGCGTTGTATTTCTGCGCCAGGCCGACTTTGTCAGTGGCCTGTTTGACGATGGGCAGGAACTTGGCGCGGATCTGTTCGCGGCTGGAGGTGCTCAGGTACTGGGTGGCCGAGTCCTTGCCGCCGCTGAGGATGGCCTTGGCATCCGACACGCTCATCTTTTTCACCGCATCGACCAGCAACGTCTGCGCCTGGGGCATCGCCGCTTCCGCTGCCTGGTTCATGCTGGTTTCCAGCTGATCGACCTGGGCACCCATGCCGAACTGCTTCATCTTCTTGGCGACCTTGCCCAGGTTGCCGGGCAGTTCGATGCGCACATCCTTGTTGTTGCTGAACCCACCCGGCACGCCCAGTTGCTTGACGGCGACTTGCGCGCTCTGGGTCAGGGCATCCTTCAGCCCGCCGGTGGCGTCCGATTGCGACAGATCATTGAGCGACAGCGCGAAGGCACTGGCCGACAACAGCAGGCCGGCGCAGACGCCAGTGAACGAGAGGGAGCGACGCAACATGGTTAATGTCCTTTTCAGCGGTCTGTGATGCACGCCCGATTAACGGGCCGGGCTCAAACGAATTTTGACGGGCGGTTTTTCGTCCAGCGTCAGGTCTACCGTGTAGCGCTCGGTGCTGATCATCAGCAGCTTGCCGTCCACCTCGATGCGCGCGCTGACCGAGTAAGTGTGCCCCGGCTGGACCTGCTTCTGATCGTAGGTCAGGTGAAACGGCAGCGGCACCTGGCCTTTGATCGGGCCGTTCTGGCTGGCGAGGATCTGCGCGGGTGCGTCCGCCAGCGATACGTCCTGGAGCGTGACCTTTAGCGTAGCCGTCGGTGGAAGCGCCATGCGCTGCAGGTAAAACACCTCGCCGTCCACCGAGCCCGGCAGGTTGTCCGGCGCATGGGCGCAAGCGGCCAGCACGGTGGTCATGAGGGTGAGCAGGATGTGTTTCATGTGATTGTCCTTGTCAGGTGAAACGTTAGGTAGGGCGTGCGTCGTCGCTTAGGCGATCGGCGCAGCCCCGACGACTTCATCACTGCGGTGCAACGCCACCTGGCGAATCGACAGCCTGATTTCCGCTGGCAATACGCGCTTGGCGGCGCCTTCTGCCAGATCCCCCAACATATCGTGATAGCTCAGTTTGCCGGCAGCGTCGGTGCGCAGGACACCCTGATCCAGCAGCGTCTGAATGAAATGCCGGAACAGGCTCTTGTCGAAAAACTCCGGCGCATTCAGGCCGTGCAGGATCGACAGCCGCTGGGCCATCGTCGTGCACAACTCCTCAAGCCCTTCGGCGCTGAGGGTGTGCTGACCGCTGTTGAGCAGCAGGGAAATCGCCATGTAGAAACGCTGCAGGGTCTGGGCAATCGCCCGCGACAACACCGTCAGCAGCACGAAAGCCCGCGAGCTCGGCGCCGGGCGCAGGTAAACGCCGTTCTCGAATCGCAGCAGACCCTCTTCGACAAACGCCGCCAGCCACTGATCGATGACCTCATCCAGATCGTCCAGCGACCAGCGGATGAACAGCTCCGATTGCAGGTACGGATACAGCGCCCGGGTGTACCGCAGAATCTGCTCGCGGCTCATGCGCGACGAGCTCTGGAAGAAGCAGGCCAGCAATGAGGGCAGCGCGAAAATGTGCAGCACGTTGTTGCGGTAGTAAGTCATCAGGACGGCATTTTGCTCGTCCAGGTACAGAATCTTGCCCAGCGCATCGCTGAGTTCCGAGAGCAGATTCATGCCTTTGACGTGCTCGATCAGCGCCCGGCCATCGCCGTCCGGCAGCGTGGTATGGGGCGAGTAAGGAACGGTGCGCAACAGCGTCAGGTACAGATCCAGCACCCGCGCCAGGGCTTGATCGTCCAGAGCGTGTTTCGCCGTCGACAGCAACGCCAGCGCCACCAGATTTACAGGGTTGATCGCTGCGGCTTCGTTCAGGTGGCGGGCCACGCGTTCGCCCAGACGGTGGGTGGTCTCGTGGAGCCAGTCCGGTTTGAACACCGGGCCCAGTTCCTGAGTGCGCCAGTCCGGCTGCTCGTGGTCGAGAAACTCGGTGAGCTTGATCGGCTCACCGAAGTTGACCGAGACCTGGCCGAAGCGCTGCTTCAGCGCGCCGATGACTTTGAAGATGTCGAAGATTGACTCTTTCTTCTTCGCCGCACCGCGCAGCTCCCCCAGATAGGTCCGGCCTTCCAGCACGCGTTCGTAACCGATGTAGACCGGCACGAACACGATGGGCATGCGCGAATTGCGCAGGAAGCTGCGCAGGGTGATCGCCAGCATTCCGGTCTTGGGCTGCAGCATGCGCCCGGTCCGCGAACGTCCGCCTTCGACGAAGTACTCGACCGGGAAGCCCTTGGTGAACAGCGTGTGCAGGTATTCGTTGAACACCGCGGTGTACAGCGGATTGCCCTTGAACGTACGGCGCATGAAAAACGCGCCGCCGCGCCGCAACAGGCCGCCGATGACCGGCATGTTGAGGTTGATGCCCGCGGCAATGTGCGGCGGGGTCAGGCCGTTGCGAAACAACAGGTACGACAGCAGCAGGTAGTCGATGTGGCTGCGGTGGCACGGCACATAAATGATCTCGTTGCCCTGGGCGACGTTCTGCACGCCCTCCAGGTGACTGACCTTGATGCCGTCGTAAATCTTGTTCCAGAACCAGCTCAGCACCACTTCCAGGAAACGGATGGCGGTGTAGGTGTAGTCCGAGGCGATCTCGTTGCCGTAATGCAGGGCTTTTTCCCGGGCCTTGGCTTCGGTGATTTTCTCCCGTGCGGCCTCGTCGAGAATGGCCTGCCTGACCAGCGGATCCGCCACCAGCCCTTTGACCAGATGGCGACGGTGCGAAAGGTCCGGGCCGATCACCGACGTTTTCAGGTTGCGGAAATGCACACGCAGCAGGCGTTGAGCCATGCGCACCGTGCGCTCGTAGCCCTTATTCTGATCGACCAGCTCGCGCAGATGAACCGGCGCCGAAAACTGCACGCGGGTCTTGCGGCCCAGGATCAGAATGGTCACCAGACGACGCAGACGCCCGGTCACTGCCCAGCTGTCGGCGAACAGCAGTTTCCACGGGCTGTCTTCCTTGTCCGGGGACTGACCCCAGAACACGCTGACCGGAATGATTTGCGCGTCTTCCGTAGCATTTTGCGTGACCGCGCTGACCAGACGTTCAAGGGTCGGTGGCGCGCCGCGTTTGTCGTGGCGCCCCAGCCAGTCAGGCTCGGGGGTCAGGTAGAAAAACGCAGCCGGCTCGGTCAGATTGCCGACGGCCACGGACAGCACCGGGCGCGGCAGACCGGCCTTGCGGCATTCGGTGTCGAGGACCGCAAGATCGCTCATGGAAGGGTTTTGCAGCGCATAGAAAACCGGGCGGCTGCGGTCGAGATTGAGGGTGAAGGACGACTGGTTGATCGTCTCCGAGCGCACCCATAGGTAAAGCAGGCGGCGCACGGTGCCGAATACAAGACGGCGAAACGGGGAACGGGTCATAGAATTCTGCTGAGAGGGGCGACGCCCGCGAGGCCGCCAGTTTGCCGCATCTGGTGGGGATGGGCAAAGCGGCGCGGGCGACCGTCAGGATGACGTCTCAGGACGTATGCCAGGTGATTTCTTCTTCACCATCAACGCTGATGCGAATCCATTGATCGGCTTCGGCGTCACTCTCTTCCTCGACCCACGTTCCCGGCGCGCAACGCACTTCAACGTTCAGCGCGGCAAAGGCGGCGCGGGCGCAGGCGATATCGTCTTCCCACGGGGTTTTGTCGCTGTCCAGGCACAGGCTGTTCCACTTGCCGACGGCCTTGGGAATCCAGGTGATGGGCACGTCGCCCGCCTGGCATTTCCAGGTCTGGCCTTTCTGCGTCCATTCGGTACAAGGGCCGATGGCCGCGGTCAGCCAGGCAGTAATCGCCTTGTGGTCAACGTCAGCGTCTTTCAGGTAAATCTCGATATCGGGTTGGCGCATGGATGCCTCTTGATTGTTCTGGAAAATCCACTCGCGGATTCAGTCTGTTCGGGTGCTTCGAGCCGTCAGTTCAGGACGAAATAATCGTAGCGCATGGACACCGTGACCTCGAACGGCTCGGCCTGCTCGACCACGTTCGCACGACGTTCGGCACTGGCGCGCCAGCCGTGGGGCGTCATGGCCAGCAGATTGGCACGGGCCTGGCCGTCCACCAGTGTCAGGGTGAAACGCAACGTTTCACTGTGCTGCAGGCTCATCCCTTCCGGCACCAGCGCCAGGTGCTTGTCATCGCTGTAATCGCGGACTTCGTCGTACAGGCGCTGGCGCAATTCCATCAGGTGATCGTTGGTCGGTCCTACACGCATCAAGCCGCCGCCCGGCGACAGCAGACGCTTGGCCTCGGCCCAGTCCAGCGGGCTGAACACGCTGGCGATGAACTGCATGCTCGCCTCCGGCAGTGGCACGCGCGCCATGCTGGCAATCAACCACGTGATGTTCGGGTCACGCTTGCAGGCGCGCTTCACCGCTTCGCGGGAGATGTCCAGCGCGTAGCCGTCTGCGTCGGGCAGACCCTGGGCAATCTGGGCGGTGTAATAGCCCTCGCCGCACCCGATGTCGAGCCAGTGCGCGGGGGCACGCTCGGCAGCCAGTTCGGCGAGACGCTTGGCAACTGGCGCGTAATGCCCGGCGTTGAGGAAGTCGCGCCGCGCCTCGACCATGGCCTGATTGTCGCCAGGGTCGCGGCTGTTCTTGTGCTGCACGGGCAGCAGATTCAGATACCCCTGACGGGCGCGGTCGAAGCGGTGCCCGGCGGGGCACACAACGCCGTTATCCGCTGAATCGAGCGGGGCGGAGCAGATCGGGCAGGTCAGCATCAGGCGAGCAACTTGACCAGGGTCTGGTAGTAGATCTCGGTCAGCACGTCGAGATCGCTGGCGAGGATGCGTTCATTGACCTGATGGATCGTCGCATTGACCGGCCCCAGTTCGACCACTTGGGTGCCGAGGGTGGCGATGAAGCGACCGTCCGACGTACCGCCGCTGGTGGAAGCGCGGGTCTCGCGGCCGGTGACGTGTTTAATGCTCGCCGACACCGCGTCCAGAAGCGCGCCCGGTTCGGTGAGGAACGGCAGGCCGGACAGCGCCCATTCCACGTGCCAGTCCAGGTCGTGCTTGTCGAGAATCGCGGCGACGCGTTGCTTGAGGCCTTCGACGGTGGATTCGGTGGAGAAACGGAAATTGAACACCGCCACCAGATCCCCCGGGATCACGTTGGTGGCGCCGGTGCCGGAATTCAGGTTGGAAATCTGGAAGCTGGTCGGCGGGAAGAAGTCATTGCCGTTGTCCCAGTGCTCGGCAGCCAGCTCAGCCAGCGCAGGCGCTGCCAGATGAATAGGGTTTTTCGCCAGATGCGGGTAGGCGACGTGGCCCTGAATGCCTTTGACGGTGAGGGTTGCGCCCAGTGAGCCGCGACGGCCGTTCTTGACCACATCGCCCACCAGCGTCGTGCTCGACGGTTCGCCAACGATGCACCAGTCGAGACGTTCCTTGCGCGCCGCCAGACGCTCGACCACCGCTTTGGTGCCGTGGTGGGCCGGGCCTTCTTCATCGCTGGTGATCAGGTAGGCCACTTTGCCCTTGTGGTTCGGGTGATCGGCGACGAAACGCTCGGTGGCGACAATCATCGACGCCAGGCTGCCTTTCATGTCCGCCGCGCCACGGCCGCAGAGCATGCCGTCTTCGTCGATCAGCGCGCTGAACGGATCATTCTGCCAGGCCTGAACCGGGCCGGTCGGCACCACATCGGTGTGACCGGCGAAGCACAACACCGGACCGTCCTGACTGCCGTGGGTGGCCCAGAAGTTGTCCACATCCTGAATGCGCATCGGCTCCAGGGCAAAACCGGCATCGCTCAGGCGTTTCATCATCACGGCCTGGCAGTCGGCGTCCAGTGGCGTGACGGATGGGCGACGGATCAGGTCGCAGGCGAGTTGCAGCGTGGGCGAGAGGTCGGCTGGGGCTGTCATGAAAGGTCCGAGATATTGAGTGAAGGCAAGGCGATAAACCGGCCAATAGCTTAAAGCAAAACGGCGACCCGAAGGCCGCCGTTTAGTACAGCGGCCCATTGTTTCAGGCGGTAGCGGGTTCGTCGGCCGGTTTTGGTTTCGGCAGTGAAGACAGAAACGCCATGACCAGCGCCGCCAGATACGGCAGCGATTGCACCAGCAGCATGATGACCCAGAAGCGCATGTCGTTGCTCGGCAGACCCTGCACCAAACAGATGCCCAACGCGGCGCCCCACAGCATCAGCATGATGAACAGCTCTTCGCGGGCCTCGGAAATCGCCACCAGCAAGCCATGGCTTTCGGCGTTTTTCGGGGTGCGGAAGAACGGGATGCTGGTGGTGAAGAACCCGTACAGCACCGCTTTGGCGATGGTGTGGGATAACGCCAGTCCCGCAAGCGCCGCATAGAACGCGTCCGTGAGGTTCACGCCCACGGCGCGACGGTACAGAAAGATGATCTTGCCGACCTTGAAGAAGAACAGCGCCAGCGGCGGAATCGCGAAAATCAGCAGCGGCGGGTCAACACGGTTGGGCACGATGATCATCGCCGACGACCACAGCAGTGCGCCGACCGTGAAGAAGATGTTCATGCCATCGGCCACCCACGGCAGCCAGCCCGCGAGGAAGTGATAACGCTGGCCGCGGGTCAGTTCGGTGTCCTTGCCACGCAGCAGGCTGGCGGCGTGACGCTTGATGATCTGAATCGCGCCATAGGCCCAGCGGAAACGCTGCTTCTTGAAGTCGATGAAGGTGTCGGGCATCAGGCCCTTGCCGAAGCTGTTGTGGGCGTACGCGGCCGAATAGCCTTTTTCGAACACGCGCAGGCCCAGCTCGGCGTCTTCACAGATGCACCAGTCCGCCCAGCCCAGTTCTTCCAGGACCGAGCGACGGGTCATGGTCATGGTGCCGTGCTGAATGATCGCATCGCGGTCGTTGCGGGTAACCATGCCGATGTAGAAGAAGCCTTTGTATTCCGAGTAGCAGAGCTTCTTGAACGCACTTTCGTGCTGATCGCGGTAGTCCTGCGGCGACTGCACCACGGCGATTTTCGGATCGGCGAAGTGCGGAACCATGTGCTTGAGCCAGTTGCGGTCGACGCAGTAATCCGAGTCGATGACGGCAATCACTTCGGCGTCCGGCGCCGTGTGCGGGATCAGGTAGTTCAGGGCGCCGCCCTTGAACCCGGCCAGCGGTGCGACGTGGAAAAACTTGAAGCGCGGGCCGAGCATTTCGCAGTGGGCCTTGACCGGCTCCCACACGGCGGGGTCCTTGGTGTTGTTGTCGATCAGCAACACTTCGAAATCCGGGTAATCCAACGCGGCCAGTGCGTTGAGGGTCTGTTTGACCATCTCCGGCGGCTCGTTGTAGCAGGGCACATGAATCGACACTTTCGGCCTGTAGGCCGAATCCCCTTCAACGGGCAGGAATTCGCGACGACGCTTGTGCGTCCACACCGCTTCGGCCAGTTCGTGGGCCTCCGTCAGCAGCACGATGAACACGCCGAACGCGCCCAGCGCCAGTAAAAATCCTACGAGCAGACTGAACCAGGTGCTGTATTGCTGGCTGTAGTCATAGCCGATCCAGACCAGAACCGAACCGCACAGGAAGGCGATAAAGGTCAGGAATGTGCGGCCACGCTGACGCAGCGCCGAGCCGTCAATCAGCAGCAAGGCGAGGGCCAGCATTGCCAACACTGCCGAGCCGATTGCCAGCACGCGCCATTGCGGGATCGCGACCACCGGGCCTTCGAAATTGAATTTCTGCTGGCGGGCGGCGTTGTACACGCCCCAATAGGCACCAACCGATCCTTCGTCGCTGGCTTTCCACGGCTGATCGAAGGCCTCGATCACGAAGTAGTTGAAGCCCTGACGGTTGAGCTTGTTGACCAGCGTGCGCAGGTAAACCGCCTGATCCGCCTGGGTGGCGTCCGCACCGCCGCGCATGTGGCCATTGCTCGGCCAGCCGACCTCAGAGAGCAGCAGCGGCTTTTTCGGGAACATGCGTTTCAGTTCGCGGGCGCGGTCGAGCACGTACTGCCCGGCTTTATCCATCGGGATGTATTCCCAGTACGGCAGGATGTGCGCGGCGATCAGGTCAACGTGCTTGGCCAGTTCCGGGTATTTCTCCCAGATATGCCACTGCTCGGACGTGGTCACCGGGACTTTGACGGCGGCGCGCACGCGGTCGAGGGCGGCCATCAGGTCTTTGGGTTTGATCTCTTCGCGGTACAGCGCTTCGTTGCCGACCACCACGCGAACCACACTGCGCGTTGTATTCGCCAGCTCGATCGCCGTGGTGATCTCGCGTTCGTTGCGCTCCAGGTCCGGGCTGATCCAGATACCGAGGGTCACCCGCAGGCCGAATTCCTCGGCCAGCTTGGGGATGTCCTTGAGCGTGCCGTCCACCGAGTAGATACGGATGTTGTCCGTCTGCTTGCTCATCAGCTCCAGGTCCTGACGCATTTCTTCGTCGGACGGGTAGAGATCTTTTTGTGGATTCTGGCCCAGCCGGAAAGGCGAATAGGAAAAGCCGGAGATCTGCTCCGGCCAGTTGGGCGCGGTGACGGGGCGGTTGATCAGCGCCCAGAAGCCGGTAAACAGCGCAGCAATCGCCACGACGACAACGAGGTTGAGTCCAAATTTACGCGATGACATAGGTGCTTCAGGTTCCAAGAGGGGAACGGGGAGGAGTGACAGGGTACAGCGGGCCAGAACTTTGGCAACCGACACGTGTTGAAGTTCTGTTCGGCCGTGGCTGTAGGGCTTTGCGTGTTCGTGGGTGGCTTGTGGGGAACGGGGCGACTTTCAGACCAAACGACTGCCACTCAGCGCTTTGCGAATCGCCGCCAGGGCCTATAATGCGCGCCGGTTTTTTGGGGTATTAGTCATGAGCACAGAAGATCCGCGTTTCGCTGGCGTTGCCCGCCTGTACGGCATCGAGGGCCTGGAACGCCTGCGCGCGGCCCATGTGGCGGTGGTCGGCATCGGCGGCGTGGGTTCCTGGGCGGCGGAAGCCATGGCGCGCTGTGGCGTGGGCGAGATTTCCCTGTTTGATCTGGACGACGTCTGCGTCAGTAATAGCAACCGCCAGTTGCACGCCCTGAGCAGCACCGTTGGCCGCGCCAAGGTCGAGGTCATGGCCGACCGCCTGCGTGAGATCAATCCCGACTGCGTCGTTCATGCCGTCGCCGACTTCGTCACCCGCGACACCATGGCCGAATACATCACGCCGGACATCGACTGTGTGCTCGATTGCATCGACAGCGTCAATGCCAAGGCCGCGCTGATCGCCTGGTGCAAAAGGCGCAAGATCCAGATCATCACCACCGGCGGCGCAGGCGGGCAGATCGACCCGACCCTGATTCAGGTCTGCGACCTCAACCGCACGTTCAACGACCCGTTGGCGTCGAAGGTGCGCTCGACCCTGCGCCGGGACTACGGCTTTTCCCGCACCGTCACCCGCCATTACAGCGTGCCGTGCGTGTTCTCCACCGAGCAACTGCGCTACCCCAAGCCGGACGGCAGCATCTGCCTGCAGAAAAGCTTCGTCGGCGACGGCGTGAAGCTGGACTGCGCAGGTGGTTTCGGCGCGGTGATGATGGTCACTGCCACATTCGGGATGGTCGCCGCGACCAAAGCCGTGGACAAAATCGTCGCCGGCGTGCGACGGCCGTCGGAGCGCGCCAAGGCGCAGCCAACGGCCTGACGACAGAGGGGCAGTCATGCTGGCGTATCCTTTGTGAACCCCCGCCGATGGTCCTGCAGATGAACTACCTGTGGGAGCGAGCTTGCTCGCGAAGATGCCGGTACATCCACTAAATATCCAGTGGTTGAAAGATCCTTTTGTGAGCAAGCTCACTCCCACAGGTTTTGTGTACGCCGAAGATTCTAAACAGTTGCTCGGAACCCATTGTGGGAGCGAGCTTGCTCGCGAAGAGGCCGGTACATCCGCTAAATATCCAGCAGTTGAACGATCCTTTCGCGAGCAAGCTCGCTCCACCAAGTCTCATGTTTGCTGCGCAACAGCGCGGCGCCTGGACGACGGGGAATTTCTACCGTGCGAGCTGCCGCATCTTCTGCAGCACCGCATTCAGCCCGTTGCTGCGGGATGCCGACAGCTGACGGCTCAAGCCCAGCTGCGTGAACCACTCCACCAGGCCCACCTGCTGCAGTTCTTGCAACGACAGGCCGTTGACCCGGGCCAGCAACAGCGCCACCAGACCCCGAATCAAGCGCGCGTCACTGGCGGCGCGGAACTGCCAGTGGCCGTCGATCACGTCGCCCACCAGCCAGACCTTGCTCTCGCAGCCGTCTACCAAATGCTCGTCGGTCTTTTCATCGTCGCTCATGGGGGGCAGGCGGTCTCCCCATTGCATCAGCAATCGTGCGCGCTGCTCCCAGCTCAGTGACTCGTTGAAGGTTTCCAGCGCCGTGCGGGCATCGGTCGGCAGGCTCATCGCAACAACTCCAGCGCTTGATCCAGTGCGGTGAAAAATCGCTCCAGGTCCCCGGAATCGTTGTACAGCCCCAGCGACACCCGAATCGCGCCTGAGAGGCCCAAGCCACTGATCAACGGAATGGCGCAGTGGTGACCGGCGCGAACCGCGACGCCTTGCTCGGTCAGCAGGTGCGCAAGATCGGCGTTGTGCACGCCCTCGACCACGAAACTCACCAGCGCCACATGGGGATCACCCAGCACCTGCACACCGTCGCGCAGCATCAACCCAGCGCGCAACCGCTCATGCAGGCACGCTTCGTATTCGGCGACGGCGGACTGATTGAGGCCGTTGAGGTAATCCAGCGTCGCGCCGAGACCGATCACCGCGCTGATGGGCGGCGTGCCCGCTTCGAAGCCCAGCGGCGCAGGGCGAAAGGTTGCCGTCTGATAGCCGGTCTGCAGGACCATCTCGCCGCCGAACTGCCAGTGCTGCAACCGCGCCAATGCGTCATGTCGCCCGAACAGCACGCCCACGCCATCCGGGCCATAGAGCTTGTGGCTGGAAAACACGTAGAAGTCGCAGCCGATGTCCTGCACATCGTGTCGTCCATGGACGACACCCTGGGCGCCATCAATCACCGTCAGCGCGCCATGGGCCTGGGCCAGCGCGACCAGTTGCCGAACCGGCTGCCAGGTGCCGAGCACGTTGGACAACTGACTGACCGCCAGCAAACGGGTGCGTGAAGTGATCAGCCCGGCGGCGGCCTCTACATCAATCACGCCGGCCTCGGTGACGGGCAGCACCACCAGCTTCAGGTCGCGACGCAGGGCCAGCTGCTGCCAGGGCAACAGATTGGCGTGATGCTCCAGGGCGCTGATGACAATCTCGTCGCCGGCCTGAAACACGTGCTCCAGGCCGTAAGCGAGCAAGTTGAACGCGGACGTGGCGCCGTGGGTGAAAACGATCTGCCCGGACGCTCCGGCATTCAGCCATTCGCCGGCCTTGCGTCGCGTGTCCTCGAAGCCCTGGGTCGCCATGGCGCCCGGCAGGTGCTGGGCGCGATGCACATTCGCTGCGCCGTTGGCGTAGTAATGCACCGTGGCGTCGATCAGGGCGTGGGGCTTTTGTGCAGTGGCGGCGCTGTCCAGGTAGGTCTGGCCTTGCCGTTGCAGGGCGTCGATGGCCGGAAAGTCAGCGCGCCAGGGAGAAATGAGGGGCATATCAGTCACGCTCGTTGAGGCGGACTCGGAGCCCCGAGGGACACCGAACCCGCACGCAGCATCGATCAGTTGTGAGCGTGCAGCGCTTCGTTCAGCTCGATGGCCGACTTGTGGGATTTGCACTCCACCGCGCCGGTCTGCGAGTTGCGACGGAACAACAGGTCCGGTTGACCGGCCAGCTCACGAGCCTTGACGACCTTGACCAGCTCGTTTTTGTCGTCCAGCAGCGCCACTTTGGTGCCGGCGGTAACGTACAGACCGGCTTCAACGGTGTTGCGATCGCCCAACGGAATGCCGATGCCGGCGTTCGCCCCGATCAGGCATCCTTCGCCGACCTTGATCACCATGTTGCCGCCGCCCGACAGCGTGCCCATGGTCGAGCAACCGCCGCCCAGGTCCGAACCCTTGCCGACGAACACGCCAGCCGACACGCGACCTTCGATCATGCCCGGGCCTTCGGTGCCGCCGTTGAAGTTGACGAAGCCTTCGTGCATCACGGTGGTGCCTTCGCCAATGTAGGCGCCCAGACGTACGCGCGCGGTGTCAGCGATGCGCACACCGGCTGGCACGACGTAGTCAGTCATTTTCGGGAATTTGTCCACCGAGAAGACCTCCAGAAAATGGCCTTTCAGGCGGGCTTCCAGCTGACGCTCGGCCAGTTCGCCCAAGTCGATGGCGCCCTGGCTGGTCCACGCGACGTTCGGCAGCAGCGGGAACACGCCGGCCAGGCTCAAACCGTGGGGCTTGACCAGTCGATGGGACAGCAGATGCAGCTTGAGGTAAGCCTCGGGGGTGGAGGTCAGTGCGGTGTCCTCGGCCAGCAGCGTGGCAACCAGAGGGTTGTGGCTCTCGGCGAGTCGGGTCAGCAGCGCAGCCTGGGCGTCGTCGATGCCTTTGAGGGCATTGGCCAGACGCGAGGACAGATCGGTGTTGAATGCGATGGCCTGATTGCCACCGGT
Source organism: Pseudomonas sp. Ps21-P2 (assembly GCF_039672565.1). Taxonomy (NCBI): domain Bacteria; kingdom Pseudomonadati; phylum Pseudomonadota; class Gammaproteobacteria; order Pseudomonadales; family Pseudomonadaceae; genus Pseudomonas; species Pseudomonas sp. Ps21-P2. Next base: position 321,657 of record NZ_JBDFPL010000004.1, read on the forward strand.
GTAGCCCAGGATCGGCGCGATGGCAGCGACGATTTCAGCCGACGGGTTGAGCAGCGGCAGGGCGTAGAAAACTTCCAGCCAGGTGCCTTGACGGTTTTGTGTGCCAACGCCAAAGGCCAGGCTGAACAGAGAAGTGGACATGCAGATACCTCGTTATTTAGGGCTATCTCAATCAGGCGATAGCCGCAGCGTACAGTTCGGGTTTGAAGCCAATCAGGGTTTTGTCGCCAAGATCCAGCACCGGGCGCTTGATCATCGAGGGCTGAGCGAGCATCAGCTCAATGGCCTTTTCCTGATCGAGGTCGGCTTTCTGCGCCTCGTCCAGTTTGCGAAAGGTCGTGCCGGCGCGGTTGAGTACCGTCTGCCAGCCATGCTCATTGCACCAACGGGTCAGGTGGTCGCGATCGATGCCTTGGGTCTTGTAGTCGTGGAAATCGTAATTCACCGATTTTTCATCGAGCCAGGTGCGCGCCTTCTTCATCGTGTCGCACGCCTTGATCCCAAACAGGTGCAACGTGTGGGTTTCCTTGGCCATGGGCCTGCTCCTTTCGGGACGGTTGAAAAAAACGGTGGAGGATTATGCCACGTACACGCCGGGTAAGTGCGGCGGGCCGACGCTTTGTCCATTTGAGGCAGGTTTACGGGCGATGAACGCTGGCGACGCCGGCCGACCACGACTGATGTATCAACACCCCATGACCATCACAGCCGCCAAGAGGGGCACTTTGCCGGACGCATCGGGTCTGTTGCCGATGTCAGTCATGAGTCAACGCTTGGGGAAACACGCAATGCAAACAGCCTATACCGTCCTTATCTTGTTGACGCTGGTAGGTGTCTCGCGATTGCTCGCCCGGTTGATTCCGCTGCCGTTGCCGCTGGTGCAGATCGCCGCGGGCGCCTTGCTGGCATGGCCGACCCTGGGCCTGCACGTGGCGCTCGACCCTGAGCTGTTCCTGTTTCTGTTCCTGCCGCCGCTGCTGTTTTCCGATGGCTGGCGGATGCCCAAGCGCGACCTCTGGCGCTACCGCGGCGCGATTCTGACCCTCGCGGTCGGGCTGGTGATTTTTACGGTGATCGGCGCCGGTTACTTCATCCACTGGCTGCTGCCTTCAATTCCCTTGCCCGTCGCGTTTGCGCTGGCGGCCGTGCTGTCGCCGACGGACGCCGTGGCGGTCTCGGCCATCGCCCAGGACCGGCTGCCCGTGCCGATCATGCGCATGCTCCAGGGCGAAGCATTGATGAATGACGCGACCGGCCTGGTCACTTTCAAGTTCGCGCTGGCAGCCGCCATCACCGGGGTGTTTTCCCTGACCGATGCCAGCCTGAATTTCGTGCTGGTCGCCTGCGGTGGTCTGGCCGTGGGCGTTGCGCTGAGTTGGGTGGTGGGTCGCCTGCGCAGCTGGATGATCACCCGGGGCTGGGATGATCCAGCAACCCACGTCGTCTTCATGTTGCTGCTGCCGTTCGCCGCTTACGTGCTGGCCGAGCGCCTTGAGCTGTCCGGAATTCTCTCGGCGGTGGCGGCAGGGATGATGCAAAGCTGGGTCGATCTGCTGCCGCGCCAGACCACTACTCGACTGCTCAATCGCAGCGTATGGACCCTGTTGGAATTTGCGTTCAACGGCCTGATCTTCCTGCTGCTGGGCTTGCAGTTGCCCGACATCATCACCGCCGTTACCCACCACGAAGCCACCCTGTGGCCGACCCTGTTGTGGCGGTGCCTTGACGTGCTGGTAATCTTCGTCGTGCTGGCGGCGCTGCGTTTCATCTGGGTGCAAAGCGTCTGGCGGCTGATGATCCAGATCCGGCGCTGGCGCGGCAGGGGCGACGGCACCCTGGATCTGTCGACCCGGTCGTCATTGCTGCTGACCGTGGGCGGGGTGCGCGGTGCTGTCACGCTAGCGGGTACGTTGTCGGTGCCGATGCTGATCAGCGCCGGCGTCGACTTTCCCGAGCGGGACTTGCTGATTTTCATTGCCGCCGGGGTGATTCTGCTGTCGCTGGTGTCGGCGAGCATTGGCTTGCCGGTGCTCCTGCGTGGGCAGGTCAGTGAGCCGGACATGCGCATGAAGCGCGAAGTGCGAGACGCCTGGAAGCGCACGGCTCAGGCGGCGATTCAGACACTGGAGAATGAGGCGATCCCGGCAGCGACGGATTCGCCCGACGCCGCGCAAGCGGTCCTCGCCATGGAAGTGAAGGCGCGGATCATGTCCGAATACCGCCAGCGTCTGGATATCTTCAATGACACCGCCGAGGCTCAGGCCCTGGCGTTTCAAATGGATCAACTGGAAAAGCGCATGCGCCTTAACGCCCTGCGTGCTCAGCGCCTGAAGCTGTACGACCTGCACCGCCATCACCAGATCGGCGATGACGTGCTTCGCCTGGTGCTGGCAGAACTCGATTTGAACGAAGCCAATCTGGGTCTGGCGCACTGAGGCTAGAGGCTGGCCTCAGTGCGTAGAGTGTCAGCAGGAAATCAACGGCTCGTCATGAAATCCCGGATGCGCTGCGCGGCTTCGATGCACTCGGCCAGCGGTGCAACCAGTGCCATGCGCACGCGACCGGCGCCGGGATTGAAGCCGTCGACCTCGCGGGACAGGTAGGAGCCTGGCACCACCGTCACGTGCTGGGTGACGAACAGATCCCGGCAGAACGCTGCGTCATCAGTCCCGACGCTGGGCCACAGATAGAAACCGCCGTCCGGGTGTTGCACATCCATGACCGGGCTAAGGATTTCCAGCACGGCGTCAAACTTTTCCCGGTACAGCGTGCGGTTGGCGCGCACGTGTTCTTCATCGCTCCAGGCCGCGATGCTCGCCAATTGCGTTTGCACCGGCATCGCGCAGCCGTGGTAGGTGCGGTAGAGCAGAAACGCCTTGAGAATCTCGGCATCGCCGGCGACGAAACCCGAGCGCAGGCCCGGCAGGTTCGAGCGCTTTGACAGGCTGTGAAAGACCACGCAGCGCTTGAAATCCTGGCGACCCAGTTCGGCGCAGGCGCTGAGCAGGCCGGGCGGCGGGGTCGCTTCGTCGAAATACAACTCGCTGTAGCACTCGTCCGCGGCAATCACGAAATCGTGCTTGTCGGCCAGGGCGATGAGCTTTTTCAGGGTTTCCACCGGGATCAGCGCACCGGTCGGGTTGCCCGGCGAGCACAGGAACAGAATCTGGCAGCGGTCCCAGACATCAGCGCTGACCGCGTCGAAATCCGGGTTGAAACCGTGCTCGGCCAGGCACGGCAGATAGTGCGGAGTGGCGCCGGCCAGAAACGCCGCGCCTTCATAGATTTGGTAGAACGGATTGGGGCTGACCACCAGACCGTTGTCAGTGCGGTTGACGACGGTCTGGGTAAACGCGAACAGCGCCTCACGGGTGCCGTTGACGGGCAGCACGTGTTTGGTGGCATCCAGCCAGCCGGCAGGCACGCTGAAACGGCGCTCGCACCATGTGGCGATGGCTTCACGCAACGCAGGAATTCCGGCCGTGGTCGGGTAGACCGCCATCTGATCGAGGTTGTCGGCCAGCGCCTTGGCGACGAACTCCGGCGATTTGTGCTTGGGTTCGCCGATCGACAGGGCGATCGGACGTTTGTCCGGATTCGGCGTAACGGCACCGAGCAACGCGCGAAGTTTCTCGAAAGGGTAGGGCTGAAGCTGCTGCAGGGCGTTATTCATGTCGAATCGTTCTCAAGGCTGGGCGCCCGCACTCGTGTTCACGATGTGGCAGGGCGCCGTTGAATCAAGTCGTTAAGTCGTGCCGTCCTGGCGGATTCAAATGCTGATGCGCAACTCGCTGCCGGGCTCGGGATTGACGCTGAGCTGCTCGACGATTTCATCCTGCAGGCGTCGACACAGTTGTGGGTCGGACAGCGGCTGGTGGTTTTCATCGGTCAGAAAGAACACGTCTTCCACGCGTTCGCCCAGCGTGGCGATCTTGGCGTTTTGCAACGACAGATCGAACTCCAAGAAGATCTTGCCCAGTCGCGCCAGCAGTCCAGGTCGATCCGGCGCACTGAGCTCCAGCACCGTGACCGGCCGTTGCGCGTCGTTGGAAATCGTCACCACGGGCGCGAAGGCAAAGTGCTTGAGCTGGCGCGGTACGCGGCGCTTGATGATGGTCGGGTAATCGTCGGGGTTGCGCAGCGCCTCGGTCAGGCCCTCGCGAATGGCCTTGATGCGCTCCGGATTGTCACCGATCGAACCGCCTTCGCTGTCGAGCACGATGTAGGTGTCGAGGGTGAACTGGCTGGTGGACGTGATGACCCGGGCGTCGTGGATGTTCAGGTTCAGCTGGTCCATGGCTGCCACGGTCACGGCGAAGAAGTCGTGCTGGTCGGGCGCATAGATGAAGATCTGCGTGCCGCCTTCGAACTCGCGCTGGGTGGTTTCCTTGATCAGCACCAACGGGCCGCCATCGGCTGGCTGCTGCAAAATCGCGTCGCTGTGCCAGGCCACGTCGCCGGCGGTGTGACGCAGGAAATAGTCATCACCCAGTTGCGACCACAGTTGCTCTACGTCGTCGGGATCAGTGCCGCTGCGCACCAGAATATCCAGGGCGGCGCTTTGCGTGCGACGGATCTGCTCCTCGCGGTCGACCGGGTTCTCCAGCCCACGCTTGAGCGCGCGCTTGGTCTCGGTGTACAGCTGGCGCAGCAGGCTGGCCCGCCACGAGTTCCACAGCGTCGGATTGGTCGCGTTGATGTCGGCGATGGTCAGCACATAGAGGTAGTCCAGGTGCACTTCATCGCCGACGAACTGGGCGAAGTCGTGAATCACCTGCGGGTCGGACAAGTCCTTGCGCTGGGCGGTGGTCGACATCACCAGATGGTTCTGCACCAGCCAGACAATCAGCTGGGTGTCCCAATTGGGCAGGTGATGACGAATGCCAAACGCTTCGGCATCCACCGCGCCCAGTTCCGAGTGATCGCCGCCGCGGCCCTTGCCGATGTCGTGGTAAAGCCCGGCCAGGTAAATAAGCTCGGGCTTGGGCAGCTTGGCCATAAGCTTGCTGGCCAGCGGGAATTTCTCTGACACCTGCGTGTATTGCAGCTTACGCAGGTGCTTGATCAGGTTCAGCGTGTGGGCATCGACCGTGTAGATGTGGAACAGGTCGTGCTGCATCTGCCCGACGATATGGCCGAACTCCGGCAGGTACAGGCCGAGAATGCCGTAACGGTTCATCCGCCGCAGGTTGCGATGGATGCCTATCTCGCATTTGAACAGCTCGATGAACAGGCTGGTGTTGCGGATATCGTTGCGGAAATCGTCGTTGATCAGGTAGCGGTGTTCCCGCAGCAGCCGGATGGTGTCGGCCCGCACGCCTTTTATTTCCGGGCGCTGCGCCATCAGCACGAAGATCTCGATCATCGCGAACGGCGTGCGCTTGAAGACGTTCGGATGGGTCGCTTCGATGTAACCGTCATGCAGCTGGAAGCGCGAGTTGATGGTCTCGGTGACCGTGCCTTCGTCGTCCGCCAGGATGACTTCTTCGAAGTGCTGAATGATCAGGTCGCTGAGCTGCGCGATGCTCATGACCACCCGGTAGTACTTCTGCATGAAGCGCTCGATGGCCAGCTTGGCGTCGCTGTCTTCGTAGCCCAACAGGCGCGCGATGCTGGTCTGGTAATCGAACAGCAGACGGTCTTCGGAACGCCCGGCCAGCATGTGCAGCGCGTAGCGGACCTTCCAGAGAAACTCCTGTGAGGAGGCCAGCAGCGCGTTTTCGCTCTCCAGCAGAAATCCCTCGTCGGCCAGTGCGTGCAGATTCAGCGTGCCGTACTGGCGACGGGCAACCCAGAGAATGGTCTGGATATCCCGCAGGCCACCGGGCGAGCCTTTGACGTTGGGTTCGAGGTTGTATTCGGTGTCGAAATACTTGTGATGGCGGTTCTTCTGCTCGGCGCGTTTGGCCAGGAAGAACTCTTTGCTCGGCCACATTTCGCGGGTGCTGGTGACGGCGAGCATGCGCTGACGCAGTCGCTCGGGACCGGCAATCGTGCGGCTTTCCATTAGATTCGTGATGACGGTCAGGTCGGCGCGGGCTTCGGTGGCGCATTCGTCCACCGAGCGCACGCTCTGACCGACTTCCAGGCCGATGTCCCACAGCAGCGTCAGAAAGCGCTCGATGGAGTCGCGGAAAACCTCATGATCGGCGCTGTCCAGCAGGATCAGCAGATCGATGTCGGAGTAGGGGTGCAGTTCGCCGCGACCGTAGCCGCCGACCGCCAGCAAGGCGATGTCGGCGTCTTCGCTCCAGTCGAACTGATCCCAGGCCTGCTGCAGGATGTTATCGACAAACCAGGCACGGTCTTCGATCAGCCGACGAATTTCCCGGCCGGACTTGAAGCGTCCGTCCAGCACTTCGCGCGCCTGACGGATGGCTTTCTTGAAGGCGGGTATGGGGCTGGCCTTCAGTGCCAGCTCGGCCTGAAACTGGCCGCGATCGAACAAATCTGGGTCCACCTGCGGCATCGAACTGCTTTCCTTCTATCTATACCGACCGTGCTAAACCGACCGTGCTGGCTGTACGGACCATGATGGCGAAAGACTCTGCGATCAGGCCGAGGTGCGGGCGATGGTGTCATCGCTGCGCAGGGTGAAGATCTCATAACCGGTCGCGGTCACCAGAATGGTGTGCTCCCACTGCGCCGACAGCTTGCGATCCTTGGTGATGGCTGTCCAGCCGTCGCCCAGCAGACGCGTGTCGGCCTTGCCCTGGTTAATCATCGGCTCGATGGTGAAGGTCATGCCTTCTTTCAGCTCCACACCGTCCCCGGCCTTGCCGTAGTGCAGCACTTGTGGCTCTTCATGGAAGACCTTGCCGATGCCGTGGCCGCAGTATTCGCGGACGACCGAGAAGCCGTTCTTCTCGGCATGCTTCTGGATCACTTCGCCGATATCGCCCAAATGCGCGCCGGGCTTGACCACTTCGATGCCTTTATAAAGGCACTCCTGGGTGACGCGGGACAGACGCTCGGCCCATTCAGGCACCTGGCCTACGTGGAACATCTTGCTGGTGTCGCCGTGGTAGCCGTCCTTGATGACGGTCACGTCGATGTTCAGCACGTCACCATTCTTCAGCGGCTTCTCGTTCGGAATGCCGTGGCAAACCACGTGGTTGATCGAGGTGCAGATGGATTTCGGGAAACCCTTGTAATTCAGCGGCGCCGGAATGGCCTTCTGCTCGTTGACGATGTAATCGTGGCAGATGCGGTCCAGTTCTTCGGTGGTCACGCCAGGCTTTACATAGTCGCCGATCATTTCCAGCACGTCCGCAGCCAGGCGGCCGGCAATGCGCATCTTCTCGATGTCTTCGGGGGTTTTCAGTGTCACGGTCATTAAACAGGCTCTCTCGGCGCGGCGGGGCCACGGCTTGATACGGAAAAAACGCGATTCTACCAGACCGTCGTCAGGCGGGTTATCATCCCGTCCCCGATCGCGGCGGACAGGGTGCCTGACCGTTAACGCGAGGAGGACAAAAGCGTCGGAAAAACAGGCTCTTATTTCGAGTTCCGTTATCCAGTCTTTTGTGATATAAAATGCGCCGCTTTACGGGGTCTGCCCCGAAAGCTCTAACCCACACACGTGTCGACACGATGACCTGGGTGCCTTCGGCTCAAGCCGCTGGTTGGTCATTGGGATACGTGGAGGCCTAACCCGACTTATCAAGGAACTATCATGTCCCAAGTCAACATGCGCGATATGCTGAAGGCCGGTGTGCACTTCGGTCACCAGACCCGTTACTGGAACCCGAAAATGGGTAAATACATTTTCGGCGCGCGCAACAAGATCCACATCATCAACCTTGAAAAAACCCTGCCTATGTTCAACGAAGCTCTGACTTTCGTTGAGCGCCTGGCTCAGGGCAAAAACAAGATCCTGTTCGTCGGCACCAAGCGTTCCGCTGGCAAGATCGTCGCTGAAGAAGCAGCACGTTGCGGTTCGCCGTACGTCGATCACCGCTGGTTGGGCGGCATGCTGACCAACTTCAAGACCATCCGCGCTTCCATCAAGCGTCTGCGTGATCTTGAAATCCAGGCAGAAGACGGCACTTTCACCAAGCTGACCAAGAAAGAGGCGCTGATGCGTACTCGCGATCTGGAAAAGCTGGATCGTAGCCTGGGTGGTATCAAGGACATGGGCGGTCTGCCAGACGCTCTGTTCGTTATCGACGTTGATCACGAGCGCATCGCGATTACCGAAGCCAACAAGCTGGGTATCCCGGTCATCGGTGTTGTCGACACCAACAGCAGCCCTGAAGGCGTTGACTACATCATCCCGGGCAACGATGACGCAATCCGCGCCATTCAGTTGTACATGGGTTCGATGGCTGACGCTGTGATCCGTGGTCGCAACAACAATGCTGGCGGCACCGACGTTTACGCTGAAGAAGCTCCAGCGGCAACTGTTGAAGGCTGAGTAACAAACGCCTGGCGTTGACTCAGTACGCAAAAAGGGGGCTTGGCCCCCTTTTTGCCACCTCGAAAACCATCTGACGTTGCCATCGATCTTATTGTCATGTGCAGCAGTCACCATGGATTTTCAAGAATTTGAACGCCCGTCTTGCGGGTGGAATGGTTGAAGACCTATCCAAGAGGATTTTGAAATGGCAGAGATTACTGCAGCGTTGGTCAAAGAACTGCGCGAGCGTACCGGCGAAGGCATGATGGATTGCAAAAAGGCCTTGACCAAGGCTGGCGGCGACATCGAAAAAGCCATCGACGATATGCGTGCTTCGGGCGCAATCAAGGCAGCCAAGAAAGCAGGCAACGTTGCTGCTGAAGGCGCCATCTCCATCAAGGACGACGGCAAAGCTGCTGTCCTGATCGAAGTCAACTCCCAGACCGACTTCCTGGCTCTGCAGGACGACTTCAAGGCATTCGTCGCTAAAAGCGTCGAGAAAGCCTTCGCTGACAAGCTGACTACCGTTGAGCCTCTGGTTGAAGCGATGGAAGCTGATCGTCTGGTGCTGGTCGGCAAGGTTGGCGAGAACGTCAACATCCGTCGTCTGGCGCGCATCGAAGGCGACGTGCTGGGTTCGTACCTGCACGGCAACAAGATCGGCGTGGTTGTCGTCCTCAAGGGCGGCGATGCAGAGCTGGCGAAAGACATCGCCATGCACGTAGCAGCGACCAACCCTGAGTTCCTGCTGCCTTCGGACGTTTCGCCAGAAGCGATCGAGCGCGAGAAGAATGTCTTCATGCAGTTGAACGAAGACAAGCTGAAAGGCAAGCCTGCTGAAATCGCTGAGAAGATGGTTGGCGGTCGTATCAGCAAGTTCCTGGCTGAAGCGAGCCTGGTTGAGCAAGCGTTCGTCAAGAACCCGGAAATCAAGGTCGGTGAACTGGCCAAGAAAGCCGGCGCTGAAATCGTTTCCTTCACCTACTTCAAAGTGGGCGAAGGCATCGAGAAGCCAGTCGACAACTTCGCTGAAGAAGTCGCTGCTCAAGTAGCTGCAAGCAAGCAATAAGACGGTTTTCCAACTGTCGCCCCGAAGAGGCTGCCCGCTAACGCGCGCAGCCTCTTTGTCAAAGCGGTACGCGGAATTGTTATTGCTGCACTGAATTTGTTTTTGCAGGGGGCTGGGCCTACGAGGCTGCATTTCCCTGAAGCAGTGACCTAGAGTTAGCGCAGGCCGAAAACGGCCCGCAACTCGAACGATTTTTTTCAAACGCCGCAGGAGAGATTCGCAATGGCTCAGCAGGGCAGTGGCTATCAAGCTCGCTATAAACGCATTCTACTCAAGCTCAGCGGCGAGGCCCTGATGGGGTCGGAAGAGTTCGGCATCGACCCCAAGGTGCTGGATCGCATGGCGCTGGAAGTCGGTCAGCTGGTCGGCATCGGTGTTCAGGTCGGTCTGGTCATCGGCGGCGGCAACCTGTTCCGCGGCGCAGCGCTGAGCGCGGCCGGCATGGATCGGGTCACGGGCGACCACATGGGCATGCTGGCCACCGTGATGAATGCGCTCGCCATGCGTGACGCGCTGGAGCGGGCCAACATCTCGGCCATCGTGATGTCAGCCATTTCCATGGTGGGTGTGACCGATCACTACGACCGGCGCAAGGCCATGCGTCACCTGAATGCCAAGGAAGTCGTGATCTTCGCGGCCGGTACCGGCAATCCGTTCTTCACCACGGATTCCGCAGCGTGCCTGCGCGCGATCGAGATCGACGCTGATGTCGTGCTGAAAGCAACCAAGGTCGATGGTGTGTACACTGCCGATCCATTCAAGGACCCGCATGCCGAGAAGTTCGATCGTCTGACCTATGACGAAGTGCTGGATCGCAAGCTGGGTGTAATGGATCTGACAGCCATCTGTCTGTGTCGTGACCACAAGATGCCACTGCGTGTCTTCAATATGAACAAGCCCGGCGCCCTGCTGAACATTGTGCATGGCGGCGCGGAAGGTACTTTGATCGAGGAAGGCGAACAATGATCAACGAAATCAAGAAAGACGCTCAAGAGCGGATGAAGAAATCCCTTGAGTCCCTGGCCCATGCATTCGGCCAGATCCGTACCGGCAAGGCGCACCCGAGCATTCTCGGCAGCGTGATGGTGCCGTACTACGGCTCCGATACCCCGCTGAGCGGCGTCGCCAACGTCACCGTGAAGGATTCCCGTACGCTGCAGGTCGTGGCGTTCGAGCGCAACATGCTTTCTGCGGTCGACAAGGCCATTCAGAGCGCTGGCCTGAACCTCAACCCGACCAACCTGGGCGAGATGCTGTTGATCTCCATGCCTGCCTTGACGGAAGAGACCCGCAAGGGCTTCACCAAGCAGGCTCGCAGCGCCGCCGAAGACGCCCGCGTTGCCGTGCGCAACATCCGCCGTGACGCGTTGGGTGAACTGAAGAAGCTGGTCAAGGACAAGGAAATCAGCGAAGACGAAGAGCGCCGCGCCGCTGCCGACATCCAGAAGCTGACGGACAAGGCTGAGGCGGACATCGACGCCGCGACCAAGTCCAAAGAAGCGGACCTGATGGCCGTATAAGGGCCGGGAAGCTTTCATGGATAAGACAAAGCTGGCTGCGCCGGCATCGGTGCCGCGTCATGTCGCGATCATCATGGATGGGAACAACCGCTGGGCCAAGAAGCGCCTGCTGCCCGGTGTAGCAGGCCACAAGGCCGGCGTCGACGCTGTTCGTGCGGTGATTGAAGTCTGCGCCGAGGCCAAGGTCGAGGTGCTGACCTTGTTCGCGTTTTCCAGCGAGAACTGGCAGCGCCCGGCGGAAGAAGTCGGCGCGCTGATGGAGTTGTTTTTCACGGCGCTGCGTCGCGAGACCAAGCGCCTGAACGAGAACGGCATCAGCCTGCGCATCATCGGCGACCGTTCGCGGTTTCACCCCGAGCTGCAGGCTGCCATCCGCGAAGCCGAGCAGCGTACGGCTGAGAACAGCCGCTTCGTCCTGCAGATCGCCGCCAACTACGGCGGTCAGTGGGATATCGCTCAGGCTGCACAGCGGCTGGCCCGTGAAGTTCAGGCCGGCCATTTGCGCCCGGAGGACATCACCCCGGAGCTGCTGCAAACGTGCCTGGCCACCGGCGACCTGCCGTTGCCCGACCTCTGCATCCGCACGGGCGGCGAGCACCGCATCAGCAATTTCCTGCTGTGGCAGCTGGCCTATGCCGAGCTGTATTTCTCCGACCTGTTCTGGCCGGACTTCAAACACGATGCCATGCGCACTGCGCTGGCCGATTTCGCTTCTCGCCAACGCCGCTTCGGGAAAACCAGCGAGCAGGTAGAAGCTGGAGCCCGCGCTTAATGCTCAAACAACGAATCATCACTGCGCTGATCCTTGCGCCGCTGGCCCTGTGCGGCTTCTTTCTGCTGGCAGGCGGCAGCTTCGCGTTGTTCATCGGCGCGGTCGTCGTACTCGGCGCCTGGGAATGGGCGCGTCTTTCCGGCTTCGAAGCCCAATCGGCCCGCGTTCTGTACGCCGTGGTGGTCGCTGCGCTGCTGTTTCTGTTGTACCTGCTACCCGACCTCGCGCCTTGGTTGCTGGTGGCGGCGCTGATCTGGTGGCTGGTGGCAACCTGGCTGGTGCTCACCTATCCCGAGTTCAGCGAGCATTGGTCCAGTGCTATCTGCAAACTGCTGATCGGTTTGCTGATATTGCTGCCGGCCTGGCAGGGCCTGGTGCTGATCAAGCAGATGCCGCTGGGCAACTGGCTGATTCTGTCGGTGATGATTCTGGTGTGGGGTGCCGACATCGGCGCCTACTTCTCCGGCAAGGCATTCGGCAAGCGCAAGCTGGCGCCGAAAGTCAGCCCGGGTAAAAGCTGGGAAGGTCTCTACGGTGGTTTGGCGGCGTGTCTGCTGATCACTGCGGCGGTGGGCGTCTATCGTGGCTGGTCGCTGAGCGAAATCATCTTCGCTTTGGTGTGCGCGGCGATTGTCGTGCTCATTTCGGTCGTCGGTGATCTCACTGAGAGCATGTTCAAGCGCAAATCGGGGGTCAAGGACAGCAGTAACCTGCTCCCGGGCCACGGTGGTGTGCTGGATCGCATCGACAGCCTGACTGCCGCCATTCCGGTGTTCGCCTTGCTGCTCTGGGCCGCCAAAGACTGGGGCGTGATGTGAGTACGCCTCAGCTCATTACCGTGCTGGGCGCGACGGGCTCGGTGGGTTTGAGCACGCTCGACGTCATCGCGCGGCATCCGGCGCGTTATCAAGTGTTTGCCCTGACGGGGTACACGCGCCTGGCCGAGCTGTTGGCGTTGTGCGTTCGCCATACCCCGCAGTTTGCCGTAGTGCCGACGACGGCCGCCGCCCGCCAGTTGCAGGACGACCTGCGCGCAGCCGGTCTCGATACCCGCGTGCTCGTGGGGGAGGGCGGTCTCTGCGAAGTGTCTGCTCACCCTCTGGTGGATACCGTGCTGGCCGCCATCGTCGGTGCCGCCGGTTTGCGCCCGACCCTTGCCGCTGTTGAGGCGGGCAAGAAAGTTCTGCTGGCCAACAAGGAAGCGCTGGTCATGTCCGGCGCCCTGTTCATGCAGGCTGTTCGCCGCAGTGGCACGGTACTGCTGCCGCTCGACAGCGAGCATAACGCGATCTTCCAGTGCCTGCCCCGTGATTACGAAAGTGGTCTCGAGAAGGTCGGCGTCAGACGCATTCTGCTGACCGCATCCGGTGGCCCGTTCCGTCAGACACCGCTCGCCGAGCTGGAGCACGTCTCCCCGGATCAGGCCTGTGCCCATCCGAACTGGTCCATGGGTCGCAAGATTTCCGTCGATTCAGCCAGCATGATGAACAAGGGCCTCGAGCTGATCGAAGCCTGCTGGCTGTTCGACACGACGCCTGCGCGGATTGAGGTGGTGATTCACCCTCAGAGCGTGATCCATTCAATGGTCGATTACGTCGACGGCTCGGTGCTGGCGCAGTTGGGTAATCCCGACATGCGCACGCCGATTGCCCACGCGCTGGCCTGGCCCGAGCGCATCGACTCGGGCGTCGCGCCGCTGGATCTGTTCAGCATCGCGCGACTGGACTTCGAAGCACCGGACGAAGTGCGCTTCCCATGCCTGCGTCTGGCGCGGCAAGCTGCCGAGGCGGGTGACAGTGCGCCTGCGGTTCTGAACGCAGCCAATGAAGTCGCGGTCGCTGCGTTTCTGGACAAGCGCATTCGCTATCCGGAAATCGCGAGTATGATCGACGAGGTTCTGAACCTTGAGCCTGTCGTCGCCGTGTCCGAGCTGGAGACAGTGTTCGAGATCGACGCACGTGCCCGCGCGTTGGCCGAGCAGTGGCTCGGTCGCAATGGTCGCTAGGTGGTCGGTTCAGGCAGTCGTGTTTTTGATGATTTGCATGCAATGTGGGCTTCAACGCACCGCTAGATCGGTACCCGGAGAGCAGCGATGAGCGCGCTATATATGATTGTCGGCACCCTGGTTGCGCTGGGCGTGCTGGTGACGTTCCACGAGTTCGGTCACTTCTGGGTGGCGCGTCGCTGTGGCGTCAAGGTCCTGCGTTTCTCGGTGGGCTTCGGCATGCCGCTGCTGCGCTGGCGTGATCGCAAGGGCACCGAGTATGTCGTGGCGGCGATTCCCCTCGGCGGCTACGTGAAAATGCTCGACGAACGGGAGGGCGACGTTCCCCCCGAGCTGGCTGACCAGTCCTTTAACCGCAAGTCGGTTTATCAGCGCATCGCCATCGTGATTGCCGGACCGGTCGCCAACTTTTTGCTGGCGATTGTATTTTTCTGGGTACTCGCGATGCTGGGCAGCCAGCAGGTTCGGCCCGTCGTGGGCGGTGTCGAGCCAGGCAGTATTGCGGAGAAGGCCGGGCTCAATTCCGGTCAGGAAATCGTCTCGGTTGATGGCGAGGCCGTCACCGGATGGGCGGGTGTGAACCTGCAACTGGTACGTCGCCTGGGTGAGAGCGGCAGCATCGCGTTGAAGGTTCGCGAGCAGGGTTCCGACGTGGAAACCCCGCGTTCGCTGGTGCTCAACGACTGGCTCAAGGGTGCAGCCGAGCCGGACCCGATTCGTTCGCTGGGTATTAGACCGTGGCGTCCGGCGCTACCGCCGGTGCTGGCAGAGCTCGATCCGAAAGGCCCCGCACAAACCGCCGGGCTGAAAACCGGCGACCGACTGCTGGCACTTAATAACGAGCCTGTCGACGAATGGCAAAAGGTCGTGGACTGGGTTCGTGTCCATCCCGATACGCGGATTTCGGTGCGCGTCGAGCGTGATGGCGCACAGCTGGAGGTGCCCGTCGATCTGGTGACACGTGGCGAGGGCGCTGCGGCGACCGGGTATCTCGGTGCCGGCGTGAAAGGCGTGGATTGGCCGCCGGAGATGTTGCGCGAGGTCAGCTATGGCCCTGTAGCCGCCGTCGCAGAAGGCGCGCGGCGTACCTGGACCATGAGCGTGCTGACCCTCGATTCGCTGAAGAAAATGTTGTTCGGCGAGCTCTCGGTAAAAAACTTGAGCGGACCGATAACCATTGCTAAAGTGGCGGGCGCTTCGGCCCAGTCAGGCGTAGGTGACTTCCTGAATTTCCTTGCTTATCTGAGCATAAGCCTGGGCGTTCTCAACTTGCTGCCCATACCAGTGCTGGATGGGGGGCACTTGCTGTTTTATCTGATCGAGTGGGCGCGTGGTCGACCACTGTCGGAGAGGGTGCAGGGCTGGGGGGTTCAGATCGGTATCAGTCTGGTGGTTGGAGTGATGTTGCTCGCACTGGTCAACGATCTGGGACGACTGTAAAAGCTACGCCGAATTGTGAATCTGCCGCATTTTGCGGCAGTTTGTTTATTGCCAGTTGGAATAAGAAAGGACTTCATGAAACGTCTGCTGCTAACTGCGGTTCTTGCCGTACTGATGATCGCCGAAGTTCACGCCGAGTCCTTCACTATCTCCGATATCCGGGTCAACGGTCTGCAGCGGGTTTCCGCCGGCAGCGTGTTTGGCGCGCTGCCGTTGAACGTGGGTGAACAGGCCGATGATGGGCGTCTTGTCGACGCAACTCGCGCGCTGTTCAAAACCGGATTTTTCCAGGACATCCAGCTGGGCCGCGACGGTAACGTCCTGGTCATCACAGTTGTGGAGCGTCCGTCGGTCTCGAGTATCGAGATCGAAGGCAACAAAGCGATCACCACTGAGGACCTGATGAAAGGTCTGAAGCAGTCCGGTCTGGCCGAAGGCGAAATCTTTCAGCGCGCTACGCTGGAAGGCGTCCGCAACGAGCTGCAACGTCAGTACGTTGCCCAGGGCCGCTATTCTGCAGAAGTCGCCACCGAAGTCGTGCCGCAGCCGCGTAACCGTGTGGGTCTGAAGATCAACATCAACGAGGGCGCAGTTGCCGCCATCCAGCACATCAACGTGGTGGGCAACTCGGTCTTCCCTGAAGACGATCTGGTCGATCTGTTCGAACTGAAAACCACCAACTGGCTTTCCTTCTTCAAAAACGACGACAAGTACGCCCGTGAGAAACTCTCCGGCGACCTGGAACGTCTGCGTTCCTACTACCTCGACCGCGGCTATATCAACATGGATATCGCCTCGACCCAGGTATCCATCACGCCCGACAAGAAAAGCGTGTACATCACCGTCAACATTCATGAAGGCGAGAAGTACAGCGTCAAGTCGGTCAAGCTGAGCGGTGACCTCAAGGTCCCTGAAGATCAGGTCAAATCGCTGCTGCTGGTCAAGCCGGGCCAGGTGTTCTCCCGCAAGGTGATGACCACCACCTCCGAGCTGATCACCCGCCGTCTGGGTAACGAGGGTTACACCTTCGCCAACGTCAACGGTGTGCCGACGCCGAACGATGAAGACCACACCGTCGATA
The DNA here is from genome assembly GCF_039672565.1 of Pseudomonas sp. Ps21-P2. NCBI lineage: Bacteria > Pseudomonadati > Pseudomonadota > Gammaproteobacteria > Pseudomonadales > Pseudomonadaceae > Pseudomonas > Pseudomonas sp. Ps21-P2. The sequence continues at coordinate 337,942 of NZ_JBDFPL010000004.1, forward strand.
TCACTTTCGTCGTCGATCCGGGCAAGCGTGCTTACGTCAACCGCATCAACTTCCGTGGCAACACCAAGACAGCGGACGAAGTGCTGCGTCGCGAAATGCGCCAGATGGAAGGCGGCTGGGCTTCCACTTACCTGATCGACCAGTCCAAGACCCGTCTTGACCGTCTGGGCTTCTTCAAGGAAGTGAACGTTGAAACGCCTGCGGTGCCTGGCACCGACGATCAGGTTGACGTGAACTACGCCGTTGAAGAGCAGGCGTCCGGTTCGATCACCGCCAGTGTCGGCTTTGCGCAGAGCGCAGGTCTGATCCTGGGTGGTTCCATCAGCCAGAACAACTTCCTGGGTACGGGTAACAAGGTCACCATTGGTTTGACCAAAAGTGAATACCAGACCCGCTACAACTTCAGCTACGTCGATCCGTATTTCACGCCGGACGGTGTGAGCCTTGGTTACAGCGCGTTCTACCGCAAGACCGACTACGACGACCTCGACGTCGACGTGGCGAGCTACTCGGTTGACAGCCTGGGTGCCGGCATCAACATGGGCTACCCGATCAGCGAGACTTCTCGCCTGAACTTCGGCCTGTCGGTACAGAAGGATGAGCTGAGCACCGGTAAATACACCGTTGACGAGATCTTCGACTTCATCGAGAAGGAAGGCGACAGCTTCACCAACTTCAAGGCGTCGGTGGGCTGGTCCGAATCGACGCTGAACAAAGGCACACTGCCGACCCGTGGTAGCTCCCAGAGCCTGACGCTGGAAACGACTATTCCGGGCAGCGACCTGTCGTTCTACAAACTTGATTATCGCGGTCAGCTGTTCCACCCGATCACCAATAACTACACCCTGCGTCTGCACTCGGAACTGGGTTATGGCGACGGTTACGGCTCGACTTCCGGTCTGCCGTTCTACGAGAACTACTACGCCGGTGGCTTCAACTCGGTTCGGGGCTTCAAGGACAGCACGCTGGGCCCGCGCAGTACACCAAGTCGTAGTCCTGAGAACGGCGGTAAGCCAGGGACCATTGCTGACCCGGATCAAGACCCGCTGCCGTTCGGTGGTAACGTTCTGATCACTGGCGGTGCCGAGATCCTGTTCCCGCTGCCGTTCATCAAGGACCAGCGTTCGCTGCGTACCTCGATCTTCTGGGATGTGGGTAACACCTTTAACACCAACTGCGGTCCCCAAAAAACTACGACCGATGGTCAGAAGGTTCAGTGCAACGGCCCCGATCTGTCCGGCCTTGCAAGCTCCGTCGGTGTTGGCGTGACATGGGTGACTGCACTGGGTCCGTTGAGTTTTGCCCTGGCGATGCCGGTCAAGAAACCGGACGACAGCACCGAAACCCAGGTCTTCCAATTCTCTCTCGGTCAGACCTTCTAAGGGTCTGATCACTGCTAACGACAACGGATTCTGTAGGAGTTACATCGTGCGTAAGTTGACCCAATTGGCATTGCTGGCAACGGTTCTGATCGCAGGCCCGGCATTTGCTGACATGAAAATCGCAGTACTGAACTACCAGATGGCCCTGCTCGAATCCGACGCAGCCAAGCGGTACGCAGTGGATGCAGAGAAGAAATTCGGTCCTCAGCTGACCAAGCTGAAAGCGCTGGAAAGCAGCGCCAAAGGCATTCAGGATCGTCTGGTTGCTGGTGGCGACAAGATGGCCCAGCCTGAGCGCGAGCGTCTGGAACTGGACTTCAAGCAAAAAGCCCGTGACTTCCAGTTCCAGTCCAAAGAACTGAACGAAGCCAAGGCTGTTGCTGACCGCGACATGCTCAAGCAACTCAAGCCGAAGCTGGACCAGGCGGTAGAAGAAGTCATCAAGAAAGGCGGCTTTGACCTGGTGTTCGAGCGCGGTGCCGTGATTGACGTCAAACCGCAATACGACGTCACTCGCCAGGTTATCGAGCGCATGAACCAGCTGAAGTAAGTTAATGACTGCGACCATTACACTCGGCCAATTGGCCGAGTTCCTCGGCGCCACCCTGCGTGGCCCGGCGGACAAGCAAATCACAGGACTGGCGACCTTGCAGGAAGCCGGTCCTGATCAGGTCAGCTTTCTGGCCAATCCTCAGTACCGAAAATTCCTCGCGACCACCCAGGCCGCTGCCGTGCTGCTCAAGCCGGCGGATGCTGAAGGGTATGCCGCTGACGCATTGCTGGTGCCTGATCCGTATCTGGCCTACGCCCGTATTTCCCATCTGTTCGATCCCAAGCCCAAGGCTGCCGTCGGTGTACACCCGACCGCCGTGGTAGCGCCGGATGCGTTCGTCGACCCGGCGGCCAGCGTTGGCGCTTATGCGGTCATCGAAAGCGGCGCGCGGATTGCGGCCGGTGTGACCATTGGCGCCCATTGCTTCATCGGCGCTCGCAGCGTGATTGGCGAGGGCGGCTGGCTCGCCCCGCGCGTCACGCTGTATCACGACGTCCGTATCGGGCAGCGTGTGGTCATCCAGTCCGGTGCGGTGCTGGGCGGTGAAGGTTTTGGTTTTGCCAACGAGAAAGGCGTCTGGCAGAAGATCGCGCAGATTGGCGGTGTGACCATCGGTGACGATGTCGAGATTGGCGTGAACACCGCCATCGACCGCGGTGCCATGGATGACACCCGCATCGGCAATGGCGTGAAGCTGGATAACCAGATTCAGATCGCTCACAACGTCCAGATCGGCGACCACACGGCCATGGCCGCGTGCGTCGGCATCTCGGGCAGCGCGAAGATCGGCAAGCATTGCATGCTCGCAGGCGGTGTCGGGCTGGTGGGCCATATCGAGATCTGCGACGGGGTTTTCGTCACCGGCATGACCATGGTCACCCGGTCGATCACCGAGCCTGGATCGTATTCTTCGGGGACGGCGATGCAGCCGGCGGCGGAGTGGCGCAAGAGCGCGGCACGCATGCGTCATCTCGATGACATGGCGCGACGTCTGCAGCACCTGGAAAAGATTGTCGAGGCAGTGACCTCAGGCGGTAAAGCTTCATCTGATGGCTGATACTTTTTTCTTATCAAGCGTGCACAGCCGATAAACTGCCTCCTTGATTTGCTAGAGGAGTGACGCGCGTTAGTCGCGCCCTCCCACTCTTTACTACAGGCTTCCCTTCGAAATGATGGACATCAACGAAATCCGTGAATATCTGCCGCACCGTTACCCGTTCCTGCTTGTGGACCGTGTGGTGGAGCTGGATGTCGAGACCAAGAGCATTCGTGCCTACAAGAATGTCAGCATCAACGAGCCTTTCTTCAACGGTCACTTTCCTCAGCACCCCATCATGCCGGGCGTGCTGATCATTGAGGCCATGGCTCAAGCGGCCGGCATCCTGGGCTTCAAGATGCTCGATGTGAAGCCTGCCGACGGCACCCTGTATTACTTCGTCGGTTCCGACAAACTGCGCTTTCGCCAGCCCGTGCTGCCGGGGGATCAGCTGATCCTCGAAGCGAAATTCCTGAGCTGCAAGCGTCAGATCTGGAAGTTCGAATGCCAGGCATCGGTAGATGGCAAGCCGGTCTGCTCGGCTGAAATCATCTGTGCGGAACGCAAACTATGAGTTTGATTGACTCTCGCGCAATCATCGATCCGACGGCCGTGCTGGCCGACAATGTGGAGGTCGGCCCGTGGTCGATCGTCGGACCTGGTGTGGAAATCGGCGAGGGTACAGTGATCGGACCGCATGTGATCCTGCGCGGCCCGACCAAAATCGGCAAACACAACCACATCTACCAGTTTTCCTCGGTAGGTGAGGACACGCCTGATCTGAAATACAAAGGTGAAGCGACACGTCTGGTGATCGGTGACCACAACGTCATCCGTGAAGGCGTGACCATCCACCGTGGCACCATTCAAGACCGCGCCGAAACCACCCTCGGTGATCACAACCTGATCATGGCCTACGCGCACATCGGTCATGACAGCGTCATCGGCAATCACTGCATTCTGGTCAACAACACCGCACTGGCCGGCCATGTGCACGTGGATGACTGGGCCATTCTGTCGGGGTTCACCCTGGTGCATCAGTATTGCCATATCGGCGCGCACAGTTTTTCCGGCATGGGCACGGCCATCGGCAAGGACGTTCCGGCGTTCGTCACCGTGTTCGGCAACCCGGCCGAAGCCCGTAGCATGAACTTCGAAGGCATGCGCCGTCGCGGCTTCTCCGAGGAAGCGATCCATGCGCTGCGCCGCGCCTACAAGACCGTCTACCGTCAGGGCCTGACCGTGGAGCAGGCGATCGTCGAGCTGAGCGAACCCGCCGCGCAGTTCCCCGAAGTCGAGCTGTTCCTCAAGTCCATCCAGTCTTCGACTCGCGGCATCACCCGCTGACCATGGCCCGCTTGCGTATTGCGCTGGTGGCCGGAGAGGCCTCCGGCGACATTCTCGGCTCCGGTTTGATGCGTGCAATCAAGGCGCGGCATCCGGACGCCGAATTTATTGGTGTCGGCGGACCGCTCATGGAAGCCCAGGGCATGACGTCGTATTTTCCGATGGAGCGCCTGTCGGTCATGGGCCTTGTGGAAGTACTGGGCCGCCTGAAGGAGCTGCTCGCCCGTCGCAAGTTGCTGATTCAGGCCCTCATCGACGAAAAGCCCGACGTGTTCATCGGCATCGATGCCCCGGATTTCACCCTCAATATCGAGCTCAAGCTACGTCAGGCCGGGATCAAGACCGTTCATTACGTCAGCCCGTCCGTATGGGCGTGGCGGCAGAAGCGTGTTCTGAAGATCCGTGAAGGCTGCGACCTGATGCTGACGCTGCTGCCGTTCGAAGCCCGTTTCTATGAAGAGAAGGGCGTGCCTGTGCGTTTCGTCGGGCATCCGTTGGCCGACACCATTCCACTGCAGGCGGATCAACTGGCGGCGCGCGCCGAACTTGGCCTGGGCGAAGGCCCGGTGGTCGCGTTGATGCCGGGCAGTCGCGGTGGTGAGGTCGGGCGTCTCGGTGCGCTGTTTTTCGACGCGGCCGAGCGCCTTCTGGCCGAGCGCCCCGACATCCGTTTCGTGCTGCCCTGTGCCAGCCCTCAACGCCGTGAGCAGATCGAGCAACTGCTGCAAGGGCGCGATCTTCCACTGACGTTGCTCGACGGCCGGTCCCACGTAGCGTTGGCAGCCTGCAATGCCGTGCTGATCGCTTCCGGGACCGCGACCCTCGAAGCGCTGCTGTACAAACGACCGATGGTGGTTGCCTATCGTCTGGCACCACTGACCTACTGGATACTCAAGCGGATGGTGAAAAGCCCGTACGTGTCGCTGCCGAATTTGCTGGCCCAGCGCTTGCTGGTTCCGGAGCTTCTGCAGGACGCGGCGACCGCCGAGGCCCTGGCGCAGACGCTGTTGCCGTTGCTGGAAAACGGCGACGCACAGACGGCCGGCTTCGACGCGATTCACCGAACCTTGCGTCGCGATGCTTCCAATCAGGCCGCCGAAGCGGTGCTGAACCTGATTGGCGCAACGCCTTCACAATGAGCAGGCAATCAATGCAAATGGGTCTGGACTTCAATCTTGTCGAGGATCTGGTCGCCGGTGTCGACGAAGTCGGTCGCGGCCCACTGTGTGGCGCCGTGGTCACTGCGGCGGTCATTCTTGACCCCAAGCGCCCGATTCTGGGCCTGAACGATTCGAAGAAACTCACCGAAGCCAAGCGCGAAAGACTGTTCGACGAAATCTGCGAGAAGGCGCTGTGCTGGCACATCGCGCGGGCTGAAGTCGAAGAGATCGACGAGCTGAATATTCTTCACGCCACCATGCTGGCGATGAAGCGCGCGGTAGAAGGCTTGATCATCACGCCGAAACTGGCGCTGATCGACGGCAACCGCTGCCCGCAGCTGTCGGTGCCCAGCGCGCCGGTCATTCAGGGTGACGCCCATGTGCCGGCCATTGCCGCCGCGTCGATTCTGGCCAAGGTCAGTCGCGACCGGGAAATGGCGCGCATGGAGCTGCTCTATCCGGGTTACGGCATTGGCGGCCACAAGGGTTATCCCACGGCCGTGCACCTTGAGGCCCTGGCGCGTTTGGGCCCGACGCCCATTCACCGGCGCTCCTTCGGCCCGGTCCGTCAGGCCTGGGCGGCGCGGGACATGATGGTCTCCACCGGCTTCATGTCGCTGCCATTCAGTTGATCGCGGGCTGATGTTTTTCTGAATGGCCGGTACAATCCGGCCTTCGTTTTTTCTGCACCATAGGATCAACCATGCCGGCTTCTTTCGTTCATCTACGCCTGCACACCGAATACTCCCTCGTTGATGGTCTGGTCCGTGTAAAACCCTTGGTCAAGGCGCTCACGGCCATGAACATGCCGGCCGTGGCGGTGACCGACCAACACAACATGTGTTCGTTGGTGAAGTTCTATAAAGCCGCCATGGGTGCGGGGATCAAGCCGATCTGCGGCGCCGACATCTGGCTGGCCGGGCGCGACCGCGATGCGCCCCTCAGTCGCCTCAGCCTGCTGGTGATGAATCCGAAAGGCTACCTGAACCTCACCGAACTGATTTCCCGTGGTTTCATGCACGGCCAGCGCAATGGGCTGGTCGTCATCGAGCGGGAGTGGGTGGCCGAAGCCAGCGAAGGGCTGATTGCCCTGTCTGCGGCGAAGGAAGGCGAGATCGGCATGGCCCTGCTCGGTGGCAATCCGGCCGAAGCCGACGAGCTGCTCAAAGAGTGGCTGTCGGTTTTCCCGGACCGCTTCTACATCGAAGTCCAGCGCACCAACCGCATCAATGACGAAGAACACCTGCACGCCGCCGTCGCCCTGGCCGAGCGCCATGGTGTGCCGCTGGTGGCCAGCAACGACGTGCGCTTCATCAAGCAGGAAGATTTCGAAGCCCACGAAACCCGCGTGTGCATCGGCGAGGGCCGGGCGCTGGACGATCCGCGCCGCTCGCACAATTACAGCGATCAGCAGTACCTGAAGAGCGCGGAGGAGATGGCCGAGCTGTTCAGCGATTTGCCGGACGCCCTCGCCAACACCGTCGAGATCGCCAAGCGCTGCAACATCGACGTCAAGCTGGGCACGCACTTTTTGCCCAACTTCCCGATCCCCGATGGCATGACCATCGACGAGTATTTCCGCAAGGTGTCTTTCGAGGGGCTGGAAGAGCGCCTTGCCGTGCTGTGGCCGAAAGAGACCACGCCGGACTACGAGGCCAAACGGCAGGTCTACGTCGATCGCCTGAATTTCGAGCTGGATATCATCATCCAGATGGGCTTCCCCGGTTACTTCCTGATCGTGATGGACTTCATCCAGTGGGCCAAGAATAACGGTGTGCCGGTGGGTCCGGGCCGGGGGTCGGGTGCCGGTTCGCTGGTGGCCTACGTGCAGAAGATCACCGACCTCGACCCGCTGGAATACGACCTGCTGTTCGAACGTTTCCTCAACCCCGAGCGGGTCTCCATGCCCGACTTCGACGTCGACTTCTGCATGGACGGTCGCGACCGGGTCATCGAGTACGTGGCCGAGAAATACGGCCGCAACGCGGTCAGCCAGATCATCACCTTCGGTTCCATGGCCGCGAAGGCCGTGGTCCGTGACGTGGCGCGGGTACAGGGCAAGTCCTACGGATTGGCCGATCGTCTGTCGAAGATGATCCCCTTCGAAGTCGGCATGACCCTGGAAAAGGCCTACGAGCAGGAAGAGATTCTGCGCGACTTCCTCAAGGTGGACGAAGAAGCGGCAGAAATCTGGGAGATGGCGCGCAAGCTCGAAGGCGTTGTGCGTAACGTCGGCAAGCACGCCGGTGGTGTGGTTATCGCGCCGACCAAACTGACTGACTTCTCAGCGATCTACTGCGATGAAGAGGGCGGCGGCCTGGTCACCCAGTTCGACAAGGATGACGTCGAGGCAGCCGGTCTGGTGAAGTTCGACTTCCTCGGACTGCGTACCCTGACCATCATCGACTGGGCGCTGAAGACTATTAACCGCGACCGCGCCAAGGTCGACGAAGAGCCTCTCGACATCGCGTTCATCCCGCTGGATGACATGCCGACCTACGAGCTGCTGCAGCGCGCCGAAACCACGGCCGTGTTCCAGCTTGAATCCCGCGGCATGAAAGAGCTGATCAAAAAGCTCAAGCCCGACTGCCTGGAAGACTTGATCGCACTGGTGGCACTGTTCCGTCCCGGCCCGTTGCAATCGGGCATGGTTGACGACTTCATCAACCGCAAGCACGGCCGTGCCGAGCTGTCGTACCCCCACGTCGATTACCAGTACGAAGGCCTCAAGCCGGTGCTTGCGCCAACGTACGGCATCATCCTGTATCAGGAACAGGTGATGCAGATTGCCCAGGTCATGGCCGGCTACACCCTCGGCGGTGCTGACATGCTGCGTCGTGCGATGGGCAAGAAGAAGCCCGAGGAGATGGCCAAGCAGCGCGGCGGTTTCATCGAGGGCTGCAAGACCAACAACATCGACCCGGACCTGGCCGGTAACATTTTCGACCTGGTGGAAAAATTCGCCGGTTACGGCTTCAACAAGTCGCACTCGGCGGCCTACGGGCTGGTGTCGTACCAGACCGCCTGGCTCAAGCGTCACTACCCGGCGCCGTTCATGGCAGCGGTGCTTTCAGCGGATATGCACAACACCGACAAGGTCGTGACCTTGATCGAAGAAGTGCGGATCATGAAGCTGCGCCTTGATGCGCCGGACGTGAACAACTCCGAGTTCAAGTTCACCGTGAACGACGACGGCCGTATCGTCTATGGCCTCGGCGCGATCAAGGGCGTCGGCGAAGGCCCGGTGGAAGCCATCACTGAAGCGCGGCAGGAAGGCCCGTTCGCTGACCTGTTCGATTTCTGCGCCCGCATTGACCTCAAGCGCGTCAACAAGCGCACCCTCGACGGCCTGATTCGCAGCGGTGCGCTGGACCGTCTGGGGCCGTTCTTCTACGACGAGCCGAAACAGTATCAAGCCAATATCGACCGCAACCGCGGCGTCCTGTTGGCCGCGCTCGAAGAAGCCATTCAGGCCGCCGAGCAGACCGCGCGCAGTCACGACAGCGGCCACGCCGATCTCTTCGGCGGCCTGTTCGTCGAAGCCGACGCCGACGTGTACGCGAATCATCGCAGCGCCAAAGAGGTCACGCTCAAGGAGCGGCTGCGTGGGGAGAAAGAAACCCTGGGCCTGTACCTGACCGGGCATCCGATCGATGAATACGAAGGCGAGATCCGCCGGTTCGCGCGTCAGCGCATCGTCGATCTGAAGCCCTCGCGGGAAACCCAGACCATCGCCGGCCTGATCATCGCGCTGCGGGTGATGAAGAACAAAAAGGGCGACAAGATGGGCTTCATCACCCTGGACGACCGTTCGGGGCGTATCGAAGCGTCGCTGTTTGCCGATTCGTTCCAGGCTGCCCAGTCGCTGCTGCAGACCGACGCGATGGTGGTGGTGGAAGGGGAGGTCAGCACCGACGATTTCTCCGGCGGCCTGCGGTTGCGGGCCAAACGGGTGATGAGCCTGGAAGAGGCGCGCACCGGGCTGGCAGAGAGTCTGCGCCTGAACGTGCGTGCCGAAGCGCTCAAGGGCGACCGGCTACGCTGGCTGGGCGAGCTGTGCAAGAAGCATCGCGGCGCGTGCCCGATCACCCTCGACTACACCGGGCAGGAAGCCAAGGCACTGCTGCAGTTCGGCGAAGCGTGGCGGATTGATCCCGCAGACAGCCTGATTCAGGCGCTGCGTGACCAGTTCGGACGAGAGAACGTCTTCCTGCAGTATCGCTGACACCGATCAGCTCAACATTTGCGACTCGACACTTTAAACTCGACCGAAAGGCGCCCGCTCCATTAAGGTAGGGCGCTTATCGGATCAACCGGCCGGCCTCTTGGCCGTCGACCCAAGACGGATGCCTATGAACCCGAATTTTCTGGATTTCGAACAGCCGATTGCTGACCTGCAAGCCAAGATTGAAGAGCTGCGTCTGGTAGGCAATGACAACTCGCTGAACATCGGCGACGAAATCTCTCGACTGCAAGAGAAGAGCAATACGCTCACCGAAAGCATTTTCGGCAACCTGACCAGTTGGCAGATCGCGCGCATGGCGCGTCATCCGCGTCGTCCGTACACGCTGGACTACATTCAACACATCTTCACCGAGTTCGACGAGCTGCATGGCGATCGCCACTTCTCCGACGACGCTGCCATCGTCGGCGGCATTGCCCGTCTGAACGAGCAGCCGGTGATGGTGATCGGTCATCAGAAAGGCCGCGAAGTGCGCGAGAAGGTTCGCCGCAACTTCGGCATGCCGCGTCCTGAAGGCTACCGCAAGGCCTGCCGCCTGATGGAAATGGCCGAGCGCTTCAAAATGCCGATCCTGACCTTCATCGACACGCCGGGCGCTTATCCTGGCATCGACGCCGAAGAGCGTAACCAGAGCGAAGCCATCGCCTGGAACCTGCGGGTCATGGCGCGCCTGAAGACCCCGATCATTGCCACCGTGATTGGCGAAGGCGGTTCGGGCGGCGCGCTGGCCATCGGCGTGTGCGATCAACTGAACATGCTGCAGTACTCGACCTACGCGGTGATCTCGCCGGAAGGCTGCGCGTCCATTCTCTGGAAAACCGCCGAGAAGGCGCCGGATGCCGCCGAAGCGATGGGCATCACTGCCGAGCGTTTGAAGGGCTTGGGCATCGTTGACAAGGTGATCAGCGAGCCGTTGGGTGGCGCGCACCGTGATCCGGCCGCTGCCGCTGCATTGATCCGCGAAGAATTGAGCAGCCAACTGAGCATGCTTCAGAAGTTCGATAATGACGCGCTGCTGGCCCGTCGTTACGACCGCCTGATGAGCTATGGCCTTTAACCGGACCGTTCTGCAACAGGAGCGTCACCGAACCCGGTGATGCTCACCGGTCCGGCGAGCTTTAAGCAGGGTTAACCAGCATGAGCAAACCGGACAGCATCACACTCGCACTCTCCAGACGTCTGCTGTTGCGCCTCGAACCCTGGCGCGCTGCAGTCGCCTGGCGCGTCGCATTCTCAGGTGGGCTCGATTCCACTGTCCTGCTTCACCTGCTGGCCGAACTTGCCAGGGTTCACGCGCTTCCTCCGCTGACCGCTGTTCACGTCAACCATGGCCTTCAGGCGGTGGCGGCTTCGTGGCCGGTGCATTGCAGGCAGATGTGTCAGATTCTGGGCGTGCCGATGGAGGTCATCGACGTCCAGGTGCGCCCCGGCGCGAGCCTCGAACAAGCCGCGCGTGACGCTCGTTACGCCGCGTTCAACTCAACCCTCGGGCCCGGCGAGGTGCTGCTTACCGCCCAGCACCGTGACGATCAGGCCGAGACACTGCTGTTCCGTCTATTGCGTGGCGCCGGGGTGCGCGGGCTGGCCGCGATGCCGGCGCAGCGTCCTTTGGGCGCAGGACAGTTATTTCGGCCGCTGCTGGATGAATCTCGCGCTACCCTCGAGGCTTATGCCCGGGAACAGGGGTTGAGCTGGATCGAGGACCCGAGCAACAAAGACAGCCGCTTCTCGCGCAACTACCTGCGCAGTCATGTACTGCCGCTGGTGGCAACGCGCTGGCCGCAAGCGATCGCGAGCATGGCCCGTAGCGCCGCGCATCTGGCCGAAGCCCAGCAGTTGCTGGACGAGCTGGCGATGCAGGACCTCGCACTCGCTGACACGTCGTGCCCCTGGCCGTGGCTCGACATGCCCTCCCTTGAACTCGCGCCGCTCGAAGCGCTGTCACCCGCCCGGCAACGCAACGCACTGCGCCACTGGCTGGCGCCGCTCACTCGATTGCCGGACACCGATCACTGGGTGGGCTGGGATTCGTTGCGCGACGCCGGGCCGGACGGTCGGCCCATCTGGCGACTGGCCGATGGTCAGATGCACCGAGCCGAAGGGCGTATCTGGTGGCTGTCGGGGATCTGGCTGAAAAACGTCGCCGGCTCGCAACACTGGTCCATGGCGTCGCAACCTCTCGCGCTGCCGGGCAACGGCATGCTGCAGATCCTCGGCGCTGCGCCTGCGGGTGGCTTGCATGTGCACTACCGCAAGGGCGGCGAAACTTTCGATGTGCCGGACAGAGGCCGACGCGACCTGAAAAGGCTGCTCAACGAGAAGGGCGTGCCGGTTTTTCTGCGCGGCCGATTGCCGCTGTTGTACCGCGGCGAGCAGTTATTGGCCGTGGCAAACCTTCCGGGACTGGACGCCAGCCCCCGTGGCGACTGGCGATTGCACTGGTTGCCACCGACGAATGACCAAAGTTTGAGCTGAAAGGGCCTTTCCGGTAGACTACGCTCCCTTCTTGATACAGCTTATGTCGATCCTTCCGGAACGACGCAAGTTGCCGATTACCAGCCAGTTTTTACTGGACGATTCTCAAAAATGTGGCAAACCACGGACAGACCTTTTCAAGGCCGGTCGCTGACTTGGGCGCGACAGATTCGAAGATCCACAGTGAAACACGCAGGTTGTCGGGGGCTTCGGCCTTCCTTCGCTTTCCCCGGCGGCTCTGACCGCTTTAACGCAGACTTCTAGGGTTTTTCATGACGCGCTACATCTTCGTCACGGGCGGTGTTGTTTCTTCATTGGGGAAAGGCATCGCCTCGGCTTCATTGGCGGCCATCCTGGAGGCGAGGGGACTTAAGGTCACCATGCTCAAGCTGGACCCATACATCAACGTCGATCCCGGCACCATGAGCCCGTTCCAGCACGGTGAGGTGTTCGTCACCCACGACGGCGCCGAGACTGACCTGGACCTGGGTCACTACGAGCGTTTCATTCGCACCACCATGACCCAGAACAACAACTTCACCACCGGCCGTGTGTACGAGCACGTCCTGCGCAAAGAGCGCCGTGGTGATTATCTGGGCGCGACCATTCAGGTGATCCCGCACATCACCGACGAAATCAAGCGTCGCATCATCAAGGGCGCCGGCGATGCCGACGTCGCCATGGTCGAAATCGGCGGCACCGTGGGCGACATCGAGTCGCAGCCGTTCCTCGAGGCGATCCGTCAGCTGCGTTTCGAAGTGGGCGCCAAGCGCGCCATGCTTATGCACCTGACACTGGTTCCGTACATCGCCACCGCGGGCGAAACCAAGACCAAACCGACCCAGCATTCGGTCAAGGAACTGCGTTCGATCGGCCTGCAGCCAGACGTACTGGTCTGCCGTTCCGACCACCCGATCGACATTTCTTCGCGCCGCAAAATCGCGCAGTTCACCAACGTTGAAGAGCGCGCGGTCATCGCCCTCGAAGACGCCGACACCATCTACAAGATCCCGGGCATCCTGCATTCCCAGGGCCTTGACGATTTCGTCGTCGAGCGCTTCGGCCTGCAGTGCGGCAGTGCCGACCTGTCCGAGTGGGAAAAGGTCGTCGACGCCAAACTCAATCCGGAACACGAAGTCACCATCGCGATGGTCGGCAAGTACATGGAGCTGCTGGACGCCTACAAGTCGCTGATCGAAGCGATGAGTCACGCCGGTATCAGCAACCGTACCAAGGTCAATCTGCGCTACATCGATTCCGAGGACATCGAGAATCAGGGCACCGGCCTTCTCGAAGGCGTGGACGCGATTCTCGTCCCGGGCGGCTTCGGTCTGCGCGGCGTCGAGGGCAAGATCACGGCCGTACAGTTTGCTCGCGAAAACAAGGTGCCGTACCTGGGCATCTGCCTGGGCATGCAGGTGGCAGTCATCGAGTTCGCACGTAACGTGCTGGGCTGGAAAGACGCCAACTCCACCGAGTTTGATCGCGCCAGCCAGCACCCGGTCGTCGGTCTGATCACCGAATGGGAAGACGCCACCGGTGCTGTCGAAACCCGTACCGAAACCTCGGACCTGGGCGGCACCATGCGTCTGGGCGCGCAGGAATGCCTGCTGGAACCGGGTTCTCTGGTGCACGATTGCTACGCCAACGACGTCATCGTCGAGCGCCATCGCCACCGTTATGAAGTGAACAACAATCTGCTGCCGCAACTGGTCGAGGCCGGTCTGAAAATCTCCGGTCGTTCCGGTGACGGCGCGCTGGTTGAAGTGGTCGAGTCCCCTGACCATCCTTGGTTCGTGGCCTGCCAGTTCCACCCCGAGTTCACCTCTACGCCGCGCGATGGCCACCCGTTGTTCAGTGGTTTCGTCAAGGCAGCGCTCGCTCAACACCAGAAGAACGGCTGATAGGGATTTATCACATGGCACAGAAAATCATCCGCGTCGGCTCGATCGACATCGCCAACGACAAGCCTATGGTTCTGTTCGGCGGCATGAACGTCCTCGAGTCGCGTGACATGGCGATGCAGGTCTGTGAAGAATACGTGCGAGTGACCGAGAAACTCGGCATTCCGTACGTGTTCAAGGCCAGCTTCGACAAGGCCAACCGTTCCTCGGTGACCTCCTATCGCGGCCCGGGCCTTGAAGAAGGCATGCGGATTTTCCAGGACATCAAGCAAGCCTTCGGCGTGCCGATCATCACCGACGTGCACGAGCCTGAGCAGGCCGCTGCCGTGGCGGAGGTCTGCGACATCATTCAGTTGCCGGCTTTCCTGTCCCGTCAGACCGATCTGGTCGTGGCCATGGCCAAGACCGGCGCAGTGATCAACATCAAGAAAGCCCAGTTCCTCGCGCCCCACGAGATGAAACACATCCTGGCCAAGTGCGTCGAAGCGGGTAACGATCAGTTGATCCTCTGCGAGCGCGGTTCGAGCTTCGGCTACAACAACCTGGTTGTCGACATGCTCGGTTTCGGCATCATGAAATCGTTCGAATACCCGGTGTTCTTCGACGTGACCCACGCCCTGCAGATGCCAGGTGGTCGCTCCGATTCCGCCGGTGGCCGTCGTGCCCAGGTGACCGATCTGGCCAAGGCCGGCATGAGCCAGGGCCTGGCCGGTCTGTTTCTGGAAGCCCACCCTGATCCGAACAACGCCAAGTGCGACGGTCCCTGCGCCCTGCGCCTGGACAAGCTGGAGCCGTTCCTTGCTCAGCTCAAGGCGCTCGACGAACTCGTTAAAAGCTTCCCGACGATCGAAACGGCGTAAAACCCGCTTCTCCGGCGCCGAGCCCTCCGGTAGAGTGCCGTTCGTTGTTTTCCCGACCAAAGGGTCGGGAAAATTGTCGTTTCAGGGCCTGCCCGTTGTCCTAGAGCCCTGAGACGCCGAATCGTTTTCCCAGCTGCGTCGTTTTCGTCAATCTTGGAGTGTTAACAACAATGGCAAAAATCGTCGACATCAAAGGTCGTGAAGTTCTCGACTCCCGTGGCAATCCCACCGTGGAAGCAGACGTGCTCCTCGACAACGGCATCATCGGCAGCGCTTGCGCGCCGTCCGGTGCTTCCACCGGCTCGCGTGAAGCGCTCGAGCTGCGTGATGGCGACAAGAGCCGTTACATGGGCAAGGGCGTTCTGAAAGCCGTGGCCAACATCAATGGCCCGATCCGCGACCTGCTGCTGGGCAAAGACCCGGTTGACCAGAAAGCCCTGGATCACGCGATGATTCAGCTGGACGGCACCGAGAACAAAGCCAGCCTGGGCGCCAACGCGATCCTCGCCGTGTCCCTGGCCGCTGCCAAGGCCGCCGCTCAGGACCAGGATCTGCCGCTGTACGCACACATCGCCAATCTGAACGGCACGCCGGGTGTTTACTCGATGCCGGTCCCGATGATGAACATCATCAACGGTGGCGAGCACGCTGATAACAACATCGACATCCAGGAATTCATGATTCAGCCGGTGGGCGCCAAGACCTTCTCCGAAGGCCTGCGCTGGGGCACCGAGATTTTCCACCACCTCAAAGCGGTGTTGAAAGCACGTGGCCTGAACACTGCCGTGGGTGACGAAGGTGGCTTCGCGCCGAACCTGAACTCCAACGGCGACGCGCTGGACGCCATCGCCGAAGCCGTTGCCAACGCGGGCTACAAACTGGGCACCGACGTGACCCTGGCGCTGGACTGCGCCGCGAGCGAGTTCTACAAGAACGGCAAATACGTGCTGAGCGAAGAAGGCGAGTACGACTCTGCCGGTTTCGCCGACTACCTGGCTGACCTGGTCAGCAAGCACCCGATCATCTCCATCGAAGACGGTCTGGACGAGTCGGACTGGGATGGCTGGAAAGTCCTCACCGACAAGATCGGCGACAAGATCCAGCTGGTGGGCGACGACCTGTTCGTGACCAACACCAAGATCCTGAAAGAAGGCATCGACAAGAAGATCGGTAACTCGATCCTGATCAAGTTCAACCAGATCGGTACGCTGACCGAAACGCTGGAAGCCATCCAGATGGCCAAGGCCGCGGGTTACACCGCCGTGATCTCGCACCGTTCCGGCGAAACCGAAGACTCCACCATTGCCGACCTGGCCGTGGGCACTGCGGCTGGCCAGATCAAGACCGGTTCGTTGAGCCGTTCCGACCGTATCGCCAAGTACAACCAGCTGCTGCGTATCGAAGAGCAACTGGGCGCCAAAGCGGTGTACCGTGGTCGCGGCGAGTTTCGCGGCTGATCGCAAAGATGGTAAAAAGGCAGCAGGCGTTGTAGGAAAAGTCACTGAAGCGTGACCTTTCTTGTCGTCCTGATCCATAAGCCCGGTGACCACCGGGCTTATGGGCATTTGAAATGGTCGGTTTTGCTGTCTTTATTCGCCGGGTAACAGATATTCACAATGCGCAGTCCTAACTGGTTGTTCCTCGTTCTGCTTTTGATGCTCGCTGGCTTGCAGTATCGCCTATGGGTAGGTAATGGCAGTCTCGCGCAGGTGGCCAGTCTGACTCAGCAAATCGCCGATCAACATGCCGAAAACGATGCTCTGCTGGAGCGCAACCGAGTCCTCGACGCGGAAGTGCTGGAGCTGAAAAAAGGCCTCGAAACCGTTGAAGAGCGTGCCCGTCATGAATTGGGCATGGTCAAGGACGGCGAAACCCTTTATCAGTTGGCACAGTGACGTTGGTGTAATGACTCAATCCCTTCCTGCCTTCTGGGCAGTGATTCCCGCAGCGGGCGTTGGCGCGCGCATGGCGGCAGACCGTCCCAAGCAATACCTGCAACTGGGCGGCCTCACGATTCTTGAACACAGCCTGCTTTGCTTTCTCGATCACCCCCGGCTCAAGGGCCTGGTGGTCAGTCTGGCTGTGGATGACCCTTATTGGCCGACGTTGCCTTGCGCGCTGGATTCCCGCATCCAGCAGGTCGCAGGCGGCAAGGAGCGTGCGGACTCGGTGCTCAATGCGCTGCTGCACCTGCACGCCAACGGCGCCGATGACAACGATTGGGTGCTGGTGCATGACGCCGCGCGCCCGAATCTGGCGCGTTCGGACCTCGATAATCTGCTGGGCGAGCTGGCGCATGATCCGGTCGGCGGCCTGTTGGCGGTGCCGGCAAAAGACACCCTCAAGCGCGCCGATGCCAATGGCCGCGTCACCGAAACCGTGGATCGCAGCCTGATCTGGCAGGCCTATACGCCGCAGATGTTTCGTCTGGGTGCGCTGCACCGGGCGCTGGCGGATAGCCTGGTGTCGAATGTGGCGATCACCGATGAAGCCTCGGCGATCGAATGGGCCGGGCAATCGCCGCGTCTGATTGAAGGGCGCGCCGACAACATCAAGGTCACCCGCCCGGAAGACCTCGAGTGGCTGCGCCAGCGACGGGTCGAATTCAACGGCTGATCGCCCTAAACGCTGTATTCCTCCCGCGACGCCAAGCCCGCTTTCAGATAATCCACCAGCTTTCTCACCTTGGGCGACAGATGTCGCTGCTGCGGGTACAGCGCCCAGACGGCGGTGTTCGGCGGCTGGTGGGCATCCAGTAACGACACCAGCGCACCGCGCTTGAGATGCTCCAGCACGTAGTAATCCGGGAGCTGACACAGCCCGACCCCGCGCAATGCCGCATCCAGCACCGCCTGCCCACTGTTGCACCGCCAGTTGCCTTGCACCCGCTGGGAAAACTCCCGCCCGTTTTGCTGCAACTGCCAGCTGTCCGAGCTGCCGATCAGGCAATTGTGTCGCGCCAGTTCCGACACGCTGTGGGGCCGGCCATACCGTTCGAGATAAGCGGGGGAGGCGCACAGGTACATCTTGCGCGGCGCCAGTCGTGCAGCCACCAGTCGTGATTCCTGCAAGCGGCCCAGCCGGATCGCCAGGTCCAGGCCTTCATGCACCAGGTCCAGCGTGTTGTTGGTCAGCTCGATGTCTACGCGCAGTTGCGGGTATTCCTCCATGAAACGTGTCACCAGCGGGGCGATGAACCTTTCGCCGTACGCCACGGCGCAGGTCATCCGCAGCAGCCCCTTCGGCTCGCTGGTCAGGTCGGTGACCGCACGCAGCGCTTCCTCGCGTCCGTCCTGCAAGCGCTGGCAGTGATGCAGAAACGTCTGACCGGCCTCGGTTAGAGCGACTTTTCGGGTGCTGCGATAGAGCAAGCGTGTCTGCAAACGCTCTTCCAGTCGCGCGATCTGGCGGCTGATGTGCGACGACGACACCCCAAGCCGCTCAGCCGCGGCGGTGAACTGCCCGCACTCGGCAACGGCGACAAACTCGTCCAGACCTTCCCAGCGATTGACCTGCATCGATTGTCCCTGCACAGCATTAATGTTTTGCTTTCAGGCGGATTATTCATCAGCCAGCACTGTATTACACTCCGGGCTCGTATTTATTTAGCTGGAGATCATGATGATCAAGTCACGTGCTGCCGTTGCCTTCGCGCCCAATGAACCACTGCAGATCGTCGAAGTGGACGTTGAGGCCCCGAAAGCCGGCGAAGTGTTGATTCGTACCGTCGCATCCGGCGTTTGCCACACCGATGCCTACACCTTGTCCGGTGCGGATTCCGAAGGCGTCTTCCCGTGCATCCTTGGCCACGAAGGCGGGGGCGTCGTCGAGGCTATCGGTGAGGGCGTGACCTCCCTCGCCGTGGGCGACCACGTCATTCCGCTGTACACCGCCGAATGCCGCGAGTGCAAATTCTGCAAGTCCGGCAAGACCAACCTCTGCCAGAAAGTCCGCGCCACCCAAGGCAAAGGCCTGATGCCCGACGGCACCACCCGCTTCAGCTACAACGGCCAGCCGATCTACCACTACATGGGCTGCTCAACGTTCTCCGAATACACCGTAGTGCCGGAAATCTCTCTGGCAAAAATCCCCAAAGAAGCGCCGCTGGAGAAGGTCTGCCTGCTGGGTTGCGGTGTCACCACCGGCATCGGTGCGGTCCTGAACACGGCCAAGGTCGAAGAGGGCGCCACTGTGGCAGTCTTCGGCCTCGGCGGTATCGGCCTGGCGGCGATCATCGGCGCAAAAATGGCCAAGGCCTCCCGCATCATCGCGGTCGACATCAACCCGTCCAAATTCGACGTGGCCCGTGAACTGGGGGCGACCGAGTTCGTCAATCCCAAAGATCACGATAAGCCGATTCAGGAAGTGATCGTCGAAATGACCGACGGCGGCGTGGATTACAGCTTCGAGTGCGTAGGTAACGTGAACTTGATGCGTGCGGCGCTGGAATCGTGCCACAAGGGCTGGGGCGAATCAGTGATCATCGGCGTCGCTGGCGCAGGTCAGGAAATCTCCACCCGTCCGTTCCAGCTGGTCACCGGTCGCGTCTGGCGCGGTTCGGCCTTCGGCGGCGTCAAAGGCCGCACCGAACTGCCGAGCTACGTCGAAAAAGCGCAGACCGGCGAAATCCCGCTGGACACCTTCATCACCCACACCATGGGCCTGGACCGGATCAATGAAGCCTTCGACCTGATGCACGAAGGCAAAAGCATCCGTACCGTCATTCATTTCTGAGGAGCAGCGGCAAGCTCCAGGCTGTAAGCCGCAAGAGCGTCGTGTCATGACCTCTTGCCGCTCGAGGCTTGAAGCTTGTAGCTCGGAGAAGCCCATGAGTCTGGAAAACATTTCGTGCCAGAAAAGCTTCGGCGGCTGGCACAAGCGTTACAAACATCACTCCGATGTGCTCGGCTGCGACATGGTGTTCGCGGTGTATCTGCCGCCGCAGGCAGAGCAGGGCGGCAAGCTGCCGGTGGTCTACTGGCTGTCGGGGCTGACCTGCACCGATGAGAACTTCATGCAGAAGGCCGGTGCGCTGCGCGTGGCGGCGGAACTGGGGCTGATCATCGTGGCGCCAGACACCAGCCCGCGCGGCGCCGACGTGCCAGATGATCCGGACAAGGCCTACGACTTCGGCCTGGGCGCCGGCTTTTATCTGAACGCCACCGAGCAGCCGTGGGCGCGGCACTACCGCATGTACGATTATGTGATCAGCGAGCTGCCCGCGTTGATCGAGGCGCACTTTCCGGCCTCGGACAAGCGCAGCATCAGCGGGCACTCCATGGGTGGCCATGGCGCGCTGGTCGGTGCATTGCGCAATCCCGGCCGCTACCAATCGGTGTCGGCGTTCTCGCCCATCTGCAACCCGATGGATTGTCCTTGGGGACAGAAAGCCTTCTCTCGCTATCTGGGCGAAGACCGTTCGCGCTGGCGTGAATGGGACGCCAGCGTGCTCATTGCCGAGGCCACCGAGCGCTTGCCTCTGCTGGTGGACCAGGGCGATCGCGACGATTTCCTCGGCAATCAGCTCAAGCCGGAATCGTTGGTTCAGGCGGCGAAGGCGGCCGGTCATCCTCTGGAATTGCGCATGCAGCCGGGGTACGACCACAGCTATTACTTCATCGCGAGCTTCATCGAAGACCACTTGCGCCATCACGCCCGAGCCCTGGCCGGCTGAAGTCCTCGCCCTCAATTGCAGCGTCACGGGCAATTGCGCGCGGGCCGACCCTAATGTCGGTCAAAGTAGGTAGAATCACGCCCTGACTTTTTCAGGGCGTTTTTTTATGCGTATTGGCCACGGCTACGATGTGCACCGTTTCGCTGAAGGCGATTTCATTACCTTGGGCGGCGTGCGGATTGCGCACACGTCGGGTTTGCTCGCGCATTCCGATGGCGATGTAGTGCTGCATGCGCTGAGCGATGCCCTGCTGGGTGCTGCCGCGCTGGGCGACATCGGCAAGCATTTCCCGGACACCGATCCGCAGTTCAAGGGCGCCGACAGCCGGGTTCTGCTGCGTCATGTGCTCAAGCAAGTGCAGGCAAAGGGCTGGAAGGTCGGCAACGTCGACGCGACGATCGTTGCCCAGGCGCCGAAGATGGCCCCCCACATCGAAAGCATGCGCGCCTTGATTGCCGAAGACCTGCAAGTCGACATCGACCAGATCAACGTCAAGGCGACCACCACTGAAAAGCTGGGCTTCACCGGCCGCGAAGAAGGCATCGCCGTGCACGCCGTCGCGTTGTTGATCAGCGCATGACCGAACTCGAACTTCTGGGTCCGAGAGCTTACGGCGACGCACTGGGTACTGCTGTGCTGAAGGCCACTGCCGAAGATTTTCAGGTCGATGAAGTCCTCGACATTCCGCTGTCCGGCGATGGCGAGCACCTGTGGTTGTGGGTTGAAAAACGCGGCCTGAATACCGAGGAAGCGGCCCGGCGTCTGGCCAAGGCGGCCGGTGTGCCGTTGCGAACCGTCGCCTACGCCGGTTTGAAGGATCGCCAGGCGTTGACCCGTCAGTGGTTCAGCATTCAGCTGCCGGGCAAGGCCGATCCGGACATGTCAGTGGCTGAAAACGATTCGCTGAAGATCCTCGATAGCAAACGCCACAAGCGCAAGCTGCAACGGGGCGCCCACGCGGCCAATGGTTTTACGCTGCGTCTGACGCAATTGCAGGCCGACAAGGCCGGGCTCGATGCACGTCTTGAGTCGATCAGGCAACACGGCATTCCCAACTATTTCGGCGCTCAGCGTTTCGGCCATGAAGGCGGAAACCTCGGTGAAGCCCGGCACTATGCCGAGCGTCAGGCCCTGCCCGAGCAGCGCAATGTGCGCTCTCGACTGTTATCCACTGCGCGCAGTTACCTCTTCAACCAGGTCTTGGCCGCTCGAGTCGCCGATGGCAGCTGGCAGCGGGCGCAAGTGGGCGATCTGCTGGCGTTCACCGACAGCCGCAGTTTCTTCCCTGCTGGCGACGCCGAGTGCAGCGACCCCCGACTGGCGATCCTCGATCTGCACCCGACCGGGCCGCAGTGGGGCGAGGGCGATTCCCCGGCTGCAGGCGCCACCGCAGCGCTTGAAAACAGCATCGCCGCGCGGGAGGCGTCGCTCTGTAACTGGTTGATAAAAGCGGGAATGGAGCACGAACGGCGCATCCTGCGACTGCCCATCGGGCGGTTGACGTGGCATTATCCCGAGCCTGACATTCTGCAACTGGAATTCGTCCTGCCGGCCGGATGCTTCGCCACCGCATTGGTGCGTGAACTCATCGATCTCGCGCCGGCAGGGCAGACGGACAGCTCATGCGTATTCTGATTTCAAATGATGACGGGGTTATGGCCCCCGGGCTGGCTGCGCTGCATGGCGCGCTGGCCGGGTACGCCGAGTGCGTGGTGATTGCGCCCGATCAAGACAAGAGCGGCGCGAGCAGTTCGCTGACGCTGGACCGGCCCTTGCACCCGCACACCCTGGACAACGGCTTCATCAGCCTCAACGGCACGCCCACCGATTGCGTCCACCTCGGACTCAACGGCTTGCTGCCCGATGAGCCGGACATGGTTGTTTCGGGGATTAACCTCGGCGCCAACCTGGGTGACGATGTGCTGTATTCGGGCACCGTTGCTGCGGCGCTGGAAGGTCGTTTTCTGCAACGCCCGTCATTTGCCTTTTCATTTTTGTCACGTCAGGTCGATAACCTGGCAACCGCTGCGCATTACGCGCGGCTTCTGGTCGAAGCCCATGAACGCCTCGACCTTCCACCCCGTACCGTATTGAATGTGAATATCCCTAACCTGCCGCTGGCACATGTGCGCGGAATTCAGCTGACCCGTCTTGGCCATCGCACCCGTGCGGCGGCGCCTGTGCGCGTGGTCGATCCGCGCGGAAAGGCCGGTTACTGGATTGCTGCCGCAGGAGATGCCGAAGACGGCGGGCCGGGCACCGATTTCCACGCCGTGATGCAGGGTTATGTGTCGATCACCCCGTTGCAGCTGGATCGTACTTATCAGGACGGATTCAACAGCCTGAACGCATGGCTGGAGGGAATGGCCTGATGTCGCGTGAGCAAGATGATCTGTTACGACGTGGCGTGGGGATGACTTCCCAGCGTACCCGCGAGCGTCTGATTCAACGGTTGTGCGAAGAAGGCATTGCCAACACCCAAGTGCTGGACGTCATTCGCAAGACCCCTCGACACCTGTTCGTCGACGAGGCCCTCGCGCACCGCGCGTACGAAGACACCGCGCTGCCGATCGGCAACAACCAGACGATCTCCCAGCCTTACATGGTGGCGCGCATGAGCGAGCTGCTGTTGGCGGCGGGCCCGCTGGATAAAGTGCTGGAGATCGGCACCGGCTCGGGTTACCAGACCGCCGTGCTGGCGCAACTGGTGGAGCGTGTGTTCTCCGTTGAGCGGATCAAGGTGCTGCAGGATCGCGCCAAGGAACGCCTCGTCGAGCTGAACCTGCGCAACATGGTGTTTCGTTGGGGCGATGGCTGGGAAGGCTGGCCGGCGCTCGCGCCTTACAACGGGATCATTGTCACCGCGGTTGCTACCGACGTGCCTCAGGCCTTGCTGGACCAACTGGCACCCGGCGGTCGTCTGGTGATTCCGGTGGGGTCGGGTGAGGTGCAGCAACTGATGCTGATCATTCGTGAGGAAAACGGTTTCTCTCGCCATGTGCTGGGCGCCGTTCGTTTCGTCCCGTTGCTCAACGGACCATTGGCTTAATCGCTATTTTGCGAAGGCAATGAATTCCACAAGACGCAGCCGGTCTACAGGCTGGCGTTTTGCAACGATGCTTCGGCCAACTGCCGCAGCGCCGTCTCACACCAAGTTTTTCATGGCTGCCTGGTCTTTTCACGACGCAGGGCAGTTTCTTCTTCAGTCACCGGTAAAGGGAGTGGCGGGTGAGTCTCACAGTCATTCGGCAGCGTAGTGCTTCAACAAGTTTTCAGCGTCTGGTGATTGGAGTTGCCCTGAGTATCCTTCTGGTCGGCTGCTCCAGCACGCCATCGGGCGGCGTGCGGGTTGTCGACCGAAACGGCAAGTCGACGGTGCCGACACGTCAGCCGGTCACCACAGGTCAGTACGTCGTGAAGCGCGGCGACACGCTGTTTTCCATTGCATTCCGTTACGGCTGGGACTGGAAAGCGCTGGCCGCACGCAACAATATCCCAGAGCCATTCACCATTCATGTGGGTCAGACGATCCGTTTCGACGGGCGCGCCAGCTCGCCGTCCACGGCCGTGGCTTCTGGCTCGGCCAGCGTTCCGCAGACCACCACGAGCAGTTCGACATCGCCTTCCGGGTCGCTGAAAACCACCGTGATTTCAAGGCCCGTAGGCGCTGTCGCCGCCACGTCGCCACCGCCGACCAGCAACTCGACGACCACGCCGGTCAACACAACCGTGGTCACCGGCGCCCGCTCTCCGAGCGGCTGGACATGGCCAACAAGCGGCGTTTTGATCAGCAAGTTCTCTTCAAACGGTAGTTTGAATAAAGGAATTGATATCGCTGGTGATTTGGGACAGCCTGTTTTGGCCGCGTCTGATGGGACCGTGGTATACGCCGGGAGTGGATTAAGGGGCTACGGCGAGTTGGTCATCATCAAACACAGCGATACCTACGTCAGTGCATACGGACATAACCGTCGGCTCTTGGTTCGGGAGGGACAACAGGTCAAGGCAGGGCAAAGTATTGCCGAGATGGGCTCAACGGGGACTGACCGGGTGAAACTGCATTTCGAGATTCGCCGCCAGGGTAAACCAGTAGATCCACTGGAATTCTTGCCACGTCGCTGATCGGTTGTCAGCCTGTTCCTGCGTAGAGGGGACAGGCTCAAGTGCTGCCATGGAAGAAGGCGTCACTGGAGCTTGAGGTCGAACTCACCAAAGGACTATAACAATGGCTCTCAGCAAAGAAGTGCCGGAGTTTGACATAGACGACGAGGTCCTCCTGATGGAGCCCGTAATCGTCCTGGATTCTGCAACGGATGAGAAGCCAGCTACACCTTCTGTTCGTGCAAAACCGAAAAACTCTGCAGCGCTCAAACAGCATAAGTACATTGACTACACGCGGGCACTGGATGCTACGCAGCTGTATCTCAATGAAATCGGTTTTTCCCCCCTGCTCTCCCCGGAAGAAGAAGTCCACTTTGCGCGACTGTCGCAAAGCGGCGATCCGGCTGGGCGCAAACGCATGATTGAGAGCAATCTGCGGCTGGTCGTGAAAATCGCCAGACGCTACGTCAATCGTGGTCTGTCATTGCTGGACCTGATCGAGGAGGGCAATTTGGGCCTCATTCGAGCGGTCGAAAAATTCGATCCGGAGCGCGGATTCCGGTTCTCTACCTACGCCACCTGGTGGATTCGTCAGACCATCGAGCGCGCGATCATGAACCAGACGCGCACGATCCGCCTGCCGATTCATGTGGTCAAAGAGCTCAACGTCTACCTGCGCGCCGCGCGGGAGCTGACGCAGAAGCTGGACCACGAACCCTCTCCCGAAGAAATCGCCAACCTGCTGGAGAAGCCGGTCGGTGAGGTCAAGCGCATGCTGGGCCTCAACGAGCGCGTGTCCTCGGTAGATGTGTCTCTGGGGCCTGACTCCGACAAAACGCTGCTCGACACGCTCACGGACGATCGTCCTACCGACCCGTGCGAGTTGCTTCAGGACGATGATCTCTCCCAGAGCATCGATCAGTGGCTGTCCGAGTTGACCGACAAGCAGCGTGAAGTCGTTGTTCGTCGTTTCGGGCTGCGCGGGCATGAAAGCAGCACGCTGGAAGACGTCGGACTGGAAATCGGCCTGACCCGCGAGCGTGTACGCCAGATTCAAGTGGAAGGGTTGAAGCGCCTTCGCGAGATTCTCGAGAAGAACGGCTTGTCCAGCGAGTCACTCTTTCAATAAGCGTAGAGAGTTGGCGTAAGTTACATCGAGCAACACGAAAGCCCCGACGAGTCGGGGCTTTTTTTATGTCGGTTGAAGGTGGTTTTGATGGAGTTCCCATGACAGCGATTTGATGGGCCAACGTTCGTTTTCACAATCAGGTAAGTGATGCTTACTCAGGCTGTAAGCCGTTTCTTACGCGTAATGTGAGTTATCGTCTCTTCTTTGGCGGATCATGTCTCCGTCAGTTGCAAGTCAGTCGCTATCTCTCTGATTCAATTGATAATTTTAAGAGAGTGTCAGCCAGTGTCTGAATTTTCCTGAAAACTCTCGGGCCTTGCCCTGACGGTTTAAATCACTAAGATCAGTCCTGTACCGACGGATTGGTACAGGCGGTCAAGGACGACTGCTCAAGGACATCGCAGGATGCGATTCATCAGGATGATGAAAAAGGATTGAAGGGATTATGGAAAAAATGTGGGCGGGTCAAACCGCCC
Source organism: Pseudomonas sp. Ps21-P2 (assembly GCF_039672565.1). Classification (NCBI taxonomy): domain Bacteria; kingdom Pseudomonadati; phylum Pseudomonadota; class Gammaproteobacteria; order Pseudomonadales; family Pseudomonadaceae; genus Pseudomonas; species Pseudomonas sp. Ps21-P2. Next base: position 364,282 of record NZ_JBDFPL010000004.1, read on the forward strand.
CTTTTTTTCGCCTGCAGAAAAGTGAGGCCGTGTGGAGGCCCAACGCAAAAAGGCCCCGAAGGGCCCTTTTTATCAGCAAGCGCTTAGCGCTCCAGATCGGCTATCTTGCCGGTCTTGCCATCCCACTGCGCCGCATCCGGCAGCGCGTCTTTGCGTTCCGTGATGTTGGGCCAGACGTCAGCCAGCTCTGCGTTCAGCTGAATGAAATTCTCCATGCCGGCCGGAATCTCGTCTTCCGAGAAGATCGCGTTCGCAGGGCATTCAGGCTCGCACAGGGCGCAGTCGATGCACTCGTCCGGGTGAATCACCAGGAAGTTCGGGCCTTCGTAAAAGCAGTCCACCGGACAGACTTCTACGCAGTCGGTGTACTTGCACTTGATGCAGTTGTCGGTGACGACGAAGGTCATTTCTAATTCTCTCCTCAGGCGGCGGCAGCAAGGCCGTTCAGTCCGGCTTGCCAGGTACGGGACGTCCCCCGGCCGTAAAACTCAGCTTCTCGAGCAACGCGGCAGGCAAGGTGTCCTGCGCGGCGATGTCCGACCTTGGTTCGCTGCGTTCAAACGCGGCCAGGTGCGCTGTAAAGCCAGGCTAAAAGCTCACAGCGTCCCGAACCGCGCGGGATTCTAACAGCTTGTTACGAATGACGTTAGATGCGTGTCTTCATCGAATACAACAACTCAAGCGCCTGTCGCGGCGTCAGGTCGTCGATCTTCAGGTTCGACAACTCGTCCAGAACAGGGTGCGGCAAACTTGCGAACATATCGCTCTGCATCGGCAGCGGCGGTTTGCCCGGCTTGGCCTTGGGCTGTTCGTGGGGCAGGCTGGTGGTCTCCAGACGCAACAGATGCTCCTTGGCCCGCGTGATGACGCGCCCCGGCACGCCCGCCAGTTGCGCCACGGCAAGACCATAACTCTGACTCGCCGGGCCCGGCAGCACGCGATGCAGGAACACAATGCGCTCGTTGTGCTCGGTGGCATTCAGATGCACGTTAGCCACCAGCGGCTCGCTCTCCGGCAACACGGTCAGCTCGAAGTAATGCGTCGCGAACAGCGTGTACGCGCGCAGCTGGGCGAGGCATTCCGCCGCAGCCCACGCCAGGGAAAGCCCGTCGAAGGTGCTGGTGCCGCGTCCGACTTCATCCATCAGCACCAGACTTTTGTCGGTGGCGTTGTGCAGGATGTTCGCCGTCTCGCTCATCTCCACCATGAAGGTGGAGCGTCCGCCGGCCAGGTCATCACTTGAGCCGATACGCGTGAAGATACGGTCGACCAGCGAAAGCTCGCAGCTCGCCGCCGGCACGAAGCTGCCGATATGCGCCAGCAACACGATCAAAGCGGTCTGGCGCATGTAGGTGGATTTACCGCCCATGTTAGGACCGGTGATCACCAGCATGCGCGTGTTGTCATTGAGGTCCAGGTCGTTGGCCACGAACGGCGACGACAAGACCTGCTCCACCACCGGGTGACGACCTTGCTCGATGCGCATGCACGGCTCGTCGGTGAAGCGCGGACGGTTGAGGTCCAGGTTCAGCGCGCGCTCGGCCAGGTTACTCAGCACATCCAGCTCCGCCAGCGCGGCGGCGGTGTCCTGCAGCGGCGCCAAGTGACCGATCAAGTCTTCCAGCAGCGTCTCATAGAGCATCTTTTCCCGAGCCAGCGCGCGGCTCTTGGCCGATAACGCCTTGTCTTCGAATTCCTTGAGCTCCGGGGTGATAAAGCGCTCGGCACCTTTAAGCGTCTGGCGGCGGATGTAATCGGCCGGCGCCTGCTCCGCCTGCTTGCTCGGCAGTTCGATGAAGTAGCCGTGCACGCGGTTGTAGCCGACCTTGAGGTTAGCCAGCCCGGTGCGCGCCTTCTCCCGGGTTTCCAGATCGATGAGGAACTGCCCGGCGTTCTCGCTCAGGGACAGCAACTCGTCGAGCTCGGCGTCGTAACCGGTTTTCAGTACGCCGCCGTCGCGAATCACCGCAGGCGGGTTGTCAATGATCGCGCGTTGCAGAAGGTCGGCCAGCTCCGGGTAAGTGCTCGCGGTTTTCGCCAGTTGCTGGATGTGCGGCGCTTCAAGCTCGGCCAGTGCCAGCTGCAACTCGGGCAGTGCGCTTAGGGCATCACGCAGCCGCGCCAGGTCTCGCGGGCGGGCGTTGCGCAGGCCGATACGCGCGAGAATGCGCTCGATGTCGCCAATCTCTTTCAGCTGCGGCTGCAGGTTCTCGAAGCGGTAGCGCTCAAGGAAGCAGCCAATCGACTCTTGGCGGGCCTGCAGGATATTTAGATCGCGCAGTGGGCGGTTCAGCCAGCGGGTCAGCAGGCGCGTGGCCATGGCGGTCTGGCAGCGATCCATCACCGACTGCAGCGTGTTGTCGCGCCCGCCCGCCAGGTTGGTGTCGAGTTCCAGATTGCGGCGGCTGGCGCCGTCCAGAATCACCGTGTCGTCGAGACGCTCATGGCGCAGGCTGCGCAAGTGCGGCAAGGCCGTGCGCTGGGTTTCCTTGGCGTAACCCAGCAGGCAGCCGGCCGCGCCGATCGCCAGGGTCAGGGTCTCGCAGCCGAAGCCTTTCAGGTCCTGAGTGGAGAACTGCTGGCACAGGCTTTTGTGCGCCGAATCGCGCTCGAAATCCCACGGCGCGCGACGCCGGGCGCCGCGACGCTTTTCCGCAGGCAGGCCCTGCGGCCAGTCATCGGGAATCAGCAGTTCGACCGGATTGATCCGCTCAAGCTCGGCCAGCAGATTTTCCCAGCCCTTGATTTCCAGAACGGTGAAATTGCCGCTGGTGATGTCCAGCACAGCCAGACCAAACAGGCGCTCGTCACCCAGCACGGCGGCGATCAGGTTGTCCCGACGCTCGTCCAGCAGCGCTTCGTCGCTGACAGTGCCCGGCGTGATGATGCGCACCACCTGACGATCAACCGGTCCTTTGCTGGTGGCCGGATCGCCGATCTGTTCGCAGATGACCACCGACTCGCCCAGTTTCACCAGCTTGGCCAGATAGCCTTCCGCCGCGTGATAGGGGATGCCGCACATGGGAATGCTTTGCCCCGCTGACTGGCCGCGCGCGGTCAACGTGATGTCGAGCAGCTTGGCCGCCTTCTTGGCGTCTTCGTAGAAGATCTCGTAGAAGTCACCCATGCGATAGAACATCAGCTGGTCGGGGTGCTGATTTTTCAGCCGCCAGTATTGCTGCATCATCGGGGTGTGCGAGGACAGGTCGGAAATTGCTTTATTCATCAGTTATTTAGGCAAATTCTGTAGGAGGTTGAGGCAAGTTTCGGGCGACGAAAGGGATTCCACCTACGTGGCCCGACGTCATATCCGATTGCTTTTGCGATGGCGGCAAGGTTACCACGCACGCTCTCGGGCCGCAGGTCCGGCTGATTCGTCACGGCGCGTTTCCGAACCGACACGAAGCGCTTCGAGCTGGCTAGGATGTCGAGCACCGCCCGACTGGAGGCGGCATCATCGACAAGGATTGCCCTATGCAACGCAAGCGAGGACGAGATTCAACCAACGGCCGTTTCATCCCTCTGGAGGAGGCCAAGCGACGTCCACGGGAGACCATCGTGGAAACCGTCAAGAAACCCTGCCCCGAAAAACCGGAGCGCAAATAAGTGTCTTGCAGGCGTGATCCGGATTCAGGTCGCGTCTGTGTTGCACATCCATCCTGCTGGTGTAGCGTGTCTGCTTTGCCTCGACCGATACGGAGAACCCCTTTGGACGATATCACCCACCTGGCAGCAACCCTGGGTCAGCAACTGTTGGCAGCGGGCGCGCAGGTCAGTACGGCCGAATCCTGCACCGGAGGCGGCATCGCTGAAGCCATCACCCGTATTCCCGGAAGTTCGGCCTGGTTCGAGGCCGGGTATGTCACCTACTCCAACCGGCAGAAGACCCGACAACTGGCGGTGCCGGAAGCGTTGTTCGCCCAGGTCGGCGCCGTCAGCCGCGAAGTGGTCGAAGCCATGGCCAGAGGCGCGCAGGCCAACAGCGGTGCGCAGTTTTCGGTTGCGGTCAGTGGGGTGGCCGGGCCGGACGGGGGCTCCGCGGAGAAACCTGTCGGTACGGTGTGGGTCTGCTGGGGCGTGGCGGAACGATTGATCGCCGAGCGCTTTCTATTTGCAGGTGACCGTGATGCGGTCCGCCGACAAACGGTGAGCGCCGCGCTAGAGGGGCTTGTACGCCTCTCTCGCGGAGAAATACCAAATCAGGGGTAGGCGCGCGTCAGACCCTGTGGAATAATACTGGCTACTTATACAGTTATATCGGCCGTCAAGGCCTAACCTATTACGAGAGGATTCAATGGACGACAACAAGAAGAAAGCCTTGGCTGCGGCCTTGGGTCAGATCGAGCGTCAGTTCGGCAAAGGTGCCGTAATGCGCATGGGTGACCATGACCGCCAGGCTATTCCTGCTATCTCCACCGGCTCGCTGGGTCTCGATATCGCACTCGGTATCGGTGGCCTGCCAAAAGGCCGGATCGTTGAAATCTACGGCCCGGAATCTTCGGGTAAAACCACCCTCACTCTGTCCGTCATCGCAGAAGCCCAGAAAATGGGCGCCACCTGCGCATTCGTCGACGCCGAGCACGCGCTCGATCCAGAGTACGCCGGCAAGCTGGGCGTCAACGTCGATGACCTGCTGGTTTCCCAGCCAGATACCGGCGAACAGGCCCTCGAAATCACCGACATGCTGGTGCGCTCGAACGCGATCGACGTCATCGTCGTCGACTCCGTGGCCGCTCTGGTACCAAAAGCTGAAATCGAAGGCGAAATGGGCGACATGCACGTCGGCCTGCAAGCCCGACTGATGTCCCAGGCGCTGCGCAAGATCACCGGTAACATCAAGACAGCCAACTGCCTCGTTATCTTCATCAACCAGATCCGTATGAAGATCGGCGTGATGTTCGGCAGTCCGGAAACCACTACCGGCGGTAACGCATTGAAGTTCTACGCGTCGGTTCGTCTGGACATCCGCCGTACAGGCGCGGTCAAGGAAGGCGACGAAGTCGTCGGTAGCGAAACCCGCGTCAAGGTCGTCAAGAACAAGGTGGCCCCACCGTTCCGTCAGGCTGAGTTCCAGATTCTCTACGGCAAGGGCATCTACCGTAACGGCGAGATCATCGACCTCGGCGTGCTGCACGGTCTGCTGGAGAAGTCCGGCGCCTGGTACAGCTACCAGGGCAGCAAGATCGGTCAGGGTAAAGCCAACTCCGCGAAGTTCCTGGCTGACAACCCGGAAATCGGCACCACCCTCGAAAGGCAGATTCGCGAGAAACTGCTGACTGCAGCGCCTGATGTGAAGGCTCAATCGTCCCGCGTAGCGGCAGACGATGTGGCTGAAGTCGAAGCTGACGCGGACATCTGATCCCCGCCATGCCGGCTGTGCTTGATACGCCCGTCGCTGTAAGGCGTACTGCAATGGACCTGCTCGCACGACGCGAGCATGGTCGTGTCGAGCTGACGCGCAAACTACGTCAGCGCGGCGCTCCCCCCGAATTGATTGACGCAGCGCTCGACCGTTTGACGGAAGAGGGGCTGCTGTCCGAATCCCGATACCTCGAAAGCTTCGTTTCCTACCGTGCCCGTTCTGGCCACGGCCCTTTGCGCATTCGCGAAGAGCTGGGGCAGCGCGGTTTGCCGCGTCCGGACATTGAACAGGCGTTGCGTGAGTGCGGCGTCGACTGGTGGGAGAAGCTGGAAGCGCTGTGGCAGCGCAAGTTCAGCGGCCAGTTGCCCAGAGATGCCCGCGAACGTGGGCAGCAGATGCGTTTTCTGAGTTATCGCGGATACCCGCCCGAGCTGATTGGTCGTTTGCTGAGTGGCAAGGGCAACGACGACTGACGCTTGATCTGCCTGAAGGCGCGCAGACGCGCCCTCAAGCATTCACCCTCACATCGATTTCACAGGCTGGGTCTGCTGAGAAAGTGCAGGTGTCGCCCAGTTCTCCTCCAGATTTATGCAGTCCACCAGTTCGCGCAAGCGGCCATGGTTGCGGCCGTTGAACGCGAACGCCAGACGCGTGAGATGGCTGAACTGCGCTTCGTCATATTCGTCCTGATGGCCGTATTGTTGGAAGTCTCCACTTAACCGCAGATCGACGAACCTGTCCTGCAGGGCGTTCAGCGCCTGTTCGCTCAAGGCGTGATGCATGCGGATGACGAAGGTATTCTTCAGCCAGCGGCTGGAGTGGAAGTTGCTGTAGAACCGATTGATCTCGGCGACGGCCTCATCGGCGCTGTACACCAGCTTCATCAGGTTCATGTCCGTGGGCAGAATGTATTTGTTCGCCTCCAGCTCATTTTTGATGAAACCGAGAGCGCCTTCCCAGAACGTGCCGCCCGGAGCATCCAGCAGCACGATGGGAACCAGCGGGCTTTTGCCGGTCTGGATCAGCGTCAGCACTTCCAGTGCTTCATCAAGGGTGCCAAAACCACCGGGGCAGAGCACCAGCGCATCGGCCTCTTTGACGAAAAACAGCTTGCGCGTGAAGAAGAAGTGGAACGGCAGCAGATTACCGGTGCCATCCACGGTCGCATTGGCGTGTTGCTCGAACGGCAGGGTGATGTTGAAGCCCAGGCTATGATCCAGGCCGGCGCCTTCGTGGGCCGCGGCCATGATCCCGCCACCGGCGCCGGTGATGACCATCAGGTCGGAGGCTGCCAGTTGCTTGCCCAGTTCACGGGCCAGTGCATAAACAGGATGCTCCAGGGGGGTACGGGCTGAGCCGAACACGGTGACCTTGCGCCGGCCTTTGAATCGTTCGAGCACCCGGAAGGCATTCTCCAGCTCTCGCAAAGCTTGCAGGGTGATTTTGGCATTCCAGCGATTCAGGTCGTCCTGGGCCATGCGCAGGACGGTCAGAATCATGTCGCGGTAGAGCGGAAGGTTGGGGCTGTCCGGGGCGACCGAACCGAGGAGTTCTTCGACTTTGGGGGTGAGGTCGATTCCGTTGCTCTGAAAGTGCTGAGACAACGCGTCACTGGGTACGTACGGCATTCACGCTTTCTCCTTCTGCAGAATCATTGACCGCCGCCAGGTGGCGGGATCGCGACGCGTCATGCGTCGGCGTGCGCAGCGCATCCGAAGGAAAGGGAGGCGTCAGACCTGCGCGGCGCCCGATTCTGGGCTAATCCGTGGTTGAAAAGAGAAAACATTGATGGCAACCGGCGCCGCAGGCAACCCTTTCTTGCATGCAAAATGTGATGAGGCATCAGGGGCACGGCGAAACGAAAAGCAGGCACCAGGATCAGCGATCAGGCAGCGCGCGAAAAGTGCTGAGTGGCGGGGATTTGAATAGTGGAAGTACCGGGGAGGGGAGAGCAAGACTGCGCGTTGAAAGGATTTCGAAACGCGCAGCCCATAAAGCGCGTTACATCACTTCTTGTGGGCAGGGGGCTTGGCAGCGCAATCCGCCGCTTTGATTTCCTGGGTCGTGATGAGCTTGTTGGTTTTGTATTCGGTGAACTGGTAACGCAGGATCGCGCCCTTGGCCATCAGCTGACGATAACCGGCGTTGCGGCACACGCTACCGCCCAGCTGACCGCGGACGTCGTCCGGGTTTTCGCGCATCTGAGCCGCCTGGCCAGACTGCACGCTCAGGTGGTTGATCAGCATCTTCCCTTCAACGGTGTAGCCTTCGTCGAGGATGTCTTCGTTGATGGCGCGTGGCGTACCGACACTGCTTTCCTTCGCGACTTTATCAAGCATCTGGCTCAGTTCGTAATCCTGTTTGGACGCCGCGTTGGCGCACAGTGGAGCGACGAGCAAAAGCGTGAGAGTGGGGGCGATGAGGCGCAGCATTGAATTCTCCTGGTGCGTGGACGGGTGATGCAGAGGCTGGCCGTTGGACCGGCGACATCCCGAGGCGTTCACTGGGGGAGTGAGCTCTCAAGGCCGGGCAGTATAGGGGAGGAGCCTTGGCGGACACCAGAGAACACGGCGCGTCGGGCGGGTCTGATAGAATGCCGCGACTTTTCGACCTGCCGGATACCCTCGTGTCACTGCCTTCTTACCCTTCGATGACCCCGACTCTTTTTCACAGAAACTCTGTCGCCTGTCTGAGAGATGAGCGGGAGGAGGAGAGTACCAAGCCTTACCTTGCTCGCGGATCACGTGCGCCCAGGTGCCCGTACTGTCGAGTGATCGAAAGTCACTGCCTGTGCAGGTGGCGTCCCAAGGTCGAGGCAAAATCAGGGGTGTGCCTGATCATGACAACAAAAGAGGTCTTCAAACCCAGCAATACGGGTTGGCTGATCGCAGACGTGATCAAGGATAACCATGCGTTTGTGTGGTCACGCACCGAAGTCGATGAGAAGCTGATTGCATTGCTCAACGATCCGCAGTGGCAACCGTATCTGGTGTTTCCGGGGGAATATGTAGCGGCCGAGCGCGTCACCAATACCGTGACGATTAATCCGAATAAGAGACCGCTGTTCGTGCTGCTTGACGCTACATGGACTGAAGCGAGGAAAATCTTCCGTAAAAGCGCTTATTTTGACTCCATCCCCATTTTGAGCCTGATCCCCGAAAAGCTTTCACGGTACAAGCTCAGACGTTCCACGCGCAGCGAACATCTCTGTACCGCTGAAGTGGCCGCACTGTGTTTCGATCTGGCCGGCGACACTGAAGCAGCTTCGGCTCTAAGCTGCTACTTCGATGTGTTCAGTCAGCACTATCTAGGTGCCAAAAATCAGTTGCCCCTCGACTTGCTAAGCGATGCTCATCAAGAGCTCAAGGGCTATCTTGAGTAGTCATCAGTAAGGCTGGCGCCAGCGAGCCGCATCAAGACGGCTCGCATAGCAGCAGATCTCAGGCGAGGGTTTTCTTCGGCCACAACTGCGCCAGCAGCATCCCCGCCAGCATCAATCCGCAGCCGATATAGCCGCGCAGTTGCAACGCCTCTCCGAGAATCCAGGCCCCGGCAATGGCGGCGAACACGGCTTCAAGTGAAAGGATGATGGCCGCGTGGGAAGCAATGGCGTGTTTCTGCGCGACCACTTGCAGCGTGTAGCCGACGCCGACCGCGACGATGCCGCCGTAGAGCAGAGAGGGGGCCGCAGCGATGATCGCGTCGAGGGCGATCGGTTCGAAGAGGACTGCCAGCAACAGGCTCACCACCGAACACGTGGCGAACTGTAAGAAGGCCAGACGGATCGGGTCGTGGCGACTGGCAAACAAGCTGACCAACACCACATGCCCGCCCCACACGAACGCGCCGATCAACTGCAGCCAATCACCTGAGGCGACGTGAAAGTTATCGCCAATACTGAGCAGGCACATGCCGACCACGGCCAACAGGCAGCCCAGCCAGGTGCCCAGCCCGGTTTTATGACCGAGCAGCAAGCCCAGCAGCGGAACGACAATCACGTACAGACCGGTGATGAAACCGGAGTTGGTCACGCTGGTAAACAGCAGGCCAACCTGTTGCAGGCTGATGCCCAGTGCCAGCGTCAGGCCCATGATGATGCCGGCGCGTAACATGCCATGATTGAGCAAAGGTTCCGGCACTCGGACCGTGGCGTTGCGCAGAATCAGCGGGATCAGGCAGAGGGAGCCCAGCGCAAAACGCAGCCCCGAGAACAGGTACGGACCGATGTGATCCATCCCGGCGGTCTGGGCGACGAAGCCGGTGCCCCAGATCAATGCGGTCAGGAGCATGAGCAAGTCCGCTCGCAGGGCATGGTTTGGCATGATGGCACTCGTCAGGTCGGGGGCGCAGACTTTGCCGTAAAGCGTCAGGCTTGACCACCCCGACTTCGCTGGGCATCCTTGGCGCCGCTCACGCACGGTCCCTGTGTCAAGATGTCGCGGGCTGCCTCATTAGGTGTTGAATTCGTCGGCGCTGAGTCACTTAAAGGATCATGAAATGCCATACGAAATCCTGATTGCCGACGACCATCCCCTGTTTCGCAGCGCATTGCATCAGGCGCTAAGCCTGGGGCTCGGGCCGGATGCAAGGCTGGTCGAGGCCGAGAGCATCGCCGATCTCGAAGCGCGACTGACCGAAAAGTCCGACTGGGATCTGGTCCTGCTGGACCTGAACATGCCCGGCGCCTATGGCTTTTCGGGCCTGGTGCTGTTGCGCGGTCAGTACCCGCAGGTGCCGGTAGTGATGGTCTCTGCCCAGGAAGAGGCTGCGGTGGTGGTCAAGTCCCGGGAATTCGGCGCCAGCGGTTTCATCCCGAAATCCAGTTCCCTCGAAACCATCCAGAAGGCCGTGCGAACGGTGCTGGACGGTGATGTCTGGTGGCCCCCGCAGGTCAACGAAAGCATCAGCGTCTCACCGGAGGCCAAGGCTGCCAGTGAAGGGCTTGCCAGCCTGACGCCCCAGCAGTTTCGCGTACTGACGATGGTCTGCGAGGGGCTGCTGAACAAGCAGATCGCCTACGAGCTGAGCGTGTCGGAAGCGACGATCAAGGCCCACGTCACGGCGATCTTTCGCAAGCTCAATGTGCGCACGCGAACTCAGGCGGCCTTGCTGCTGCAACAATTGGAATCCATTCCGCAGAGCTGATTCCCCTGAATCAGGCTGAACCCCGGGCTGTACGCGGTCGACCTTCACACTTTTTTGACCGTCGCCGCACTAGCCTCCACCGCTTTCATTCATCAGTAGTTTCCCTATGACGTCCCCATTCAAAGGCCAGACCGGCCTGAAACGTATTCTCAACGCATCTGGCTACTCCTTCGACGGCCTGACCGCTGCATTCAAAGGCGAAGCGGCGTTCCGTCAACTGGTGCTGCTCAACGTCGTGTTGATCCCGCTGTCGTTCATGTTTCACGTCAGCCGCGGCGAGCGCGCGATCCTGATCGCGGTGTGCCTGTTGGCGCTGATCGTTGAGCTGCTGAACTCGGCGATCGAAGCCGCGATTGACCGGATCTCTCTGGACCGTCACCCCTTGTCCAAAAACGCCAAAGACATGGGCAGCGCTGCACAGTTCGTGGCGCTGAGCATGATTGCCGTGGTCTGGGGCCTGATTCTGCTGGGCTGACAATCGCTTTTACAGTCGGGCTCCGCGTCAGGCGATGCTCGGCAGGACGATCTCGTCGCTGCGATTCACACCGGCGGTGAATGAGCGGCAGAGGTCGAGGAATTCGCGAATGGCCGATGTCTGGTATTTCTGCTTGTGCCAGATGAAGTAGAACTGTCGCACCAGATCCAGCTCCGGCGTTTCAACCGCAACGAGGCTGCCCCGACGAAAGGCGTCACGCAGGGCCAGACGCGAGATGCAGCCAATTCCAAGCCCGGATTCAACGGCGCGTTTGATCGCTTCGGTGTGTTCCAGCTCCAGCCTCACGTTCAGGCTGTTCAAGTGATGACGCATGGCCTGATCGAAAGTCAGGCGCGTCCCCGAACCCTGTTCCCGCAAGATCCACGCCTCGCGCGTCAGCTCCTCCAGGGACGCCCGGCCCTTTTTGGCCAGGGGATGCTGAGGGGCGCAAAACACCACCAGCTCATCCTCGACCCAAGTCTGCACTTCTATGTCGGGGTGGCTACAGTCACCTTCGATCAAACCCAGATCAATCTCGTAATGAGCGACCTGCTGAACGATGTTCGCCGTGTTTTGCACGTGCAGCTTCACCTGGCTCTCGGGGTGGCGCTGCATGAAGCTGCCGATCAACAGCGTGGCGAGGTAGTTACCAATGGTGAGGGTCGCGCCGACTGCCAGCGAACCAAAGCCGGACTTGCCGTTGAGCAGGTCTTCGATCTCCTTGGCCTGATCCAGCAGCGCGACGGCCTGTGGCAACAGCTGCCGGCCGGTCGCGTTGAGGCTCAGCCGTTTACCGGCGCGGTCGAACAGCTGGCAACTGGACTGGCGCTCCAGTTCGGTAATGGACGTGCTCGCCGCAGATTGCGACAAGGACAACAGGACCGCCGCGCGGGAAACGCTTTCCTGCTGGGCGACCGCGACGAAAACCTGGAGCTGACGGAGAGTAAATCGCATATCTATATAACCGATAACCTATATCTTGATAATTCAGTTAACAGATATTGTGTCTGCCACTAGAATGTCGCGCAATGGCGCACTGACCCGCGCAAGAATTTATCAGGAGCTCCCACGTACCATGAGCAACATGAATCACGAGCGTGTCCTCAGCGTTCATCACTGGAACGACACCCTCTTCAGTTTCAAGTGCACCCGTGATCCTGGCCTGCGCTTCGAGAACGGTCAGTTCGTCATGATCGGTCTGCAGCAGCCAAACGGGCGCCCGCTCATGCGTGCCTACTCCATTGCCAGCCCGAACTGGGAAGAGCATCTGGAGTTCTTCAGCATCAAGGTGCCGGACGGCCCGCTGACCTCGCAGTTGCAGCATCTGAAGGAAGGCGACGAGATCATCATCAGCAAGAAGCCTACGGGCACGCTGGTGCTGGACGACCTCAAGCCAGGCAAACACCTTTATCTGCTCAGCACCGGCACCGGGCTGGCGCCGTTCATGAGCGTCATTCAGGACCCTGAAACTTACGAGCGTTTCGAGAAGGTCATCCTCTGCCACGGCGTGCGTTACGTGAACGAAGTCGCCTACCGCGAGTTCATCACCGAGCACTTGCCGCAGAACGAGTTCTTCGGCGAGATGCTGCGCGACAAACTCATCTACTACCCGACCGTGACCCGCGAGCCATTCGAGAACGAAGGCCGCCTGACCGACCTGATGCGCAGCGGCAAGCTGTTCAGCGATATCGGCCTGCCGCCGATCAACCCGCAGGACGACCGCGCCATGCTGTGCGGCAGCCCGAGCATGCTCGACGAAACCAGCGAAGTGCTCAACAGCTTCGGCCTGACCGTTTCGCCACGCATGCGCGAGCCGGGTGATTACCTGATCGAGCGCGCGTTCGTCGAGAAGTAATCGCGTTCGGATAAGACCCAATCGCCGATGAATCATCCTCGCAGTACCGCGAGGGTGACGTCATCGGCGAATAGGTCAGTACAGGCACCCGCCTTTTTGGGGTCTGAAAAAAACCGCCTGGAGGTCACGGACCAGGCGGTTTTTTTGTGGGCGGGTGTAAGCGGTTTATCAACCGGCGGCGGGGACGACTTCCAGCACGCAGATGACGCCTGCTTGCGGGTAATGCCAGCGCACGTCCAGATCCCAGAACTGCGCGCCGTAGCGTCGCTCTGGCGTGGGTGTCTGGTAGGCCGGTCGCGGGTCTTGAGCCAGGCACTGCTCGATCAGCTCGATCAGCGGTTCTTCGAGGCGCAGCCCCTGTTCGCGAGCCTGGGCCAGCGCAGCGTCTGCCCATTGCACCGGAATCATCTCCGGCGCGGCGGCGGCCATGCTGTTGCGTGCATCAACGATCACGTCCGCATAAGGCACGTAGGGTTTGACGTCCAGCACCGGCGTGCCGTCCAGCAGGTCGATGCCTGACAGCCACAGGCGCCCGGCTTCGACCTTGTCCAGCTTGACCACCGACTGACCGATGCCGTTCGGCCGATGGGTCGCGCGCGTGGCGAACACGCCCATCGACTGATTGCCGCCCAGACGAGGAGGGCGCACCTTGAGTCGCGGCTTATCCTCCAGGGCCTGATGAAACAGAAACAGCAGCCAGACATGGCTGACCTGTTCGAGGCCCTGCACGGCGTCACCCTGATCAAAAGGCGCGACCAGCTCCAGCACGCCCCGCGCGGCAGGCGCCAGTTGCGGCTGCCGGGGAATGGCGAACTTCTCTTTGAAGCACGAGCGCATGAAACCGATCGGCGAGACGCTGTAGGCCTGGGTCATCGACGGATCTGCAGCGCTTAGCCGCGTACGCGCAGGGTCAGGCCGCGCAGGAAATTGCGCAGCAGCTGGTCGCCGCAAACGCGGTAGTTGGTGTGACCGGCCTTGCGGAGCAGGGCGCTGAGTTCAGGCTTGGACACCGGGAACTCGGACGCCTTGAGGATGGCGTGCATGTCGTCTTCTTTCAGCTCGAAGGCCACACGCAGCTTTTTCAGGACGATGTTGTTTGTGATCGGCAGCTCGACAGGCAGCGGCGGGCGGCTCTCGTCTTTGCCACGCTTGAAGAACACCAGGCCGTCGAGGAAGTGCGCCATGACCTCGTCACTGCACGGCACGAAGCCTTCTTCTTCGTCTTTCTTCATGTAGGCCGCGACATCGGCTCTGGTCGCGTCGAACCCGCCGAGCTTGATGATATCGACCACTTTGGCGTCGTTGATATCAAGCATGTAACGGATGCTGCGCAGTACATCGTTGTTCATCATGGTGCGTGTATTTCCTGGAGATTCACAGATGAGCGCGCGCGAAATGGGATGCGGCGCTCATAAAGGGGGGATTCAGAATTTTTCTTTGTCGGTCATGTAGCGCCACTGGCCTTCAGGCACCTTGCCGATGGACACGCCGCCGATACGGATGCGCCGCACCGAAACAACCTTCAGGCCTACAGCCTCGCACAGTTGGGCGATAACGCCGGGCTGCGGGTTTTTCATGGCGAAGCGCAGGCGGTTTTCGTTCTGCCAGCTGGCTTTGACCTTCGGCAGTTCCTTGCCCTTGTAGGTCATGCCGTGGTTCAGGCGGTTGAGGCCGTGGGCAACCATGTCGCCCGAGATTTCGACGACGTATTCCTGCTCGATCTTGCTGCGGTCGTCGGTGAGTTTGCGCAGGATTTTCCAGTCCTGGCTGAACACCATCAGGCCGCTGGCGTTGGCTTGCAGCGTGGAAATCGCTTCCAGGCGCAGAAAGTGCCCTTTGAGGGGACGTCGACCGATGCTGTGGTCGGCGGACAACGTACCGGGTGTGATCAACGCCAAGGCACTTTCAGAGGCCATGCCTGCAGGTGCGTTAAACAAAAGGGTAACGGATTCAGGCGTATCAGCTTTCGCTTCCGCGTTCAGCACCACGGTCTGATTTTCGACCTTGAACTGCGGCTCGTCGACGACAACGCCGTCCACCGTGACCCAGCCACCTTCGATGAACAACTCGGCTTCGCGGCGGGAGCAGCCGACCAGCTCGATAAGGCGTTTGGAAAGGCGAATGGGGTCAGTCATGAGAAAAGCCGTAACAAAATGGAAAGGCGCCTATTGTACCCGCGCATGCACCGTTAATCGCGGCCACATTGAAATTGCCTGGCGAATAAGCCTCCACTCGATGGATTTTTCCGGGAGCGATGCAGGTCTGCTCTCTATTCCTACATTGTCTGGAGCGAATTCATGACCAAATGGCTACCCGCACTGCTGATGACTGTCAGTCTGCCGCTGCTCGCTGCGCAACCACCGTCTTACGGCCCACAGCTGGAAGGGTTTCAGTATCCGTTCCCGGCACAGAACTTCAGCTTTGAATCCCAGGGTGCGCCCGTGCAGATGGGTTACATGGATATCAAGCCAACCGGCACTGCCAATGGTCGCAGCGTGGTGCTGCTGCACGGCAAGAATTTTTGCGGCGCCACGTGGGAAGGGACCATCAAGGCGCTGACGGGCGCGGGCTATCGTGTGGTCGCGCCGGATCAGATCGGTTTCTGCCGCTCCAGCAAACCGGCGGATTATAAGTACTCGTTTGAGCAGCTGGCGCAGAACACCAAAGCGCTGCTGACCCAACTGGGTATCGACCACGTCACCGTGGTCGGGCATTCAATGGGCGGCATGCTGGCGACGCGCTTTGCGCTGATGTACCCCGACCAAGTGGATCAGCTGCTGCTGGTCAACCCTATCGGTCTGGAAGACTGGAAAGCCAAAGGTGTCCCGGATCGCAGCTTCGATGACTGGTACGCCCGTGAGCTGAAGACCAGTGCCGAGAGCATTCGCAAGTATCAGCAGTCGACCTATTACGCCAATGAATGGCGGCCCGAGTTCGACCATTGGGTCGACATGCAGGCCGGGATGTTCAACGGCAAAGGCAAGGAGGAGGTGGCGCGGGCGTCAGCGCAGACCTACGGGATGATCTTCAATCAGCCGGTGTTGTACGACTTCGAGAAGCTGAAGATGCCGACGGTGTTGATGATCGGGCAGAAGGACAACACCGCCATTGCCAAGGACGCGGCGCCCGAAGCGTTGCGCAAGACGCTGGGCAATTACCCGGAGCTCGGCAAGGCCACCGCCAGGCGCATTCCCCAGGCGACACTGGTGGAGTTCGCTGGGTTGGGCCATGCGCCCCAGATTCAGGATCCTCAGCAGTTCAACAAGGTGCTGCTGGAAAGTCTGAAGCGCTGATGCAGGGTTGCTTCAGATGACCTTGAGCCGCATCCGCAATATCGGATGCGGTCGGCCGAGCCCGTCCAGCTCGGTCCGGCCCACCACTTCAAACCCCTGCCGTTCGTAAAACCCCCGCGCCTGAGCATTTTGTTCGTTCACGTCCAGCTCGGTGATGTGGAAGTGCTCTATCGCGTAGTCCAGCAGTTGCTTGCCCAGGCCCGCGCCACGGTGGTCGGGGGCAATGAACAGCATTTCGAGTTTGCCCGGGGTGGTGCCGGCGAAACCGGTGATGCGCAGGTGTGAGTCGCGGGTGCAGAGCAGGTTTACGGCGCCCAGGTACTGGGTTTCCAGCAGATGCCGGAGCAGCGTGATGTAGTTCTCGGGCAGAAAGTCATGGGTCGCGCGCACGGACGCTTCCCAGACCCGGGTGAGTTCGGCGAAATCGTGCTGCCTGGGCAGATAAATGACCGAGTGCCGTGTCATGTGGCCGCTACTCCCTGGGTAGTGATCCTGATGTGGGGACGATAGCCAGAAAAAACAAACCCCGCCGTTTTACGGGCAGGGCTGTTGGAGGTGAAGCGGCGTGCGAGCCAGGGATTGAGCGTTAGATTGGCTCAGCCCACAGGTCGTACTCATCGGCATCCACTACGCGGCACATGACCTTGTCGCCTGGCTTGAAGTCACGGTCGCTTTCGACAAACACGTTGCCGTCGATTTCCGGCGCATCGAAGAACGAACGGCCGACGAAACCCTGCTCGTCCACTTCGTCGATCAGCACTTCGATTTCCTTGCCAATTTTCATCTGCAGGCGTGCGGCGCTGATGGCTTGCTGGTGCGCCATGAAGCGGTCCCAGCGGTCCTGCTTGATGTCGTCCGGAACGATCGGTGCATCCAGCAGGTTCGCCGGCGCGCCCTCGACAGGGGAGTACTGGAAGCAGCCGACGCGATCGAGCTGTGCTTCAGTCAGCCAGTCCAGCAGGTACTGGAAGTCTTCTTCGGTCTCGCCCGGGAAGCCGACGATGAAGGTCGAACGGATGATCAGGTCCGGGCACTGTTCGCGCCAGTTCTTGATGCGCGCCAGGGTCTTGTCTTCGAAGGCCGGGCGTTTCATCAGCTTGAGAATCTTCGGGCTGGCGTGCTGGAACGGGATGTCCAGGTACGGCAGGATCTTGCCCGCCGCCATCAACGGAATGATCTCGTCGACGTGCGGATACGGGTAAACGTAGTGCAGGCGTACCCACACACCCAGCGAACTCAGGGCCTGGCACAGCTCGGTCATGCGCGTGCGGACCGGCTGGCCGTTCCAGAAACCGGTGCGGTACTTGATGTCGACGCCGTAGGCGCTGGTGTCCTGGGAGATCACCAGCAGCTCTTTCACGCCGGCTTTGACCAGACGCTGGGCTTCGTCGAGCACATCGCCAATCGGGCGGCTGACCAGCTTGCCGCGCATGGACGGGATGATGCAGAAGCTGCAGCTGTGGTTGCAGCCTTCGGAAATCTTCAGGTACGCGTAATGGCGTGGGGTCAGCTTGACCCCTTGCGGCGGCACCAGATCGATCAGCGGGTTGTGATCGAGCTTCGGCGGGGCGGCGTCGTGGACGGCATTGACCACTTGCTCGTACTGCTGCGGACCGGTGACGGCCAGCACGCTCGGGTGCACGCTGCGAATCACGCTTTCATCCACGCCCATGCAGCCGGTGACGATCACTTTGCCGTTTTCGGCCAGCGCCTCGCCAATGGTCTCGAGGGACTCGGCCTTGGCGCTGTCGATGAAACCGCAGGTGTTGACCACGACCACGTCAGCGTCCTGGTAGGTCGGCACGACCTGATAGCCTTCCATGCGCAGCTGGGTCAGGATGCGCTCGGAATCGACCAGAGCCTTCGGGCAACCGAGGCTGACAAAGCCGACCTTGGGGGCGGCAGACGTGGTGACGGTGGACATTGACTAACCTCGGCGTAGGATGCCCGGCGTTTGGCCGAAGCATCGACTGGGCGCTTGGGGCGCCTCTGATCAAAAAGTGCGCAATTCTAGCGGCGCGTCGAACGATTGACCAGTGTTATACAGAGAATTACGACGAGTGCTGCGCTATGCTTCGCGGCGTTACGCCCGGCACCCCAAGTGGGCCGGGCGCATCGGAATTTACCGGTGCGGCGTGGGTCAATCCGACAACGCCGGATCGCGGTGCTCGAGTCATGGTTTCAGGAGTGGTAAATGGGTCACGCAACGAGTCAGGCAGAGGTCGGGCATTCTTCGGCGAAACCGTTGAGTCTGCTGGTGGGCGCGGTGGGTGTAGCCTATGGCGACATCGGTACCAGCCCGCTTTACACCATTAAAGAGGTCTTCGTCGGCGGCTATGGCGTGCAGGCCGGCCACGATGCCGTGCTGGGCATTCTGTCACTGATCTTCTGGTCACTGATCTGGGTGGTCTCCTTCAAGTACATGGCCCTGGTGCTGCGCGCCGACAACGAAGGCGAAGGCGGCATCATGGCGCTAACGGCGCTGGCGCGAAGGGCTTCAGCCAAATACCCGAAGCTGCAGGCGAGCATGATCGTCTTCGGCCTGTTCGGCGCGGCGCTGTTTTACGGCGACAGCATGATCACCCCGGCAATTTCCGTGCTGTCCGCGGTCGAGGGCATGGAGCTGGCCTTTGACGGACTGGAGCACTGGGTGGTGCCGATTGCATTGGTCGTGCTGGTGGCGCTGTTTCTGATTCAGCGTCACGGCACTGCGCGCATTGGCGTGATGTTCGGCCCGATCATGGTGCTGTGGTTCGTGACCCTCGGCGTGCTTGGCGTTCACGGCATCCTGCAACAGCCGGAAGTGCTGCATGCCGTCAACCCGGTGTGGGCGGTTCGCTTCTTTATTGATCATCCCGGCATTGGCGTTTCGGTGTTGGGCGCTGTGGTGCTCGCACTGACCGGTGCCGAGGCGCTGTATGCGGACATGGGTCACTTCGGTCGCAAGCCGATCTCCCGCGCGTGGTTCGCGCTGGTCCTGCCGGCACTGGTGCTGAACTACTTCGGTCAGGGCGCCCTGGTGATTCAAGACCCTGAAGCGGTACGCAACCCGTTCTACCTGCTGGCGCCGAGTTGGGCCCTGTTGCCTTTGATTGCCCTGTCGACGCTGGCGACCATTATTGCTTCGCAGGCGGTGATTTCCGGGGCGTTCTCGATGACGCTGCAGGCGATTCAGCTCGGCTACATCCCGCGCATGTACATCCAGCACACCTCGAGCGACGCCCAAGGGCAGATCTACATCGGTGCGGTGAACTGGGCGCTGATGGTCGGGGTCATCCTGCTGGTGCTGGGATTCGAATCCTCCGGCGCGCTGGCCTCGGCCTACGGCGTGGCGGTGACCGGCACGATGCTCTGCACAACGATTCTGGTGGCGTCGGTCATGCTGCTGGCCTGGAAATGGCCGCCGCTGATCGCGGTGCCGATTTTGGTCGGATGTCTGTTCGTGGACGGTATGTTCTTCGCGGCCAACGTGCCAAAAGTCATTCAGGGCGGGGCGTTCCCGTTCCTGGCGGGTATCGCGCTGTTTATCCTGATGACCACCTGGAAGCGCGGCAAGCAGCTGTTGGTAGATCGCATCGACGAGGGCGGTCTGCCGCTGCCGATCTTCATCAGCAGTATTCGCGTGCAGCCGCCCCATCGCGTTCAGGGCACGGCCGTGTTTCTCACGGCCCGTGCGGACGCCGTTCCCCATGCGCTGTTGCATAACCTGCTGCACAACCAGGTGCTCCATGAGCAAGTGGTGCTGCTGACCGTCGTGTACGAAGACACCCCGCGCGTGCCAACGGCCCAGCGCTTCGAGGTCGAGGCGTTTGGCGAGGGCTTCTATCGCGTGATTCTGCATTTCGGCTTCATCGACGAGCCGGACGTGCCGGCAGCGCTGAGCCTGTGTCACCTGAAGGAACTGGACTTCAGCCCGATGCGCACGACCTACTTCCTCAGCCGCGAAACCGTGGTCTCGTCGAAACTGGTGGGCATGGCCCGCTGGCGCGAGGGCCTGTTCTCGTTCATGTTGAAGAACGCCAACGGCAATTTGCGTTTCTTCAAACTGCCGTTCAACCGAGTGATCGAGCTGGGCACGCAGGTGGAGATGTAAGCAGCTCCGCTTCGGCGGGGTTTAACCGGGAATGTGCCGGGTGTCACGCCGTGAGATTGATGGCGTATGCACTGGCCTCTTCCCGGCTGAAGCCGGTCCAACAGAGGTTGGCCTCACGTCAGCGAGTAGCTGAAACAAAAAAATCCCCGCAATCGCAAGAGAGCAGGGATTTTTTATGGGCGGGCGATTACTCCGCGGCGGGTTCTTTGCCCTTCCACTTGTCGATCACCGCACTCAGGCGCTTGGCCAGGGCCGGGTAGTCTTCGTCGAAGTGATGGCCCCCTGGCAGTTGCATCTTCTCGCCAGGTGCTGTGGTTTCCGTACAGCCGCTTTCATCCTTCTCTTCGATGCCGTAGACGCACAGCACCTTGTCGCCGGGCAGCTTGGCCATCTCAGGGCCTGTCGCCGCTTCCTTACCGGCTGCGCCCAACCAGCCTTCGACTGCAATCTCGAAGCTGCCGGTGCGGGCGAAGGCCAGCAGGATGATGCCGTCGACCCGCGCCTTGTCTTCTTCCGGCAAGCGGTTGTAGATCGCTGGCAACACGTCGGCGCCGAAGGAATAGCCCGCCAGGACGAAATGCTTGGCGCCCCATTTCTGCCGGTAATGGGCCATCAGCTCGCTCAGATCAGCGGCGGTCTGTTCTGGCGATTTGTGCTCCCAGTAGTAACGAAGGGTGTCGATGCCGACGACCGGGTAGCCACCCATTTTCGCCATGTCGCCCGCCACGTCCTTGTCCAGGTCGCGCCAGCCACCGTCGCCGGACAGGAACAGCGTGACCGTGTCAGAGGGCTGGGAAGACGGCACCTCAACCACCGGAATGTTCAGACCACCGTTGTCGTCACCCCCAATCAGGCGACGGCGCACTTCGTTGTTCAGCACCTGCGGGTACTTGATGTCGTAGTCGCTGATGCTGGTTTCGGTATTGGGTGCGTCACGGACCAGTGTGGCGCTTTCGTCGTCGGGGCCGTCGTTCCAGGCGACCGTCCACTTGCCGTGGGCGGCGGCCTTCGGCACAGGGTCAGTGCAACCCGGCTGATCGCGGACGAAGCCAACCGAGATGGCCCGGGCATTGTCGTTGTCCTGACCGGCCAGCCAGCGCCACGCCAGGGAAGCACCCGCACCGACACCGGCAACCAGATCAGGCGCGCCGTCGAGCTTCTGCAGCGCGGCATTGAAGGTCTTCGCCTGAAGCTGGCAATCGTCCTTCGGCAGCGTCACTTGTACGACCCGGGCCGAAGCGTCGTAGCTCAGGGCGAGCAGTTGTTTCTCGGTCAATGATTCTTCAGTGGTAACGGCGAGCGCGACCTGGGTTTTCACCTTGGTCGAAGGCACCACACGGATCAGCGCAGAGCCGTCATCCAGGGTGATGTGTTCAAGCGTCGGTTGCGCGGCGGGGCGGTTCCACAGCCAGAAACCCAATGCCACCACCAGAATTACCAGGGCTGCGAGCAAAAAGCGCCAGTAGCGTTGAATCATCAGCGTTTCACCAATCCAGTCAGGCCGCCCGCAATCAGGGCGGCGGTATCTGCCAGTGCCACGAGCGGATCAAGTCCTGCGGGCACGGCCATATAACGAGGTTCCCAGTCAGGCTGGAATTTGTCTTTGAAACGGCGCAGCCCCTGGAAGTTGTAGAGCTGCTCGCCACGGCTGAACACCATCGAACCCAGACGTTGGGTCAAGGGCGCGCCACGTCGCGGTTGCAGCCCGGACAACGGCACCATGCCGAGGCTGAAGCGGGCGTAACCTTCTTTTTTGTAATGCAGGATCAGTCCGACCATCATGAATTCCATGGTCAGCTTCGGCGCTTCCGGGTGCGAGCGCATGAGGTCCAGGCTCGCCAGATCATTGCGCGAGGTCTCCAGCAAATTGGAGAACGCGACCGGCTTGCCCTGGAAGTGCACGATGGCGATGCGGAAATGCTTGAGGTAATCCAGGCTGAAGCGGCCGAGGGAGAAGCCTTTCTCGCGCACGTTCTTGCCCATCAGCCACGCATCGGAAATCACTTTGAGCTCGTCCATGGGCGCTTGACCCACTTCGTAGATTTCAAGCGACAGACCGTCGCGCCCACCCCGATTCCAGGTGTAGCGCAGGTCCTTCATTTCCTTGCCCTTGGCTTCGATGTCGAACTTGTGCAAATCGACCCGGGCCTCTTCGCCCAGCTTGATCGCAGTCAGGCCGATGTCCATGTAGAACGGCAGGTTCTCCGCACGCACCTGATAGAACACCGGGCGGGCATGGTGAACGTCACACAGATCGCGGAACTGCCAGATCAGCTCGGCCCGCTGCTGGGTCGGGCCGATCGGATCGTACAGCGCAACCAGGCTGCGGCCGCGATGGGCGTACATCAGAAACGCATTGCCGTCAGGGTGCATCAGCACGGCCTTGTCGCCGGTCAGCACCAAACCGCCATCGGGCTGGCTGGATGCTTTGATGATCTCCGCGGCTTTGGCCAGCTGTGCCTCGTCGGGCAGGTTGATCACAGGGCGCGCGGTGCGCAGCAGCCAGGTCAGCGAGACGATCAGCAGCAGCACCGCGCTTCCGAGCGCCGAGCGCAGACCCCGTGGGGCATCGGCGTCCAGTGTGAACTGCCACCACAGCTGATGACTGTAGGGCACGTCTTGATAGGCGAACAGCAGCAGCCAGACCGAAGCACCCAGCACGCAGACACTGGCGACCAGATACAGCGGTGAAAACGGCAGTTCCAGCAAGCGACTCGGACGGTAGAACGAGCGCCGGAAGATGGTCAGCAGGCACGCGGTCAGCAGCAGCAGACTCGCTTCTTCCCAGTCGAAACCCTTGAGGATCGACAGAATGGAGCCCACAAACAGCAGAATCGTGGTCAGCATCCACGCCGCCGACAGGCGACGACGCAGGCCCTGCGCGAGCAACAGGCAGAGCACGCCGATCAGGCTGGCGCCGAAGTGAGAGGCGTCGATCAGTCGATGGGGAATGAGGAAGCCGAGGCTCTCCAGGCGGGTGTCGATCTCGGGCGTCGAGCCGGAAAATAGCAGCACCACGCCGGAGAGAAATACCAGCAACGCCAGAATCGGAGCGCCAAGGCCGGACGCAACGCGCATGGCTTGTTGCGCAAACAACAGTCGCTTCGCCTCGCTGTAAAGCAGTACCAGACAAGCGATCAGCAGCGGCATCACCACGTAGATCAGGCGGTACAGCAGCAGCGCGGCGGCCAGCGGTGCGGCGCCCAGCTCGTCGGCAAAGGCGGCGAGCAGAATGGCTTCAAAGACGCCGACGCCACCGGGCACGTGGCTGAGGACACCTGCGGCCAGGGCCAGCAGGTAAACCAGCAGAAATGCGCCGAAGGGCGGGGCGGAGGGCAACAACAGATAGAGGACGGCAGCAGCGGCGGCGACGTCCAGCGCAGTGATCACCAACTGCATCAGGGTCAGGCGTACGCCAGGCAGACGCAGGGTGCGGCGTCCGGCGCGGACCAGCAGATTATGCGGGATCGTCTGTTCCGGCAGGCGTCGGCGATAGATGGCATAACCCAGAATCAGACTGAACGCGAGCACGGCGACTGCAACGGTTGCCAGTACGGGCACTGATACATGCAGCGCCAGTGAAGCGGCGGGCAGGTCGCTCAAGGTCGCGAGGGCAGCCAGCGGGGGAAGTGCGCAACCCAAGGACAGGCTGGCAAACAGGGTCATGTGGGCAACTTCGCCCGCACCCAGTCCCAAGCGCGAGTAAAGGCGGTAACGAACCGAACCGCCGGACAACATCGACAGGCCTACGGCGTTGCCAATGGCGAACGCGCAAAACCCGCCCATGATCAGCGACTTCGGCGGCAGATCGACATTGGCGTAGTGGCTGGCGGACCATTCGTAGCCCAGCAGAATCACGAACCCGATGGCAGTCGCCAGCACTGCGCCGGCCAGAGAAGGCAGCGGCACACTGAGCAGCGAATCCTGCAGAGCGTAGATGTCCAGCTCGGTCAGCATGTGCCGACAGGCGATCAGGGCGATGGCGAACAGCAGGATGGTGACGCCTAACCCAATGGGTTGACGGTACTTGCTCACCAGTTCGCGTAGACGCAGTCGTTTCGGGGGAGCCGGAGGATGCTCCGTCACTGCTTCGTTTGTGTCGGACGGGTTGGCGCGCATCAATCACTCCTTGGATCGTGCGCGACAGGATGGAGGTATACAGCCAAGTTACCAATCCCTACGCAAAAAATAATTCAGGATGTTAGCGCTTGAACGTCTAACGGGCGAATACCACGGATACGTATCGGTGACCGTTCAGTCTAGGTTCAGTCGCTGGCCAGCGTATCGGCAGGGGAGATCAAAACTATCGCTCCCGGCAACATACAGTAACAAGACCTCTCGGATGAACGCACCCCGGTAATGGGATGTGACAAGGATTCCGGCCCGCTGTTCGAGCGCTTTCAGCGAGGCAAAAAAAAGGCCACTCTTTCGAGTAGCCTTTTTAGATGTTGGTTGCGGGAGCCGGATTTGAACCGACGACCTTCGGGTTATGAGCCCGACGAGCTACCAGACTGCTCCATCCCGCGTCTGTGTGGCGGCATTCTACAGTCGAACGACGAAGTGTCAACCTTTAATGCCAAGCATCGACAAAATAACCGCATCGGGAGCGTTGGGGCGCCTAAGTGGCGGTTGGACAAGGCTTTTATCGCAATCCGCGCCTGACAGCAGGTCGCCATCATCCACAGGCCTTGTTTCATTAATATGAAGCGCTGGGAGGAGAGGGCGGCGGGATCGCGCTTCCCCAAATGACAGCCACAAAAAAGGCCACTCTTTCGAGTAGCCTTTTTTGATGTTTGGTTGCGGGAGCCGGATTTGAACCGACGACCTTCGGGTTATGAGCCCGACGAGCTACCAGACTGCTCCATCCCGCGTCTGTGTGGCGGCATTCTACAGAGGATCGCCGGGCTGTCAAGCAATGGGCAGAAAAAAAGGCTTTTTCTTCAATCGGTTAGCGTGAACGTGTCGCGGAGAGCCATGGCGCGTCTCGCTTTCGGGACTTTCAGGGGCGGTTTCGTGGAGTGGCATGGCCGTAGGGGACGAGGCTTATTCAGTGTCAGAAAGTCGCGTGAATGAGATACTGCACGACCGTTTTCCTACGACTCCATGTGATGCCGCAGCGCAAAATCATCCATATCGACTGTGATTGCTTCTACGCCGCGATTGAGATGCGCGACGACCCGCGCCTGGCCGGCAAGCCGTTGGCAGTCGGCGGGTCGGCTGAACGGCGGGGTGTCATTGCGACCTGCAACTACGAAGCTCGGGCCTACGGCATCCGCTCCGCGATGTCATCCCGACATGCGCTGACGCTGTGCCCGGATCTCACCATCGTCAAACCGAGAATGGATGCCTATAAAGAAGCATCGAAAGAGATCCAGACGATCTTCCGTGACTACACCGATCTGATCGAGCCGCTGTCGCTGGATGAGGCTTATCTGGATGTCACGGAATGCGAGCACTTTTCCGGCAGTGCGACGCGGATCGCCCAGGACATTCGGCGGCGCGTTTCCAATCAGTTGCACATCACCGTTTCCGCCGGCGTCGCTCCGAACAAGTTTCTGGCCAAGATCGCCAGCGACTGGAAAAAGCCCAACGGGTTGTTTGTCATTACCCCGGATCAGGTGGAAGACTTTGTCTCCGAATTGCCGGTGTCCAAGTTACACGGCGTTGGCAAAGTAACGGCCGACAAGCTGGGCCGCCTCGGCATCATCACCTGCGCCGATTTGCGCGGCTGGAGCAAGCTTTCGCTGGTGCGGGAATTCGGCTCATTTGGCGAGCGGCTGTGGAATCTGGCCCATGGTGTGGATGAGCGGCCCGTGCAGAACGACAATCGCCGCCAGTCGGTCAGTGTCGAAAATACCTATGACACTGATCTGCCGGACCTCGCCAGTTGCCTGCTGATGCTGCCGGCATTGCTGGAAACGTTGAACGACCGCATCGCGCGGATTGACACCCTTTACCGCCCTGGCAAACCGTTCGTAAAGGTCAAGTTTCATGACTTCACCCAGACAACGCTGGAACAGGCGGGGGCAGGGCGGGACTTGAGCAGTTATGAGCAACTGTTGACCCAGGCGTTCGCACGGGGCGGTAAGCCGGTGCGATTGCTTGGGATTGGTGTACGTCTGCATGACCTTCGGGCTGCCCATGAGCAGCTCGAGTTGTTCAGCTGAGACTGGTTCAGGCCAGGCTATTCGCTGCCCGGCGGTACCGCGACCAGGCGACCAGCATCTTTTGCCAGTGCCCGAAGGAATTCGTGCTGCAACTGCGGATCGTTGCGGGTCAGCTCGATCAATGACTGTTCCAGCTCACTGGCTTCCTCTTCCAGTCCCAGCTCGGACAGGCGCTTGACGCGATGCACCCACTGGCTGACTTCGTCATCTTCCAGATCGTCGTAGATCAGGTCGTGGGCTTCAATCAGCTTGCCGCGCAGTGATTTGCTCAGTGGCAACGTGGCAGTTGCCTGAACGTTGCTTTGCTCATCCTGCACTTTGATGTTCAGTTGCGTGACATAGCTGAGGTTCTGCTCGGCGAACGGGCTGTCCAGCAGATTCACGCGCAGCACGCCGTTACGGTCCGTATTCAACTCGTGGGTCTCTTTGCCCGCGGTGACTTCAACCGGCGCTTCACTCCACGGCAGACTCGAATGCTCGACGCGGTGATCGCGCTGTACTTCGTCGATACCGGCCAGGTTCTGTTGAGCGCGACCATGGGAGGGTGCGTTCATGAACGGGTTGACCCCCGCGACGCCGTAAGTGAGCCAGTCCTTGGTGACACTGTCGGGCAGACTGCCAAACGTCAGTACGTTGACCACATTGGCGCCGATGCCCGCGACGATGGCCACCGCGCCCAGTGGGATTTCATAGACTTCCCGCCACGGCTGATACGGCGTGTACCGGTCGTAGTGCCGGGTGACTTCGAATTCGGTGATGTCGAATGTTTTCAGCTCGTGGATGCGTATCCGGCGCTGGGGCAATTCCAGCGTCTTGGGTTCGCCAAGGTCGACCTGAAAACTGTGGTCGAGCAATTTGCGCTCGACACGTTCTTCATGCTCGCTGCGTTGAGACAGATGATTGGCACAGCCGCCGAGAAACAGGCTGGTGCACAACACAGCGCCTGCGAGACGTGAGGGATTTCGCTTGAACATGAGATCTCTAGGTGCAGGTAAGGCGCATAGCAGAGGCGTGGCGGATGAAAGCGCGCCTGCACAATCGCAGGCGCGCAATCCGGTCAGCGCTTGATCCGGTCCTTGATGAAAGACAACACATCGGCGACAGGCAGGGCCTGCGCTTCGGCTTCGGTGCGGCTCTTGTATTCGAGGTTACCCTCGGCAAGACCACGGTCACTGACCACGATGCGATGCGGAATGCCGATCAGTTCCATGTCAGCGAACTTGATCCCCGGGCTGGTCTTCTTGTCGCGGTCATCCAGCAACACTTCGAAGCCGGCAGCCGTCAGTTCGGCGTACAGCTTGTCGGTTGCCTCTTTGACCGCATCGGTTTCGTAGCGCAGCGGCACGAGGGCGATCTGGAAAGGCGCGAGCGCGTCGCTCCAGATGATGCCGTTTGCGTCGTTGTTCTGCTCGATCGCGGCAGCCACAACGCGCGACACACCAATCCCGTAGCAGCCCATGGTCAGTGTGACCGGCTTGCCGTTCTCGCCCAGCACCTGGCACTTCATCGCGTCGCTGTACTTGGTGCCCAGCTGGAAGATGTGACCGACTTCGATGCCGCGCTTGATGATCACGTTGCCCTGACCATCCGGGCTCGGGTCGCCGGCGACGACGTTACGCAAGTCCGCGACGGTCGGAACCGGCAGGTCCCGCTCCCAGTTGACGCCGAAGTAGTGCTTGTCGTCGATGTTGGCGCCAATACCGAAGTCGCTCATCAGCTCAACCGAGCGGTCGATGATGCACGGCAGCGGCAGATTCAGCGGGCCGAGGGAACCCGCGCCGGCGCCAATGGCATCGCGCAGTTCGGCTTCGGAGGCCATGACCAGCGGGCTGGCGACTTGCTCCAGATTCGACGCCTTGATTTCGTTGAGCTCGTGATCGCCACGGATAATCAGCGCAATCAGCTTGCCTTCTTCAGCGGCATGCACAACCAGCGTCTTGACGGTCTTTTCGATCGGCAGATTGAACTGCTCGACCAAGGCCGCGATGGTCTTCGCGTCAGGGGTGTCGACAAGGCGCAGCTCTTCTGTCGGCGCAGGGCGGCTGGCCTCGCGCGGAATGGCTTCAGCCTTTTCAATGTTCGCGGCGTAGTCGGAGGTGTCGCTGAACACGATGTCGTCTTCGCCGGACTCGGCCAGCACGTGGAACTCATGGGAGCCCGCGCCACCAATGGAGCCGTTGTCGGCCACGACCGGGCGGAAGTTCAGGCCCAGACGAGTGAACACGTTGCAGTACGCCTGATGCATACGGTCGTAGGTTTCCTGCAGGGAATCCTGGGTCGCATGGAAGGAATAGGCGTCCTTCATGATGAACTCGCGGCCGCGCATCAAACCGAAGCGCGGGCGGATTTCGTCACGGAATTTGGTCTGGATCTGATACATGTTGATGGGCAGCTGTTTATAGCTGTTGAGTTCGTTGCGGGCCAGATCGGTGATGACCTCTTCGTGGGTCGGGCCCGCGCAGAAATCGCGATCGTGACGGTCTTTCAAGCGCAACAGCTCAGGGCCGTACTGTTCCCAGCGGCCCGACTCCTGCCAGAGCTCTGCCGGCTGAATGCCCGGCATCAACACTTCCAGCGCGCCCGCTGCGTTCATCTCTTCGCGAACCACCGCTTCGACCTTGCGCAGTACCCGCAGGCCCATGGGGAGCCAGGTATAGAGACCGGAGGCAAGTTTGCGGATCATGCCGGCACGAAGCATCAGCTGATGGCTGATCACGACCGCATCGGATGGCGTTTCTTTCTGTGTGGCGAGCAAATATTGACTGGTACGCATGGTCGGCCGTTGTCGGTTGCGGTGACTGGGAAATGACCCGGCATTGTACGGTGGTGGTATCGCTGAGTACAGGCCGGGCGGGCGCCGCAGGAGGAGGGATTGTCAACCGCGCGCCCATGAAAAAGCCCGGCGCGAGGGCCGGGCTTTTCTATAACGAGTGTCAGACAGTGCGATTACAAGACCGAAATCGGGTAGTCGACGATCAGACGGAACTCGTTGACATCGCCTTCGCCCTCGTCCGTGTTGGCACGGTGGAATGCTTGACGGATGCGGAACGACAGGTCTTTGGCTGGGCCAGTTTGAACAACGTACTTGGCCTCGACGTTGGTCTCGTGGTGGCTGCCATCAGAACCGTACAGGCCGGTGTAGGTGCTGTTCGATGGAGTGTGAGTCCCGTCGATGTCAGTACCGGTCACGTAGCGAGCCATGAAGCTCAGGCCTGGAACACCGTAGGTGGCCATGTTCAGGTCGTAGCGGGCTTGCCAGGATTTCTCACCCGGGGCGTTGAAGTCGGAGTATTGAATCGAGTTCGCCAGGAAGATCGAGTCGCCACCGCGGTTGTTGTCGCCGATACCGATGTAGTCGAACGGTGTATCACCGTTAACTTTCTGGAATGCCAGGGTCAGGGTATGAGCGGCCAGGAACGAGTAGGCTGCAGACAGGGAGAAAGCGTTGTTGTTAATGTCGCCTGCTTTCTTGCTGCCGGTGTCCTGGGTGTTGTAATAGTTGAAGTCAAACGCCAGCGCCTGGTCGTCAGTCAACGGCAGTGCGTAGTTCACGTTGCCGTAGTACTGGTTCCACACGTCTTCCAGTTTGTTGTAGTAGAAACCAACACCCAGGTTGTCGGTGATCGAGTACTTGCCGCCGCCGTAGGTAGCGGACTTGGAAGTCACGCCAGCGTAGGTGGCCCAGATATCGCCGTTGCGATTGGTCTCATCCTGGCTGGTGCCCGAAGTGAAGCGACCTGCTTCTACGTCGAGACCTTTGATCTCACTGCTCTGCAAGGTCACGCCAGTTGCTGTTTGTGGCAGCAGGCGGGAACCGCCAACTGCGAAAACCGGGTTCTGCGGCTGCATGTCGCCGATTTTCAGTTCGGTCTTGGAGACGCGGAATTTAACAGCGCCACCGGCCTTGCCGAAGCTGTCTTCGTTTTTACCCTGGCTGTCGGTCACCAGGTTGCCCGAACCCGAATACTTGTCCGAACCATCAAGCTTGAAGCCGGCATAGCCAAACGCGTCAACACCGACACCAATCAGGCCTTGGGTGTAACCGGAGCTGTAGTTAGCCCAGAAACCTTGAGTCCAGTCTTTGTCGTCTACCGCGCCATTCTTTTTGTCGCGATTGTAGTAGTAGTTACGAGCCTTGACGTCGAGCTTGCTCCCCTCTACAAAACCAGTTGCTTCGGACTGATCGCTTACGAATGCCGCAGCCGATGCCAATTGGGTGCTGGCTGCAGTAACTGCCAGTGCGATTGCGCTCCACTTCATCACTCTCATCGTGACTTTGCTCCTTTGGTTTTTAAGAAGAGTACTGCCGTCCACCTGTTTTTTTATCTGGCCGGCTTCTTTCTTTTTGGTGTCGGCGAAATTTATAGCACGCTGACATTAATGGCGATAGTTACGAACCTATCCTTTCAATTTCTTTACGGCCTTGTCGCCGCCAGCTCTGTCCATGTCGCTACTGAACAGCTCCTGATTCGTTAAACCGTGCAACTACCGGGTTACTTTGAACGCTGGATTCATTCACACCTTCATTGAATCCAGACGCTCCAGCTACCTTGTCAAACGCCGTTGCATCCCTTC
The DNA here is from genome assembly GCF_039672565.1 of Pseudomonas sp. Ps21-P2. Taxonomy (NCBI): domain Bacteria; kingdom Pseudomonadati; phylum Pseudomonadota; class Gammaproteobacteria; order Pseudomonadales; family Pseudomonadaceae; genus Pseudomonas; species Pseudomonas sp. Ps21-P2. The sequence continues at coordinate 395,247 of NZ_JBDFPL010000004.1, forward strand.
GGTCCCGGCCTGTCTCTCGACACGCTCGTCTTCAAGCTTGTGTGTGACAAAGCAACAACCGTGCACAAAATTTCGACGAATATGAAAAAAATGTCGGAAGCGTTGTAAAAACATTCGATGTCGACTTCAAGCTACTGAATCAAAACGATAAAAATATTTTCGATAGCCTGCTTTGCAACCCGAATTTTCTTGAGACTAGCGCGATGAAATGTCACTAACGTTACCTGTTACCCCTTGGCAGTGGGTAAATCGCGGATAGCTGTCACATATCCGGGCCTCATCTGAGTCGTTTTGGTGCGTCACGCCGCAAAATTGCCTGCGTTTGGTTCTTCCGATTCGGTATCGCTGCCATCCTAGGAATCATGACTGCAGCGGCACCCAGGAATATCGTCCGTGAGGCCCGGATTAACTGGGTGCACCCGAAGTCCGTTGCCTGGTTCTGCCAGGCCTGGGGCGGCGGCTGCCCGCTTCATGAAAGTGCGTGGCGGTATTTTTCGCGCGTTTCTGGTGCGAGGCGGACGTGTAGTGCCTACCGATCAACACCAGATCCGCAAAATGCCCAGAATCACAGTGCCGGATGAATCGTCTGGAATTCGCGAGTATCCTTCCCGCTACCCACGACTTCTTTATCGGGCCAGTCAATCGGCTCAGCCTATCTAATCCGCGATCAGGAGTATTTACGTGTTTGTTCTAGATCCGCGCTTGCTGCAAGACACACTACCGATCGGCGACTTCCCGCTGTGCACGCTGCTGCTGTCCAATGATTCCAATTACCCATGGTTCATTCTGGTGCCGAAGCGTCCGGACATCAGTGAAGTGTTCCAACTGTCCGAAGCGGAGCAGGCGCAGTTGTGGAAAGAAACCACCTACCTCTCGGCCGTACTTGATCGTACGTTTCACGCCGACAAGATGAACGTCGCTGCGCTGGGTAATGTGGTCAGTCAGCTGCATATGCATGTCATTGTTCGCCGGGTGGGCGACGCGGCCTGGCCTGCGCCGGTGTGGGGAAAGCATCCCGCCAAGCCTTATTCACCGGATGAGGTTGCCCGGATCACCTCGCAACTGAAGTCCGGATTGACCGAAGCATTCACCTTTAAGGAGGACTGACCATGGATCTCGAATCCCGTGTCATGGAGCTGGAAAGTCGACTGGCCTTTCAGGACGATACGATTCAGGCCCTCAACGACGTATTGGTCGCCCAGCAGCGCAGCCTTGATCGTCTGGAACTACAGATCGCTGCCCTGATCAAGCGTCAGGAGGAAATGGGCGGGCAGGGCGACGGCTTCGCTGAAGACTCGCGTCCCCCTCACTATTAAGGGAGAAAGAGCTGAGGGCAGGAATTTCAGTCAAAAAAAACCGCGCCTGTGAGCGCGGTTTTTTTATGCGGCAACGTTAGCGGCGCGGAAGCGCAGCGATGACGTCTTCCGCTTGCAGGCCTTTGTCGCGGTTCATCACCGAAAACTCGACGCGCTGGCCTTCGACCAGAACGCGGTGGCCTTCTCCGCGAATGGCGCGAAAGTGCACGAAGATATCGTCGCCCGAATCACGGGAAATGAATCCGAAGCCTTTGGAGGTGTTGAACCACTTCACCGTGCCTGTATCGCGGTTGCCCAGATCCTGGGACTGTGCGGCAGGCGCAGGAGAGGAACGGTAGAAGCTGACCGCCAGGTGCAACGCCACGGCAATAACGACGGCGAGCAGGCTGACCAGGACGGCTGGCTGGCCGGCAATGGTTTCCAGTGGAACGACCAGCGTGAGGATTTGAAGCACGACAGCCAGCACGAGCAAGCCGCTGACCAGGTTTTGCAGTTGATGACGTGGACCTTTGTTCCAGTAAGGAATCACTGGCGCAAGCACCAGGTTGATGAGGCCGAAGAGCGCCAGGTACAGCGCATCCGGTTGGGACAGGTAAGAAGACAGCGCTTCACTACGCAGGCTAGGGATGAAAGACAGCAGCAGGGCAGCTGCGCCCGTTAGCAGGTGGACTATTTTCAACATTTTGATGACTCACATTAAGATGGATCACAAGGAAATAGCGGGTGACCTTCGGTACGCTTCGGGAGAAAAGGGAGGCGTGATGCACGAGTGTCGGTCCCGCCTACGCACTGCCGCCGGACGGCACTTTGGCGGCAGCGCGTCTGTATTTAACAGCAAAGCCGAGAGCTACTCAAATCAAGTGCTTAGCGCATGTGTTCGAGGGTGATAGTGGCGGTATGTCGGTTTTTTTCGATTCTGGCAAGAGGCTCGTTCCAGAGCGGCCGGGCTAAACAAACCGTTACGCTGATCGTTGCTATTAAAGGAAGCGGGCCTGACTGCGGCCCCGTGACTGAACTAATCCCGACAGATGGCTGCGCAGGGTCCATGGTCTTGGTAGAGTGGTCGGCAGTCGTTTTAAAAAAACCATCATTGAAGAGGGCTGAACATGGCAATCGATATCGGCATCAGCGAAGAAGATCGCAAGTCCATCGTGGACGGTCTTTCCCGCCTGCTGGCAGACACCTACGTGTTGTATCTGAAAACCCATAACTTTCACTGGAACGTGACTGGCCCGGCTTTTCGTACCCTGCACCTGATGTTTGAAGAGCAATACAACGAACTGGCGCTGGCGGTGGATCAAATCGCCGAACGTATCCGCGCACTGGGCTTCCCGGCGCCGGGCACCTATTCGACCTATGCACGCTTGTCGTCGATCAAGGAAGAAGAGGGCGTACCCGCTGCCGAGGACATGATTCGTTCGCTGGTTCAGGGGCAGGAAGCAGTCACCCGTACGGCCCGTGGCATTTTCCCGTTGCTGGACAAAGTAAGCGACGAGCCAACGGCGGACTTGCTGACCCAGCGCATGCAAGTGCATGAGAAAACGGCCTGGATGCTGCGCTCGATGCTGGAAACCCAATAATCAGAAGCTCAGTCATCCACAGCTGATCAACGCAATACAGGTGCGGGCAACGTAACGAGTGCCCGCTCCCCACTGCTTTCACCCGCCGCGCGCAACAATTCCCTCCTGATCCACCCTCTGTGTGAAATCCTTTGGCTCACAACGCTCACCTGTGAAACGCGCTCGCCCTCTTTTTCCGAGTCACGCTGACGTCCGCAATCGGGTGAGCGGGAAGAAATAAACCAGCGAAAAATACATATTTAACACCCCGATTAGGATCGGGTCTGAGTCGTTTGCTCACTCTCGAAAATCACCCCTGCAGCGTGGTGATCTCCTACAGGTTCAGAGTGCTCCTTCTGCTGGTTGCGCCCTTTGGAATACGGCTTGATAGACACCTCTTTTCAACTGATTGCGAAGGTGCCGATGCCATATCCGTAATCGCAACGAGGGGGACCTGCATGAACCTGAATATTGCCCGAGAGGAATGGGAGCCGACCCAGTGTCTGAACGCCCGGGGCGACCCGTTTATCGAAAATTTCAACATGAGCCTGGCCCAGCCGCACTCCAGGTCGGTGAGGCTCAATGGGCTGGCCACATGCCTGCGACTTGAGGAGGTGTACTGGAATATTCTGTCCGAAATGGCACGATTCAACGATTGCTCCATCAACGCCGTGCTGTCCTACGTCGATCGCGAGGTTCACCTGCGTTACGGCGGCGTCAAGAATTTCAGCGGGCTGATCCGCGTCGTGTGCGTGGCGCACGTCTTGAGTGCCGAGGGCCTGCGGCTGACGCCGTCCCCGACCTGACCTGATTTCAGCGGGCCCGTTGCGGCGGGCCTGCATTCCCTGGCGGCACTGCGGCATCCACGCCGTGTGCCGACATCTTCTTGCCCGGTATCGGGCTGGGCGGCTGCACAGCGATGATTATCCCTATATAATCCCCCGCCTTACTGTGGGAGGCAGGATTGACCGTCAGGTTGGACTGCATGCCAAAGCTTGCGCACCCTTGCACCGGCGACGGGCGAAAGCTCCATCGAATTCCGAATTACGAGAAGTGAACACACGATCATGATGCGCAGCCATTATTGCGGCCAACTGAACGAGAGCCTGGAAGGTCAGGAAATTACCCTTTGCGGATGGGTCCATCGCCGTCGCGACCACGGGGGGGTGATTTTCCTCGATATTCGCGATCGTGAAGGTCTGGCCCAGGTGGTTTTCGATCCGGATCGTGCTGACACCTTCGCCATCGCCGACCGCGTTCGTAGCGAATACGTGGTCAAACTGACCGGTAAAGTGCGTGCGCGTCCTGCCGGCGCCGTCAACCCGAACATGGCGTCGGGCGCGATCGAAGTGCTGGGCTATGAGCTGGAAGTGCTCAACGAGTCTGAAACCCCGCCGTTCCCGCTCAACGAATACTCCGACGTCGGTGAAGAAACCCGCCTGCGTTATCGCTTCATCGACCTGCGTCGTCCGGAGATGGCTGAAAAGCTGCGCCTTCGCTCGCGCATCACTTCCAGCATCCGTGGCTTCCTGGACGGCAACGGCTTCCTCGATGTCGAGACGCCGATCCTCACCCGCGCCACGCCGGAAGGCGCCCGTGATTACCTGGTACCAAGCCGTACCCACCCAGGCAGCTTTTTTGCCCTGCCGCAATCGCCTCAGCTGTTCAAACAGCTGCTGATGGTTGCCGGTTTCGACCGTTACTACCAAATCGCCAAGTGCTTCCGCGACGAAGACCTGCGTGCCGATCGTCAGCCTGAATTCACTCAGATCGACATCGAGACCAGCTTCCTCAACGAAACCGACATCATGGGCATCACCGAGACCATGGTCCGCAAGCTCTTCAAGGAAGTGCTGGATGTGGAGTTCGATGACTTCCCGCACATGACCTTCGAAGAAGCCATGCGTCGCTACGGGTCCGACAAGCCAGACCTGCGTAACCCGCTTGAGCTGGTTGACGTTGCCGATCAGCTTCAGGCCGTGGATTTCAAAGTGTTCAGCGGTCCGGCGAACGATCCGAAGTGCCGTGTCACGGCGCTGCGCGTTCCCGGTGGTGCGAGCATGCCGCGTAGCAAGATCGACGACTACACCAAATTCGTCGGTATCTACGGCGCCAAAGGTCTGGCCTACATCAAGGTCAACGAGCGCGCCAAGGGCGTCGAAGGCCTGCAGTCGCCGATCGTCAAGAACATCCCTGAAGCCAACCTCAACGTGATCCTTGATCGCGTGGGTGCAGTGGACGGCGACATCGTGTTCTTCGGCGCCGACAAATTCAAAATTGTCAGCGAAGCATTGGGCGCCCTGCGCATCAAGCTGGGCCACGACTTGAACCTGCTCACCTGCGAGTGGGCGCCGATGTGGGTCGTCGACTTCCCGATGTTCGAAGAAAACGACGACGGCAGCTTCTCTGCGCTGCACCACCCGTTCACCGCGCCGAAATGCTCGCCCGAAGAGCTTGAGGCCAACCCTGCGACCGCGCTGTCCCGCGCGTACGACATGGTGCTGAACGGCACTGAGCTGGGCGGCGGTTCGATCCGTATCCACCGCAAGGAAATGCAGCAGGCCGTGTTCCGTCTGCTGGGTATTTCCGAAGACGAACAGCAAGAGAAGTTCGGCTTCCTGCTCGATGCACTGAAGTACGGCGCGCCGCCCCACGGTGGCCTGGCGTTCGGTCTGGATCGTCTGGTTATGCTGATGACCGGTGCTCAGTCCATTCGTGAAGTCATTGCCTTCCCGAAAACCCAGAGCGCTGCGGACGTGATGACCCAGGCACCGGGCGTGGTTGATGCCAAGGCACTGCGCGAGCTGCACATCCGCCTGCGCGAGACGCCGAAGGCTGAGTGAGCCGTGTAGGCCTTGTAGAACATGGGGCTCGGCGGACTGACGATTCGGTCCGCCCTGATCCCCGCCCATACCGGGCACAGATTCGAGTGAAGCGTCTGCGTTTGAGCGATCAAGCGCGGGCGTGCGTGTTTCAAGGTTTGGAGCGTGTTATGGCTGGTCATTCCAAGTGGGCGAACATCAAGCACCGCAAAGAGCGTCAGGATGCCAAGAAAGGCAAGATATTCACCAAGTGGATCCGCGAACTGACCGTCGCTGCCCGTCAGGGCGGAGGTGATCCGGCGTCGAACCCGCGTCTGCGTCTGGCCCAGGACAAGGCCCTTGGCGCGAACATGAGCCGCGACATCATCGACCGCGCCATCGCTCGCGGTGCCGGGGCTGCCGATGCCGATGACATGGTTGAACTGGGTTATGAAGGCTACGGCCCGGGTGGCGTTGCGGTGATGGTCGAAACCATGACCGACAACCGCAACCGGACCGCTGCGGCAGTGCGCCATGCGTTCAGTAAATGCGGTGGCAACCTGGGGACTGACGGTTCGGTGTCTTATCTGTTCGAACGCAAGGGGCAGATCTCCTTCGCACCGGGCGTTGACGAAGACGCGCTGATGGAAGCTGCCATGGAAGCGGACGCTGACGACGTGGTCACCCACGAAGACGGCTCCATTGACGTATTCACGTCATTCTCCAGTTTCTATGCCGTGCGCAACGCCCTGGAAGCCGCTGGTTTCACGCCTGCCGATGCGGAGATTGTGATGCAGCCGACCACCAGTGCGGTGCTCGATCTGGACATGGCGGAAAAGGTCCTCAGGCTGATCGATATGCTGGAAGACCTGGATGACGTGCAGAACGTCTATTCCAACGCCGAAATCCCGGACGAGGTGCTGGAGCAGCTCGGCTGATCCTTTGCCCGTTCGGAACTTGAGGCCGGAGCGCACGAAGCGTTGATGATCAACGCTATCGGCCTCCGGCTTCTGCCTTTATGCTGCGTCCAATTGTTCGCGTTACCTCTCAAGCTGCAGGCGTTATGACTCTTATTTTAGGTATCGACCCCGGTTCACGAATTACCGGGTTTGGCGTGGTGCGTGATACCGGGCGCGGCTGCGAGTACGTGGCCTCGGGCTGCATTCGCACGGGCACAGGCTTGCTCCATGAACGGCTGCAGATTGTGTACCGCGGCGTACGCGAGGTCATTCAGACATACGGTCCCGTGACCATGGGCATCGAAAAGGTGTTTATGGCGCGCAACCCCGACTCGGCCTTGAAGCTGGGTCAGGCCCGGGGTGCAGCGATCGTTGCAGGCGCCGAAGAAGGCCTGGAGATCGCCGAGTACACCGCGACCCAGGTCAAGCAGGCCGTCGCAGGGACGGGAGGCGCCAACAAGGATCAGGTGATGATGATGGTCATGCATCTGCTCAAGCTGACCACCAAACCCCAGGTGGATGCGTCGGATGCACTGGCAATTGCCATGTGTCACGCGCATACCCGATCCAGCCTCATCCCTCACGGCCTCAATACCGCGCGCAGTCGTGGCGGTCGTCTGCGGCTCTGATGGCATTATTTGCGTTAGCACGGCCCGTCGCAGCAACGGGCCTCTGGAAAGGATTTGATTCGTGATTGGACGTCTACGCGGTACGTTGGTCGAGAAGCAGCCGCCGCATCTGGTACTGGATGTCAACGGCGTGGGTTACGAAGTCGAAGTGCCCATGACCACGCTGTATCGCCTGCCTCATCTGGGCGAAACCGTGACACTGCATATTCATCTGGTGGTTCGCGAGGATGCGCACCTGCTGTTCGGGTTCTACGAGAAGCGTGATCGCGAGATGTTCCGCGAGCTGATTCGTCTGAACGGGGTCGGGCCGAAACTGGCCCTGGCCCTGATGTCGACGCTGGAAGTGGACGAGTTGGTGCGCTGTGTACAGGCGCAGGATACCTCCGCGCTGACCCGAGTCCCGGGCGTTGGCAAGAAGACCGCCGAGCGTTTGCTGGTCGAGCTGAAGGATCGCTTCAAGGCGTGGGATTCGTTGCCGGGCACCTTCGCGCTGGTATCGGACGGGCCGGGCGCGCCGATGGCCGTGGCGACGGCGGAGTCGGATGCCGTCAGCGCTTTGATTTCCCTGGGCTACAAGCCCCAGGAAGCGAGCAAGGCAGTGACCGCGATCAAGGACAAGAATCTCAGCAGCGAAGACCTCATTCGCCGCGCACTGAAGGGGATGCTGTAAGTGATAGATGCCGACCGTCTGATCGCCGCCACCGGGCGTGACCGTGACGAGCAACTGGACCGTGCGATCCGGCCGCTGAGCCTGGCCGACTACATTGGTCAGCCCACCGTGCGTGAGCAGATGGAGCTGTTCATTCAGGCGGCGCGCGGCCGCAGTGAAGCGCTGGACCACACGCTGATCTTTGGTCCGCCGGGCCTGGGTAAAACCACACTGGCGCATATCATCGCGCAGGAAATGGGCGTTTCGATCAAGAGCACCTCGGGCCCTGTGCTCGAACGGCCGGGGGATCTTGCGGCGATTCTCACCAATCTTGAGCCCCACGACGTGCTGTTCATCGATGAAATCCACCGTCTGTCACCCATCGTCGAGGAAGTACTGTACCCGGCGATGGAAGATTTCCAGCTGGACATCATGATCGGTGAAGGCCCTGCGGCGCGCTCCATCAAGCTCGATCTGCCGCCGTTCACGCTGGTGGGTGCGACAACCCGCGCGGGCATGCTGACCAATCCGCTGCGTGACCGATTTGGTATCGTGCAGCGTCTTGAGTTCTACAGCACTGCGGATCTGGCCACGATCGTGTCGCGCTCGGCGAAAATTCTCGGTCTGTACATCGAGGACGAAGGCGCATTCGAGATTGCCCGTCGTGCACGGGGAACGCCACGGATCGCCAACCGGCTGCTGCGTCGGGTGCGGGATTTCGCCGAGGTGCGCGCCAAGGGCGAGATCACCAAGGCGATTGCAGACCTTGCGCTGAACCTGCTGGACGTCGACGAACGCGGTTTCGATCATCAGGATCGACGCTTGCTGCTGACGATGATCGAGAAGTTCGATGGCGGGCCGGTCGGGGTGGATAACCTCGCGGCCGCCATCAGCGAAGAACGACACACAATTGAAGACGTGCTGGAGCCCTATTTGATTCAGCAAGGCTATATGATGCGCACACCTCGCGGCCGCATGGTCACGCGGCATGCGTATCTGCACTTCGGTCTGAACATCCCCTCGCGGATGGGCGACCGGGCGGTGATGGATGAACCGGTCGAAGACCCTGACGAATAAATGCACGATCAACCGATTTATTCGGGTGTTTGATGGTCTGACGGGCAGTCACCGCAAAGTGACGCGTTGCGGGCAGTAAAAACGATGAAAAACAGTTGCCTGGCCGGATTGGCAACCTGAGGAGTAAGCACTAGAGTATGCGCGCGCAAAACGGGGCTCAGTCGTTCGCACATCGTTGTCGCGTTTATTACGAGGACACCGATGCCGGCGGCATCGTTTACTACGTCAATTACCTGAAATTCATGGAGCGGGCTCGAACCGAGCGACTGCGGGAACTGGGCTTTGCCCAATCCGCAATGGCGGGTATCGAGAACCTGTTGTTCGTCGTGCATTCAAGCGAGGCTCGGTACTACAAGCCCGCGCGGCTGGACGACGAGCTGCTGATCAGCGCCGAAGTAATCGAATTGAACCGCGCCAGCCTGCGTTTTCAGCAACAGGTCAGGCGGGCTGCGGATGATGTGCTGCTCTGCGAAGGGCAGTTTTTGGTGGCGTGTGTGCGCGCCGACAGTTTGAAACCCCGGGCCATTCCCGAAGCTCTGCGCACGGCCTTTGCCGGGCAGGGCGGCGCGGGTACACATTCAGAGCAGGAGATACAGCGTGGAAGCTAACGTCGTCGACCATTCCTCCATGTGGAGTTTGGTCAGCAATGCCAGCGTGGTTGTGCAGTTGGTGATGCTGATCCTGGTGGCCGCCTCGGTCACCTCGTGGATCATGATTTTTCAGCGCAGCGCCATGCTGCGCGCCGGGCGCAAGGCTCTGGACAGTTTCGAAGAGCGCTTCTGGTCAGGCATCGATCTGTCCAAGCTCTACCGTCAGGCCGGCAGCAACCCGGACCCGGATTCCGGCGTAGAGCAGATCTTCCGCGCGGGCTTCAAGGAATTCTCCCGTCTGCGTCAGCAGGCAGGCGTTGATCCGGACGCGGTCATGGAAGGTGTTGCACGTGCCATGCGCGTCGCGATCTCCCGTGAAGAAGAAAAACTCGAGCAGAGCCTGCCATTCCTGGCAACCGTGGGTTCGACCAGTCCGTACATCGGTCTGTTCGGTACCGTCTGGGGGATCATGAACTCCTTCCGCGGCCTGGCCACTGCGCAGCAAGCCACTCTGGCCACCGTTGCACCGGGTATCGCCGAAGCACTGATCGCTACCGCCATCGGCCTGTTCGCAGCGATCCCTGCGGTCATCGCTTACAACCGTTTCGCCGCTCGTGGCGAGAACCTGATCGGTCGCTACTACACATTCGCCGACGAGTTCCAGGCGATCCTGCACCGTAAAGTGCACACCAGCGAAGAATAAGCAGGTATTTCCCAATGGCTTTAATCGCTCGCGGCCGACGCAACAAGCGCAAGCCGGTCGCCGAAATGAACGTGGTGCCGTACATCGACGTGATGCTGGTGCTGCTGGTCATCTTCATGGTGACGGCTCCGATGATCAACCAGGGCGTGAAAGTTGATCTGCCCAAGGTCTCCAGCGAGGCTTTGCCGCAGGACAACAACAATCAGGTCCTGACGATCTCGATCAAGGCTGACAAGACCTACTACTGGAACCTTGGCAGCGAAGTCGACACCGACAAGCAAATGGACAAGGCGATGACCTTGCCGCAACTGACCAGCGCAGTGACCAAGATCATTGCCGCCGGTCGTGACGCCGGCAAGCAGACTCAAGTGTTCATCCGTGGCGACAAGACGGTCGACTACGGCGCCGTCATGGGCACGATGGGCGGGTTGCAGAAGGCCGGGGTCGGGAACGTTGGTTTGATTACCGAGGCCCCCTGATGCAGCCGATTCGAGAGCCGTCCGCCTCGGAAAGCTACTTCTGGCCGTCCGTCTGGGCGGTGGGACTGCACGTCCTGATTTTTGGTTTGTTGTTCGTCAGCTTCGCAATGACGCCTGAGCTTCCTGAAGCCAGGCCCATCGTTCAGGCCACGCTCTATCAGTTGAAATCAAAAAGTCAGGCGACCACCCAGACCAACCAGAAGCTTGCCGGTGAGGCGAAGAAATCCGCTGCGCGACAAACCGAAGTCGAGCAGATGGAGCAGAAAAAAGTTGAGCAAGAGGCAGTGAAGGCGGCGGAACAAAAGAAAGCCGATGCCGCTCAAAAAGCCGAAGAACAAAAGGCCGAGGAAGCGAAGAAAGCTGACGACGCCAAAAAAGCCGACGACGCTAAAAAAGCTGCGGACGACGCCAAGAAAGCCGAAGCCAAAAAAGCGGATGACGCGAAGAAAACCGCCGAAGAGAAACAATTGGCTGATATAGCCAAGAAGAAAGCCGAAGACGACGCGAAGAAGAAAGCCGAGGAAGACGCCAAGCGTGCGGCCGCCGAGGAAGCCAAGAAACAGGCTGCCGAGGACGCGAAGAAGCAGGCTGCGGACGACGCCAAGAAGAAGGCTGCTGAAGACGCGAAGAAGAAAGCGGCCGAGGACGCCAAGAAGAAGGCGACTGAGGACGCGAAGAAGAAAGCTCAGGACGCTGCCCGTAAATCAGCGGAAGACAAGAAGGCGCAAGCACTGGCCGACCTGCTTTCCGACAAGCCGGAACGCCAACAGGCGCTGGCCGATGAACGTGGCGACGAAGTGGCCGGCAGCTTTGATGATTTGATTCGCTCTCGGGCGGCTGAAGGCTGGGCACGTCCACCTTCTGCGCGCAAGGGCATGACAGTCGTCTTGCAGATCAACATGTTGCCGGACGGCACCGTGACTTCGGCCAGCGTGAGCAAGTCCAGCGGCGATGGTCCTTTCGACAGTTCAGCAGTAGCGGCGGTCAAGAATATTGGTCGTTTGACAGAGATGCAGGGGATGAAGCCTTCGGACTTCGCACCTTACCGTTCATTCAAGATGACATTCACACCTGAGGACCTAGCCTTGTGATTAACCTTCTTCGAGGAATGCTTGTCGTTCTGTGTTGTGCAGCGGGTTTCGCCGCTGCCGACGAAAAGAACATTCTGGTAACAAGCGGCAGTGACCGCGCCACGCCTATCGCAGTCGTGCCGTTTGGTTTGCAGGGCGGCAGCGTGCTGCCGGAAGACATGGCCAAGATCATTGGCAACGACCTGCAGAATTCGGGCTATTACTCGCCGATTCCAAAGGAAAACATGATCAGCCAGCCGAGCCAGGCCAGCGAAGTCATTTTCCGTGACTGGAAAGCGCTGGGTGCGCAATACGTCATGGTCGGCAGCATCGTTCCTTCGGGCGGTCGCCTTCAGGTCCAGTACGCGCTGTTTAACGTCGCCACCGAGCAACAGGTTCTCACCGGTAACGTATCGGGCACCGCTGACCAGCTGCGCGACATGTCGCACTACATCGCTGACCAGTCATTCGAGAAACTGACCGGCATCAAGGGTGCGTTTTCGACCCGCATGCTGTACGTGACGGCTGAGCGTTTCTCCACTGACAACACTCGCTACACGCTGCAGCGTTCGGACTACGATGGCGCCCGTGCGGTGACGCTGCTGCAATCCCGTGAGCCGATCCTGTCGCCACGCTTTGCGCCGGACGGTAAGCGTATTGCCTATGTGTCGTTTGAACAGAAGCGCCCGCGCATCTTCGTTCAGCACATCGACACCGGTCGTCGCGAGCAGATCACCAACTTCGAAGGACTGAACGGCGCGCCTGCGTGGTCCCCGGACGGCAGCAAGCTGGCGATGGTGTTGTCGAAAGATGGCAACCCGGAAATCTATGTGATGAATCTGGCCTCGCGTCAATTGTCGCGAGTGACCAACGATTCCTCCATTGATACAGAACCGTTCTTCGGTAAAGACGGCTCCACGATTTACTTCACGTCTGACCGCGGCGGCAAGCCACAAATCTATAAAACCAATATTAATGGCGGAGGGGCAGAGCGCGTTACTTTCATCGGTAACTACAATGCCAACCCTAAGTTATCGGCGGATGAAAAGACTCTTGTGATGATCCATCGTCAAGATGGCTTCACCAACTTCAAGGTTGCAGCTCAGGATTTGCAGCGCGGTAGCGTAAAAATCCTCACAGACAGCAACCTTGATGAGTCGCCTACTGTTGCGCCTAACGGCACCATGGTAATCTACGCCACCCGCCAGCAGGGCCGGGGAGTCTTGATGCTCGTGTCCATTAATGGACGCGTAAGGCTCCCGCTTCCTACCGCTCAAGGCGAAGTCAGAGAACCTTCCTGGTCCCCTTACCTGAACTGACGCGGCGCTTTACGTTGTACTTAACACACTTGGGGTTCATTAGGAGTTTTACGATGGAAATGCTGAAGTTTGGTAAATTTGCTGCGCTGGCTCTGGCCATGGCTGTAGCTGTAGGTTGCTCGTCCAAAGGCGGCGACAATGCCGGTGCTGGCGGCGCTGCTGTAGATCCTAACGCTGGTTACGGCGCTAACTCTGGCGCTGTTGACGGCAGCCTGAGCGAAGAAGCTGCTCTGCGCGCTATCACCACTTTCTACTTCGAATACGACAGCTCTGACCTGAAACCAGAGGCCATGCGCGCTCTGGACGTTCACGCCAAAGACCTGAAAGCCAACGGCGCTCGCGTAGTTCTGGAAGGTAACACTGACGAACGCGGTACTCGCGAATACAACCTGGCACTGGGCGAGCGTCGTGCGAAAGCCGTTCAACGCTACCTGGTTCTGCAGGGCGTTTCGCCAGCTCAGCTGGAAATCGTTTCCTACGGTGAAGAGCGTCCAGTTGCCACCGGTAACGACGAGCAATCGTGGGCTCAAAACCGTCGCGTCGAACTGCGTAAGTAATTTGACATGCGAACGTGCCGACGTGCTTTAACCGTTTTGGCTCTCACCCTTCCTCTCGCAGCGATGGGTGCGGTTCCTGTGGTCGATGACAACTCTGGCTCTGCTGGTAGCAGTTATCCGCCATCGGGTTATGGTACGTCTGGCGCCTACGCCGGAGGTGCGGCTACGACCGCACCTTCGGCGCAAGGTCAGCTGTTCATGCAGTTGCAGCAAATGCAGGACGAAATTTCGCGCTTGCGCGGAATAGTGGAGGTCCAGCAAAACGACATCCAGCAGATGAAGCAGGAAGCGCTGGATCGCTACAAAGATCTCGACTCCCGTATCGGAGCTGGCGGCGCATCGGCCCCATCAGCTGCCAACAATTCTGCTTCCGACGGCGGCACCAATGCCGGCGGAGCCCCCGTGACACCCGCCGCTCAAGCGCCACAGGCCAGCAGCGAACCCGGTGACCCAGCGAAAGAAAAGCTCTATTACGACGCTGCTTTCGACCTGATCAAAGCGAAGGATTTCGACAAGGCCAGTCAGGCATTTGCGGCGTTCCTGCGCAAATACCCGAACAGCCAGTACGCGGGCAATGCTCAATACTGGTTGGGCGAAGTGAATCTGGCCAAGGGCGATCTGCAAGGTGCCGGTCAGGCCTTTGCAAAGGTCAGTCAGCTTTACCCAAAGCACGCCAAGGTACCTGATTCCCTGTACAAACTGGCGGACGTGGAACGTCGCCTGGGCCACACCGATAAAGTGAAGGGCATCCTTCAGCAAGTCGTTGCTCAGTATCCAGGCACTTCAGCCGCTCAGTTGGCTCAGCGGGACCTCCAGCGTCTCTGATTGCCAGTCAATCTGACCGCTGATTCAAGAAAGCCGCGCATTGCGCGGCTTTCTTCGTTAGAATTCCGCCCCCGAAATTCCGGTATTGATTACGCTTCTGTGGATTCTGCGTGTGCAGGGTGTACAGAAGTGCCTGACGGAGGCGGATGGCCTGTTTAGCCGTTACGCCCGTGGCCCCTATGCAAGACACACTACGTATCACCGAAGTTTTCTACTCGTTGCAGGGTGAAACGCGCACGGCAGGCTTGCCTACCGTTTTTGTGCGCCTCACCGGCTGCCCATTGCGTTGCAGTTATTGCGACAGCGAATATGCCTTCACTGGCGGAACCATCCAGACCCTCGACTCGTTGATGGAGCAGGTTGCCAGCTATCGCCCGCGCTATGTCTGCGTCACAGGCGGCGAGCCCCTGGCTCAGCCGAATGCCATTCCTTTGCTTCAACGGCTGTGTGATGCGGGCTACGAGGTTTCTCTGGAAACCAGCGGCGCGCTGGACATCTCGAAAGTCGATCCCCGCGTAAGCCGTGTCGTCGATCTGAAAACCCCTGGTTCAAAAGAAGTGACGCGCAACCGATATGAGAATATCGAACTGCTCACGCCCAACGACCAGATCAAATTCGTCATTTGTTCGCGCGAAGATTACGACTGGGCCGTTTCAAAGATCATTCAGTACGGTCTGGACCGTCGCGCCGGCGAAGTGCTGTTTTCCCCTGTCCACCGTGATCTGAACGTCAGAGACCTGGCCGACTGGATCGTGGCCGACAACCTCCCGGTGCGGCTGCAATTGCAGTTGCATAAAATCCTCTGGAATGACGAGCCGGGGCGCTGAATGAGTGAGCAATCGATGACTGAGAAAAGAGCGGTAATCCTGCTGTCCGGCGGGCTGGATTCGGCCACTGTGGTGGCGATGGCCAAGGCCGATGGCTTCAGCTGCTACACCATGAGCTTCGACTACGGCCAACGGCATCGCGCCGAGTTGCAGGCGGCGGAGCGTGTAGCGGCCGATATGGGCGTGGTCGAGCACAAGGTTATCGGCCTCAATCTCAACGGCATCGGCGGTTCCGCGCTGACTGACAGCAGCATTGCGGTGCCTGAGACGCCGGGCGAGGGCATTCCGGTGACGTACGTACCGGCGCGCAATACTGTTTTTCTCTCTCTCGCACTGGGCTGGGCCGAAGTGCTTGGTGCCCGCGACATCTTCATCGGTGTCAACGCTGTGGATTACTCCGGCTACCCGGACTGCCGTCCGGAATTTGTCGAGTCGTTCGAGCGCATGGCCAATCTCGCTACCAAGGCTGGCGTTGAAGGCCAGGGCTTCACGATACAGGCGCCGCTGCAGATGCTGAGTAAGGCCGATATCGTTAAAGCCGGTACGCGTCTGGGTGTGGATTACGGGTTGACGGTTTCCTGCTATCAAGCCGACGAGCAGGGACGTGCGTGCGGAAAATGCGACAGCTGCCGCTTGCGCGCCGAGGGCTTCGCGGCGGCTGGCGTGACGGACCCGACGCGTTATTTTTAATTTATTTTCGCTTTGGTGTTGAATTACTGTGAAATATCAGTAATATACGCGCCACAACGAAGCGGGTCGTTAGCTCAGTTGGTAGAGCAGTTGGCTTTTAACCAATTGGTCGTAGGTTCGAATCCCACACGACCCACCATTTCGAAAATCTGGAAGGCCCATGTAAATGCGGATTTCCAGATTTTTTTTTGCCTGTGAAAAAGTAGCGGCCGGCGCTGACTCAATAACTCAACGCCCCCGCCTCCATCTCACGCCTTGCCGAAAACCACGTCCAGGGACATCGAGTCCGTATGGCGCATAGGGTTGCTGCCCTGGCCCAGGGTGTCGTCATTGGGATGCTGATACGTCATTCCAGTGCCCAGCTCTTTGGTCAGGAAATCGCCTCCCTGTTTCATCTTCTCCGTAGACCCGTCGTACCATCCGGCGATGGTCTTGTTCCCCGCAGAATCCAGGGAAGTAATGCTGTCAGGTGCCTTGTCAGCGATACTTTGCTTGTCTCCGACTTCAAATCCTTTGCCGTCGCTCGCATAAATTGCAGCGTTGCGGCCATCAATGTCGCTGGTATTGATGAAACCGTTGTAGAACTCCAGGCGGCTCGCGTCAGGCTTGTAGTTGCCGTCCGCATCGGCCTGTTTAAGCAGCCCCGTCGTGTCTGCCTCGTACTTCATGGTCCCTTTTTGCCCAGGCTCCAGTGACAATTCACCTACCAGCTTTTCATTTTTGTCGAACTGGCCAATCTTTATGGCATGGTCTTGAGTGTTGGTGATATTGAACGAGTAAGGCCCGCTGCCAGCGGAGGCGGCGTCACCTACGGCGGTACTCTTGTCTGCAGGTGCAGGCGCAGCTGTCGCCTCCGCCGCAGCCTGAGCATTCGCCGGAGGTGTGGATGCCACTTGAGGCCCGGCTGATGATGGCTGGGCCGCACTTGGCGTCGCGGCTGCTTGCTGGGACCCAGCGTTGGCAGCCGCCGGCTGAGCGGGCGCGGAGACTGCCGCCGACTTGCCTTGCGGACTGCCGCTGCTTTGAGAAGACGCGCCCGTGTCGCTCCGGTTTTGCTGCATGAATTGTGCGAGCGCCTGCATGATCTGCTCGACCAGATTACGCACCGATGCAGCCAGGTCCTGATCAGTGGGATTGGCCGCCTGCGCGCTGGCATTCACTCGGCCGTCACTGTTGTGGGGCGATGGTCCCCCGAAGTTCACCGACTGCGCACCGGCACCGGGCGACGTACCAAAATCGATGCCTCCGCCCGCTTGGCGCTGGTCAGTCAGACGCCCTTGGGGCGAGCCAAAATCGCTATTATGCAAGCCGAAGAGCTGATCAACAGGCCCACTCACTTTCGTCGACATACGCCACCCGCTTTGGACTTTATACCGCTTGAGTGGCAACTGAGTCGCTTTGGTTCCGTCATCCCACGCTATGGGCGGAGCCCTTTTTTGGCGCGCGGCGTATGAGCGTTCGGTTAGATGAGGGAGAGCAGGGTTTCCAGCTGACCGCGTTCCCAGGTGCTCAGCAGTTCAAGAGGATCAGTGCCGTAGCGTTGGCGGGCGTCAAACAGGTAGCCCCGACCTTCGGGGCTGAGGCAGCGGTCGCAGTGATCCAGGGCATTGTGCTCTTTGTAAAAGGTGATCAGCCAGCCATCAGCCTCTACGGTCATCAGGCCACTGTCGATGTCGACTTGAGCATTGCCGCCCACCCGACGCATCACCCGAATGCCGAGGGCGATGTCACGCAGGACCTGACAGGTGTCACGCGCACTGAGAGGCTTTGCTGACAAATGGATGTCCCTTGATGGCTCGGCTAGCAGGGCGGCCGGGTGAAAACGTCTGCGCAAGGCATGCGCCTGTGGCATCGATTTGATAGCCTCGCGTCACTTTTTTGGAGAGACCCATGACCACAACCAACCAATCCAGAATGGCAGCGCGCTACGGGGACCCCGAGGCATCGGCGCTCGCCACCGGGAACGATACCATCGATCAGTTGCTCGACCATCGCAGCGTTCGCGCTTTCAGCGCCGAGCCTCTGCCGGATGGGCTGATGGAAACACTGGTTGCTGCTGCGCAGTCTGCAGCCAGCTCTTCAAACCTGCAGGTCTGGAGTGTGGTCGCGGTGCGGGACACCGATCGCAAAGCGCGTCTCTCGGCACTTGCCGGTAACCAGGCATACATCCGACAAGCGCCGCTGTTCCTGGTATGGCTTGCCGACCTCTCTCGCGTTTCCCGTGTAGCCGAGCAGCAGCACGCCGAACTGCATGCACTGCCCTACCTCGAAAGCCTGTTGCTCGGAACGATAGATGCCTCACTGGCGGCTCAGAACGCAGTAGTGGCACTCGAATCGTTGGGGCTTGGAAGCGTTTACATCGGGGCCATTCGCAATGACATCGAGGGGGTAGCCAAGGAACTTGGATTGCCTGCACACGTTTATCCCGTGTTTGGCCTCTGCGTCGGTTACCCCTCCATCGAACTGCCGGCGAAGGTCAAACCGAGGCTTCCACAGGCTGCGGTGCTTCACCACGAAACCTACGCAGCGGAGCCAGAGTCGGCCGCAGTCGCCACTTATGATCAGCGGTTGGGGGCTTTCTACCAGCGCGAGGGGATGAGGGCAAACGGTTGGTCGGAACAGGTGGTCAACCGACTTCGTGACACCTCAAACCTCCATGGCCGTGAACATTTGGTTGAGCAGTTGATCCGGATGGGTTTTGGCCTTCGTTGATAACGTGGCTCCAGGGATTCAGTCATGCGGTCAGCGCGCCTTGATTGTGCATGACTGAGGCAGTGTTCAGCGTCAGTGCGGCGGGCAGGAAGTCGTTTCGACCGTCGAAGCGATGAGGTCGCGCAGCCACCTGTGGGCGGGATCGCGGTGCAGGCGTTCCGGCCACAATGCGACGCGGCTGGATAACCCCTTCACCAATCCGCCACTGCCGTTTCGTCGACAGAATGCCGGCGATTATGAGATCCCGGCATTCACGCTCAAGCCGCACCTCGCGCCGGGGCCCACGAATTGGCAGCCATTACACCAACGTCGATTAAAACTGACGCAATTGTGCCGACTTCGGTTGGCCCCCCGACCAACGCCACGTCCTGTCCTTCAAGTCGGATTTTCCGCGGCCGATACAGAAAAAAGCTCTGTGTATGTAACGCATGCGCCCTGCGATCCTTTCCTGTGAGCGAACGATGAACCCACTCAAACTCTTCAATCGATCCCGTGCCAACCGCCAGGAAGCGATCAGCATCAACTGCACCGCTGGCGAACTGGACCGTGCCCTCGCGGGCGTGCGTTCAGTTCCCGTTCTGGTGACAGGCTTCGTCTCACCGCATCTGGACATCGACCACATTGCCGCCCGCATAAAGCAGCGGTTTCCCGATAGCGCGCTGAGCCTGTGCACCACCTCCGGCGAGCTATGCAACAGTGCGACCGGTTTGTATTGTGCGACCGGCGATCGATGGGACCGCATCGTTCTGCAGCTCTTCGAACGCAGCGTGATTGCCTCCGCTGAAGTGGTGATGGTGCCGCTGGAATGCGAAGATATCCGCAGCGGTGGCAAGCGCATGGAGATGCGTGAGCGCATCGAAAAACTGGTCAGCAACATCAAGCGTGCGCAGGTCAGCACGGCCATCGACCATCGCGACACGCTGGCCTATGTGGTGTTCGACGGCTTGTCTGCGTCCGAATCGTTCTTCATGGAAGCGCTCTACGAGTCCGGGCGTTTTCCCTGCCTGTTTGTCGGCGGCTCGGCCGGCGGCAAGTCGGATTTCAAGAAGACGCTGATCCACGACGGCAAGCGCAGCTATCAGAATCATGCGCAAATTGTTTTCATCAAGACCGCCGCCGACATCCGTTTCGGCGTGTTCAAAAGTCAGAATTTCCAGCCCGCCGGGCTGACCTTCAGTGTCCTGACCGCTTCCGTCGAAGACCGCACCATCGACCAGGTGATCGATAGCAAGGGCAACATCATGAGCATGGTCCAGGCGCTGTGTAACGCCTTCGATTGTGACGCTCACGCCCTTGAGAAGAACCTGGCTGATTACTCCTTCGCCATTCGGGTGGGCAGCGAGTTGTTCGTGCGATCAATCGCGCGCATCGACCATGCACAGCAAATCATTCAGCTGTTCTGCGACGTGGCCCCCGGCGAAGAGCTGGTGATGGTCAAGCGTACGCCGTTGCGCGAAGCCACCCGCGTGGATTACGAGCAATTCCTGCGCGGCAAGGGCGGGCAGCCTGTCGCGGCGATCCTCAACGACTGCATCTTGCGTCGGGCCAACAACGGCAAGGATCTGGGCAGCATGACCGGATTGTTCGGTGACGTACCGCTGGTGGGGTTCTCGACCTTTGGTGAAATTCTTGGCCTGAACCTGAACCAGACGCTCACGGCGATCTTCTTCTTTCGGGTGGCAAAAGGCGCGTCATTCACGGATGAGTATGTGGACAATTTCATCGCGCACTATGGCGAATTCAAGGCGTTTTTCCTGCGCCGCCAGCTTAAGAAGATGGTGGGTTTGAATCACGTCATCGTGAAGCAGATCGAGGCGTTCAAGCTCAACGACTTCAACACCGCGCTGGACACCCGCGGGCTGGATACCAAAGTCCTTCCGGTCTTCGAAGGACTCGCCGCACTGGGTCGGGTCCTTGCCCAGGCCGGTCAGCAGCAGGAAGAGATGTCCACGCAGATCAAGCACTACTCCGGCGAGCTGCACCTGTCGATGGACGATCTGGCCGGCACGATCGACCAGCAGAACACGGTCTCGACAAACGCCGGCAATACCGTTGTAGCGCTGGTCAGCCAGGCGGACGAAGCGGTGGTCGGCGCACGAGCCCTCGCGGAATCGAGCCTGCGTATCCAGTCCATCGTGCAGGTGATTCAACAGATCGCCGGCCAGACCAATCTGCTGGCGCTCAACGCTGCGATCGAAGCGGCGCGGGCAGGGGATCTGGGCCGAGGCTTTGCCGTGGTCGCCGACGAAGTGCGCAAGCTGGCGGAAATCACCCGTAAGAACGCGGCCGAGATCGGCGTCGACATCGACTTGCTCTCCAGCGAGATCCAGCGCGTGGCGCAGCAGATCGAGGACCAGTCCACCGGCGTCGGCGCGCTGCGCGAAATGCTCGACTCCCTGGAGAACTCGAACCAGGCCACCGAAGGCACGGCGCGGCGCACCAAAGCCATCGCCGATACCTTGACCGGCTTGACCCACGCCAGAGCTTGACCCACGATGCCCGTTTTCCGCGATCAACCAAAACGTGGACCACGAGCGAGTTATGGCAAAAAGACCTTCGATAGAGCAGCGGCGCGAATTCGGCAATTTTCTGTCCAGCCGACGGGCGCGCCTCGACCCGAATGATTTCGGCCTGCCAGAAGGGCCGCGCCGCACCCCGGGACTGCGCCGTGAGGAAGTGGCGGCGCTCGCCGGGGTCAGCGTCAGTTGGTACACCTGGCTTGAACAGGGCCGCGACATTCAGCCCTCGCCGGACGCGCTGCAACGGATATCCAAAGTCCTCAAGCTTGACCGTGTGGAGTCCGCGCACCTGTATGCGCTTTCCGCACTTGAGGTGCCGGTCGCTGCGACCGGCGGCGGAGTGACGGCCGGCCTGGAAATGCTGGTGCGCGCCATCAACCCCATTCCGGCGTATGTGCGCAACGCCCGGCTCGACATCCTGGCGTGGAACGACGCCATCGCCGAGCTGTTCGTCGACTACGGTTCGTTGCAGCCCCATGAGCGCAACACGCTCCGTCTGCTGTTTCTGTACATCCCGTACCGAACCATCATTCTGGATTGGGAGCAGATGGCACGTGGCATGATCAGTGCGTTTCGGGCATCGCGCGCGCTGGCCCAGGACAAGGCACCGTTCGACAGCCTGATCGAAGAACTCTCGTCCCTGAGCCCTGAATTCAAAGAGTGGTGGCAGGACACCGAGGTCAAAGGTTTCGAGGAGGGCCGCAAGCGTCTGCTGCATCCCATCAGCGGCCATATCGATTTCACCTACGTCGCGCTGACGCCTGAAGGGCGGCCGGACCTGTCGCTGGTGACCTACATTCCCCGCCACACTGCCTATGACTCACGGTCATAGGATAACAACACGCCTTCCTGGCTTTTTCGGGCTTGCCTAGAGTGGCGGTCATCGCAGCGCATAGGTGCTGCACCGACCGTCAACGAGGTAATCACGATGTCTGACTTGAGCCCGATCTCCGCCGCAAACGTCGCTACGTCACGCAACCCGGCCACCGGCGAGCTGATCGCCACTTACCCCTTCCAGACCCAGACCGACGTCGAGCAGTTGCTGGATGTGAATGCTGCGGCCTTTCGTCTGTGGCGCGCCACGCCGATGCGCGAGCGCGTAGCGGCCTATCGCCGTCTGGCAGACACCCTGCGTGAGCGGTCGGAATCCTTCGCTGCGCTGATCACCGCTGAAATGGGCAAGACCCTGGCGGCAGCCCGTGGAGAAGTGGAGAAGTGCGCGGCCACGATCGAGTGGATTGCTGACAACGGCCCGGCGATTCTTGCCGATGAGCCCGTCAATGTAGGCAGCGACGACGAAGTCCACGTGTCCTTCCTGCCGATTGGCACTGTGCTGGCGGTGATGCCCTGGAACTTCCCGCTGTGGCAGGTGATTCGTGCATCCGGGCCGATCATGCTGTCGGGCAATGGCTTCATGCTCAAGCACGCGCCGAACGTCATGGGCTCGGCTTACGCGCTGCAAGAAGCTTACGAGGCGGCAGGCTTTCCCAAAGGGCTGTTCACCAACCTTATTGCTGACAACGACACCGTGGCCCGCACTATCGAAGACCCGCGCATCGCCGCCGTCACCCTGACGGGCAGCATGCGCGCAGGTTCTGCCGTGGCAGCCACGGCGGGCAAGGCGCTCAAGAAGAGCCTGCTGGAGCTGGGCGGCTCGGACGCTTTCATTGTGTTGGCCGACGCCAATATCGACCTTGCGGTGAAAGCTGCCGTCGAGGCGCGTTTCCAGAACGCCGGTCAGGTCTGTCTGGCGGCCAAGCGCTTCATTCTGGAGGCACCGATCGCCGAGCAATTCACGCGTCAATTCGTTGCAGCGGTCGAGCAACTGAAAGTCGGCGACCCGCTGGACAGCGCGATCAACGTCGGTCCGATGGCCCGCGCTGATCTGCGCGATGAGCTGGATGGCCAGGTTCAACGCACTATCGCCGCCGGCGCGACGTTGCTGCTGGGCGGGAAGAAGATCGACGGCCCCGGCAACTTCTACGCGCCCACCGTGCTGGCTGATGTGAAGCCAGGCATGGCCGCCTTCGACGAAGAAACTTTCGGCCCGGTGGCAGCGATCACCATTGCCGCCAACGCCGAAGACGCCATCGTGCTGGCGAACACCAGTGACTATGGACTGGGCGGCAGCCTGTGGACCCAGGACATCCCGCGCGCGCAACGCATCGCCCGGCGTCTGGAAACCGGTGGCGTGTTCATCAATGGTTTCCCGGCGACGAACGCGCGGATCCCGGTGGGCGGCGTCAAGAAGAGTGGCTACGGCCGCGAACTGTCCCACTTCGGGCTGCGTGAATTCACCAATGCCCAAGCGGTGTGGGCAAAAAGCGTCGACTGAGATTCAGTGAGCAGTATCAGCATGGGCGTACGTTTGTAGTCGCCCCTGCTGCAAAAAAAGCCGTCGCATTTGCGACGGCTTTTTCATGCCTGCCCTATTGGGATGGCGCGTCTGGATTCAGCCAATCGGGTGCAGGTCGGCAGGTGCCAGGCCCACCAGTTCGATGTGTGCAGTGTTCGCGTCAGCCACGATCAGGTTATCGGCGGTGAAAGTCTTGGCGACGTTCTTGTCGATACTGATCTCGAATCGGTGACCGTCCGCGTCCGCTTCGTAATCCTTCAGATAGGTACGGTGCGTGGCCGCGTCGTAGATCAACTTCAGCGTGCCATCGGTGCCGTCGCCCAGGCCGGTGTAGCCCAGCGCTGACACATCGATCCGGTCCTGTGTGGCATCGAAGTTTTTGATGAAGTCCGAATTGCCCCGAAAGCTATCGCTCTTCTCGACGTATCGAAAGGTGTCGACGCCGGTATTGCCCACCAGCAGGTCATCATCACCGCCTCCGACAAGGATGCCGCCTGCGGTCGAGTTGGTGAACTCGTCACGGTAGTTGTCGCCGGTCAGCGTCTGGTTGGCTCGGTCTGCTGCAGAGTCCCCGGCAAAGGTGAAACGGTCCATGTCCTGCAGGCCAGTGAGCGGATACCGTTCGTATTGTGTCAGGTGCACCACGAAACGGTTGCCGTCCTCATCGGCCTCGAAGGATTGGGCAATCGCGTAACCCGCTTCGCTGTCGTAGCTGTAACTGAGGGTGCCGTTATAACCATCGCCCAGGCCGGTGAAACCCAGTGCCGAAACGTCCAGAAGGTCGCCCTCGCCAAGCTGGAAGTCGTGGATGAAATCGACACTGGAGTGTCCCGAGCTGTCGTTAACAAAGCTGTCGGTGAGGTGTTCGAAGGCGAAGGTGTTACGTGCATTGCCGCTGTACATCTCATCAGCGCCACCGCCACCTGTGACGATGTTGCCGCTTTTGGGAACGATCAAAAAGTCATCGCCATCGGTCCCGCTGATGACGTATTGCTTTTCGCTCTCGTGATGTTCGCGGCCATTGCTTTCTGCCGTCAGGTCGTAACGCAGGGCGAAATTCTGCGTGCCGAGCTGAGCGGCGTGGTCGCCTTCCAGCCGGACTTCGAATGCCTGCCCCTCGGCGTTTATGTCCAGCGAGCGAACATAGGTGACGTTCTCGTCAGCGTTGTAAGTGACCGCCAGATCGCCGTTGTGGCCATTTCCAACCCGCTCCAGCCCGAGCGCTGTCAGGTCAAGTACGTCATTGGATTGGAAGTTTTTGATCAGATCCGAGTGCGAGCCCTGTTTGTCGAAGTAACTGTCCGTCACTGATGTGTAGACGAAGGTGTTGCCGTAGTAATAGGCAGGATGGCTGATGAGGGTGTCGACGCCGGCACCGCCGTTATAGCGATCCTGTGCGTTGCTGAACGGATTGGGATCCCCTCCCTGACCGGTGAGGATGTCGTCGCCATCGCCTCCAAAGATGAAATCCCGCTTTGTGGTGCCCGTGAGGGTGTCGTCATCCGCCGTGCCCACGTAGCTGTCATACGTGCCATGAGCCGTCACGACAACCGCCTCATCCGCTTCACTCTGCAGTGCTGGTTTCGTTGCCTGAGCCATTTTTTTTCTCGCTATAAAAGGTTTGGCACCTGCGGCCGCCGTGGACGGCAGATCCAGTTACAACAGGCATCGTGAGCGTTGATCAATGCCGGCCATTGGCGTGGTAGACCCGTCAAAGCCGCGTTTGTTTGATTATTCGCATCCGTCCAGAAACGACA
The DNA here is from genome assembly GCF_039672565.1 of Pseudomonas sp. Ps21-P2. NCBI lineage: Bacteria > Pseudomonadati > Pseudomonadota > Gammaproteobacteria > Pseudomonadales > Pseudomonadaceae > Pseudomonas > Pseudomonas sp. Ps21-P2. The sequence goes on from NZ_JBDFPL010000004.1 coordinate 420,641, forward strand.
AAGCCCGACATAAAGTCGGGCCTGGGGTCGGGTTGAATCCGTTCATTACCAGTTCATGGCGGTTATCTCGGTGCGAAGGTGAGAAGCGGCGAGGGGTGCGAACACCCCTCGCGCCGGGCGGTGATCAGGCCGATTTGTTCTGCAGTGCCTTGATCAACACGTCTGCCCCAGGACCGGACGAAGCAGGGTTCTGGCCGGTGATCAGCAGACCATCGGTGAGGACGTACGAGCCCCAGTCCGGACCTTTGGAGTAGACGCCGCCCAGTGATTTCAGCTCGTCTTCCACCAGGAAAGGCACCACGTTGGTCAGGCCGACGGCTTCTTCCTCGCTGTTGGCAAAGCCGGTGACCGTCTTGCCTTTGACCAGCGGCGTGCCGTCGGCGTTCTTCACGTGGCGCAGCACGCCAGGGGCGTGACATACGACAGCGACGGGCTTGTTGGCGGCGATGAACGATTCGATGAGTTGGACGGAGTGTTTGTCTTCAGCCAGATCCCACAGAGGACCATGGCCGCCTGGGTAGAACACGGCGTCGAAATCTGCCTGGGAGACGCTGTCCAGGCGGACGGTGTTGGCGAGCAGGGCTTTGGCGGTTTCGTCTTTCTCGAAGCGACGGGTCAGGTCGGTCTGGAAGTCGGGCTCGTTGCTCTTCGGGTCCAGCGGAGGCTGACCGCCTTGTGGCGAAGCCAGGACGATTTCGGCGTTGATGTCGCTGAACGCGTAGTAGGGCGCGGCCAGTTCTTCCAGCCAGAAGCCGGTAGGACGGCCGGTGTTGCCGAGGGTGTCGTGGGAAGTCAGAACCATTAGAACTTTCATCGGGTATTTCCTTTTCGATTAGGTTTGAGACTGCCGAGCAGCCAAAAGGTAAAGCGTCATCTACTTGGATTAATAGACTAGTCGTCTAGTTCAGCGGCAAAACGAAATTCACTTGGCGGCTTTTATGATCAGGTCAGCCACGGCCTTGGGATAGGCCAGCATCGCAACATGGCCTGAAGGGACTTCGATGGAATCGGCGTGCAGGCGCTGCACCTGATCGCGCTGCAGTTGTGACGAGATGATCTGGTCGTTTGTGGCCACCACCGCAAAGGAGGGCACCTTGTGCCAGGCAGCGTGGGGAATTGGCTGGCTCAGCGCTTTGATGTTCAGCGCGCCTTGGGTCGCGGCGACGAGTTTCTGTTCGGCGCGGGGCAGATCAGGGGCGAAGAATTTGGCGACGCCTTCGTCGCTGACTTTCACGTAGCCGTCTGCATCTTTGACGAAGGAGGCCTGGCCGGGCATGTCGGGATAGCCTTTAACGGCATCGAATACTGACTGGCCATCATCCGGGGCGTAAGCGGCGACGTAGACCAGCGAGCGGACTTTGTCGTTGACGCCAGCGTCGGTGATGACCGCGCCAGCCCAGGAGTGACCCACCAGAACCACCGGGCCTGGAGCAGCGGCAATGGCGCGGTTGGTGACAGCGACATCGCCTTCCAGGGAATCCAGCGGGTTCTGCACTGCCACCACATTGAGGCCGGCTTTTTCCAGCAGCGGAATCACTTTGTTCCAGGAGGAGCCGTCGGCGAAAGCGCCGTGGACCAGCACTACAGTCTTGGCGGTCAGGGGAGCGGCAGGGCGGTCTTGGGCTGACGCGAATCCAGCGGCGGCGAGCAATGTCACGGCAGTGGCGAGAGCGGTGATCGTTGTTCTGGTTTTCATCACGTCAGTCCTTGTGGCGGCGGGTTAATGTGGGTACACCTTAACTCTGAGTAGACCAGTCGTCTAGAGTTATTTTCAAATTATTTCAGGAGGCCTTTTTGACGTGCTTGGCAATGGACGCGGCGAAGGTATAAAGCCGGTCAGGAGAGACCGGCAGGCGCTATGCAGAGGAGGAACGAAGGCAAAGAGAGCGGCGGGACATTGCGGGGCGCTGATCAGGTCAGGCGCAAAATCGTGCGCGTGGTTGCCATGGCTGTTTCGAAGGGCGCGAGGCTTCGTTCGATCTTGACCATCACGCTGGCGCCGACCCACAGCTGGTACAGGCTTTGCGCAACGGCGTAAGGGTTCTCGCAGGCGGGCAACGAGCCGTCGGCAATGCCGGCCTCAATCGCGCTGCCGAGCCGGTCGGTAATCCCGGCCGTGCCGCGCTTGAGCACCGCGCGCATGGTTTCAGACAGATCGGCCACTTCAACGCCAAGCTTCACGGCGAGGCACTTGCCCTGGCATTCCTGGAACGACTGGGTGTCTTGCCAGACCCGCCAGTAACTCATCAGGCGCTCGCCCATGGGCAGGCCGGGCTCGCCGAGGATGCGATCAATATCCGCGAGGTAGTCGTCGAAGTAGTGCTCAAGCAACGCCTCGCCGAAGGCATCCTTGGAACCGAAGTAGTGATAGAAGGAGCCTTTCGGCACGCCCGCCGCGGCCAGAATTTCGTTCAGGCCTACGCCGGAATACCCCTTGGCGGCCATGATGCGTTGGCCGACGTCGAGGATTCCTTGACGGACATCAGATGAACCACGTGTTTGGGGAGTATTCATGGCTCGGAGAATACATCCTAGTAAGTCGGTCTACTAGCGGATTCTGATGGACGATGTTGTCGTGTGTCGGCGGGGACCGGCTCGACACGACAGCTTTAACCCCCATCGCCGTCGTGTCGCTGCGGTTATAAAGCGCGCCTGCCCGCTAAACCTGATCCACCGCTTCAGGCACGCCCTGGTCCTCGCCTAGAAACCCGCCGCTCTGGTGATGCCACAGCCGCGCGTACGTGCCGTTCTTGTTGAGCAGTTCGGCATGGGTGCCTTGTTCGATGATGCGACCGTCGTCCATCACGATGAGCCGGTCCATGGCCGCAATGGTCGACAGCCGGTGGGCGATGGCAATGACGGTTTTGCCTTTCATCATTTCGTCGAGGCTTTCCTGAATCGCCACTTCGACTTCCGAATCCAGTGCGCTGGTGGCTTCGTCCAGCAGCAGGATCGGCGCGTTCTTCAGCATCACGCGAGCAATGGCGACCCGTTGGCGCTGGCCGCCCGACAGCTTGATACCGCGCTCACCCACCAGCGTGTCGTAGCCGCTGTGACCATGCTTGTCGCTGAGCTGGCTGATGAAGCCGTCGGCCTGGGCGTTGGCCGCAGCGGTGTGGATTTCCTCATCGGTGGCATCAGGTCGGCCATACGCGATGTTGTCGCGAATGGACCGATGCAGCAGCGACGTATCTTGCGTGACCATGCCGATGGCGCTGCGCAGGCTGTCTTGCGTGACCTGCCTGATGTTCTGCCCATCGATGCGAATCTCGCCGCTGTCCACGTCATAGAAGCGCAGCAGCAGATTGATCAGCGTGGATTTGCCGGCGCCTGAACGTCCGACCAGCCCGATCTTCTCGCCGGGGCGGATGGCGAGATTCAAACCCTCCAGCACCTGACGCTCGCCGTTGTAGTTGAAGCTGACGTTGTCAAAGGTCACGGCGCCGCCGGTGGTCTTCAACACGGCTGCATCCGGCGCGTCCTGCACTTTAGGGCCCTGAGTCAGGGTCGCCATGCCGTCCTGCACCGTGCCGATGTTCTCGAACAGCGAGGTCATCTGCCACATGATCCAGTGGGACATGCCATTGATGCGCAGCGCCATGGCGGTAATCGCGGCCACCGCGCCGGTGCCGACGTCACCCTGATGCCACAGCCACAGGGCATAACCGCCTGCGCCCAGAATCAGCGCGACAACCAGTGCCTGATTGACGATCTCGAACTGGCTCACCAGACGCATCTGGCGAAAGCCGGTCTGCTTGAAGTCCTCCATCGCCGCACGCGCAAACTGCGCTTCGCGTTTGGAGTGGGAGAACAGTTTCACCGTGGTGATGTTGGTGTAGGCATCGGAGATCCGCCCGGTCATCGACGACCGCGCGTTGGCCTGCTCCTGACCGACTTTGCCCAGGCGCGGCACGAAGTACAGCATGGCCAGGCCGAACAATACGATCCAGGCCATGAACGGCAGCATCAGCTTCAAGGCGAAGCCGCCGGCCAGCGCGATGATCGCAATGAAATAAACGCCGATGCCGGGCGCGATTTCGATCAGGGTGAACAGCACGTCCCGCACCGCCAGCGCGGTCTGCATCACCTTGGTGGTGACCCGACCGGAGAACTCGTCGGAGAAGAACGACAGGCTTTGCCGCAGCATCAGTCGGTGAAAATCCCAGCGCAGCCGCAGCGGCAGGTTGATCGCCAGCACCTGGTGCTGAACCATCGTGCGCATGGCCACCAGCCCGATGCTGATCACCAGCACAATGCCGATGCCCCACAGCGCTCGACTTTCCTCGCCCGCGGTGGCGCCGCCGTCCTTCCAGGTCGAGAGCAGATCGACCACTTGCCCGAGGAACGAGAAGAGCCAGGCTTCGTAAAGCGATACGCAGGCGCTGAGCACCGCAAGGGCGAGGATATAGCCACGCGCTCCACGGGTGCAGGCCCACAGAAAACGCGCCAGACCTATGGGTGGCGGCGGTGCTTCGTCGGGTGGAAAGGGGTCGAGCCGTCGTTCAAATACGCGCAGCATGAGGGTCTCCAAAACTGTCCAGTGGCGCAGATTCTGCCATTGAATGGCTAACTTGAGGGTTCGAGGCTTTCGCGGATGGGTCGTTCCGCCCGATTGCGAGACGGTCTCGCGGCGTCCAGGACGCCAACATGATGGTTGAAGATCAGCAGTCGGTGACTGCCGGTAAGTGATCGCTCAACAGATCCCGTGCTAACTTCCCGGCCGTTTTCTATCATGCGGACTTTCCGTCCGTACGCGCATTCAGGTCCACCGACATGACACACATCTCCGAACGCCTTCTGGTCCAAGCGCACCTGGACGCCAAACAGCCCAAAACCCTTAGCCCGGAAGAGGAGGCTGAGTACCGCCGTTTGATCGCCGCCGAGCTCAAGGCTCAGGACGCTGTGCTGGTCGCTCACTACTACTGCGATCCGGTGATTCAGGCGCTGGCGGAAGAAACCGGCGGTTGCGTTTCGGATTCTCTGGAGATGGCGCGATTCGGCAAAAACCATCCGGCGAAAACCGTTTTGGTGGCCGGGGTGCGTTTCATGGGTGAAACCGCAAAAATCCTCACTCCCGAAAAACGCATCCTGATGCCAACCCTTGAGGCTACCTGCTCGCTGGACCTTGGTTGCCCGGTCGAGGAGTTCGCTGCGTTCTGCGATCAGCATCCCGAGCGTACCGTGGTGGTTTACGCCAATACCTCAGCCGCTGTAAAAGCCCGTGCTGATTGGGTGGTGACGTCCAGCTGCGCGTTGGAGATCGTCGAGAGCCTGATGGACAACGGCGAGAAAATCATCTGGGCGCCCGACAAGCATCTGGGGCGTTACATCCAGCGCGAGACCGGGGCCGACATGCTGTTGTGGGACGGCGCCTGCATCGTGCACGAGGAGTTCAAGTCCCGGCAGCTTGAGGACATGAAAGCGTTGTACCCGGACGCTGCCATTCTGGTGCACCCGGAGTCCCCCGAATCGGTTATCGACCTGGCTGACGCCGTGGGCTCTACCAGCCAGTTGATCAAGGCGGCGCAAACGCTGCCGAACACCACCTTCATCGTCGCCACCGATCGCGGCATCTTCTACAAGATGCAGCAGCTGTGCCCGGACAAGGTCTTCATTGAGGCACCGACCGCAGGTAATGGCGCCGCATGCCGCAGTTGCGCCCATTGCCCGTGGATGGCGATGAACACGCTGGCGCGCACGCTTCAGTGTTTGCGCGAAGGTACCAACGAAATCTTCGTCGACCCGGCGGTTATCCCTCACGCCGTTCGGCCGTTGCAGCGCATGCTCGACTTTACTCAGGCGGCGCGGATGAAAGCTTCGGGTAATGCATGATCTGTAGCGGCAAGCTTCAAGCTTCAAGCTTCAAGCTCCAAGCGAAAAGGCGATTTGCTGCGTTCCACCTTGCAGCTTATGGCTTGCCGCTTGTAGCTGACTTCAGTTCATCATGTCCTTCACCGCCCGCTCCTGAGCAATGATTTCCTGCTGCCGCGCGTCGATGCGTGAGGCCAGCTGGAAGTTGTTGTTCGCCCGTCGCTTGGCAAATTCAAGCTGCTGAATCGCTTGCTTGAAATCGCCCATCAGCGCGAAGTATTCGGCACGGGCCTGGTGCAGGCCGATGGTGTTGCCCGACAGACCACGGGTATCCGCCACCTGATTCCAGATGTCCGGATCGTCCGGGCGGCTCTTCAACAGAATTTCCAGAGACTTCAGCGCTTCCGGCGCCTTGGACTGCTTGAGCAGGACGTCGACTTTCGCCTGATTCAGCGGGTAGTTGTCCGGGTACAGGTTCAACATCCGGTCCACCCGCTGTTGAGCGTCGGGCAGGCGATTATTGGAGATGTCCAGGTTCACGGCGGCGAGGTTGTAGGGAATGTTGTCCGGCGCCTTGTCGAGCAGGGGCTTCAGCGTCTCGCGGCCCTCATTCAGCTGACCCGCTTTGGTCTGGGCCAGTGCCAGACCGTAGCGAGCCGCATCGTTTTTCGGGTTCTCGGCCAGTTGCGCACGGAAGCGCTTGGCCGCCATGCCCGGGGTTTCTTCGTATATCAGCACGGTGCGTGCGCGCATCAGTTGATACGCAGGGCTGTCTTCCTTGCCGCCGGGCTTGGCTTGCTCGGCGCGGTTGCGCGTGTCGGCAATACGGGATTCGGTCACCGGGTGGCTCATCAGGAATTCCGGTGGCTTGGCGTCATAGCGATACTGGCGCGCCAACCGCTCGAACATGGTGGGCATGTTGCGCGGGTCGTAGCCGGCCTTTTCCAGATTGAGAATACCGATGCGGTCGGCTTCTGCTTCGTTTTGCCGGGAGAACCGCGCCTGCTCCTGAATCGCGGCCGCTTGGGTGCCAGCGATCGCGGCAATCCCCGCATCCCCCGCGCCCGCTGCGGCCATGACAATACCGGCGAGCATCGCCGCCATCACCGGCACTTGCATGCGCTGCTGCGCCTGCACGCCCCTGGCGAAGTGCCGTTGCGACAAGTGAGCCAATTCGTGGGCGAGGACCGCGGCGTATTCGCCTTCGGTCTCGGCATGGAGGAACAACCCGCCGTTGACGCCGATGATCCCGCCGGGCGCTGCGAAGGCATTGATCTCCGGCGTGTTGATCAGGATGAATTCGAGCCGGCGGTCCTGCACCTGGCTGGTTTCGGCCAGCCGATAGACCGAGGACTCGACGAAGTCCTTGAGCAGCGGGTCGGACAGCTGCGCCACTTCAGAGCGCAGCAGCCCGAGCCAGGCACGCCCCAGGTCATGTTCTTGCTGGGGAGAAACGATGGATGAACTCGCGTCGCCGAGGGAGGGCAGGTCATCTTCTGCGAAGCTCGGCGCTGCCAGCAGGCATGCGAGGGTCAGCAGCGTGGGGCGCAAAAAATTCATGCACGAAACTCTGGGGCAGAAAGGCGCCACTGTAGCTGGCTCGATGGCTTGCTGACCAGAGTGGGGTATTCTGGAAAACTTGTAAGAATGTTCTTCCGCCTGACTGCTTTTATGCGAGGGCGGATGTGTCTATCCGGAGAGAAACGATGTCTGACGCTGTAGGACACCCCGCACCCTGCGATGCAGAGCTCGACGCCAGCGGCCTCAACTGCCCGCTTCCCTTGCTCAAGGCCAAGATGGAACTCAATCGTCTGGCCAGCGGCGCGGTCCTCAAAGTGACGGCCACCGATGCAGGCTCGCAGCGCGACTTCCGTACCTTCGCAAAACTGGCCGGGCACGTGCTGCTGCACGAAGAAAACGCTGACGGCATTTATCGGTATTGGCTACGCAAGGCCTGAGCGTTTCTGATCCCTCGCAACCCTCCTAGGATTCTTGATGTTCAAAGTGCTTCGCGACTGGATACAGCGCTACTTTTCCGACGAGGAAGCGGTAGTGCTGGCAGTGCTGTTGGTTCTCGGATTTACCGTTGTTCTCACCCTCGGCGGCGTGCTTGCCCCGGTGCTGGCCGGACTGGTGCTCGCCTTTCTGATGCAGGGGTTGGTCAACCTGCTTGAACGCCTGCGGGTCCCGGAAGGTGGCGCAGTCGGACTGGTCTTCGCGTTATTCATGGGGGCGCTGGCGCTGTTTTTGCTGGTTCTGGTCCCACTGCTGTGGCGACAGCTCATCACCTTGTTCAACGAATTGCCCGGCATGCTCGCCAAGTGGCAGTCGTTGCTGTTGCTGCTGCCGGAGCGTTATCCGCATCTGGTGTCGGACGAACAGGTCCTGCAGGCCATCGAAGTGGCGCGCGGCGAGGTCGGAAAGTTCGGGCAATGGGCGCTGACGTTTTCCCTGTCCAGCTTGCCGCTGTTGGTCAACATGATGATCTACTTGGTTCTGGTGCCGATCCTGGTGTTCTTCTTCCTCAAGGATCGTCGGATGATCAGCCGTTGGGCGAGGGGCTATCTGCCCCGTGAACGTACGCTGATTACCCATGTGGCCGAGGAAATGAATCGGCAGATCGCCAACTACATTCGCGGCAAGGTTATCGAGATTTTCATCTGCGGCGGGGTGACCTACATCGCCTTCGTGACCATGGGCCTGAATTACTCGGCGTTGCTGGCGATGCTGGTGGGGATTTCGGTGGTCGTGCCCTATGTGGGCGCGGTGGTGGTGACGGTGCCCGTGGCGTTCATCGCGCTGTTCCAGTGGGGCTGGAGCGATCAGTTCATCTATCTGATGGCGGTCTACGGCATCATCCAGACCCTGGACGGCAATGTGCTCGTGCCGCTGCTGTTCTCCCAGACCGTGAGCTTGCACCCGGTCGCGATCATCTGCGCCGTGCTGTTGTTCGGAGGGCTATGGGGGTTCTGGGGGATTTTCTTTGCGATTCCGCTGGCGACCCTGTTCAAGGCCGTGCTGGATGCGTGGCCACGGAACGAACCGACGGTGGCGCCGTTGTTATAGGCGTTGCCTCGCTTTTTGTAGGAGTGAGCTTGCTCGCGATCGGCGTCGTCATGGTCCACCTACGATGACTAAACGGCCCCCGATCGCGGGCAAGCTCAGGCCTACATGATGGCGATCAAGCCTTGTTCAGCGCCTGAGCTGCGTCAAGCACCGCCGCCACATGCCCCGGCACTTTCACGCCGCGCCACTCTTTACGCAGCACACCGTCCTTGTCGATCAGGAAGGTGCTGCGGTCGACGCCCAGGTATTCCTTGCCGTACAGCTTTTTCAGCTTGATCACATCGAACAGCTGGCACAGCGATTCATCTTTGTCCGAAATCAGCTCGAACGGGAATTCCTGCTTGGCCTTGAAGTTCTCGTGGGATTTCAGGCTGTCCCGCGAAACACCGAACACCACCGTGTTGGCGGCCTTGAAGTCGGCGTGATGATCGCGAAAGCCCTGGCCCTGGGTGGTGCAGCCAGGGGTGCTGTCCTTTGGGTAGAAATAAAGGACGACTTGCTGACCTTTGAGCGCCGACAGGCTGACCGCCTGTTCGCTCGTGGCCTGCACCTGAAAGTCGGCAACCGGTTGGTCGAGTTCTACAGCCATTCGAGACTCCTTACATCGGTGCTTGAGGGCGCCATGGTTCGATCAGCGCATCGAGGTTGAGTGCGTCGGCGAAGTCCAGGAACTGGTCACGCAGCCAGCTGATCTGGGTACCGGCCGGCAATGTCACGGTGAACGTCGCGTTGAGCATGGTGCCGCCGGTCTGTGGGGCCTGATAGGTGTCGCAGATCAGGTTTTCCAGCTCGACGTTGTGGTCGATGAAGAACTGGCACAGCTCGTTGATAATGTCCGGGCGGTACGCCGAACTGACGTAGGCCACGTAGGGCAGGGCTTCCGGACGGTTTTCCAGCGAAGCACTGCGCACCACATTGACGGTGAAGGCGTGTTTCTTCGCCAGGTTGGGCAGGCCGGTTTCCAGACGCGCCAGGGCGTCCCAGCTGCCGGAGATCTGCAGGATCAGCGCGCTGCACTCACCGTGGCGAGTAAGGCGAGAGCTGACGACCGAGCAACGGCTTTCGTTACTGGCGCGGCACAGGACGTTGGTCAGCTCCATTGGGTTGGCGCCAAGGGCACTGATGACAAGGAATTGTTCGCGAACTGTGGGGATGGATGACATGCAGCATTCCTAAACGATGAGCGGTCGGTACGCAGCAGGCCTGTGCCGGCGGGCTCGACGGACGAAGGCATCGTGATGTCGCCCCGACCCGCAGCCGTCAATCGCGGCCATGGGCCTGTCATGGCGCGCGACGCAGGGCGGGGTAAGTGACGACAAAATCGAGCAGTCGAACGAGCCGGGCAGATGACCCGTACCGATCAAAGACCGAAGGGTAGCGAAAACCGGCGCCGAGGGGAATGCTCGCCTTGTGCAAGGATCATGGCGCCAGTACCATTACCGCTCTCTTTTTCCGGCAGGAGCGGTTTGCATGATTGCGGGCAGTATGGTGGCACTGGTCACACCCATGGATGCACAAGGTCGTCTCGACTGGGACAGCCTGAGCAAACTGGTGGACTTTCACCTGCAAGAGGGCACCAACGCCATTGTTGCCGTCGGCACCACCGGTGAATCCGCGACGCTCGACGTCAACGAGCACATCGAAGTCATCCGCCGCGTGGTTCAGCAGGTCGCTGGCCGCATTCCGGTCATCGCCGGCACAGGCGCCAACTCCACCCGCGAGGCGGTCGAACTGACCACCAACGCCAAGAACGCCGGTGCCGATGCCTGCCTGCTGGTCACCCCGTACTACAACAAGCCGACCCAGGAAGGCTTGTACCAGCACTTCAAGCACATCGCCGAAGCCGTCGACATCCCGCAGATTCTGTATAACGTGCCGGGCCGTACCGCCTGCGACATGTCAGCCGAAACCGTTATCCGCCTGTCGACAGTCAAAAACATCATCGCCATCAAGGAAGCCACCGGAGACCTGCAGCGCGCCAAGGATATTCTTGCCGGCGTGAGCAGCGACTTCCTGGTCTATTCCGGCGACGACGCAACCGCCGTCGAGCTGATGCTGCTGGGTGGCAAAGGCAATATCTCGGTCACCGCCAACGTCGCGCCGCGCGCCATGGCCGATCTGTGCAAGGCCGCGATGGCCGGTGACGCCGACACCGCCCGCAAAATCCATGAAAAACTGATGCCGCTGAACAAGACCCTGTTCATCGAATCGAACCCTATTCCCGTGAAATGGGCCCTGCATGAGATGGGTTTGATGCCAGACGGTATTCGTCTGCCGCTCACCTGGCTCAGCGAGTCCTGCCGCGAGCCGCTGCGTCAGGCCCTGCGCCAGTCCGGTGTATTGGTCTAATGAGGAAGCATTACGCAATGAAGCGACTGGCCGGACTTTCCGCACTAGCCTTGATTATCTCCAGCACCAGCGGTTGCAGCTGGCTTTTTGGCCAGGACGGTTATTTCCGCGATCGCAGCAGCGATTACCTGGAAGCGACCCAGAAGCCTCCGATGCAAATGCCCGAGGGCGTTCAAGAAGTCAAACGACTGGACCCGTTGCTGCCGATCCCGCGCAACGTCGCCGATGACACCCAGAAGGGTGAATTCACCGTGCCGCGTCCGCAACCTCTGACTACTGCTCAGGACTCCGGGGACTACACGCTGCAGAAGAGCGGCGACAACCGCTGGATTCTCGCCCAGCGCGCACCGGCCGAAGTCTGGCCTGTGGCGCATCAGTACTTTGAAGACAACGGCTTCCGTATTGCCGAAGATCGTCCGCAAACCGGTGAATTCAACACCACCTGGCAGCGCATGGACGAACTGTCCGCATCGGTTGCCAAGCGCATGGGTTCGAGTGGCGATGCCGCCAACACCGAAACCCGCGTCCGCGTTCGCATTGAGCCTGGCGTGCAGCGCAACACCAGTGAAATCTATGTGGTCAGCGTGCAACGTCCGGCCGGCAGCCGCGATGACCCTGCCTTCCCGTCGCGCAGCACCAACGTTGGCCTCGACTCCGTGCTGACCGACGACATGCTGGCAAGCCTGACCCGCACTGCCGAGAAGGGCGGTTCGGTGTCCCTGCTGGCGGCGCGTGATTTCGACACCCCAAGCCGTGTTTCCCTCAGCGAAGACGGCAGCGGCAACCCGGTGCTGAACCTGGGCGCGGATCTGGATCGCGCGTGGTCGAGCGTCGGTCGTGCGCTTAACCAGGGCGACTGGCGCGTTGAAGACATCAACCGCAGCCTGGGCCTGTACTACATCAACCTGGCAGAAAAAGCCGACAAGCCTGAAAACAAGCCTGGCTTCCTCAGTCGCGTATTCGGCAGTGAAGAGTCCAAGGAAGAGAAGGAGGCCCGCGCCGAGCGGTATCAGGTTCGCCTGAGCAAGGTCGGCGAGAACGTTCAGGTCACGGTCGAGAAGAACATCAACACCGTTGCGCCGACTGAAGTCGCTCGTCGTGTGTTGAGCGTCATTCAGGACAACCTGGGTTAAGTGCGCTTCGCGGTTCTGGGCAGCGGCAGTCGCGGCAATGCCACGCTGGTCGCGAGCAACGACACGTACGTGCTGGTCGATTGCGGTTTCTCCCTGCGAGAAACCGAACGACGGCTCGACAGGCTGGGCGTCAGCGGCAAACAGCTCAGCGCCATTCTAGTGACCCACGAACATGCCGATCATGTGCATGGCGTGGGTTTGCTGTCTCGGCGCTACGATGTGCCGGTGTACCTCAGCGACGGCACGCTGCGCGGCATGCGCAAGCCGGTGGAAGCTGGTCTTCGGCTTGTGGGCGGGCAGGGTGTGCGCATCGGTGGTCTGGGTATCGACGTGGTGTCGGTGGCCCACGACGCGCTGGAACCGACGCAGTTCGTGTTCAACGACGGTCGTCGGCGTTTCGGGCTGTTGACTGACCTTGGTTCGTATTGCCCGATGGTGCTCGACAGCTACCGTGGGCTCGACGCGCTCATGGTCGAGTCCAATCACTGTCGCGATCTGCTCGCCCGGGGTCAGTACCCGTACTTTCTCAAGCAGCGGGTGGGCGGAGATCACGGTCATTTGAACAATCATCAGGCCGCCAGTCTGGTGAACGAGTTGGGATGGCAGGATCTGCAGCACCTGGTGCTGGCCCATCTGAGCAGCAAGAACAACCTGCCGCATCTGGCCCGGCAATGTTTTGTCGACACCCTTGGGTGCGACGAGGACTGGCTACAATTGGCCGATCAGGATTCAGGGCTCGACTGGCGCGAAATCGCCTAGCGTCCCAAACGGGCGACTCGCCCCCCACTATTCAGCAAGATTCAGCAAGCGGAGCCCATCATGGAAAAACGTGAAGAACTCTACCGCGGCAAAGCCAAGTCGGTCTACAAGACCGATGACGCTGACCGCTTGATCCTGGTGTTCCGCAACGACACCTCGGCTTTCGATGGCAAGCGCATCGAGCAGCTTGACCGCAAAGGCATGGTGAACAACAAGTTCAACGCCTTCATCATGCAGAAGCTCGAAGCCGCCGGCATTCCGACCCAGTTCGACAAACTGCTGGGCGACAACGAAGTGCTGGTCAAGAAGCTCGACATGATCCCGGTCGAATGCGTCGTGCGTAACTACGCCGCTGGCAGCCTGGTCAAGCGCCTGGGCGTGGAAGAGGGCATGAAGCTCAACCCTTACACGTTCGAGCTGTTCCTGAAGGACGACGCCAAAGGCGACCCGTTCATCAACGACTCCCACGTCGTCGCGTTCGGTTGGGGCACCGCCGAGCAACTGGTTCGCATGAAAGAACTGTCGCTGAAGGTCAATGAAGTCCTGAGCAAACTGTTCGACGACGCCGGCCTGCTGCTGGTCGACTTCAAGCTTGAATTCGGCGTCTTCAGCGACGGCTCGATCGTCCTGGGCGACGAGTTCAGCCCGGACGGCTGCCGCCTGTGGGACAAAGAAACCCGCAAGAAAATGGACAAGGACCGCTTCCGTCAGGGCCTCGGTGATGTCATCGAAGCCTACGAAGAAGTCGCCCAGCGTCTCGGCGTACCGCTCTGATCCAACGCTTCAAGCGGAAAACGCTGCAAGCATCTGAAAGAACGCGAAAAAATCCTTAAAAAGGGTTCGCGTTCCTCGAACGAACTGTTATGATGCGCGCCGTTGGAGAGATGCCGGAGTGGCCGAACGGGACGGATTCGAAATCCGTTGTACTGGCGACAGTACCTAGGGTTCAAATCCCTATCTCTCCGCCATTCGTCGGAAACCCTTGTAAATCAAGCACTTACGAGGGTTCAAAAAAAGCGTTTTGTACCAACGCTTTGTACCAAAAAAAATAGCCCTGATCTTCGGATTGGGGCTTTTTTTTGCTCAGAATTTGACCAGTTTAATCCTGTCCTTGGTTTGTCCTGTTGCTTCAACTGCGGCATGTGGAACTCACTCGCCTGTGGTGTGTTCTGGCAAGCTACAAGGCTCTTTGCCATGCCAGTGTCAAAACGGGTAGGGTAGGCATCGAAAATGGCTCAGAACGCTTCATAGGGCGTCACTCACGAAGGATTTGTAAGCATGATCTCGCAAGAACTGACCGATGAAGAACTCGAGGCACTCCAAGCAAAGGCGAAATTAGCTCTGATGGAAATGGTTTCGAATCTAGGCGAGTCAAGCGCGGTAGTCCGTGTTTATGCCATGAAAACAGGCAGTGTTGTTCGTGAATTATTGAATTGCAGCATATTCACCCCGGAACATGGATTTCCGTTTTTTGTCAGATTGAAGTCCGATGATGGGCGATGGTTGGAGCTGACCCCTGACAACGATACTGAAAAAGCAGGGGTCTTTGGTATGTTCAAAGACGATACTGGTGAGGTTGGAAGAGTATTGTCAGGCGTTGAGGTTGAGACTGAAGACGGCGGCTGGATCATGCAAAACATGAAAGTCAGAATAAAAATCTCATCTATGAATAAGGATTGATTTTTAAAGATTCTGTTGAGGTTGAATCTTATAAATAGAGCCATGCCGTGCTTAGGGAATTTTCGTACCTACCGATGGCTCGAAATAGAAGAGTGGAATTCAAGAATCTGCAAGGATGGATGATTATTGATTTTAGATGCAACGTCTAAAAAACTATAATTTAGTACCTGATTTAATGTTTTAAGTCCTTCTGAGTATAATTGTGCAAGAATTGCTTTGGATTGCTCAAATTCGTTTGATTTGATGATTTTTATAAACCTTACTGGCTCAGGGTTTAAATTATGTCTCGAAAAGACAATCTATAAAAAACTACAATAGCTTAAAACCTGCTCTTGATCTTTCAGGGTTCACACAAAAGGCAGGCTTTTATGGCGGTATGTAGGGTCACTTGGAGAATATCAATTCCCGCGAAGCGGATTGGCTTTTAAATACAGAAAGGGAATTTCATCTTCTCCCATTAAAGGATTTCTCATTCAAAAATCAATTTTCATAACAAGGTGTTTTTCAGTTCCCTTTTTTCAGTTCCCAATATCCAGTTCCCAATATCCAGTTCCCATTATGAATTTTTGGCGGTCCGTAGGAATTGTCAGGTTCGGATTTGGTTTTAGCTGTTGGCTTTTAAATCTAAAAAAATGCGCGCGCGCACACGTTGGGATTTTACCCCTTGAATTTAAAGGGCTGTAGAGGTGATAAAGTACACTGTGCTGTACTTTATAACCAAAAATATCCATTTTATAAAGTACACTGTGGTGTACTTTTTCACGCTTTTTTTCCAGAGTTTTCTGTGTTGGCTCTTTTAAGAAGTACACTGTGGTGTACTTTATACGTCACCAAATGTGATTAAACCTTTAATAATAACGCGCTAAACCCATTAAATAAAAGGTAGTGCGTGAAAAGCACCTTTATACAAATCCATAATTGGTTAAAGGGTTTAACCGTGCATTATAATATTATTTGATAATTTTTATCTTAACGCCGAAATTTCTGTTACCAATATGATATATTGATTAAACAAGAATAAAAACGGAGATTTCAAATGGCGTCAACTTACATCAGTCACCATCCAAAGACGAAAAAATTACTAGCTGATTTGGCTCAGGAAAGTACCAATGCGTATGTATTGTTGTTTTTTTTAATGATTGAATCGGACGAGTTTTTTGGAAGGCATCAAGTTACATATCAAAATTACGATTCAATGGCGGCATATTTAGGTAAGTCTAAAGAGACAGTAAGAGTTGCACTTAATGTTTTGAGAAAGAGAAATCTTATATCAGAAGAATATGATGGAAAAAACAGGAATTTCCTCATCGAAGTTTTGATTAACAAAAATTAAGATAATAAGCAACGAAGATTTGGTGATTTCAAATGAGTAACCCCTTTAAAAGCGTAATATCAGTAAATGACACTGAACAATATTTTTATCAGACGAATTGCAAAGCCCGTTTAGTGATTTCTGCTGCCGGAAGATCAGATAGCTACGCTAGAGAAATTCTAGACATGGCTTGCGAAATGATGGATAGAAATAATGAATGCACTGTGGCTTATGCAGAATTAGACAAGGATTTAGGTATTAAACAAACAAGAACAAGGACTAAATCAATCAACATTCTAAGAATGCTGAATTTGATAGAAACTACAAATGGCAACAAGAAGGGCGTTGTGATGTTCAGAATCAATGCAAGGGCTTTCAGTAAAACTAGTTTAAGAGTTAAAGATAAAGAAAGTAGGTTCTGTCAGGAATTGAATACTGAAATGGTGGGTGCCGATGGGAAGGTTATTCAGGCATATATCGATACTTATAGATATTATGAGAAGAATCAAGAAAAAGTTGAAAAACATGATGGCTTGCCTTTTTGAAGCGCGTCATTATGCACTTCATACCACTTTGTTTTTAATTAGTATTAGTCCTCAAAGGTGATGATTGTTCTTAACATTTGTTTTGGCGTAACTGTTGGTATTCGAATTATAAATGGTATTATATATAAAAATAGACAATAAATAATAATGAATACTAAAGCAGATATCTTATTTCAGTTGATAGCCGCACACAACAACCTTTCGCCAAGCAGCGAAAAGGTTTTCAAGGAATTAATGAAGTTCCTTGACTCCGACGGTTTGATAAATATCAATTTTTATCACAAAAAGCACATAGCTAGTGAAGCTGGTGTTGCGCCCCATACCGTGAATAACGTTATTTTAAAGCTGAAAAAGTCAGGATTTTTAAGATCGGTGGATACTGGTTGTTTCAAGCCAAACAAATCATTGTTTGTTGATGGGTATTTTGATGGCTTGTACGCCCGTACTGGATGGAAGTATCTGAATTATGAAATTAAAATTAATAGCACTACCGGATTGATGCAGATTTCAGGTGCGGCATGAGTTGCATCGACAATCCGAACGCAGAATTGCAGAAGATGATTGATGCATTGGGCGCAGACAGCTATATAGTCCGTGCAGTCCCTCACAATCCAGCTCGAAGCACGTACACAGTCAAGCACGCTGCAGAAATGAGAAAGCCAAGCACTGGCTTCTTTCCTGACGAAATCGTCAAGCCTGACGTAATCAGAAAGCTGAAAGGAATCAATACAAGCAATTGCACATTGAAAATAATATGCAAATCGATGAAATACCACTACGTGACTCTGTATGACGTGAGCCAACAAGAGCTTTATGCATTGAGTGCTAATGCTGTGAAACCGTGCATCGTTTCGCTTGTGAGAGTTTCTAAACAAGGTGAAAAATTCTACTCTGTCGTTTTACGTTTCGATCAAAGAAAAATTTATAGTAGCAAATATGCCGCTAAGGTTGCTGGTAGCTTTCAGATAAATGTGGGTTCGAAAGAAACGAAAAGCCTTGAAGAAGGAATCGTTCTGTGCGGATTTGTCGATAAGAAATCCGGCATGTGGGTTAACGCAAACCGTGCAATCAATCAGAATTGTCCTACGTGCGAAGGACGCTATGACTTTTTCGTAAAAAGAAATCAAGTCACCGTCGCTGCTGAGAAAATGCCAGAGCTAAATCGTTCTGGAAGCACGTTCCTGTACTTCGAATCTTGCCGCTCACAAATCATTTACAAAGCCACTAATGCTGGTGACAAATTTGACAATGATGAAATTAACTGCAGACTATTTTACCGTCTTCAAAAAGAGAATTTCACTTCGGCTGAAATTACTCAGTATATTGAAGAAAGAAACAAACCTCAAGAAACCAGCGATTTTTAAAAAGATCGCTTGATCCGCTTAGGTAATCGATCAATAATTTATTCAATCCAAAGAAAAGGAATTGAGTAAATGAATCTTCCTGAAAATGTTTTCGAAAATCCTTACAAAAAAGGTCAATATCTTCAATTCACGATGAACGTGAATGAGGTCATTCCTAATCTGGTTTCAACTCTCGAAGCTTATCAAGCCTTTACCATTTCCGAAAATCTGGAATACGCGCAGTCCCTGCTGATTGAGAAGGGCATCCAGATTGAAGACAAGGCTTTGGCTGAATTTTTCTCTATCCATGACTTATTGGCTTGTCTTTTTGGTCAATATGGCGATCTCGACGTTGAAGATGTATGGAATTCATATGTGAAAGATTTCGATGAACACGTTGCTCACGCTGATGTTAAAAGCGCCGGTTTTATTATCTTCAAAGCCTATTGCTATAGGGCGCATAAACTGGAAGCTGTTCAGGAACAATGGAGTGATGCAGAAGTTATTTAAAAAATCTCTGCTTAACCTTGTATTTCTGAAATAAATGGTACGATATAAAGGTGAGCAATTATTATGTTTTGGGAATATTTGTTTTGTGATGTTGCTCACGTTTCATAGTTTAGTCATTGTTATTAAAAATCCCTAGGATTGGAAGGCTTTGCCTAGGTATTTTCGACCGCCCACGTTGGCGGTTTTTTTTCTTGCTAGTATCAGTGAATCGATCAACCATAAGGTTTCGCTTTTTCGTGGATCAAAGTCATGCACTGGACCTTTAAAGACCGCTATCAACGCCACCTGACCCTGAACGTTGATTACGACATGCCATCAACATTGGCGCGGTTAGCAGACACGGTTGAGGAATTTCGCCATTACGAAACACTAGAAGGGCAGAAGGCTGAACGGTATTTGAAGGAGTCAGAAAACTTCGTTTTACTGATGATTCACATTGCATTGTCCAGTGTTTATGCCGTCTATGATGAAAACTACCTGTTCGATTATTCTGCATATGCTGAGCGCGTTAGAAAAAATCTGATAGACGTTCATCCGGTTTTTGCTGCCAAGGCTTTTGCTGATTGTTTCTGCAAAATACGTTATGAGCAGAGCTTTATAACCAATTGCTCTGAAGACGTTACTGATGATTTTGTGTTTTCTGAAACGGAGTAATCAATGGGAAAGAGAAATGTGGAGGGCGCAATTTGATATAATAGAGGCATAAGATGAATTTACATAATCATGAATACGATAAAAATAATTACTGGTTTAGGTTTTTTAGTTTTAACTGCACAAGCTAATGCAGCATTGGTTGGGTTCAGCATTGATAGCTTCGGGCTTTCATGTGCGGACGGCTACACAACGGACCCTACCGGGTACAAATTTGGAGTGACATACAGAGGGGATGGATATTTCCAAACGTACTTTGATCGCTTCGGAAATCCAGACATTCATTACCTCAAGGACAACATTACAGGCGAGTTCTCCCTTGCGCCTGACGATTTATTTGCTGGAAAAATGACCAATCAGCAGATGACAGATTTTGTCATTCAGTACGGTTTTGAAGATCCCACTGCGCCCCTCGCTGCTTGCTACCCAATCATAGACGCCCCAGTAGTTACGCCTCCTGCCAATCCGACCTTCTCGTTCAACAACACCATCATGAGCGCCTGCCAGAACGGGCAAACGGTCGGTGGTGTGTTGGGTGGGTCTACGTACAGAACTGGCACGATTCCCTTCTACAGCTCCTTTGATAGCGTCAAAGGTTTCAGCACGAACTACGTGAAGAGCTTCAATGGACTTTTCTCAGAAGTAGTCATGACTGACAATGGGGATGGTACGTCCAGTTTCCCGCAATACGGTGCCTCTGACGTAGATACATACGGCACATGGGATACCGATAGCGTTCTAGCTTGTGCGACACCTCCAACGGTTCCTGTGGTGCCTACACAGCCAACTGAACCGAACGATCCAACGAACCCTGTTAGCGCTGGGCATTTAGCGATCTCGAGTCTTGATTACCGTGAATTCTGCCCAGCCGGGTACACGGTTGGTGGTGTGAATGGTGCCAGCGCCATGCGCCAAGGAAATGTACCGATCTACATCAGTTACGAGCAATCTACGAACGTTAGCTCTTGGAGCATGAAACAGAACGGTTCAGGTGCATACGATGTGTTCTACACGGCAAAATCTGCCGTCGGTGTGATTCCATACCCAACGGCTACCCAAGCTATGGTCGATAAATACGGCTCGATGAATCCTGGTTCTGATGCTGCATGCAAGCCAGTAGTGACTGCCTCTGCGGTGCCTACCTACAGTTTCGACCTTCCATACAGCCAATATTGCGCTGCTGGTGAAACCGTTGGTGGCTCTACGGATGGTAGCAACGTGCGTACAGGCAAGGTGCCGGTTTACTTCCTTTTTGACTCAACCACGTTCACGTCAAAATACTTCTTTTTCGACGGGTCTACGTACACACCAATCGGGATGGTTGAGCAAAACGGATTCTCGAATTTCCCTCAGATCACTGAGGATATGGTGAAGAAATTCGGAGCATTCGATACGAACAGCATTCAGGCATGTCAGACAGTTCCTGTGACGCTTCCTGACCCGATCCCTGCTCAGGAAGGATGGACTGAGGACGGTTACGAATATTGTCCTGCAGGCTCGACCGTGGGTGGTGTTGAGGGTGGTTTAACAACAAGACACGGTACGGTTTGGGTGTGGTACGGATACGACTCGTACATGCAAGAGCAGTATTTTTTCAAATCAGCAAAAACAGACGAATTGATTCAGTTTAATTACGCCGATATGGCTGGGTATGAAGAGCCAGAATGGAACGTCGGAAAAGGGATAATCGACTCATACGGCACATGGAATGAAGACAGCATTCCCGCTTGCGAGCCGGTTCGTACCTTCATCAATGCCGTCGAAACCAAAACCGAAAATTGTGCCAGTCCTCTCACTGGAACCTTGACCCTCGAACGTTCTTACAAACAATGGTCAGACGGTGTGAATGACAGCTACGGGGACTGGAAAACGACTATGAATGCTTGTGTAGTCCCTCCTGTCGTAGTGGACCCTACACCACCAGAGGTTGTTCCTCCCGTTGTGACGCCTGTTGACCCGACGCCTCCTGTGACTGTACCGCCAGTAGTCGTGGCTCCTGTAGACCCTGTTCCACCAGTTGACCCAAAACCGCCCGTTGCTGATTTCGTGACCATCAAAGATTTTGAATTGGCTCGCGTAATGTGCGCTGAAGGTCAGACTGGTGAAAAAACATTCAGATTTGATTGGACGTATGATATTTATTCCGATGGCACGATGAAGAATTTCACGCCAAAAATCAGAACGGCTTTAACCGATACGTGTAAAACGCTGACCGATGATTTATTAGAAACGACTCCTGTATCGTTTAACGAAGCGTGCCCAAATGGTCAGAAAGGAGTTATTATAATAACCGGGCAAAACGTGACGTATTCACTGTCAGGCACGAAATTCGTTGAGATTTCTCGTCAGAATAATTGTGTAGCTGAAACAACTTCGCTTGATCCTCAATACAAAACAGAAGATTGTCCAGTAGGACAAACGGGTTCATTGACTAAGGTTCGCTATGTACAAACAAAAGATGATGGTTCTGTAAATTACCCATATGGCGCGGGATATGAGGTTTCGCAAAATAACTGTTCAGCACAATCCGAAGCTGACACTGCCAATCAAGGCGAGAATACAGCGGCACACGGAATCCTTGCAAATCAATCCGTGAAAGCCTCTGACAGCGCGCAAATACAAATTATGACTGACTATGTGAATAATGCAGCGCCAGATTTTGGAAATTACAAACTCAACATTACGATTGATTCAATTAATGTTCATTCTCAAAAGCTAGGCTTGTTGGCTAAAGCATGGGTTGCTAAGACTGGTGGAAAGATAAATTTAGGTAGCTTGCCACGAAGTGCGATTAGTTATATAGGAAAAGGGAATATTACCAAAGAAAACGTTAGTAAAACCGTAATTGGTGATGTGTCATTTAATTCAAGCACAGGTAAATTGACTGTACATTACAAGCAAACAAAATCAGTCTTGGACTCAGGATCAATTCAAAGTATTGATGTGCCTTTAATAGATGTAGGGCAAGCTGGTAGTGCCTTGAATTCAGTCAAGGCATACTGATGAAATAAATTGAAAGCCCATCGTTGGGCTTTTGATTATTTATTATCTGCTAATGATAAGTGTTAAAAGCTGTCGTGGTATAATGACATTACAGCAAACATTATTCACATGAACAACAAATACAAAACCAATAAATCAAGATTTTGTTCGTATTTATTTCTGATATTTTCCTCACTGTTATTTACAGCGCAAGCTAACGCTGCGCTTACGGCGCAAGGTTCTCATCCTGAACTCTTAGGAAGTGCAACATGCTCAGGCGGCGTTACCGGGTCTTATGCCCTTTATGGAAATAGATTCGGAATCTCAATTAGAAATTCAGGAAATATTGGTTATCATCCAAGCGATATAACGCCAAAAAACTTAGGTTCTGCAGGTATCGTTTACATCGAAGATGCTCCGGGTGCATCAGTTAACGGATTCGGCTCGGATGGTATGGGGCTTTATAATTACAATGGGAAAACCTATTTCGTTGGACCGTACTACAACACTCGTACCGCCTATTTTGAATTCCAAATATGCTATACAAACATTGCTACGCCTCCTGCGCCTCCTGCTGGACCTACCTTCATAAGCTCTGGATACGAGGACCAGAATGCTTCATGTCCTGCCGACAGACCAAGCGGCTACCTCATTCAGCGTAGAACCTTCGAGAATTGGTCAGACGGGAGAAGGAACGAATCTGGCTGGTCAACCATTGCCGATTACTGCTCTGCAATTCGTAGCTCGATCCAGAGCGAAGCCCGTTACTATGGTTGCCCGTCTGGTCAGTCAGGTCAGATCGTGCAGTCAAGAACCTATGAGGTCTGGACCGATGGAAGCGTAAGAAATTACTCGGCGTGGAACGTATCAGGTAATTCCTGTGTGAGCGCTCCTATGACAGCGAACCCAACACAGCGCCGTGAACTGTGCGATGAAGGGTATACGGGGCAGATTACCTACCACTGGGTTGTGTATTACACAAACGACTCCTACAGCGCCTATGACGCTGACGGCAAGCTCATCAGCTACACGTTATCAACGCCTCATCAGCAAGAATTGCTTCTGTCTAACACCTGTACGTTGATCCCGTCCCAAGGCGTGGCTTCGGTGCCGGGGCACGAAACAGTGACATGTGACGCTTACTATAATGTCGTGAAAGGGACGTATATTGGTGATGTTGTAAAATACGGAAATTACGTTTCGTCTTACGATTCGAACAAAAAACAAACGAACAATGTTTTCAATGTGACGTCAATTGATGTGACTCAATGTGTCCAAGATCCTGAAAAATCTTACTCAAACGAATCAATCACCGAGGCTTGTGGTATCGGTCAATCAGGGATCATTACAAAAACAAGAACGGTAGCTACTGCGCCAAATGGCACGAAATCTTATCCTAGCGGCACGGTTTACACGATTTCTTCTAATACCTGTGCAGGAACAAGCGTAGATAATTCACCAGTTGTTGTAGCTGCAGCTGCAAAAACGGGGCTTATTGAGAATCTTTCCCTCACGTCATCTATGCTTTCTGATCCAACATATTCGACTAAGCTTGTAGATTCATTGAAATTTCAAAGCATCAAAGCAGGGGAGACGCATAGGCTGAATATAGTTGTAAATGATTTAAGTCCGGGCAAATACAATGCTCAAAACGTAACGAATGTAGTTAAAGCTTTTAGAACTGCGGTTGGTAGCGGTGCGGAATTCAAAATAACGTTGCCTAGAAGCATTGATAAATATGCAGGCAATGGTGAGATTCAGAGCGGAAAAGGCTTGAATTTGACCAGTTCTGAGTTGAATGGTAGTAAGCTTACTGTGAAGTACATGGATTCAGCGGATAAAAAAACACTGTCAATGCCAGTCGAAAAGTCTGCTGATATACAGTTGTTCAATGGTGATTTGACAGGTGTTAATTTAAAAACTGATTAATAAATTCTAAGATCTTCTGGATAGCCTGATTCTGATGGGTCGGGTTTTTCTGCTGGCACTTCCCAATCATTTATAATTCCACCTTCCTCATAAAGCTGCATAAAAAAAAGCGCTTCTTCTAGTTTTTCTTGGTAAATTTGTTCTTTAGTCTTTTTCATAAAGGTTTTTTATTTGTTATGAGTGAATTGTAGCATTTAGTAATTCAGGAGGTCTGAGATAAGGATACATTCATCAAAATGAGGACTTTCAAGAAAATCTGTGAAGGGAAGGTCATCAAACATCGAAAATGATTTGTACACATAAATTAGTTGATATATGTCGTAATCATTACCTTGCACGTTATAGCTTTGTTCTATGATTTCGTGAAACAGTCTGCCAAATGTCGCTATGACTTTTCCATGCTTATTGCAACGGAATTCGCAAATTACATATGATATTAGGTTCTCATCGAAAAGAAACTCTTGTGAATAATAAAACAAGTATTTAGATTTGCCTGTGCTATCTGTCATTTTTCCCAACAATGAAGGTAACGCATCATGACGTATTGCTTTTCTTTTAAGACTATCCAATCCTTGAATTGCGAGTTCATCAGAAGGTGCTTCTGTATATTCGAAAAGACAAACATCATAGTTACCTAATTCAACTGACTCTAAAAAGTCGATTTTGTTTGTGTATAATTTCATAATTTCTCCTGTGTTGTAGGTCCAATTCACTCCCGCTTTGCGAGGAATGGCTGTTAATAGTTTAAAAGGGTAAATGTAGCTACTGATTCTTCAAAGTGAGGATGCTGAATGAATTCGTAAAAACTAGACAGAGGCTCATCAATATCTGAAAAGAAGTAAGTCTCTACTGCAATGTCTAATTGAATATTGCCAATAGATCTATCAGTAAAAGAATTTTTAGAGATCAATCCAAAAAAATTAATGGCAAAATCATTCTTTCCTGATTCGTACACAGCCTGCATGAATACGCATTCTTCTGGATTATTACGACCTTCGAAACTAAGTAGGAAAAAATGTTCAGAAGGTAAAGTATTGTAATCTACGCTAAATAAATAAAAACTATCAACATTTGTATGGTTGTTGAAGCCTTTGGAGTTGTAAGATTCCAACCAGCTTCGAGCTTTATTCAGAATGTATTCAGAATCACTGCCAATGATGAAAGGGTGTGACGTTGGCTCAGAATCAATGATTAAACCTGAT
Organism: Pseudomonas sp. Ps21-P2; assembly: GCF_039672565.1. Lineage (NCBI taxonomy): Bacteria > Pseudomonadati > Pseudomonadota > Gammaproteobacteria > Pseudomonadales > Pseudomonadaceae > Pseudomonas > Pseudomonas sp. Ps21-P2. The sequence continues at coordinate 445,913 of NZ_JBDFPL010000004.1, forward strand.
TTTACCAAAGCAGAAGGTTCGCCTTTTATCGTTAGTTGAGTAGTGGTGAAAATCATTTTGGCGTCTCCTTGACTAAATCTTTAAAATCATTGATACGTGTTTTAGCTAATCTTGCGCTTTTCTGAAAGAAAGACTCTGTGATTTTATAGTCATCGCCAGAAACTGAATTGATGAAATATTGCTGCTTGCGTTTGATAGCGAAACCATGGAATTTGCTCAGAGAAATAGTAAACACTAAAAAGAATGTGCCGAACATAAAATAGGATAAGCCTAACCCTAAACCTGAAATTTCCGCTCCTGCCTGAGTCAATACAATGTGGCTATATACAAGGCAAAATTGAACGATGGTTTCTGCAAATATTATAGTCTTGGGTATTTTGAGCCAATTTTTTAGAAGTGGGTTTTCGCTTTTGCGATAAGCTGATGTATAGAAAAAAGCAAACCAAGCTATAGGTGAAAAGAAAGAGCCTATTGCACAAAAGAAATATATTTTACTAATATTCTTTAATTGGCTAAGCCAAAATTTCAATCTGGTTAATAATTCTTCATCAGTTAATTCTGCTATATCTAGTTTAGGCTTTCGTTTGAGAAATCTAAAAATATTCATGGTTATAGGTTTTGTTTCTCTAATTGTATCATTTGCAGGCGATAAAAAAGGGGCTTAAAGCCCCGATTTATTAAATGCCATGCTTTCCTTCAACTGATATGATTTTGTGTTTGTCACCATTGTTGCTTGGTGTGATACCAAATGCGTAGTGATCAATCACTTTACCAATCGTGAATGTGGAGAATTTAAAAACGTAAGCCATCACGAATGAAGCCAAGAATATGAATAAGCCTGTTTTCATTAGCTGATCAATACCAGCGCCTAACGTCGATGCGTTTGAAGATTCTGTTAGAACCATGTCTAGGTACGCATAGGAGATTGCTTTGTATGTAAACAGTGATGTCACAAAATCAGATGCGAAAAATATCATAATGCCAAAGCATGCCCAACTTGCGATGTTCACGAAAAATACCTGAATTGGTTTCCACGTATCATTGTGAGAATTAACTCCATGTTTACCTAAAAGCTTTATGAAGTGCGGAACGATAGTTAATTGTTCTTGGCTTATTTTTTTATAAGCATCAAGAATGAAACTGATAATCACCATTCCGAATGAAATGGGGAAACCAAATTTCATGAACATTCCTATAACCCACAATGTATTAGCTGCTCTGTTAGCGAATTCTGCTGCGTCAGGGTCAGCATAGACCGCCGCAATCACGTAATTGGCTTCTGGTCCAATGTTCGCTCCGTACTCGCTGAATACATCGTTTGCAGCGTTGTTCATGAACGAAGCAAGCATGAACGTGATGACAGCATCACTTGTGTTGCCGAACATGCTTGCAGTGGCTTTCAAACCCTTCTGAGCAGCATCAACACCAGCTCGTTCAAGCCTTTTCTCTGCTGACGTGGCTCTGAACATGCCCACTGCTTTTGTTCCTAATCTAATTTCTGTTGAGATTGCTAATAAGGTATTACCCTGAATGTCGTAGGATTTGAAAACGTTTGGGCAACGTCTGCCCGATGGTGAAACGCTGCTTGGATTAGCAAGGCAATCCTTGAATCTTGTTAGAGAAAGGAATCCATCTTTATTTGTGAAGTAATTCACAAAAATCTGTAATGGGTCACTATTCAAAGAAGCTTCTGAATCGTATACGTCCATTAAATCGGCAGTTGAGTAAACGTTTTTTCCAGTAGAATCTATTTTGTCGAACTGCACGGTAAATGCTAGTTCGCCTGTTTCGATAGGTTCTAGAATGTCGTTTGTGGTGTAGCTGGTAATCGTTGTGCTGTTTACTAATGATTTTCCGAACTCGTCTACGCCAGTCGAACCATAATATTTCCTCATAAAATAATGTGGAATGGTCGCGTAATTTGGGTCAGTCATAAACCTTGCACCTACAAGATTTAGGTAATTATTTATTTGTGCAGAGCAAAAGAATGGCGATGAATCTGAGGCACACATGGTTTGAGCGCAAGCACGTTGTGCAGTTTCTACATCACTGCTGTAGTCCGTTTTACACAACTGAACTGAACGGCTATTTGAGGCTGCTAAGCTTTCCTCTGTAACTCCCGGCGCTCTGGTCATCCTTGAAATGAATTCAGCACCAATGCAATTTGCTGAGTCATAAACGTATTGCTTCAGTCCGGTAGTATCTAACACCGTTGGGTCAACGGTTTTTAGATTTTCGCATGATTGGTTTCTTTGGAAGACAGGAGAAGAATCAACTGTGATTGACTTGTAGGCGTTTACTTTTGCAGTCAAATCATGAATCTCTTGAAACATTGTCGTATAAGCGTCATTGAGGGCTTCAAGCTCAAACTGATAAAGATCTGGCAACCCGTTTATTTTCGCTACGGCTATTGTTCCTTCGTCAATTTCGTGATCAATCTCTAATACACAATTGCCAATTTGGGCGAAAGCAGAAAGGTGCCCATCTGTGTGGGTGAACTGCAACGTCTGTTTTGCTGAACCTGAAAATCTTTGAATACACATAGCGAAATCTACTAAATTGATAACCTCTCGTGTTTTCTTGTCTTCTGGTTCTGCTACGTAGATGTAGGGCTGTTCAGTCACATCATTATCAGCAAGCAAATGCATGGCAAATGAACCAAACGTGTAGGTAATCGCATAGCCTGTGTAATAACCCATTGTGACTAAATTCGTGTCCTTTTTTGCATCCTGTTCATCAGATGATTTGTAAAGTGGGACAAGAAGCATTGCAGCGATGATGACAAATAATATGTATTTAGTAAACGAACCTGCTGATTCTCCATCTCCCTTCATGTACTCTATGAAGCTCAGTAATATACGTCTAGCGACCCACGCGCCTAGAAACGCTAATAGGACTTGAAAGAACCAGTGAAGTGGTCCATTTAGAATAACGTGTACATTGCTGTTGTACTTGTTAGAGGCTTTTGAACATTCGTATTTTCCAGTAAAAAACCATTGTTGTCCTAATGGCATTTCTCGAATGTCGGTCGTTAATCTGCAACCAATGGCTGATTCTAGAGAAGGAAATAGATTTGCTTGAATACGTTCCTGCTGAGTGTAGCTCGCCTCTAAATCTCTACTTGCGTCAATGGCTCCCCAAGGATGTAAAAGACTCCATTGCGAAGCATTAGCGCTGGGTGAAAGAAAGACAAAACAAAAAAGGAAAAGATAGAATAGTTTTTTCATGAGCAGATATATTGTATTCTTCTATTATATCATAATGACCTATTCCAAAAGGGTGGTAAGCAGATGCTTACTTATTTCTTCTAACTCTTTCTAATTGTGCTTTACCGAAATTGACAGCCGCACCACTTAATGCCTTCATTCCAGTTTCCACTACCCATAGAATTCCGAACGACATTACGAAACAAATTCTGATTGCTTTCGATAAGAATTGATCGCCGTAATCAAGGTATGGTGCGCTTACGCCTAGGAATTTTCCTATGCCTTTTAAAGCGCCTAGTGAATATCTAAGTGAACCAAAACTGACAGCCATGAAGCAAACGTATGAAACGAACATTACGGTCAAGCTGTCTATGATTGCGCTTGCTGAGCTACTGAATTCTGAACCGACGCCTTTTGCAATCAACGGTGAAATTATTTTGTCAAGCTGTGCAGTCATTTCCCAATTCAATGTGTACACGATTAAAATGATTGTTCCCATAACGAACGTTGATAAAAATAACGCCCATAATGTGCTTACCATTGTTAATAGATTGTCCTTGTCATTGTATTTTGCCCAAGCGTATAGGGCGAAAGCACTGGAAAGAATGAGCATCAACGAATAGACAATGTACAGTGTGTACATAATCACGAATGGACCAATCATCGCGAACGGAATTAAGAATTTCATAACCATCGCAAACACATATCCGAATCCCGCTATGTAAAGCATGAAATCTGAGAGACCTGACATTAAAGAGCCAGCTAACTGAAAATAGTTAGATTTTACAGAATTCTGTTTTACTTTAGTGACGTGCTTTGAAATTCCTGCGCTTTCGTCTTCGTCAGCGATTTTCTTCTTCAGTTTCGATTTCTTGTTGTTGCCAAATTTGGTTGCGCCCATTGCAAGCATTTTAATACTCACACCAAAATAGATAATATCAACCATCGTCTCTGATATTTTCTGCCCGTAGATTTGAAGGCAGGTTACAGGGTGAAGAGACGTTTCTCTGCACTTATCAAATTCATTTTGTGGGTTTTCGAATCCCATAATTGTTGCTGCTTCGAGATCGTTGTTTTGCAGGCTCGCTGTGTAGTCGTTCTCGTAAAGCTTCTGCATCATTGCCTGAGAATCCCTTAACGTTGGTGAACCAACGTCAGGAACGCTCAACGTGACTTCACGAATGTATTTGCTTAGGTTGAACGCTCTTGAAGCATATCCATGCTGAACCGCCCATGCATCATCGACGTAATTATCTAGAGCCTTGGATTGCAATGTCATGATAGGACTTGTGATTGCAAATTGGCTCTGTGATGTAGATGTGAATCTTGAAGCGTTCCAAATTCCCGGCAATGCAAAGAAATAGGCGAATGGTCCTTGTTGAAATGTTTCTTTCATTTTTGTTAACAAGTCTTGATTGAAATGAGATTCAGCGTATTGGTCGTTAATTTTCATACGTACATCATAATATTCCTTTTGCAAAGCTTCGGTTTTCTCCTTGACTTGTTGAGCGTAGAATTCAGATGTGTTCTGACCCAATAATTTCCAATCAGCACTTACGCAATCGGATATGCCCGAATCATTACCTTTACCATTGTGTGCATCGATGAATAATTGAGAAGCGATTTGAGTGCTCTTGTCTTTGGAACAAGCGTAATTTATTTTGAGCAAAGCTATCTCATCAGCTTTTTTCATCCATTCCTTGAACCGGATTTTCATGATATTCGCTTGTGCATCGCGATAGAAAATCTCAGTGGCATCATTTGCGATTTGAGCGTAACCCGCTTCATTGTTAAAGAATGATGTGGTTTTAATGTCACTTCTCAATTTTGCCGCTTGTGCAGATAATCCTTCAATGTCGCTGAATGGACGGTACGTTTTGTTGTAATTTATTGCTGATAAATAAGCCAGAGTTTTTCCGAGTGATTCAGGATTTGCAGCAAAGGTGATGGGATCTGCTTTCCACATCACTTGGTTGGGATCTTCGATAAATCTATGCTCAAAATCTATTCCGAAATTATCGTTTGGTTGCCACACATCATCAGTTGTAAGTCTTGGTTTCCATCCAGTTGTTTTATCTTGTTTGTTTTCTATCTCGCTGTTGAATGCTGATGTTGCAGAAATAACGACAGACGTATTTATTATTCCCGCAATTGTTGAGCGCACTGAATAGTACACATAACTGTTCTCCATCGCCTTTTTTTGTTGTTCCTCGGTTTGGTCTGGTGTTGTCGTTTCTACGCCGCCAGTCAAAAGAAGGTTGAAATAGGTGGACATGAATTCGCTTGAAAAGGTCAAGTCACTCATGAAACTGAAATTTGAGAAGAAGTCATAAACACTGAATGCGTCATCATGACCATCTTCGCTTTCGTTTCCATAGAAGCCGGGAATGAAACATAAAACCCCTGAAATTATTGCTAGAAAAGATAACCAGATGTTAAATCGTGCTGGTGTTCCGTCCTCTTGCTTTCTCGTTTCGCCAGTCATTAGAGAATGTACGATTTGATATATTGATGGGGCAAACATCAAGGAAGTCATGAACAATGCAAAACCATAGATGAGGTATTTCATAGTTGCAAAATGTTCAACGTTTTTCTTATTCATGTTTTTTTGATCTTCTGACAATTGAACCTGAATGTCTGAGTATCTTGAATCATTAACTGTCTTTTCGATGAGGCTTGTGAAACCCGCTTGACCCATAAAGGATATTCTAATTAGTTGAGTAATGTTCTGTGGACACACATCTGAATTGTAGGGCTTGATTGATTTACCATCGTCAGACAATCCGCAATCTGCTGGTTTGGTATAAGCAAATGCTGAACCTGAGAGAATCATTAAGGGAAGAAAAAATAAAGGGAAAAGACGTTTCATATGATTATATTGTTTATCTGCTTATCATTATAACATTTGGTGCTTCCTCAAATGAGCGATAGAGCCATTCCCAAAATCGCAGATTTTGAGTGAACTGGATTCTCGTCGTGATGGATGGTTGTGCCGTCACACGATGGACCTGGCTGTACGTGTGGTTCGTGTTTGTAGGGCAGGTGGTAGAAGCTTACAATCCAGCCATTCCAGCATTTTGAGACTCCAAAACGTATGTCCCACCTCGATCCCATCGCACTGTTCACGCTTGGTGACTTCAAGACAGACCTTCTCAAACTCCTGAACGGCTTCCGCTTCATCTATCTGTGTGAGCAGTCACCAGAAGGCGTGTACGTCGTTCAACTCGATAAGGAGAAGAACCTTGTGAATGACGACAAGCAAGGCTTGTCCGTGTCGCTGGGAGATCTCAAAGCGAGCGTGAAGGAATCGCGGGATGGTGGACGCCTCGAGGTTCGTTTCCGTGCGGTTGAGGTCGATGTGTACGGCACCAGTGGATACGCCACTGTGAGCGTGTCTGAAGGTCAAGGCGTGGTGTTCAAAGAGCTTCAGAAGGTCGTGATGGTGTTTGGTGCCCATGCAGCCATCGAAAGCGGCATGACTACGGTACTCAAAGGTGCGATCTCGAAAGTAGCGAAATGGCGGAAAGGCGAACTGACCTTCAAGCCGAACTGACCAGATCCGTCACATTGGTTGGCTCTCGCACACGTTCAGCAAGCGCCAATCCCAATTATTTTTTCAAAACGTTTTAATCGGCTTGCTTCCTCCTGATCGATTCCTTCTATCAGGATTCTCCAGTTTTGCTCAAAAATCACAATCGAAACTTCTGGAAAATCTTTAAATTCTTTTAAAGATAACCCTCAAACTCAAGTGGCTTAAGGCTTGTAGCCATTTAGCGGTTTTGGTACTCACTGTGAAAAAACCAATAATCCTTTTTAAAGATTTTAAGAGAAAATAAAAGTTGCTTTTTTGAGTGATTTGGTCGTTTGACAAATAAATTGGATTTGATATCGTTTGTCTCGTCGAAAGCAATCACGCTTTCAAATATGTGCATTACCTGAAACCTTAAACGTTTCTAAAAGTAGTTTTAATCAACGCTACATTGCACGCCCAAGCAGTAACGCTGCTTCGCTCTAACATTCAGTTATAGCGCAAAGAATATACAAGCATGGCAAATCTTTATCGTAATGAAGTGGTTTTGAAAGGTACTGATGCTTCTATTCACTCATTCATTAATAAGTATTTCAGTGTTGAGCAAGAACAAAAATTCATCGATTTTGAAAAATTTCTCTCTTTGAATGGAAAGCAACCAAGACAGATATGGCATTCAGACAGCGAGGCTTTTCATTTCGAGGTTGTGCGCGCCGAAAGTGGTATTTTTAAATTCCGTTTTGACACAAAAACCTGCCCTCCGACGGCTATTTTCACAGAAATCACTAAACTCAAGCCAGATTTTAAAGAAGTGATTATTACTGCTTGCTGTGAACAATTATCCGAAATTTTCAAAATCGAAGCTAAGCAAAGCCTGTATATCACTACGCTGCAGTGGGGTGATCAAAGCAAATTGAGTCGGAAAATCATCAAGAAAATTGCTGCTGATCTTTGGGGTTATTCCAAGCGCCCAAATCTTGAAGAGCAAGGTTTTGTTCATGTAGGTGGTGGGCAGTACATGAAATTTCACGCTGGTATCGGTTTTGACGAATTATATCCTCGTTTTAAAAAAGCCTAAGTATCTATACTTGCTTCATCTATTGGCAATAGTTGGAATTATTAAATTCCTTAAAAGGCTAATTTAGAGAATAGCGGTAGTAATAATTTTTAATGTTAATGGGTGGGTTTGAAATGGGTACAAGAAAAAGTGAAGCAGTAGATTTTGAATTCGTCAGCAGTGAAGAATGTGAAACTGAATTGACATCTTATAAAGCTTCCTTTCCGATTTTTGCTGGATTCAACAATAGAACTTCAGGGTGGATGACTCATCCAAAACGAAAGCCTGTCTATGAAATCATCTCCCGATTGATCTTTGCTACGTGGAATGAGTCTTTGAGACTGGATAATGATTGTTGCGATGTGGCAGTAAGATCTCGCTGCAATGAAATCTTTGAAAAGTATTTTCGGCGCAGTGTTCAGGATTTGGAGTTCGTGAAAATTCTTAAAGGCTTTAAAAGGATTCATAGAGAATCTTTGCAAAGCTACTCAAGTAATTAACAAGTAATTGTGTGGGGAATATCTATCAGCAATTCCGCTGATAGGCTATGAGGTTCAATTAATGGGAATTAATAATGTAGAACAATTTCAGCAATTCGCTGATTTCGTAAAGTTGCATGGTTGTAATATCTTCGTTTCGAAAGGTCGTGGCTTTTGTACGGATATTAAGGAATGGGCTGTGCATAATGATTTAAGTTCGGTCATGATTTTTATTACTCCAGAAACTGCTTTGGGTTTTACGCAAAATAAAATGTGCGTTCGTTATTGGGACTGGCTTTATGGGGCTGTAATGGATATTAATGAAGAAGATATTGAAAGTATTGCGGTTAATGAGAAATCCGTCGAGTTTGTTTTCAGAGGCGATTATCTCTCCCTTTATTTTTATGTTGGGTGACTGAGCAATACCTGTCAGCAATCCCGCTGGCAGCAATGAGGTAAATAAAAATGGAAGAATTCTATTCGCTGTATGAAGACACTATGAAATGGTTTGATGATAAGTATCTACAAATAGAGCTATGTCGAGAAGTAAAGGGTAGCGTAGCGAGCCTCGGGTTCGTTAAGGAAATAAGGTTAAGAAAGGGTCACATTGAATACGAAACAATTAACGGATGTTTAAGTATAGAAGCTTGGAAAATCCATTTAAAAAGCGAATTTGAAGAATTTCTAGAATTCGAAACGGAGCTATATAAGTATAGGTGTTTCGGATATACGGAATATTCAGCAAAAGGGGTTATTAATGAAGTGGATGATTTTGCTGAATCGGAAGATGTTTGGTCACTGAGTTTTTATCAGACACATCAAAAGTGCTTTCCTTTTGAAAATACAAAAAGCAAAATAAGGTCTGCCAAGTAAATTTGTGTTTTTCAAAATGGTATAATTGTTGGAATGGAGGCAATTCAGTTTTCATAACAGAAGGTAAATAAATATGAGTGCAAGATTAACGAAAGATGAGAGAAATGAATTGATTAACGAAGCAATGAAAAGCTCGATTAGATTCAATGCTGAGCAATCATGTAACACTATTGATGGAGGATTTGCTCTTTCGCATCAAGGATTTTATGCTAGATACGCAAATGATAAAGATAAAATAATTAAAGCTGCTGGTATAGATCCTTCAAGAGTAACGCCAAAGGAAAACATTGAGAATATTCTGATAGCGCAGGACATAATAATGACAGTCCGTAATGAGCCTAAATTTTTCGCTTTTCAAAGGCAAGTTGAGCAAGGTCATTTAAGTATTGATATTTCGACGCCCGTTACATCAATTAAATTCAGTGAAGAAATTGCAAGCTATGTCGGCAGTTCAAAAGCTTTAGAGATTGGCAAGACGGTTAACAGTAATGGGACAAAGGATTTAAACTTCTATGTACCTGCTTTACAAGAATCCGGTGGCAGACCAGACATTGATTCAGCTTTATTTGCTACATCTGAATATGTTGTTGATGTATTAGATGACATTAAAAAGAAAACTGAGTTAAAACAGATAGAAAAACCTGCAGTAAAATCCAAACTCAAAATGTGAGAAATTCAATGCGACATAAACAGACCGCCCCCCCAAAGGCGGTTTTTTTTGGTCCGAAATAAAGCCCAATCAAGGGCTTTATAATGATGAATCAACCCTTGGATTTCGACGGGTCAGCACTCCGTGGGTAAGTCCGTTCTTCTTGAATGGTTCCGTCTTCCTTATGAATTTTCAAAGAGGCAGTTTTGCCTTCAAGGAATTCAGTGGCAAGCTTGATGATTTCTGCCTTTGTATCACCGGTTTTGGAGGCTGGTTCAGCACCCTGCTTTTTGAGAATCCAATGGTCCCCGGATTTGGTGATGTGATAGTTATCCATTTCAATCTCCTATTTTTTGAGTCCAAGCTTTCGACGCATGTCAGCCGTAATAGTTTGCTTCGTTTTCGCGTAATCTTTCCATGGGTCATCGCCTAGCTGACCTAAACGCTCATGCAGGTTGTGGATGTTCCACACGTTCGCTCCTTTGATCTCATGAATTTCTTCTTTGAAAATCGGCACGGATACTGGCAAGCCTTCGCGTGTACGCGCTGCATAGGCATTGATGGTGGTCGCGCCTTTACCGTTGCGAAGGTAGTCGATGAAGATCTTGCCAATGCGGTTCTTCGGACCTAGAACGGCAGAAAAGCGGTCGGGAATCAGCTTCGCCATGTACTGGACGATTGCCTGACTGAAACGCTTCACGGTGTCCCAATCGTCTTTGGGCGTAAGAGGAACAACGACATGGATACCTTTGCCGCCACTGGTTTTGATGAATGACTTCAACCCCAATTCATCAAGGATGGTCAACGTCAGGGTGGTTGCTTCTACCATCGATTTCCACGGTAGGGCAGGGTCTGGATCGAGGTCCAACACGAAACGGTCAGGACGGTCCAAGTCTGGTGCTTGAGCATTCCAAGAATGAAACTCGATGGTGCTCATCTGCACTGCTCCAACGAGTGCTTCGGCGTTGTTGATGAGCATCACTGATTCACCTTCCACTGTCTCGATGCCGGGTATGGGAAGGCGCTCAACGTTCTTCTGAAAAAACAGTTCCCCGGCGATTCCTTCGGGCGCACGTACCAGTGCTATCGGACGGTCCTGTAAGGTCGGCAGAATCCAGTCCGCAACACTCACATAATATTCAGCCAACTGCATCTTTGTTGAGCCACTGGACGCATCAATGACCCTTTCAGGGTGTGTGATACGGATCTTGCCAGACGATGGTTCGGCGGCTTTCTTCGTGGGTTTTTTCTTAGGGGCAGGGGAAGGTTTTTTCTCAGCAACCTCACTTGCCGGCACAGGTGTTTCTTCTGTGATTTCCTTGGCTGGCTTGTCGTTTCGCAAGCCGTGGAAAACCGAATGACGTACCGAACCATCTTTGGTGATTTCGGCATATGCGACCTCTGCCAGTAGCTCTGGTTTGAGCCAGTGGACTCCTTTCGCATCAACACCTTTTGGTGGATTCACGACTGCAGGTTTGTCCGTCTCCAACGGTTGAAGCTGGGCATGGATGGTGCGGAGCGTACTGTCATTGAAGCCTGTGCCCACTTTCCCGGCATATCGAAGCTCGCCGCTATCCTTGTCATGTAAACCCAGCAGAAGCGCCCCAAACGACGTTCTAGAGCCTTTTGGCTCGGAGTAGCCGACTACGACGAACTCTTGGCGGTGCTTACACTTGAGCTTGATCCAGTCATCACTGCGGCGGGATACATATGTACTCCCTGCACGTTTTCCTATCAAACCCTCCATATTCATTTGACAGGCACTGGTCAAAAGGTCGCTCGCGTCTTCCCCGAAGTCCTCAGAGAACCTGATAATTTCGTCCTCAGACCGCTCTACAACCTTCGCCAATGCGGATCGGCGTTCCTCAACCGGCACGTCACGAAGATCCACGCCGTTGAGGTATGGCATGTCAAAAAGGTAAAAAACGATCGATCCGCTTTTGCCACTCTCGAAGGCAGTTTGGAGCATCTAGAAGCTGGGTACGCCGTTCTCATCCGCAGCAATCATTTCACCGTCGAGCCATGCCGATTCGAGTGCCAGGCTAGCGAGTGCTTCTGCCTGTTTTGGCATCTTGGCGGTCCAGTCGTGACCGTTCCGGGTGAACAGTTTCACGTCACCATTCTCGATTCGAACCATCATGCGGTAGCCGTCGAATTTGATTTCGTAGCGCCAATCACCAGACGGTGCAGTCTCTACAAGAGTAGCGAGCTGGGGTTTTATAATATCGGGAATCGGTGCCGGTTTCGCACCACTGAGCTTTGTGGTTTTCGCACGTTTGCGAGGTTGAGGAACCGTCTCTACCGGCTTGGGTTCTGCTGCCTTGCCACGCTTTTTCGGGATGATGGTGCGGTCACTCAGGACGGAATCAGGTAGCTCTTTCACCACGTCATAATCAGCCTCTGGCTTCGCTGATGAGTCCTGATGCTTGATGAGGAACCAAGGCTTGGATTTGCCTTCTTGATGGGTACGAACGAGGTTCCACAACCCTCCAAGTTTTTCACCTTCCAACTCGAATTTCAGCTTCCCTTTTTTATAAGATTCAACCGGGTCGCCAACGCATTTCCAGATCCCACGGTCCCAAACGATAACGTCACCAGCACCATAATGACCTTCGGGAATGTGACCCTCGAATGTGGCGTAATCCAAGGGATGGTCTTCAACCTCCATCGCTAGACGTTTGACCTGTGGATCGAGACTCGGACCCTTGGGAACTGCCCAACTCTTCAACGTATCTTCGATCTCAATCCGAAAATCGTAGTGGAGGCGAGTAGCGTCATGCTTCTGAATGCAGAACTGCAGGGCATGGTCTTCAACCTTCTTCTTGCGAGTCGCTTTCCTCGCTCCAGAAGGCTCTGGCGTGGCGTCAAAGTCACGTTTCTTGTTGTACTCGTCCAGTGCGTCAGTCATGACTAAATCCCTCCGTATCCTTCGTTTAAGAGGAATGCAGAGCGGCAGTAGTTCCAGCCAGCTAAGCCGATCCGTTAGGTGAAGCCTAACGGTCTGAATTTCTGCTCAATAGTGGCATCAGAATACTGTCATCTACGGAAGGTCTGACTCATGAGCAAAGACAGCAAAGCCCTTGTTGCCGGGATTTTTGACCAGCTTCGTATGCTTCGTGAAACAGTCACTGACCTTGAAACGGTTGACGAAAAAACGGTGGTTTCTCTACGTGGTGCGCAGACAGCAGATGTCGATGGTGCTGTTCATTTATCGTTCATGAAGCTTCAAGACCAGATCGCTGAAATGGAGGAAACCTTGGCGACGATTGCCGAGGCGACTGGCGAAATTTCCAAGCTCTAGGAGTAGGCTATGTGCGGTCGTTTCGTGATGTTCAGATCGATGGATGAGTACGTTCAAGAACTCGACCCTCAAGGAGATCTGTTTGCCAAAGTCGATAGGACTCCCATCGCTCGATATAATATTGCGCCTTCAACAGACGTGCAGGTCATGCACGTTGAGCCTGATGGACCTCAGATCCATGCTGTGCATTGGGGTTGGAAGCGTGAGGTTCAGTATCCGAAACCAAAGGTCGTTCAACCCATCAATGCGCGCATAGAAACCATTGCTCGAGGTCGGTTTTACAAGACTCTGTTCCCGGATCACAGGGCGCTCATTCCTGCTGATGGTTGGTACGAGTGGGTGCGTGATGACCTAGATGAAAAGAAAAAGCAGCCTTTCTTCATCCGACTGAAAAGCCACAAGCCGATGTTCTTTGCCGGACTGGCTCAGATCGAGGACGGTCCGTCTGTTGATGAGCCTGCAGGGATGGTGATAATCACTGCTGATGCTGCGGGTGGTCTACTCGACGTACACGACAGGAGACCGGTAGTCCTTTCCCCGGAGCTTGCTCGGGAATGGCTTTCGTCTGACATGACCAAAGATAGAGCAAAGGAAATCGCTAGGGATCGTGGTCTGCCACCTGATGAGTTCGAGTGGTATCCAGTCTCCAAAGATGTAGGTAATGTGCGCAACAAAGGCGAATATCTGATCAAGTCGATAACGTGAAATTAGGGAAGTGGAATTGAAAGGAATAACGGGTTCAGTTGCATTTTGCTTGGGAATGTTTTTCGTGAACCAAGCCAGCGCAGGAATTGAGACATATGATGAGGATCTGGCGCCTATCCACTTGGCGTATTTAAAAGGCTGCGATCATCCTGATCTATATGATAAGTATCTGAAAGCTTTGATTAGTGGTATGAATGTTACGCCATCATTTGATAAATCTAAAATGACTCAATATATGGATCATTTGCAAGCAAAGATGGAGAAGGAATATTATCTGCTAAATTATTATCATTACGATCAGTATGAGGCAGAAGGGCACGTTGGACAGAATATCTATCATTGGGCAAAGGATGATTGCGTAGACCAGACGCATAGGGCGCTTGAAGGTTGGGTACGGATCAACCAAATCACGCTAGAAATCTTACAAGCCCCTAAAAAACAAACCTCCAATAATCGAAATAAATGAAAGTGAAAAAGTCTTACGTTGTGAGGCTGGTAACATACACAAAGGGACTTTATAGATATGAAGCTGTTTTCAAAGATAATCGTTGTTTCCTTTAGCGCCGTTTTTTCTCTCCAAGCATTCGCACATGATATTAATTATTTCTACAGAGTAGCTGCTCAGACTGATCTTGCCAATCTGAAAGGGTGCGATATGGATGCGGAATATAAATCGTATTATTCAGTCCTAAAGAAAGGTTTGGAAGTCACGCCAAACGTTAATCACGCGAAGATTCCTCAATTCCTGAAAGATTTGGATAAAGCCGTTGCGATGGAATACAACCTGTCAGGGTACAAGCAATTCGATGAATACGAAGCAAAAGGTGTAAGTCCGAATCCGAGTCAAGTCGTGAGGGAAAGCTGTCCCGATGGTGTAAAAACTGCGCTTGAAAACAAAGCTGAAATCAACGAGCTAATTGCCCAAGCCAAATCGCGTTAGTAAATATATAGGCGAGGTGGTTTTCCCTGCTTTAACAAAAGACCGCTTCGGCGGTTTTTTAACTGGAAAAACAAGTGGACGTAAATGATATAATTTTAAGTAATAACAATTTGTATTAATCATGGTCAAAAAAATTGAAGTGTCACCCATAACAAATGAAGATGAATTTTCTGCCGCATTTAAAATCAGAGGAAAGCTTGTTAAGGTATTAATACGTCAAAGCGCCAATTGCCTAATTTTATCATTATTGGTATTTATGTTTTTTTTGACAAATTATACTGATTATATCGAATATTACGTTTATGAGTATGTGGTTATAGGTTGTTTAGTCGCATCTTTAATAGCCGCCCTTTCTGCTTTCCTTTTTGTGTATTTTTTTACAATAAAATATAGACCTTTTTTTGATGAAATAGAAAGGTACGTTAACGAAAATCCCGGTGTATTAGAACGTTTAGAAAGTCCACAATCAGAAAAGGATTTGAGCTTTTTATCTTCATTAGAAAAAGAGGAAGGTGCAAATTTGCAAAATATGGATACAAGGATAAGAGGTAGGGAGTGAAACCTTTATAGATACCATTCCCCCAATGACCGTCACGCTGAAGGCAGGTACGTACACCAGAGCTTCTTGTCTTCAGCGTTCCTTCCGGGCTTCCAGTACACGTCGCCAGACAGCTCGTTAGGCACTTTGTAAACGATCTTCGTGTTGAGCTTGATGAGTGGATTCAGCGACCTCATACGAATGCCATAGCCATCACTCATGATGGATTCGGTGGTGTCGAATTTGTAGTCTTTGTCGTCCATGCTGATAAGCAAGCTGCCTTCTACTGGAAGCCTGCCTTCGTTGTCTGTGTTCTTAAACGTCGCATTCACCGTGACGAATCGCGCATCAGGGTCCGGCTTAACGGTTGTGAAGCGATTGCCGGTGTCAATGGATTTGCTGACCGTGCAGTCATTCACTGTCACATCGAAGTAGCCGACCTGCCCGTGCATAGCATTTTGCTTCGCTTGAAGGTTCTTGAGATAGCTTGCTGCATAGGTGTTGTACTGGTTGGGCGCTGTATCACCTATCGCCGCTACGCGGCAAATCAGGATGCCATAGGTCTCCTTACTCCATTTATGGTCATTGAATTGGCGTCCAACATCATCGTTGGATGTCTTAAAATCACGGTATATTAGCTTTGCTAGACTTGGAACCTTAACCAGCTCCTTGAGCTGCAATACATTGGCGTTGAAATCTTCCCCTTTACGCAGCTTGTAGTAATCACCCAGAAGAGTCTGATTTCCTAGCGCAAACCCTAGGATTTCTGATGTCATCAGGTTTTTCTGCATCGAGAACATGTAGTCACTTTCGGCTTCCGAGAGATTCGAGCCGTCGATGACAGTCGTCGCGCAGTCAGGCAGATCGCTTTTCTTCGTGACCTTTTTTGCAGTCGCTGCGGAGGCGATGCAAGGTGCTGAGAGGCAGATTAGCGCTATGGCGAGTCGGTTGCGGTGCATTTCAATTCCCTATGGGTCCGTTGTGCGCGAAGCCTATCCGCATGGCAAGTCGCTATCAACTGTTTTTCAATGGTAAATACAAGAAACTCGAAATGATATAATGAAGAAAATAACCTTCTATTATCATGCGTCAAGAACAAAAACGATTAGCAAAACTTATTGATAAGGCATCATCACAACTTAAACAAGTCGAATACGCTCAGTCAGTCGTACCTACTGCTAAATTTCAATCAAGAATTAGTGGTCTTGAAGATAAGCTATGGAAATATAGTAATGAGCTGAACAATTTGCCGAAGCCACTTGCTCATGAAATACTTGAAATGATTAGGACTGTTTCAG
Source organism: Pseudomonas sp. Ps21-P2 (assembly GCF_039672565.1). Classification (NCBI taxonomy): domain Bacteria; kingdom Pseudomonadati; phylum Pseudomonadota; class Gammaproteobacteria; order Pseudomonadales; family Pseudomonadaceae; genus Pseudomonas; species Pseudomonas sp. Ps21-P2. The sequence goes on from NZ_JBDFPL010000004.1 coordinate 462,488, forward strand.
AATTTCATGGTCACGAAATTATTGAAAAGACTACGGGGTTCTTCGTCTATTCCGGTGACAAGATTCTGAAGATTTCAAAAAGTGGCTTTGTTAGACATTGGTTTAGCGCTGAACCATTCAATGACTTTGAAGATTACGAATACTGGATAGAGAAAATCAGAACGGAAGGGAAGGGTACGCCAGTAGCAAATCATGTCGCATATCATGTTTCAAAAAAATAAAACTTCTTAACAAAGCTGTTTTTGTATTTTGCATGATATAATCTGACTATAACCAGTCATTAAATATTATGAGTAAAGATACCTTTTCCAGCAGCGATATTGAACAAAAAATAAAAAGTACAATCGATAACCAAAGTAAAAATATAAAATATGGCTTGAGAAAAATTGCGTTTTTATTCTTTTTTTTACCGCATATCACTTCTATGTTTTACTGACTAATTTATAAATACACTGGATTAAAGGAGCCACAAGGCTCCTTTCTCATACGTGCTGTGCAGTCAGCTTCACGCCTAACGCATTCATCACCTTCAAAACCGTGTCGTAGCGAGGTTTCGCGCCCGGTGCCAGAGCCTTGTAGAGCGATTCCCGGTTCATTCCTGAATCCTTGGCGAGCTGGGTCATTCCGCGAGCTTTGGCGGCTTCTTTAAGCGCCTGCAAGAAAACGTCAGGGTTTGGGTCTTCCAAGGAAATGCTCAGAAATTCGGCAATCTCTGCATCGTTGTTCAGATAGTCAGAAGCTTCGAAAACCTTCAACTCTCTCATTTTCTGTCTTCCTTCTCGATCTCATCGAGGATGGATTTCGCTAGCTTTATGTCACGCTTCTGAGAGCCTTTGCTACCGCCACATAGTAGCAGATAGACGACCTCGCCACGGCGGGAGTAGTACACACGGTAGCCCGGACCGACGAATATCCGCATTTCGCTGATGCCATCACCAATAGGCTCACAGTCACCAAAGTTGCCGTTCTGCGCCTGCATGATGCGGTTGGTGATACGCAGACGTGCAGTCACGTCCTTCAAGCCTTTCAGCCAATTGTCGAATTCGTGGGTTCTGATGAATGTGTTCATGGGGTAGAGTGTAGCCGAACGGCTACACTCCAGCAACTGAAGAATGGCTTGTGGTAAAGTCTTTTGTGAAGGTCAGTTTCGGATAATGGATTTTTATGATTAATTTCAACGACGCTTTTGGAACCAAAAAAGTCGATCAGGATAAGAATAAGCCTGAAATGGTTTATTTTAAGAATAAAGAGGAAGCCGAACGTGAAACTGGCTATTTCAGAGTTTCGTCTATTCAAGTCACTCCTGAACTAGCCCGGTCAATTTTGAGTTTCGTCCAAGGCAACGGTTTGCAGACCTTTGCGCAGATAAGCAAAAAGAAAACGTCATATAATCACTACACATTAAAATTTACGATGCGGCATTACTACGCCAGTCCCGGAAAAGGCAATGGTTATAAGTATTGCTGGATCGAAAGGGGTGTGACGCAAGGAAATCTGACTTCACTTCGTAAAACAACAATAACACGACGAACTGATGCTAATGGTGAGATAGTTCGTACAGAACATGGTCCTTCTGAAATGGATTCATTTCAGTACGACTTGGTTAAATCCAAAACCCCTGATTTGAACCAGCTATATTTTTGGATTTGTCAGAAATACCCTAGTCAGTTGAAACGTATGACTTATAACAGAATCAGACCTTCGTATTTAGAAGGCGTTGAAGCTGAATTCGATGATTATAACAAACCTTTTCTTGATACTTATCCTCGGGACTAAATTCGGGTTTATCATATTTCGAATTTAGCTTGAAGCATTTCTACAAGTTCTTCTTTCATTTTGTTGAGGCTATTAACTGCTTCGATGCTTTCCATAGACGGATTCACAAATGTCATAGCAAGCACGATTGCGACCGCCAATCCAGTTTCAATACAAGCCAGTAGCGTTCTTTCAAATTCGAAATCACCCACACTGTACAAGACAATATTTTCGTACTTCTTCCCGCCAGTTTCTACATCATCAGACAAGCGTGTGTGCAACACGACCGTGAGAGCATTGGGATGAGCGCCAAATTCCATTGAGGCTTGGTACATCTCGTACATCCATGCCCCTAGGTCATTCTCGTGAAGCTTGTCCATCAGATCTCGGGCATCCGCAATGGGTTGCTTGAACGCTTTCTTGAATGCTTTCGTGTTGGCTACAGAGAGACTGCGCTTCATCCATACGTCAGACAGTGCTTTGTCGTGACTCATTAGGAAGGCATAACAGGCATTTTCCAATGCTGTGCGTAGGGTAGGGTAGACACCTGCAGCGTGTCCCGTTAGACCAATCCTGAACCCAGTCATCAGCATGAATCGTGCATTGATACGCAAGGCGTGCATCACCAGATCTTCAGGTAATTCGCCGGGATTGGTGACGTGTGTGAGCAAGAAGGAATCGAGAGCCTCCATCATCGCGTAGTAGGGCGAATTCTGAGCTAGCACCTCGTCCTGATTCTCGGTGCAGGCAGTCAGGAACGCCCGAAACGAGTCATCGCCATTGTTATTAGTCATGCGAATTCCTGGGTGTGGTTCTGATTAGGTTCTGAACAATGTCAGAAGTGATTCAGAAAGCATTCAGATGTACGTCAGACGTAGAAATTATGCCGGTGGGGTAGCGCCTTACGTAGATTCAAATCTCGCGTGGAGCAGGATAATGGTGGTCAAAAAGTGAGCTATAACTGCCGAAAAGAGTGTTGTATTTTTCCCAAGCAGTTGCTCCGCTGGACTCAAAGAAGGTGAGGGTGGTTTCTTTGCCCATTGCTTTCGGCTTGGTCAGCACCTTGTTAGCAAGCGTCCAATATTCACGTAGCTTCTTGTCGTCCGCTTTTCTAGGAATTGGGTAGCGTCCCGCCCACACGACCGATTCTTGATAGAACCTGAGAATCCGCTTCTCGTTCACGTTTCGCTTCAAGCCGACCAGTTCAGCCAGATCGTTCAGGTTGTGGTTCTCAGGTGCTGGTTCGCCCCGGCTCACAATAACGGCTTTCATGATGACTTCCAGAGCTAGTCCACAAAGCATGTGATAGACCGGGAAGCAAGCTGTGGACATGCTGAAGCCTTCACTGAACCCAAGCGTTTCAGTGATTTCACGATGATTCCCACCGTGCATCGAGTACCAGATTGCCCCGGCAGATGCGTGAAGGTCACTGGCTCTGTTCAACCAGTGGTTGCGGTGGCTCCTGTCTTCTACAAGAGAAGGGCGCTCGTACTGGTCATCGTAACTATCAAACTCATCGAATTCATCGTTCATGGAAAATCCCTTATTATAGGAACGGACACAAAAAAGCCCCGGTGAAGGGGCTTCTTTAATCAGTGTTGATTAAGCGCTGATGGTGAAGTCTGACAGACCAGTTTTGTCTGTGATTGCACGCACGATGTTCGGGCGGGTAGCCGGAACTTCGTTGCCATCATTCAGCTTGATTGTCGAAGGGTTCAGAACCTCTTTGCCTTCTTCGTCTTTCTCGATTTTGAAACCAAGGAATGCGAACGTTTCGGCGTCTTGGGTCAGGTTAGCTGCGGCACGTCCGGCACGGGAAACAAGAACGGTTTTCTCGCCCTTGCCGTTAGTGATGGTGTGATCTACAGAAGAGCGTGGACCGCGCTTGCCTTTGCCTTCACCAGCATCGTTTGTAGAGGATTTGCGACCCTTCGCGTTCTTCAAAGCAACGTGGGTGCCTTTGATGACTTCGGTTGCAACGCTGTAAGCCAACTCGCGGAATTCTTCGCTGTACGCTTGCAGGATGGTTTCGAAGGTGTTGCTGTTGCGAATCGTCTTGTACTGATCAACAACGTTCTTCTGATCGTTTTTAGCTTTTTTCAACTCTGCAAACAGCGCTTCTAGTTGAGCGTCGTCTTCTTGCGAAGCTGCTGTAGCGATTTTGGCGTGGATTTCAGCCAGAGCATTGTTGGACGAAAGGGAAGTGATTTTCTTAAAAATGCTATTGCCCAACTCTTTCGCTTGGTCAGCATACAGACCAGCGGTTTGAGCTTCGTCAAAGCTGGTTTTTGCAGCCGATGGAGCTTTCTGAGTGTTAGCCATTTTTTGAGTCCTTCCGTTGTAAATGGAAAATAGGTTTTGAATTGCTTGGGACTGAAGCTAATGCAGGTCAAAACCTTTGTCAATTCCATTTCTTGAAAAACCATGAATTGAATATTCAGAAAGGAAAAAGCCCCGAAATGGGGCTTTTTTAAAGGGATTCGATTATTCCTCGGGCTGATGAGGCGTGACGGAGAAGCCTTCAAAAGCCGTTTTCTCTTCAATCGCACGAATGATTGAAGGGCGTGTTGCTGGGTGTTCTGTGCCCATTTTATCCGTGAAATCGGCTGGAACAAGGAAGTCTTTCAAATCTGCATCCTTCTCGACTTTGAAACCTAGGAAAGCAAAAGCGTCTGCGTCTTGGCTCAAATTTGCTGCTGCGCGACCGGCACGAATCGTCATTACAACTGAGTCATCACCTTTGTTAATTACATAGGCGCTTGCCAAACGTGGCTTGTCACTCGGGGCTTTGTCTGTCTTGGTGCGGGTTGTTTTTGTCTTGACGGGGTTTGCAAGAGCCTGCTGAGTCTTGTTCAGAACCTGCAACGCCAGACCATAAGCGATCTCTTCAAATTCTGGATCTTTCGCGTAAGAAGCTAGGATCTGCGAGATTGAAAACTTGTGACTGATTTCAGCCAGCGCATTAGCGTTTTCTTGCTCTGCATCCTTGATGCTTTTCAGTTCAACCATCAGTGAATGGGCTTTATCGTCGTCCGCTTCGCTAATTGCTGATTTGATTTCTTCACGAAGCTCACGAATTTTTTGACTATCGCCCGAAGAATTTATTAACGCATCAAGAACAAATTCACCCACTACTTTTGCCGCTGGGAGGTGGTCAGATTTTTCAATGACTAATGAATATTGTTCTTTTGCTGAAAGGGTTTCTTCTGATTGCTGGGTCACTTCGTTCATGTCAGTTCGCTAAATAATGGGCTGAAAATATGACGTGCAATATAACAAAATGAGTGAGTTCGTTCAATCTGATTGTTTGCATAGCAATTTCCTAAATGCTGAAATGTTATAATAAGTGGAATAACAGATAACAATTAATATCATGGCACAACAAAAGAAACCCGGTTCAATTCAGGATTTTCTAAACGAAAAGTTGAATTTAAGTAAGACGGCTATAGCTAACGGTTTGAGTAAAAACAAGTTCACAAAGCAATTTGCTAATATATTAGGGTACGTACCAGCAGACGATATGGATGACCCAATTAACGGCATGCAGTCCGATTTTGACCCTGCTCAAAGCTGGGCAACACTTGGTAATGCAGGTGTACAAAGTTTTGTGGAAAATGAAAAGCCTCTATCAGAGAAAGAAGAATTAAAGCTGAAAGAAAGACTCCAGAGATATGCGGATGAGTATGGCTTAAAACTGCAGTACAACGTGTTATATGGTGATTATTCTCTGAAAGATGAGAGTGGTGCTGAACAATTCAGCGTAAAGAAAAGCGGTAATTTCAAATACACTGGTTATGATTTGGCGGGTCAGAAATACAAAGATATGATTATAATATCTGCCGGTCAATTCAAAAATAACAATAAGCTCGTTTATCCATACGTAGCCGAAAACAATCCAAAAATACCCGATGCTATGCAAGCGGCTACGTTGCGTTTGATGATTTCTACAATGATAGAAGAAGGTATTGGTTTAGATAGAATCAGAATCAAAAGTAAAAAGTGGAAGCATTTATTAGAAGAATTTAAAACCGCTGAAGAGTTGAAAAACGAAGAGTTGCTTCAAGGGAACTCTGGCATAAGTCAAAAGGCTAATCCAAGTCAGGGACCGCCAGTGCCTGAAGGTGCAAGTGAAGCGCCTGCAGATGAGAATAAGAAAGAAGTATCCGGCGAATCACCAGTTGAAGCGAAAAAAGAAGAACAAAAAACTGAAACCGTTGTGAGCGAAGCAAGGGATATAGACAAATCTACTGATGAGAAAAAGGTTGAAGCCGTCGTTGAAAAACCTCCATATAATGCAGAGAGAGAACAAAAACGCTTGATGGAAAATCTGGTATGGGCATTGGGTGAAGCTGATGGAAATATTGCATTACTTGCAAGTAAAAACCAGCAGTTCCACAAGGATAATTTTGAAATATCATTTACTAAAAATGCTGAAATGGTTCACATATCTAACGTTAGACCTAACGAAGATGGCAATATAGTAAACATCAATATTAGTACTAGCAAAATCACGAATGGGAATGTCTACATCGGTCAGATGGATGAATATACTAAAGTGATTGGCGCTCAGAAAACGAACGGATTCTTGAAGCATAAATTGAACGAGGCTGTGAATTTCACTAAAGGTGATTATGAAGCGTTCAGAGAGAAGATGCAGGAAAACAAACGCATGTCATGGGGCTTCACTAAAGATGAAAGACATTTGTATGCCTCTTTAGAGAAAGACAATGGCGAGATTGAGTTTGGAAAAGTCTCTTTGGCGAAAGGTTATGGTGAGAAATTGGTTGCGAGTAAAAAAGGATTGTTAAGCGAAGCTGAATTACAACAAGATAAAGTCGATACATTTTCAGATAATTATGATGATATTTTCTTTGGTCCTGATTTTCATAAGGTTGAAGGTTCTGGAAAACCTGATGAAGCTGCTACGGTTGTTAAGAATAAGTCGAAGCCTACGATATGAGTTTTTTAAGTCTTTTCAAAAAGTCAGGTAAGGAAAAGGAGATTGATGAGAGTGTTTTAACTGACACTTTTCATAAATCAACAAAAGATAGGCTGGTGAAATGCCTTTCAAAAAGCGTCTTGGATTTGCCTATCATTGTCGAAGAGTCCTCTGTTCACTCGCCCGTAGGGCGGGAATGGCTCTTACGCTCTGGTGAAGGGTTCTTTATACGTGACGTTGCCCACCTCCAAGGGAGGTTGGTCAAAGGGTTTTTGGTCAATTTAGCTTCTGAATTCAACATTGGTTCCACTGAGCAAGGTCAGTTTTGCCTATCCGTTCTTTTGGACGAAATTCAAGGTCAGATCGAGTCGTCTGGTGAAGTGAAATGGGGCACAAGCCTGCTTGTCGTGGCTCAGAGCGCTGTGTATAAAGCGATTGAGTGGATTCCTGATGACGTGCTGGCGATGGATCTCGAAGCCGTGTGCGACTCGTATGAGGGGCTTGTGATAAGGAATCTAACTAAGGATTTAAACGACTTTTTCAAGGAATATCCAAGGCTGGTGGAATCTCTGGCACGCCTTGAAGGCTCGACAGGTACGCATCTGGTGTCCATACAGGGTGGGTTGAAAAGCATTCTGGATAAAGCTCTACAAAAGGATAAACCAGCACTGTTCGATGATCTCTATCAGCGAGACACTACCAACACTTTTAAAAATGAAGCCCAATAAAGGGCTTTTTTTACAACTGCACCTCAGCATTTTTGAAGCTGGGTAAACGACAAAATTCTAAATCGTCAAACAATTCTGCAAGGTGATGTTTCTTAATATTCCTTTCATGAAATAATTCCATCACTTCGAATGGGGACATGACACTGAATTTTTCCCGGCTGTATCCTAGTCCTAAATATTTTAAATCGAGCGCATATAGGTTTTCAGCATAATAGTGGTTCGATGATTTTGGCAGAAGCAAGGTTGAGGCGAATAGGCTAAATCTTGAATCGATTATCCCCAAATATTCACCAATAAGCTCTTCTACGTTTTTTCTCATCGCTGGGTCTATTTGCGGATTGTTCTTAATTGACCTAAATTGCTGAAAAACGTAGCTGGTGGATATATTTTGCTCTACTGGCATATAAGCGAATTGATTATTGATTATGCTTAAAATTGGTGTTTCATAGGCGGCGATCCTTATTTTCCTATTTTCCTGCACTTTCTTAAAAGGCGCTGAGTTACGTTCGGCAAGATAAGCATCATAAATAGCACTTTTTTTCCTAGGTGGCGGGGGATTTTGCACAGCGTTCCCAAAACTTATTATCAAGTCGGGTGTGCTTGATGTGCCGCCTAAATCTGTATCATCAATATCCTCTTCAAGTTCTTCGTCAGGCGGCTCTTGCATTGCAAGAAGCTCGTCAATGTTGAAATCCTGCATGAATTCTTCTTTTGATATTTTTTGGTATTCCTTTTTATCACTCATGATAAGCCTTCTTTTTGTTTATTCTGTAGTTTAAAGCTGTACCAAAAGCTAATGGTAAAGCAACAAAAGCGAAAATGCCTAAAATGCTCATTGGCGCTTGCTGATTGAATTTCGTGAATGTGACAAGCCAATCTACGAACGAGAATTTAAATACATGCTGAAACAACTGACTAATGCCAATTAAAGCCGTTCCTGAAAATAACGCTATCTTGCCAAGGTCAACAATATTCAAGCCATACAGGTTGATTATTTCGTAAATCATGTAAGCGATAAACATTAGTAGTATGACTTGAACAAAGCCGTATACGGTAAGGGGCGCTTGGCTCATCATTGAGAAGAATATTATAATGTAGGCAAGAACAGGGTATAGATTGCGTTCGCTTGCAAGAGAAGTTTTAAGTTTGGAAATATTCATAATTAATAAAGTTGTTATTCTGCAATTGTATCATTTCTATTCCTGAAATCTTCGTCTTCCGCTGGAATTACTAAGAAAAAGTTTCTACGGTCAGGCTGATACGAGTTTGAGTACACTCCTAAAACCCTCATGGTTTCAGTTTCGAACAATACAATACTGGATGCTGATTTGCTTCCTTCTTCCTTTACAACCACCATCAGGTGAGGCTTTGTCGTTGTGTAGATCCCCTTATACACATCAGAGTTATTAGTAGGGTTTTGCAGTATCAAGAAATCATCTAGAAAACCTGCCCCTTTTATCAATTTAACTACAGGATTTTTCATGCCGATGCATAGGTATTTTGTGACTTCTAGAATATCAGAAACGTAAACCATTGCTTCTGACTGAAGTGGCGGCTTGTAAAGAAGATCTTCACGTCTCTGCGTTGTGAATTCTGCTGTTTCGAAAACGGCTTCGGTATCTACATCAACAACATATTTGAAGAAGTGATTGAAGTTTTCGCAGAAATACATTTCCGCTAAACCTTTTTCTTTAGCGATATTCGAAGACTTATTTCTAGGAAATAACCATTTACTGTGACCGACAACCATGTCTCTACAACCTAAATCCAGTCTATCTAAATGCCTGTCTAGTAGCGGGTCTTCCAAGAAGTGCGATGAAATTATTTCGTGGTCGCTGATTAATGGATAATGCTCGCGCTTGAAAAGCATGACGTGTTTAGGGTCGCAGCCCAACTCACTGGCATATCTACGAATATCTTTTTTTGTAATTGTTATTTTGAGGTTTTCTATTTCTACGGTGGAGTGGTTTCTTTTCTTTGAGCTTTTATCGTTATTCATAAGGAGAATATTTGTTTAAAGATATTATATCATTTAAAACGTGTTATAATTGAGTTAAATAGTTAATAAAAAATATATGAATGAGCATGAAATAACAGAAAATAGTGATGGTTTTCCAAAGTTGAATTTCAGTTTTATGGAGAAGCAAACCGAATTTCCGAAAATTGACTTTGATACACAGTCAAAGGATGAAGAGAAAAGAAGGGTACAAGCCAGTTCTACCAAAGTGATTGATTCACTTACATCGGCTATCTCTTCTATAGAAGAAAAGGCAAAGGCGTTTTCTTTGAATCCATTCAAGAGTGGATTTTCAGAACAATTAAAGCGCATTCAAAGCTTTGAAACTGGATTAAGTAAAAACGAAATCAGCCAGCAACCCATCGAACCGATTGAGAGGTATGAGGCGTCTGGTCACGTCTATTCAGCACAAGAACCAGTTCATCAACCTTCGGATGATGATGAATTCTTCACTGCCGGTATTGGTTCAGACGATGAGGCAGAAGGTGAGGTTGGAAGCGAAACGGACCTAGACCTATCCGAAGGTCTAAACGATGAACCTGAGCCTCTGAAAACGTCTGTGGTTGATTTGCCTGCAGAGTCCGCACCCGTAGAAGCATGGGATGAGATCGAGGCTGATGAGGTGACTGAGAGTGCTCCATTCGTGCCAGAAGCTGTAGATTTCACACTACCTGAGCAAGATGAGGATCTGCCTGTCTATGAGTCCGTGTTTCCACCTGCAAACGTTGAGGTTCCTGCACACGTACAGGCTCACTCTGATGATGTTGCGCCCTTCCTTTTGCCTTCACCAGTGATGACAGAGCCAGCGACCTCAGAACCTGGAGGCGAAGCCTTTGATGCCTCGGTGTTCGCTCCTGTGCGTGCGCAGAAGTCGATTCCTAGCATGTTGGATAGACAGATACGTATCTCAGAGAAAGGGAATCAGGCGCGTCTCTCCGTGACTGCGAAGCCTGAATTCATGTCAGAACACGCCAATGCTCGCAGATTGTCGCTTAGCGAGAAGTCCTATCAAGCGCACATCGATTCTCTGTACATCATGAAAGAACTAGCATCAATGACGGATTTATTGAAAGAGTATCTTGAAAATAATAACTTGGAGGGTCCTGCGTACATTATCAAGCAACTGCAAAAAGCTGAATCGCTACAAAGGCAATCAAAAGCCTTAAAAAGAGTTAAAGAATCTTTGGTTATGGGATGCTACAAAAGAGCATTTAAAGACTGAATATGAACGAAAGAAAACCCCAGTATAGGGGTTTTTGTTTTATGCAGAGAATGTGACGCCGACGCTTTTTAATGTAGCTATAACCATTTCTGCTGTGTGAGGAAGATCGACTATCAGGGATGCAGCTATCATCATCACGATTGGTTTGGTGTAGCCATGTCTCGCCGTGCCTTTCCCAATTTCGACAAATGCATGCACGCTGAAACAAAAGAACATAAATCCGATCAATTGAAGTAAACCTATGCCTACCTTTGTATTTTCTCTGAATTCTGTCATTACATCCGAATTTCCCGAGAGCTTAGTGACTGATGTAGATAACGCGCCTGAAATTTCGCTGGAAGCATCTGACCAACAATTGTTTAATGAGTTGAGTTTTAGATCGGCAGATTCAACAACATAGCAAACTCCGTCACCTTCCTTGCCGCTGATCGTTGTTATCAGTGTTCCCAATGTCGAGCTGTATGAGAAAAGCATAATTCCTGAAATGGCAAAAATATAAAGAGAAGAAACTGAAGGTTTGTTTTGAGTTCCTTGAGCATCTGCGTATCTTGCTAGACGAACAAAAAAAGCTACGAGAAGGAGCAATCCAGATAGCGTTGCGAATTTTTGAACAAGCCAAATTCCTGTGCTAACCAGCCTTTCTCTCTGTGTGAGTCCATCAACACTTGTTCCTGTTCCTGCCCCAGCAGATGGTAAGCCGACGCCGCTAGATGTGGCTGGGGATGATGTTGAATCAGATTGTGTAGTGGTGACGCCGGAATCATCAGCGAAAGCAGGTGCTGTTATAAAAAGAGCAAATGCTAGACAGACAAAATAAATTAAGTATTTGAGTGTGTGTTTCATAATTATTGATATTATTTACAGCTATTATAACATTTAGCATGCTCTAATCCGTGTTTCAAAAAATGATGTGATAAAATATGCGTACTAACAAACTAAAAATTAAATGGAATCCCAATTACAGGTACTAAACAATAAAGGTGTTTTCAGTGCTGAATTAGCAGTTTTAAATATGAGGTTAAACGTAAAGCTTCTACGCCATGCATCACCTAAAAATATCTCACTCATTTCGAAGAGGCTGCTCAGAATCACTTCTCCGTTCGGTATTTCACCGAAATTCCGTGAGGGGTTTTATGTGGCAAATGATTCAGTCAATATTGCGATGCTGAACGATTTGAGTGATGAGCTTGAAGCAATGGCGCAAAGAGAGGTGTTGAAATGATGAGCAAATTAGAAATGCTCGCAAAGGAGCAAGCAGATAAAGAACGTCGCATAGAGGACGAAGCCAAGAGAACCAAAAATGATAACACGCCGATAGAAGTTGAAAAAAGATTGCGCGAAGCAAAGGCTGAACTCGAATCGCTAAAGCCATACCTAAAAACCTTAAAACGTATGAAGACTTGGGATGAGTTGCAAAAAGAAATCAAAAAAAATAAATCGGCTTAGGTCGGTTTTTTTGTTTTTATTCTTCTTAAACGTAAGTTGGCATTGCTCCTTGTGATATAATTCCAGTAATAACCAATTTTATTATTATGAGCGAACTATTAGATTTAAAAGACATGAACAAGAAAAGCGAAGAATATGAAGCCTTCGTATACCTGAATTCAGTGATTATAAATAAAGAAAAAAAAGAACCGAGCGAAAATTCAAGATCAAAAATTGATGAAGCGTTGTCGATTGCGAGAAAGCATAATGTCAATTACCTCAATGAAGATGGTGAATTTTTAACAGGGCCAGATGGCATGCCACTAACAAAAGAGCCCACACTTGTTTGTTCAATGCGCTGGGCGTTTGGTTTTGTGAAGCTCACTGCGGAAGAGAAAACGATTTTCAGGGATGAGTTTTTAGGTCCTTGTTTTAATCATAAGGCTAATTTGTAATAACAAATGATATACTGATTATATTGTATTCTTACTGTTCAGAGATTTACCGTCTGCACATTTCTTAACATCATTGTCTTGTGGGCATAAGCAGAGTCGAAAGGCTCTGTTTTTATTTGCGTTATTAGAAATGGTAAAATTGATAAACAACAAACCCTATTATTATGCAGAGCATCAAACCCGAATATCAAAAGCAAATCCAAGCATTCATCCTTTCTATGGATTATGCAAATAACGTCAGCGAAGACGTTGATTTTAAAATGTCCAAGATCAAAGATGAGGCGTTTCTACCTCGATGGCTCACAACTCTTGTAAATGATGAAGTCATTAGGCAAGGTGAAGCTGCGCCTGCGGTCCTGAATTTTGGCGGTCCAATCTTTACCAATACCATCATCGAGAAGGACGGTGAGAGCTTCTACGGCTTTGACATGTGTAACGAGTACACGAAGCCAGACCACGCGCCGATGACGGTTAACGCATTGACCAAGACCGTAGACAACTACATCACGCTCAGGAACCACGTAGCAGCCCAAGGCGTGCCGCTGGTTGATCTAGATAACACGTTTAAGGAGTGGTACGGAAAGGTGAAAGTGATGCTACTGGCAGATCCAGCCACTCAACTGGTCAAGAGCCTGAACGAGAAGGGGATTCCTGTGAAGACGCTCGATGACCTTCAGAGCCTCAAAGGCGAGCTATTTGATAGGTTTCGTGACCTAGACATGCCTAGCACATGGATAGCGCTCAATCCTTATGTGAAGGGCTTCAAAAACGATTTTATAGTGCCTCAACGATTTTGGGATTTTGAAAACTCGTATGCTGAAAGAATTCAGAATCGTTTTGCTGAACCCGCGCCAGTGATTGAAAACGTCGAGGAAAAGAAAATCAACAAGCCGAAGCTAAAAATGTAAAAATTTTTAATAAATGGTAAATTTTCTTATTTTCATTTGATATAATTTGACTCATAACCATTTGTATTATTATGAAAGAGAAAATAAAAAGCTTTGACCAGTTGCCGGAGTTGCACGAAAGAATAACTGAAATCGCAACGCTACATGGATACCAAAAGGTAGATGATAAATTCAATGACCATGAGGACGGTTGCGTAATACTGCTTGATGGATTGACAGTCTTCATGCATTCAGATGTTCCTTTAAGCGTTGTTAAAGAAATTGGATTAGCCGTAAGAAAGGAGAAGAATAAATTAATCTGTTTGTTGCATGGCGGTTCGATTGTATCGCACAAGCAAATCAAGATGATTGTAGAAATGGAACAGAATGAAGCTTTTCAAGCTGAAAAGACTGTCATTGATAGGACAAAGAAAGCTGGTGCAGATGGTCAAAGAACCTTCGAGCGATATTCTGAATCTGGTGAATTCGACTATTAATGTATTGCGGGGGTTTTTGGAGAATATATAGAGCCGCCTAACGGGCGGTTTTTGTTTTTAGAATGGTATAATGGTTAATATAACAAAGACTATAATATTATGAAGAAGAAAGCGGCAGATGTAAAAATTATTAAAGTAAGAAAAAGAAGAATCGGAATCAATGAGAACTTTGAATTGCCGGGTCTACATGTCATGGAATTTATGCCCTTCGATCTGTGGCGTAAAAGCTTGGATGTAAATTTTGAATCAGATATTTATAATGGAAGATTGAAATAGTTTATTTAAGCGGTCGAATTATTATTTCCATGTGGTATAATTCGGATATAACAATTGAGATCGTAATGATTATATGTATTAGTGAATGCAAGAATGAGGGTAAAGCTTATAGCAGGAGAAACACGAAAATAAGCGACTTTAGATCCCTTGAAAGATCTGAGTCCAATAGTATTGTTAGAATGTTGATGGAAGAAGAAGTTAGAAAGTATCTTTTAGAAATGCCAACTTATCCCAATGAAACCAAAGATGCCGAAATACAAGCCACTGCCAAACGAAAGTCATTTGAGCGGTTCACTGGTTACAATCAAAAGAGAACTAAAAATAGGAAAATATAAAGCCTCCATGTGGAGGTTTTTTTGTGCATGGCGATTCCCTTGTCCCGATCTTTGTGGACGGTGTATGCTAACCTTCTGACTATGGTTTTTAGGGTAAAGGAATGTCTACTCGCACAGAGAAAATGCTCGAAGAAATCCGCCGTAGGTTTTCTTTAATTGCCACTGATATTGAAATGGATAACAAATCAAGCCTGTATGACCGAAATAGTCATATGGAGAGATATTTTAAACAGATACTAAATGCCGTCTACGAAATAAATCTGGTCTCTACGAATTTGGGTATAAGCAATTATCCTGCAATTGATCTGAAAGACTCGTCGCGAAAAATTGCTTATCAGGTGACTTCAACAAACACAAAGCAAAAGATAACCAATACAATCAAAACCTTTTTTGAACATGAGCTTGAAAAAGAAATCGACACGCTCAATTTTCTAGTTTTAAAAAATATTGAAGGTCCTAAAATATCAACCGGTAGAGAGGGAGGTGTAGATTACGAAGTAATAACAATCTTTGACCTTTCAAGAATTATCGCTGACCTAGATGATGAGAAACAAATCGAAGAGATTTATCAAGTTGTAATGGTTGAATACATCGTTGAAGCTGTTGGTACAATTGGCTTGAAAGGTGGTTCTCCATCTAATTTAACAACATTTCCAAGGCTTTTGGATCAAATCGGTTTTGATGCAGAGGAGCATCCTAATGATATTGAAAAGTTTGGCGATGAAATGGAAGACTTCGTTAAGACTCTTGCTGATTTAACAGTGGAGCAGAGAACTGTTTTGTACGAATTGCTGATTAGATGTAATACTGTTTCTAAAGACCATAAAACAGTTTATATATCTTCTAAAATTGTAACTGTGCAGTTTACTGCTAAAGAGAATTTCGTAATTGGGTCATTAATTGATCTTGATCTTATTAGAGTCGATGAAGAATTCACGGCTGATTACCGTGACAGATCAAAAACCGCATTGCTGCTTAGATTTCCCAGCGATGTAGATGTAAATATTTTTGCAGAGCTGAAACGATTTGCAGGAAATAATTTGGATATGTTGCAGAAAATGATCATCAGCCTCAATTTCAAATGTCTGACTTTGTAAAATCGAATCAAAAAGCAAGCCCCATTATGGGGCTTTTTTTAAGGTTTGATTATGCCACTGCCCGGAGGCTCGATCCTTTGAGTCTTCTTCTCTTGCTCAGGCTTCGTATCAGACGATTGTGAAGGCGCTGCATCAGATTCTGGCGCAGTGGTTTGAATCACTGTGCTCGCAGCTTGTGCGATTTCTGGCACCTTTTGGCGAGCCGTTGAAATAGGATCTGCATCGTCGAGGAATCCTGCACGTCTCAACACATCTTGAAGCTCGAAAGTTGTTAGCTTTTCTTCACTGGCGAAGTGCTTTATCACATTCTTGATTTCTTCTTTGCTGAGCGTGGGCTTATCCATGTGCTTGAAAGCATCCTGTTCAAGTCCCATTTTGATGCCGTAGAGGAATCCGTAAAGCTTCGGACGTTGATCAACGTCAATATCCAATTTACGATTCGAACGAAGGTAGAGATATTGCTTCTCGCCGTTTGGTTCGGCTTTGACGGATTCTAGATGAGCCTTGATTTTATCCTTGTTCGATGTGATAACTTTGTCGCGTTCTGCATCAAGAAGAGCTTGAGCTTCTTTTTTCAATTCTTCTGACGGAATATAATTATCAATCTTCACATCATGAAGGATTCCTTGGATGTACATCATTCTTTGAATCTCAGGGTTCTCAGTTCCTTTAAAGACAATAGAAGCAAATCCTTGAGCGACATACCACTGAATCGCTGACTTAGCTGATGACATATTCGCTTGATAAACCTTCACAGAGTCAACGCCGTTTGTGTCGAGCATCGTCCTGTTATTATAGGAACTGATGAGGGTGTTACCCACGGCAATCTGTGAAGTGAGCGACTGTTTATAGGCTTTGGACGCAAGCATACGCGCAAGGAATTCTTCGTTCGTCTCGTTCTTTTGGAACCTGAACTGAGGAAATTCTTCACGGTTTTTCTGTGTGTAGCGAATCCCTGCAGTCATTTGTGTGATGGTCTGCGTGTGAATGATTTGTTCAACCTCTTCGTGAAGGTCTTCGGCTTCCTTCGGAGTGATGATGAACTTCTTGGATTCTTCCACTCCTGCCTTCATGGCAGGAAATTTAACGTTCTCTCTTGAGAGATAGAACGACCAACTGTTGACGTACTTACCTCCAGTATCAGGGTCTTTCTTGAACGATGGAACGAGCATCACGCCCAATTCGTCGTACAGGACTTTGTTCAACTCAGTGACGTTTTTGCTTGGGAAAGCATTCACAAGGATCGTAGCCTTTGCCACTGTGGAAGACACGTCACTACGGATTTTCAAACCCTTTGAGAAATACTGATATGTCTCAAAATTTTCCATAATACGCTTGGCTTGGTAGGGAAGGTTGGCGTATGAGCGGAAGGTTTCTCCAGCATCTTTGTGAAAGATTTGAATGTCCTTGAATTTAGATTTTGACTTGGCTTTTGTGTAGCGTAATTCGAATCCAGCGTCCGCCAATTCCTGTTTTATTTTCGGATGTGAGTAGTTCGCCCCGGTATGACTCATCAAGATCGTGTTGAGCTTGTTGAAGATTTCAGCATGCTCGCCAGTGACTTCATTGGTGCTTTTATCTACGTCAACCATGAGGCGATTCTTCTCACGTTTTTCGTGTTCAAGCTGTAGAAGGAAAGGGTACTTGGCTTCCAAATCGTATTTCAAATCGTCGAACATTTTGATTAAGCCGTGGTCTTGTTTACCTCGGAAAAAATTGAAATATTGATGGTCGATAGTGAATGTAGACATGACCATGTGGACGTGAAGGTTCCCGTCTTTAAGGTGTGTTTCCATATCATAGTAGAAATTAATATCCTTACGACCTGACATTTTTTGAAGATGTGCAGCACCTAACGCGCATAAGAATTTAGCTTTCTCTTCGTCAGTTTTGAACGGCGCAAGTTCTTCTGGTTTAAGCGAAGTATTGAAAATGAAAACGTCACCTTGCATACCCTTTGAACGAGGGTTTTTGTTTCTTGAAACTCTTGCATGCTCCACGTAAAACGCTGTTTTCTTCTCTGAATATTTTTCACGATAAGCTTCAAGGGCAATCGGATCTGTGATGTACTTTGCAGCCTTTGACGGGTGAATCATGTCAATCGGAATGTTGGATTGTGAGTATTGTGTTCCAAAATGCTGATCTGGATTGTGCGGATTATCATCTTTGTGTTTAGGGGAAACCAAATACTTAATGTAGCGCTTAACGTCCTTCGCACCTTTGAGGATGGATTTACCTTTACTTGTTTTTTCAGGCTTAGCATCAGATGATTTTGTATGCTGAGTGGCGTCCTTTGTGGGTATCGCTGTAATCATTTTACGACCGTTGGTTGTTGTGTTTTTAGTAGTGCAAGTAATTCTTTCTTTCTGTTGTTCAAGTCATTCGCAAGGATTTTTTTGGTCCTTTCTGAGTACGTACCTTCATGTTTTATTTTCAGGTTGATAGCTTCAATGTTGGTGTTGAGTGATTTGTAAATCTCCAAAGCCTTGACTAAGAAAGGATCACTGACAGGCGCAACGTATTTAACAAGCTTGGCATTGCCAACCAATTCTCTGATCGTAGATTTAACGCCACCGTTTCCTGATTTTAGGTAGTCGCGGGTAACTGGATCGACCTTTACAACGACCGTATCTTTCAGTGCGCCAGCTACATCTATGTGCCTTTCGAAATCCTTTTTTGCCTCGAAGATTGGTCCAGCCGTTACAGGTACTGGTTCTCTCTTCGATAGTATTTTATCAACCACTTCGCTTACTTCTAGCTTGGCAAAAAAGAACTCAGAGGCGTAAAGACTCATATCAATTGTTCGACCTTCATGGGTAAACGAATAACCATCTGTGAGGTTTGTGATTTGCGCAAGGTTTGAATTAATCTGATTAAACTTTCTGGCAATCTCTCTAATTTCAGGATTCTCTACGGCGTTCAATTCAAGGTCTTTGGTTTTGCGAATGCTCATTATCATTTCTGAAACCCCCGGCTTGCTCTTTAGAAAAATGAACCTTACATCAGGGGATAATTCTGAAACTTCAACTTGATAATTTTTGTTTTCGGGATCTTCTATTTTCAATTTCTTTATGTAGCCAGAAGCATACGCAAGCTCAAAGAGCTTACGTTTGAACTCAGATGAACTGCGTGCTTCGACTTGGAATCTTTCTGATAAATCTGACATGGTTCACCTCTCGATTAGTAAGAAGTGAATTTGGATTTTATGTCAGCTTTCAATTCATCAAGTGATGTTGCGCCTGTCACTGAGTAAAGAAAATCGAAGAACTGAGCCGCGTCATCAAGAGAGGTTTTAGAAACCGATTTTAGATTTGCAACACTGGCTGATTCTTTAATGTCGTGGATTTCTTTTTCGATTTCTTTCAGGGCTGAGGAAATTGTGTTTAGGTTTTCTTCCCTAGTTGAGATTGTGTTTTCTGCTTGTTTAATTTTCGTTTCTTGGTCTGCATAAGCTTTTCGTTGCTCATCAGTTGAACCCGGCTTTGTAGCAATACGACTTAATGAACCCAGCTTGGATAATTCTGTTTGAAGAGTGGACTTAGCTTTGTTCAGATCGCTGAAAGCATTGTTGTAAGTAACTTTCTTCTTATCAAGCTTTTCGTTCAATTTATCGAGTGGGGATTTGTTTTGTTCTGACATTATAGTAATGGTTTGTTAGTGATTTCATTTTACCATTTTTTGATTTCGGAAATCGGCATTAGTGGTTTCTTCAATTTAAATACCGATTGAAACTGATTTAGAAACCCTGATTTTACTGATTTCAACAAGCGGAGCGCGTCAGCATTACTAAAAAAGGCGTGCCCTTTTGTTAGTCCGTCCTTGCTTGCTTTTAAATGATTTAAAAAAATAGCTTAAAAACAAGAAAAGGGCATGGAATTGGTGTTGGACTTTTAACAAAAGGGCACTGGTTTTGGGGTTTTAAAAACAACAAAAGGGCATTGAAATGACGACTTTCTTTGAACGAAAGGGCATTGACTTGTGAATGCTTTTGGCGGTTGAGTGAAATGGTTTTAGGATGGGAATCTTCCAAAATGGTTTTGCTTGGATCAATGCTTTTCGATTTTGATTTTTTTGTCCTAGTGGTCAGTTAGGAGATTAATTTTTGATATAATTAGAAAAACAAACTTGAAACGCCATGTCGAATAATTATAAAAATGAATCTGAAATAACCGATACTGATGATGAAGCACTGTGTTCATTGAAAGCTGATATTGAATCTGCTTTTGAAGATAAGCCCAGCGATTCTGAACCTCCCGAGCTTATTAAAAACCCTGTTATTGAAAATTTAATTCCAATATTAGTCGAGGATGAAATGCTTGATCAAGAAATTGAAAATCTTCTTGCCGAGAAAAAATTAATCGGGGAAAAATATCTTGTTGGCTTGCCGATGAATGTGATTCGTTACATCTTCATTCCGTGCTTCCTTGCATACGTGTTGTACAAAAACATAAGCGCACTCTTCGCCTCCGGCTTCGAAATTGTTTCATTGATTAATGCCACGTCCATACTCTTCTTCTCATCTGTCGCCGTGTACCTATCCTTCGGTTTTCTTAAAGCCCAAATCGCTTTACAAGCTTCTGACTCTGATGAGAGGAAAAGTATTACTGGTGCTTCCCTGAAACAAATAATTTTGAACAATGGAGATCCAGATTCCCCACCGATTTTGAAAAGGCAAGGTCTCGCTTTGGAACTTTTTCTAGGACTGGTGATGCCGACAATGCTGTTCATTTTGACTTTCAGTGTGATGAACACGCTGGATATTTTTGCCATGAAGATCGGTTATGTCATCTTGGCATTCGTCTTCGTGTTGGCTCTCATGAATGACCCAATCAATACCGCGAGATCGAAACCATGCTGCAAGAAAAAACGTCTGCACTGAGCAGACTGAAAACCGTGAAAGCCAGATCCAGAGTCTGGTTTTTTTTGTACCCGGTGCCGGATGGTGGATACGACGAACTCCAGGTTCAGCATGCGGGCTGTGATGACGTAGGAGGCGTGTAGATGGTCGAGCCTGCTGGTAGCATGCATTTATCAAAATCTTGGAAGGGAAGCCGTTGTGAGTCTCAAGAAAATTGCTTGGTTGTTCGGTGTTCCGCTTGTGGGCTTTGCCGGGTATGTCTTCTATCTGTACGGGCACAACCTCGGAGACATTTCACACAAGCATGAGCCGTGGAGTAGCTTCGGTTCGCTGCTGTCTGGTGTGTTCACTCTCGTGGGTGCTGGTGCAACCATAGGGACGCTTGTCTACCTATCTGAGCAGAACAAGAAAATGCAAGAAGTCGCACAAGCCCAACTGGATGCGTTCAGGTTTGAGAGGTATCTGAACCATAGGAAGCTCTTCAATGAGAACCTGAGCGAGCTGGTGACGACTCACAAGAACACGTTCACTTTTCGTGACCCATCGCACCTGTACAACTCGATTTTTCCTGAGAACAGTCCGCACCAGTGCGAGCTGTCAGTTCCACCGACTTATGATGAGAACGGCGACGGCACGAACCACATTGGGTTGCTGTACAGAAATATTGAAAGGATCAAGTCTGCGCTCAATCTGGCTCAACCTGATGCCAGCGACATGGAAGACCTTGTTACCGATTTGATCGAACTGTCCTACGATCTGCTGATGATTGAGCCAATCGGGAACCGGCGGGTTGGTGATGTGGTTCTCTTGGAATCATTTTATGGTTTCAATATTTTTGCTCTAGAAGAATTCATTGAGCCTGCTCTGAAAATTTCAAACATGATTTTCAGATTCACGAACAATCCGGTGGTTGATGCTCAACTGATTCAAGGCAAATCCTACTTTGTAAGAGAAGCATTAATGAAAATGTTTTTCGCTCGGGGTTACAAGTCTTCATTGACAATCATCAAGAATATAGTTGGGCTCGAAACATTAGTATGGTTGTTCATGGTTTCTCAAAATCTATACGTTGGTGATAATCTATTGCTCCCAAAAACCGTAACCCTTTTGCGAAGTAAATTATTTTCTGTGGATTCTGTAAATGATTTGGCAATAAATGAGAAGCTTAATAGCGTTTTGAATGTGTGCTGCCATGAATTGAAGCTAAAGCTTGTGGATATGAATCACATGGATGAGCATTTTAAACAAGCAATGGAATTCGATTTTCGTTTGCAGAATTTAGTAATTAATCAGAGTGAATAATATTCCATCGCTTCCAGCCGGTTAAGAGTCGGCTTGTTAATTTGTTTGTATAAATTACCCCATAGCCAATAAATTGGATGATTCAATTTGCTATAATACGATGTATAACCATTTATCATTAACATGAAAAAAGTAAAACTTTACAATTACATTTACCGTTTCAAAATCGTTCTGTCCATATGTCTCTCTCTCTGCCTTTGGCAAATTGCTTTCGTCGTTTACAATTACGATCTGTACGTTAAATACAATAGTATGCCTATCGCCTGCAAAGTGATTTTGGAAATTATTATTACGTGGGGGTTAATTGACATTTACAAATATTTGAAACCGAAATACATGAGGTTCACTGATTCGAAATACTTCATTGAGAAGAAGAAATTTTTCAAATGGTTGATCGTGAATTCCGGTAAGCAGATGTGGATGGTTGGAAAATTCTTTTTTAAGTGGGGGTTTGTCATAATATGCATCATTCAGCCAATCTGGCTCATCATCAAGTATTACCTTTTCTAAAATTGAAGCCAACTATTTGAGTTGGCTTTTTTATGTTTGCAATTTCCGCTATGAATAATTTTGATACCTTTTGAGTAAATATTGATTATCACACTGATCTCAAATTGATTTGCTCTTAACGTCCATTTTGGCGAATGCGGTATGATATAATTGTTGGTATAATCAATTACATTTAAAATGAAAATACCAAAAATCGCTTTGTCCTTTCTTGCAATCGCAATCTCTTCATCTGCTTTCGCTTCATCCTCTTTTGAGCAAATGCAAAACTGTAAACAAGAAATTCTGAATGAACTAAATACTTCAACCTATGATGTTGTTAACAACTACGCTTATGCTAACTTATCAGAAGGTATGAAAGGTGCGCAAAATCCAACTGAAATAATCGTTCATACTGATGACCTTTCAAACGATTATGCTGCACTAACAATCAATGATTTGATTAATAGAATTAATGCTTTAAAAAAGGAGCGAAGCTTGCAAAATAGTATGACCTTCTCACTCTCTGAAAAAGACAAGTTAGGATTTTCAGGAAATGAGTTAGCGGATTTTGAAACATCTACAAAGAAAATTATCAGCGATAATCTAGTTTTGCGTCAATTGTCTTCACTAAATTCAGATCAACCAGAATTACCATATTCAGCCTCACAACTGTTTAACTACACCAGAGTTTTGCAGGATAGGAAGGGCTCATCTGCAGTAGTTAGCCATTTGTATGGTGCGTTAATAAATAAAGAAATAACTATGAAAGAATTTATCGAGTTTGAAGCATCACTGCGAGAATATGAAAAGGCAAAAAACGTTTCAGATTTAAAATCTGTCAATACTGTACCTACAGCTAAAGCTGCAAAAGATTATGAGATAAAAGAAATATTTGGTATGAGTTTGTCACCCGTTGAAGAAATTACAGTAGTAGCTCCTGCCCGTGAATTACTAAAAATAAAATCAAATTTTGTGGAATTAATGTTCCCTTCTGATGAAAGCGTAACTATCGAATCAAGCAACTCTAAATCTATTTCTGAATTCAATGCTTTGCAAGAATTAGCATTGAAGGAATCTGACCCTGCTGTGAAAGGTCTGATTAAGCAGGCGGCTGATTTTAAATTGGCAGGTTACAGAAAGTAAATCTGTGCTATGAGATAAAACCGGCTACCCAAGCCGGTTTTCAACGCTTCATAGCGTTACATCCTTGGATCTTCAAATGGCGTTTCTTCTACGCCGAACTCAATTCCTTTACTCAGATCAATGATTGACAGATCGAACTCTTCATTGATGAACTCGCCTTCGTCATCTTCAAAATAAATATTCACCACGACCGAGAAATTGTGTTCTTCTTCGTCCTCCCGCTCTGTTTCATCGAAAGTGAAGTATCTATCATCCTCTCTATCATAATGGCTGTTAACCATATCAGGACCGCTTACCTCTACCTTGAATTTCACTGATATGTCGAAATTTAGAATGCAGCTTTCGTTATCAAGGTGGGTGATTTGCGGTTCGAAGTCATCAATCTCAACGACTTCAAAATGGTCCACCTCTGCATCTTCCCAAGTCGAGGAATTGTAGCCATCTGCGTCTTCTAAGTGAGATTTTATTTCTGCCCTTATGGCATCCATCTTTTCGGCTATGAATTGTTCTACGAATTGTGCCCGTGCATCGATGTGCTTGTAACACAGATCCAGCATAGCGCTTAATGTGTCGATGCTAATAAATTGCTCAGTTCCTTTGCAGAACGCTTTGTGGTCGGGATCGGAGGAAATAACGTATATCCTTTCGTTTCTTTTCAGTGCTGACCGGATAGCGAGAAGTGAGAAGGCATCTCTGAACTCAGTCTGTTTCTTTGCGCCGAACGGTCTTATCTGCTTGAAGAACATTTCAAGAATTTCATTTGGATCTACTTTGCTCATGTCGACAATTTCAGCATTAGTTGATTCTAGGAATTCTTCAAAATCTTCATAGCCCTTTTCCTTCAACTCATCTTCTGTTTTTTCAGTGAAGATTTGTTTCGCCAGAGCTTCGTCATTGCGCAGAAAGCCAGCTCGTTTCCTGAACGTCTCAAGATTTTTCAAACCTTCCTTGATTGATTCAAGGATTTTCTTTTTCACCTCTTGTTCTACAACTGTGCTTGAGATGTGGACCAATTCACCTTTCTGACACAACTCTCCAAATGATTTGAACGTTTGCGATTCGAAATCCATTTCTGCTTTGACGTAAAATTCTGTGTCGATGAAAACGTTTTTGGTCGCAAGGGGCATGTGTCAAATCTCAGATGTGCAGTTGGTCCGTTTGCCTGCCAAGACTGCGGTTAGGTCAATTAGCGTTCAATCCACTGTCTCGAGTAAGAAGACGGCGTTTCCAGTGAATTTCCTTGAGCATCATTTGTTCTTTACCTGTGTGCTTGTCTGCGATTTCGAGGATGCTGAACCTGAAACTTTCCGCGAAGCCCTTACCACGCTTTGTGTGCAGATCCCGAATCCGTTTGTTCCCCCCATGCCCATTATTTGCGTAGTTGGACCATCGATCCCACAGACCACCTGTGCCAGTGGCTGAGCCAACGTATAGCTGTTCTTCACCTTTGGTGCGGTCAGAGATCAGGTAAACGCCCGCAACGCTTGATAGGGCTGTCTGCCATGACTCCAAGTTTTGGTTGACGATAATCTTCAACTCGCCGTGGCTCACGTCAACTTCTTTGAAGCCGGGGAATCTGCCTACGGTCATGGTCTTTTCTAGAATGGAGGACACAAGAGCGCTTTTCAGGCACGTTTCCAACCAAAGGTAATTCAGTCTAGGTTTCGTGTAGTCGAGGATCAAGCGTCCCTCCAGCTCCGCAAATTCTGGTACGCGTCGGTAGTCGTAAACGAATTCACGCTTCTCTTTGTTGGTCTTCGTGTCGTTCAATTTCAACGAGTCGTACACACCTGCCAGAAGCCATTTCTTCGTGCCCGGTAGCTCGATCAATCCTATGACGTACTCGCACTCAAAATTTCTGCGGGACTGCCACGATTGCCACTCATCAAAATCCCCGGCTAGGTACACGTCCATTGGGTGCTCAATCCCGTTGTGCTGAGCGAGATGCACCTTCGTGTTCTGGGCAGTGAGGGATGGTAAGAGGCTTGTCAGAAGCTGGATCAGCATGGTTTGGCTCTGGTGAGTTTGTGAACTGCGACCGCCAAGGATTCACTGCTTTCGCGTAGGGAATCAAGTGCGAGATTCAAGGATGGTTGGTTGATGCTTTTGAACGCCATGCACGCGAGTTCTTGAAGGATCTGAGGTTCTGCAGGCGTGCTGATGACCTGCCGAATCGCTAGAGCCAGGTCTTGCTGAGAGTCGTAGGAATAGATCTGTGTGCGAGTTGGGCGAAGCCTGATGAGCGATCCCGGTGTGAGACGCTCTACCGTGAAGGGAGAAGAGAACACTCGCCTTGTCAGGCGGTAAGCACTGCTGGATATGACATATGCAGACTCATCCGGGTATCGGCTGATGAGGCTGAGGGTCTTGGAGGGTAGAACATCAAAACCAGTTCTTGCGGGTTTTCCATTGGGGAAGAATGTCAGGTAGAGACGGTACATCTCGTCTTCGAGGTCGATCAGTCCGTTGTTCATAATTTCCGTCCCTGTTCCATAGCTTGCAGTTCACTGGACCAATAGCGTCGATGCGGCGCGTTTAGCCATCTTTTTCTGCATAAGCCACCATAGGTGCCATACTCACCCATCTAATTCCGTCTGACCAGCTCAGGGCTGCCGTGGGAGCCGTTGAGCCTAGCGCCCAAGCCTCCGATTTCCTACCATGATTCTCAATTTAGTGGATAGCCCAATGACGTCGCATATCACGGATCAGCTTACGAGATTGTTGAAAGCGAATACGGCAGCTCCATTTTTATTCATCGGTTCTGGTTTCTCGCGACGGTACATAGGTCTAGAAAATTGGGAGGAATTACTTTCCAGATTTTGCGGAAATATTAAGAGCTTTGGTTTCTATAGCTCACAAAATAATAGAGATATGCCTAAAGCCGCTAGCGAAATGGCTAAGGATTTCAATCCTGTTTGGTGGGAAAGTGATAAATACGCAGAATCTCGCGGCTTAAACGAAGGAGGAATGGACAACGTTTCCTCTGCGTTGAAATACGAAATATCTAAATATCTTTCTGAAATTAGTAGTAATAAGCCCTCAGATGAGAAATTGCTGCAGGAGCTTGAAGTCCTTTCCAGAATAAATGTTGACGGCATAATCACTACGAATTGGGACCTTTTTCTTGAAGAGCTTTTTCCTGACTATCAGGTTTTTATTGGTCAGGAAGAATTGTTATTTTCTAATCCCCAATCTATTGCCGAGATTTACAAAATCCATGGTTGCTCTTCTCGATTTAACAGCTTGGTGTTAACCGCTGAAGACTACGAAGAATTTGAAGGCAAAAATCCTTATCTCGCTGCAAAATTGATAACGTTGTTTATTGAGCATCCAATAATATTTATTGGCTATTCAATTAGCGATAAAAACATCCAAAAAATAATTGAATCCATAGTTAATTGTCTTGGGCAAGACAAACTCGATAAGTTTGGTCGAAATTTGGTTTTCGTACAGCGCCCTCAAAGTGGTGAGGCACCAAGCTTTAATGATGCGATAATGTCTATCGGGGAAACCCGGCTTTCGATAACCGTTGTCAAAACAAGTGATTTTTTAGAAATATATGAAGCAATTGAAAGTACAAAGCGAAAAATTCCTGCCCGGATTTTGAGGTATTGTAAGGAGCAAATGTACGATTTAGTCAGGGATAACGATCCGGAAGGCAAGTTGGCAGTTATTGATTTGGATCAAATAGAGAACAAAGACGATGTTGAGTTTGTGATGGGCGTCGGAGTTGCAAAAGACGCGGTATCCGCTCTGGGATATATTGCAATCAGTGTAAATGATATTCTGCTTGATATGATTGCTGGTAGCTCTAAGCTCAACTCTCACTCATTATTGAAAGATTACTATCCTACGTTGCTAAAACGGTCCAACAAATATATTCCGATATACAAACATTTGCGTGCAGTCGGGATAAACTCACTAGCGGAGCTGAAAGCTTCCGAATATGCTAATCTTGAAGAAGTCCTACGTAAAGCAAGCCGGGAAGATTACAGGATCAAGCAATACAAAAAACAATTCACAAATTTATACGCGGGAATGGGTACAGCTGAGATCATAGCAACGCTCACCAGTGAAAAAGCAGCGATTATGATTCCTCAGCAAAACGATGGTGATATCGACATCGCAGCAGTCAAAGCGTTTCTCCAAGCAAATACGCAGGGATTGGTTAGCGGAAACTATTCCACCTATTATAGAAGGCTTGGTTGTTTAATTGATTTGATGGAGTATGGCTTCCCGCTCTAAAAATCTCGTCAAATCCTGCACGATGGCATCATTTGTTTGTAGGGACGATTGTGCCGTTCATGTGGTTGTGGTGTTCTTTTGGGCGCCACGACCAAAGGTGTTGAATTCACGCATTAGCAGTTGATCTGGCTTCCCATGTGCTGAGTAGGTACAAGGCAAGCGAGCCTGCCAGATTCACCGCTAGTTCAGCATGGCGTGGAGCTGGTTTCACCCCAGCCTTGCCTGTGCCGTGGGAATCGCTTAAGCGGTTCCTCAATGCCCCCAATCCTTCAACCACTGACGTGCAGCCGCCAAGGATCTGCTTGAAAACCTTCTCTGTGTGTTGAGAGGGTGCAAGGTTGAGTAGTTCAGCGGTTTGGCGATACAGCTTGTTGAGGTCAGGTGTCTCGTCATACTCAGTTCCGGCTTCTTCCAAGATGTGCTTGCAGACGGATTCCAGAAGGGTACGCGCCATTGTGATTGCGCCTTCGGGATCTGTGGTACGCCTCTCCAGTGATTTCGTCCAAGCGACCCTCACATGCTCTGAATCAAACCTCTCAATCGCACCAGTGACCACATGATCTGCAGGTGATGAACCACCCTTTTCAACGTAATCTAGCAACGGGCGAAATTCGTCCCATAGGTATGTCCGACGTTCAGCATAGGTGCCGTACTTGTTCTTGATGAACTGCCAGAATTGACCGAGGCTGCGGCAGGTGTTTACGAAACGAGGCACCATCGTGGCAAGGGTAGGGTCGTCCAGAATAGCGCGTCTGTACATCAGGTAAGCCGTCTCGTCTTCCTGACCACCTGTAGCCTGAGATACCAGCATGTGTTGGAGAGATTCTGCTTCTTCTGATAATGGATGCATTTCTGACCCTGATACACACTGAGAATTGGGCAACCCTTATCCAGTCTATAGCATAGCGGGGTTAGCTATCAGAGGGCATTGGCGATGGCTAGCCGACTTCTAAAGCAGGTAAAGTAGGGGATTGATTTTGCCGTCCTTGGAACCTTTCTGAATGCCTTTACTGTCTTGGTTCAACCGTGATGCCGACCTGACGCGGGCTGCCCTTGCGCCTTACCGTCTGCTTGAGCCGGTTGCTGAACTGTCTCATGGAGAGCCGGACTCTCCGAACATGCTGATCGAAGGCGACAACCTCGACGCGCTGAAAGCGCTTCTCCCGTACTACGCAGGGCAGGTGAAATGCATTTTCATCGACCCGCCGTACAACACTAAATCCGCCTTCGAACGCTACGATGACAATCTAGAGCATTCGAAATGGCTTTCCATGATCTATCCCCGGCTTGAGCTTCTACGCGAGCTGATGAGTCAGGAAGGGTCGATCTGGATCACCATCGACGACAACGAAGCCCACTATTTGAAGGTCATTTGCGATGAGATCTTTGGTCGTAAAAACTTCATTGCTGAAATTATCTGGCAAAAACGCACCTCGCGCGAAAACCGTGCGGCTGTAGGCTCGTCTCATGACACCATGCTTGTGTACGCAAAAATGGAAGCGTCCAAGTGGAAGAAGTATCGGAACCTGCTTCCGTCCAACGATAAGGGCTATGGAAATGCTGACCAAGATCCTCGTGGTCCTTGGCGATCCATTCCTTTCTCCGCGCAAGGATTCCGACCTAATCAGATGTACCCAATCACCAGCGACTCAGGGGACGTTCATCTGCCTCCGAAGGGGCGATGCTGGGGCGCGGTCGAATCTGTGTTCAATCGCTATCGTGAAGAAAACCGTGTCTATTTTCCCAAAGATGGGAAAGGTAAACCTCGTATTAAACGCTTTCCATGGGAGGACGAGGGTCTTGTCCCAATGACCCTTTGGCATGCTGCGGACGCGGGCACTACTGAGGAAGCCAAGAAAGAAATCCTTGCTCTGTTTGAGGATGTTGAAGCTTTCGATACCCCAAAGCCTGAGCGCTTGATACGTCAGGTTTTAGAAGTGGCAAGCAAGCCGGGTGATCTGGTACTCGATAGTTTCCTGGGTTCAGGCACGACCGCTGCTGTTGCGCACAAAATGAAGCGTAATTGGATAGGCATTGAAATGTCAGCCAACGCTCGTCTTTTCTGCGGACCGCGACTGCGCAAGGTAGTGGATGGTGATGCAGGTGGTATCTCTGAAGCTATGGGTTGGATAGGTGGTGGCGGTTATCGCTATTACACGCTCGGTGTTCCTGTATTCGATGACTCAGGTCACATCCGCGAAGGCATTTCCTTCGAGCAATTAGCGGCTCACGTATGGTTCGCTGAAACTGGTACTGCTCGTTCGTCATCCGCTGAAAAATCGCCTTTCCTAGGTGAGCATCACGGCACGTCCTACTTCCTACTCTTCAACGGCATTCTCGGTGATCTGACCGCAGCAGGGGGGAACGTGCTTACTAGGCGAATTCTGAAAGCTTTGCCGAAGACTGATGGTCCCATGGTGATTTACGGAGAGGCGTGCGCAATTCCGTCTGAGCTTCTTCTGGAATCGAAAATTACCTTCCGGCAAACCCCATACGACATTAAGGCTCGCTAATCATGGCTCTCACGCTAAAGCTGTACCAGACCCGTGCATTGTCGACCCTTGAAAAATTCCTCGACGCGGCACGTCTGGAAGGACCGTCAGAAGCATTCAAGCAGACCGTTGATGAAGGACTAGTCAGCGACTACAGGTTGATGCCGGGTTTGCCTGAAATCCCATACGTTTGTCTGCGCATTCCTACGGGCGGCGGGAAGACGGTAATGGGTGCCCACATCATCCAGATCTGCGGTTCATCCTACCTCGAGCGTCAGTATCCTATCGTTCTCTGGATGGTGCCTACGACGCAGATTAAGACTCAGACAATTGAGGCTTTTCGCGACCACCGTCACCCGTATCGCCAAGAGCTTGATGACGCTTTTGGGGGGCAGGTTGCGGTTTTCGATGTGGCTGAATTCACACGAATTCGTCCGGCTGATCTCGTCACAAAAGTCTGTGTTGTTATCTCGACAGTGGCTGCTTTGCGCATCGATAAAGAAGAGGGGCGTAAGGTCTACGAGCATCATGAGGATCTGGAGGGGCATTTCACTGGATCTGCCAATCAGCTCGAACACCTTCATAAAGGGAAAGACGGCAAAGCCGTTGCCTCTTTCGCGAATCTTCTCAAGCTTCATGGTCCATTGGTCATCATGGATGAAGCACACAACGCGACTACGCCACTCTCGTACACCCTGTATGAGCGTCTTGGTCCAAAGGCAGTGGTGGAGCTTACAGCCACCCCTGATGTGTCCAGCTCAAATGTACTGGTCAGCGTTTCCGCATTCGAGCTGAAAGCAGAGAACATGATCAAATTCCCTGTGATCCTGAAAGAGCATAGCGGGGAGTGGCAGGTAGCGGTCAGCAGTGCCGTAGCCAGACGGAAAAGTCTCGCCAAAACGGCGCTGGATGAGCCTGAGTACATCCGTCCAATCCTGCTTATACAGGCTGAAAATGCCAAGAGCGAAGCCACTGTGGAGGAGGTCAAACGACACCTCATCGACACTGACGGTGTGGACGAAAAAGCGATTGCTATCGCGACTGGCACAACGCGAGAAATTGACGGAATCGACTTGTTTGCCAAAGACTGTCCAATCGAAGTCATCATCACCAAGCAAGCTCTGAAAGAAGGTTGGGACTGCTCCTTTGCCTACGTCTTTTGCTCTGTAGCTCAGGTTAAATCTGACAAGGATATTCAGCAGCTTCTTGGGCGTGTTCTGCGCATGCCGTATGCGGTCCCGCGCCGTCAGGAGGCGATGAGCAAAGCGTATGCACACGTCACCACTGATACGTTTGGTCGTGCTGCAGGTGAGCTTACCCAGTCACTCATCAACATCGGCTTTAACCCGATGGAAGCTGCTACTGCCATCCGCAAAGAGAAGACCCCTGAGCTTGCATTGCAAGGTGGTCAGATCGGCACGCCTGATCTTCCTGTGTCGCGGGTCTTCGTGACGAAGGCTCCCGACTTTTCGAAGATTCCTGAGCGTGACCATGAGCGGGTTCTGTTCGTGCTGGATGCTGAAGGACCTGGCGGTGTGGTCGAGCTGAAAGATGAACTCGACCTGCTGACGATTGAAGCCATTGTCTCGACTGTCTCAGGTAAGGATAAAAAGGCTGCGGTCGCTGCTGAGGTAGAGAGGCATCAGCAAGCTACGGTGGCTGCTAAGGCGCCGAGTGAAAGGGGAGTGGTTTTTCAGGTTCCGCGCCTTTACTCGGTCGAGCAAGGGGAGCTAGAGCTGGTTGACCGTGGCGCGGTTTCAGCATCGTTTAGCTGGGATCTGCTGTCGTCTCCACCGGACTTATCATCCTTCCGTTTTGACGAATCGAGCATGACGTTTGAGGTGTATCTGGACGATAAAACTGTTCAATTTCAGAACATGAAAGACGACGTTCAGACGTACCTTCCCGGCTTCGCGCAAGACCGTTCTGCAACGGACCTAATTGGCTGGCTGGACCAAGAAATCCGTGAGCCGTCAATCAAACAGCCAGTTCTTCGGGAGTGGTTGCGTCGTGCCGTTTCCGGTCTGCTGGAGGATCGTGGCTTCTCCCTGTCACAGCTTCTCAAAGGTCAGTTCATTCTTCGTAGAAAGCTTGGTGAGCAACTGTTGCTGGCTAAGAAGAATGCCTATGACAAAGGATTCCAGCAGGCTCTTTTCGACAATGATTTGGAGCTAGTCACATCTTCAGAACCGGACCATGCGTTTACCTATCCGGCAGACATGGCACTGTACCCGGCTACCTCGTACTACGCAGGCTCGTTCAAATTCAAAAAGCACTACTACCCGTTCCCCGGTATGCTCCCTTGGAAAACGTCGAAGGGTGAGGATGCAGAGGAATACCTCTGTGCGCAGGCGATTGAGCTACTGGATGAGGTCGATTTTTGGGTAAGGAACCTCGTCCACGCAACCCAGTTCTGGATGCCTACCGCTACTCAACGTACCTACCCGGATTTCGTGGCACGTCTGAAAGATGGGCGCCTCTTTGTGATTGAGTACAAAGGGGGCGACCGTGTGAGCAACGATGACAGCAAAGAGAAGCGCATGATCGGTGAGCTTTGGGCTAAGAAGTCAGGTGGGAAGGGGATTTACCTAATGGCGCAGAAGACGGATGAGCGAGGACGTGGCTTGCGCGAGCAACTCCTAAATGCGATTGGTAAAAACTGAATTTCGCTTCAATCGCAAACGATGATCACAGGGAAGGTAGCGGAACGTGGCTTACGTTTAGGATGGGTTTCTAAGCTTCATTATGAAATCTGTAAAGGGGTTTTCTACGCTATAGCTTTCGTGTCCGTTGCTCTTTTCTTATTTTGGGGCGTGGCAGCTTGCCAAGGACTATACGATTTCAGTGACCTTACTGTGCGGCATGATTTTCGGGTTTTTCTCGATTGCATTTGGTCTGAACCCTTCGTCATTGGCGCGTAGTCAGACGTGGATACGTCATGCGATGGAACGCGTGCTTCGATATTCCTAGCGACGGTGTGTTCGTCGTTGTGGTTTTCTGATTGAAAAAAACCTGTCAAATGACCGGTTTTTTTATTGGTCAGAAATCAATGTTGTTTTAAAAAATCACATATCAATTAATTCAGGAATCCAAAATGATATAATAACGAATATATAACTATATTTATTATAATGTTAAATCTAAAGCGCCTTTTGCTATTTTTCTTTCTCTTGTTCTCTGCATCGCAAGCATATGCAACACCTTCAACTAGTTTCTTTTTGTTCGGAATGGAAATATCGCCAATCTGTTCTTTATCAAGCGATATTAAGAATGTCTCTGATTTCGACGTAACGCCATACCTTAAAAGCGGTGGGTACATTTGTCCACAAGACGTCGCAATGAATTTGATTGCTAGCCAGCAAGGGACGCAAAGCCTTGCACCAATCCAACCAATGCTTACAGAAGCTGGATACGAAAGCAGTTTTCCTGAAAGCGCGTTGTTTACTGGTTTATGGTCAACTATTGTGTGGTGGTTATCCAAAATCTTGTTGGGCGCGGCGCTTTACCGTGTTATCAAAATCCTATTCGAGCTGTATTGGTCTGAAAATAAAATCAAAACGCTCACTGGCTATAAGGTTCGTGCTTTCGCAATTTTCAATACCGTGATGTACGTTCAGCTAGGTCCAACAATATTAAACATATTATTCGTTCTAGGAGTTTTCGTTTCGAATGGTAATTTCTTGGAAGACGCTATTACGGTTATGAAAGATGACCCTAGCGCGAACACGTTGGAGCAAGATGAGAAATACGTTCTAAGCTCAAATTCTGCTGCGCAGATGAATATTGCGTCTGCTGCGAATGTCACAATGAATGCCCAATTTAGCTATAATTTCACTAACATGATAAGAACCCCCGGTTTATTTGGTGGTTCGATGACTAAAGATGAAGCAATTGACGCAACCCTAAAATTCAACAAATTGAATTTCAAGCTCGATTCATCTATAGATGCTAATGTTGACGTTACTTCAAAGTTATCGAATATTCTTAACGTTTATAGATCTGGACGTAAATATACGATTTTCAAAGATGATTCTGGATATGATTCAGATTTGAGAGGCGCATTTGGGTATTTAGCGAATTACGGCACAGTGACAGTAGGATCTAATGGTTCAAGCTTCGAGCAACAATCGAACGAGTCAGCGAATGATGGGACAGTATTCAAATCTCTGCGTAATATTCAAGATCAAGCATCGCAATTACTTGGACCTAAACGTAAAGCGTGGATTGAGACTGTAAAAGCGGACATTCTCAAAAGCATGGAGTCCAGTGACTTCATTTCTTCTGATTTGAAAATCAACACTGATATAAGAAGTTTTTCGGCTAAATCAATAAAGTCTGTTGTTGAGAATAACCTAAACCTTGCCGATGCAGGTTTAAAGAATCCTGCGAGCTATGACATTGTAAACAGCTACGCTTACGCAAATGCTTTCTCAGGATTTCTTGGGCATGACATGACCCCTGATGGGCAATCCTTGTCAGAACAAAATGACTATATTACGCAAAATATATCGTTGATGATTCGTAATGCTTACTGCACTGACAATTGGAAAAAATACACAAAAGAACGTGAAGTAATAAAGAAATTTAATGCTTTGGCTGGCGAAACTCCTGTAAAGGATATTATCTACAAGAATATACTGGTAACAATGGTTTGCGGAAATCTTAATGGCGAAACACACCAAATCGACATTCTTGGTTTTGAAGATAAAGCCATGCTTGCTAAGGAAATGAAAAATGCTTTAGCCACGAAACTGGCAATCGATGCTGTGAATGCGAGCGTTTACCTCGGCGGTAAAGATTCATTAATGGCTGACAAAGGAAAGCAGGCTGCTTTGAATTACTCGATTTTGATTAAATTGAAGATGGGCATGATTGGTGCTGGATTAGCCGACGTGGAATATTCAAACTATCAGAATGCCAAGGTTTTAAAAAAGCAGACCTTAAATTCTAACCTTTTTTTCAACTATGCGAATGCTGGAGTGGACCACGATAACTACATCATCAAAGAACAATTGCTTGGGTCAAGAGATATTGATTTGTCAGATGCCGCTTATGGAAAATTCACAGATGATTATCCGGTTCTAAAACCTTATTTCAACAATTTGACTATTGCCCCAGTTGCTAATATCACTCCATCGTCGTTAACCCAAACGTCAGGGATTGATGACTTATTCGACATTCAAGGTAAATTATTATCAGCGCTTGGACAGAATGGCGATGGTATGAAATTGTTAGGAAGATTGCCATTAAACTTAACGCCGAGAGAAGGCGCAAAATTATGTGACGCTACGCCTGCAAATTGTGAAGCCAATCCTAGGATTTTATTTGAAGCCGGATTGAGATTGAAAGGCGATGAAGACATAGAATATGGATATACAATTTTGGCGGGTTCTGCTGCATTTGATTTAATCATAGAATCTAAAGATACGTTGGGTGGTGTCATCAAAACTGTGACTGCTGGTTTCGGAATGAAAAGACTTTCCCCAATCATAAATTTTGCTTACAACACAAGTTCTATGCTGTTGTTAGCATTGGCTTACGGCGGTAAATTATTCTTCAACACATTAAAACCTGTTGGCTACATCATGTTGGGAGAAGGGTATTTCTGTAAATATTTCTTATCATTGATGAAAGTCATGATTATGATTGGAATCTTGATTCCAGTTAGCTGGACGTTCGCGATTATCAAATACATTTTAGCTCCTTACTATTTGCTAACTTCGAATTTGGCTGGTACAGAGGAAAAGGCAGCAACTGCGCTTAAGAACCTTTTCAACAATTTATTGAAGCTATTTTTGGCGTTCATCGTATTCAGTATAATATGGAGAATCGGTAATTTCTTCTTAATGAATTTCGATCCGGCTTGGTTAATCAGAAGCATATTGCTGATGGGAGATGACAGTTTCATCAGTCAGTTGATAATGAGTGCTGTGGCGTCCGGTGCAATGGTTTTCTACGCGATAAACCAATTGAAGCAAATCAGCATCAAGCATGAAGAAACGATGGCTGTTCTTACTCAAACACAAGATAATTACGAAGATTCGGCTGTTCAGCAATTGAAGGAAATTGCTATGAATCCTCGTGTGATGGATTTGGTGAGACAAGGTGTTGAGGGTGCTGCTAGTAAAGCGAAAGGTGCGGCACGCGATAAAGTCAGAGAAGACAGACGTAAGAAAGAAGCCTTGAGAAAACAATTTGAAGACGTTGTTCCCCAAGGATCTGATGGGAATACCAGAAGAAGCTGATTTTAAGAAAGCCCCGAACTGGGGTTTTTCTTTTAGCGTAATATTTTCGATGGACAAATGATATAATGGTACTAATTAACAATCTATAAACAATATGTCTTTATCTGCTAATTCAAAAGCCAGTCCTTGGCAATTATTTTTCGCCTGCATTCCAATATTCATAATGTTCTTTTATGGCGTGATTCATTACCTTCAAGGCAAGGCGTATTTGGCTGCACTCGCTTACGCTGTAATTATTCCCGGCAGCATTGGGTTGGTCATCTTTTTCGTAATATTAAGAAAGAAAACCGTTAATCATATCGAAAAGAAGGATATTTCTAATGAAAAACGTAGGGAAAAGGACAAGATTGTAAAAGCCTTTAATCGTGGTTCTGAAAGTTCTCAGGAAGGGGATTCCCAATGAGCAACGTCAGAATTTTACGTATGACACGGCTCGCTGTGTCGTGCGTAGTGGTTTTCTCAGTGACTAGCACGTCAAGCGCCAAGGTTCCTATTCATCACGCTCCTACGCGAAATCTGGACGTTTGGCAGTCACTACCATCGCTGGATTTAGCTGTGTGTGCGAACCCATTTGCATTTCCTGAGTCTGACAAGACCAACGTTCTCAAAGCGCTCCTTGGTGAGGACAATGACCCGGTGAGGGTAGCCAGTCTCTGACTGGTCATGAGAACGTAGAGATCCATCAATGACAAAGGGAGATTCCATTGATCAAGCTGTGTGTAGCAGGAATGGTCGCAATGGCGATGTGTGGCTCAGTATGGGCAGCAAGCAATGAAGATGAAGCGGCTGCACTTGCTCGGCTCACTGAGGTACAGAAGATGTACGAGAAACGTCCTCAAGGCACGCTCAATGAATCGGGCACACATACCTTGTCGAAACAGGACATCAACGATTGTGTTGTGCAGATGACAGAAGCCAAAAACAATCTCGATGCTGTGAAGCAACAGTATGCTTCTACCCAAGCCTACCAGTCGATGCAGACACGAATGCTCACTGGGCAGGTCCGTGGTCGCTTAGCGTCCTGCAAGCAGACAAAGGACACTCTAGGTTACTGAGCGGCTACCGATGAAAGGCAGATCATTAGCGACCTTCTGCCTTTCGTATGGGTTGATCTGGCAAGATTTCAGAGTCTTGTATTGTCATTACCTAGTAGCTTGAGCGGTTGGCTTCGCATTATGGAATGCTTCAAGACACCCTATGAAATCGTTCCTGAACTCCGCAGAGCTATGATCGTTTAACCAATAGTAGCTGCGAATTTCGTCTGCTTGCTTTTCTAACTCATTCAACCGCTTAGTAATCGAATCGATTTCGTCTATAGCTTTTTTCTGTGCCATGGATTTTTTTCGGAGTTCTACGTATCTCCAATATTTTCCTGACTCTATATTCGTAATTCTCTGCGCAAAGTTTAAGAAGGTCGTGACCCCTGCTTTCTCTAACCGTGAGTAGAATTTCAATTGGTTTACAAAAACGCTGGTAATATTTTCAGGTGTTAAATAAGTTTGTTTTTCTTTTTTCATGAAGGCGTCGATGGCTGGGAAATTATCGTCGTGCTCTAAATTAAAAAAGGAAAATACAGTTCTGTGTGATTCTGTGGTTGTTGCTATTTTTTCATGTTCTTTGAAGTATTCATATGCGTCGCCAATTATCTTATCCTGTCTAGCGGCTAACTCTTTGTAATCTTGGTCGATTTTTTTTAGTTTCTTATCACTTTCAGACCATGGCATCGTTTTCTGCCCGCTGTTAGCAATTCTTGAAGAACGATATGCATAATCAGCAAGGAAATCAGAATATTCGAGTTCACCCTTATGCGCTAGCTCTTGTGCCAGTGCATGAAGCTCAGTTCTAGCACCAGCGAAGTCACAATCATCTATTTTGACAAAGATTGCGTTCAGTTCCTCATGCTTCACGGTCGGTTCTCGCTCTGTAGTGGTAAGCCCGCACATTGCCTGCGCTTCGCTGACGACATTGGTCCTTCGATAGCAGGAAGACGTGAGCCTGCCATGCTTTGAAACCTTCGTCGAGCACTGGTATGGTCCGATCTAGAGCGTTTTATCGTAAGGGAGCAGAATGAAGATTTGGGCATGTGCGAAAGGGGCTAATGGCTTCATCAATCGAGAGGATGGTCGCTACAAGCTGTTCTTCATCTGGCAAGTGCTCAAGATGCGCCGCCTGAACCCTTCCGAATTCAGCGTACTTACGTTCTTCAGTACCCACTCCCGCATAGAGAGGCGTCGTGAGATGATCGCAGTGAAGAACGGGTACTTTCGCTATAAAAGTGCCGAGGCTGGACAATCTCGCGCTGGTGATAGCGACGGCGAGTCCCTTCCACACGCATACCTGATAGCCATCCTGTCCCAACTTCAAACGATAAATTTCAAGATCGGTGATGAGGTCGTGCCCTTCACGTTCACGCGCCTCGTCGCTGAGGAAATCCGACTCAAATTCGGGAATGGCAATGGCTACATTCCCGACCTCTACGGGGAGTTCACATCTGACAATCCCTTCTACAAGAAATGGGGCGGTAAGGTCGCCATCGAGGTCTGCTATTCGAACCCCTGCAGTATGCAGAAGGTCGTCGATTTCCGTGACCATGGAATCCCCATCATCGAAGTCAAGATTGCCAAAAGCATCAATATTGAGACATATATTGATAAAAATGACATTGAAGGAAGTATCGAACGTGGCTTTCAAAAAATTACTGATATTGCTTCAAACCAATTGTTTTGCAAAGTCCTATCGGACCCGGTAAGCGTCCAATTCCATCAGGATTACGTTCGGCAGGCTGACAAGGAAAAAGAAGGGCTGGTCGAGAAGAACAAGCGCGAAACCACGTTTCTTTTTAATAAGCTTCGTGAGGCTGAATCTCTTGCCGCAATTGTTGGGAAGGAACGGGACGGTTTTTCTGAAGCGAGAGGTTTGCTACAGAAGGATAAGGCTAATCTTGAAGCTTCCACCAGCGAGCTGAATCAAAGCGTGGAGGAACTGAAGGCTGAGCTTGGGACATACAAGACGGCGTACACGAACAGACTTAACGAGATCAATGAGTTGAAGGGTGAGTTGGAAAAATCCAAGGCAGGATTTTGGAAAAAGATCTGGTGGTCTATCAGCTCCGAGCAGGAACAAAAAAAGCCCTAATGGGCTATTTGTATTTGTTTCAGTTCAATTGTGCTTTTATCGTTTCTTCCCAACAAGTGTTATCAATTACCTGTGTTACGAATTCCTCTTGCTTATGCGAAGGGTAGTCGATGAATTTGTTTTCAACGTAGCAGTAGATTAGTATTTCGTCTTCGTCGAACTCGTATTCTATTGCTTCGTTTACATCGCGCTCAATATTTTCGATTTCGCCGGTTTCTTCGTTTACCTCTGCTGACCATTTGAATTTAATGCTAAAGTCCACGTCGCTCGCAGTTAAAGTCGTTTCACAATAAATTTCGTTATCTAGTCTTGACAAAATATCAATGTCGCAATTGTAGTTCGAGTCTGGTATTTCGTTAGTGAAAAATGTTGTATAAGTTCTCATGATGTTTTCTTCGGTTTTTATTATTTGAGTTGTTTAATTGCTTCTCCTGTATACATAATACCATTTATTTTTTAAAAACAAGTGATAAGCAAAAGAAAATCACTTTTATTATTTGGATTATTTTTGGCCACAAAAAAAGCCCTGTTGGGCTATTTAAGTATTACATTTTAAGTTTTGGTTTCTTGCTTTTTGATGGCTTCTCTACCAGCCAATCAATACTTTTTGCTTTCTCTAATATTTTTTTCAAACCACTGTCTAGGTGTGAGCCTTCACGAGATACTACGGGATTAACTGATTGACCTTTGTTGTCGTAAAAGTCTACAAATATTGGAGTACCATTTTCTGTAATTCTCCCGCCTTTTCCATCTGTTAAATAGGCTCTGCTTTTACCACTGTTTTGAGATCTTATTTCTATCTTGAATCCCAAAGCCAAAATAGCTGTGTATGTAGGGTTTACAGCAGTGTGTCTCTTTGTTGCTTCGTTTGTTACTGGGTTTATAGTTGTCATATAATTCACCTTTCAAAATGTCGGCATAATTGCTTCCATATAAATATAATACCATTTGTTTATAAAATAATACGTGATAAGCGAAAGAAAATCACATTTATTTAAAATTTATTTTGCACTGTTGTTAATTCCTTTAGAGCTTCATCAAATGCCTTATTCACATCTTCTGTTTTCTTCCAAGCAACAAATTTTCTGTATAGGTTGTTTATTGCTCTGTATGCACTGCCATTCGCATTTCGTGGAAAGCGCAGGCTTTCAAGGAATCCAGTGTCTGCGCAATAATCTTCAAACAATGGTTCCTTTTTCAAAATGATTTTGGTTTTGGTTCCATCCATTCTACTGTAATAGCCAATTCTTTCATGGTGTTCGTTGATTATGTAAACGCGATTTTTATTTGAGTGTGAGCGCATTTCCTCAATTTTGTAGCCTTGTTTTGTAATTTCTTCGTATAAATTCATAGTGGTAATCAATTGTTGTTTTTATCATCTTACCATTTATTTTAGTTTTGCAAGTGATTAGGGTTAATTAATCACTTTTTTCCTAAGTATTTTCTGAGTCACAAAGTTGAAGTGCCTAATTCTATTTTGACTTTCGAATATTACATTCTGATTAGCTAATCGAACTCTTTCAAAAAGCTTTTCTGGCGTTTTGATGACGAGCACTGATTTGCTGTGTGGCTTCGTCTCTGTGAGTGCATTCGAACAAGTGACCCGTAATTGGTGAAGGTCTTGCTCATGCACGACGATGCTGGTCACGAACTGCAGGGCTGCTGCACAACACATTGATGGATCTATGTCGTTCATTTCGAGATTGATGAGTCTGGTTTTCTCGCGACCTTTGCCCGCTTCGATAGCGACTCTTGGTAGCTGGAGGCTTCCTGCGCCGCACGTAGAGTCGTAGAACGTCTACGAATCTGTGCCTGTGGCTCTATGCTGGCTTTCCAGTGTGTGTAGTAAAGAGCCTATGAGGCTGGATAGGTCGCTTGGTGTAAGGAACTGACCCAAACCTTCACCAGATCTACGGAATAGAGCAATTTCCTCGATGAGCATAGTCAGCACGTCGGAGAACGCTGGTAGGACTTCTACAAGCTCTTTATAGCGTCTCACTGACGTTGCCAAGGCTTCGACGTTGAGCGTGCTGAATAGCTTCTCTTCAATGGCAAAATGGGTGTCATCGATGGTGATGTGTTCTTGAAGCTCCAGGTCAGTGATTCCGTAGCTCCTGTACCGGGCAACGAGCTGGTTCAGCATGACGCCCAGTGTGAATTTCACGAAGACTGAGAGGGCTAGATCCTGCTTGGCTCGCTCGCCGCCAGTCTGGTGGCTGGTGATGGCGAAGATTGAGGATTTCAGGGCTTTGATTTTGAGATCGATTGGCTGGCTCATACGGCATCTACCATGTCGCTGGTACGCGCTGTACGGGCTAGAATCATGCTCGATGGCTTGATACTGGCTGATTCGTCAAAGATCTCGTAATAGCCGCATGCACGAAGTTTTTCCTCGCGAATTCTGGCGCGGGCTTCGAATACCTTTGCCGGAGTTTTGAACCTGATGACGAAGGGGTTCCCTTCTGTCCATTCTGTAATCACGTTTGAGCAATGCTGAGAGAATTCACAAAGGTCTACGTCATGAACCACTGTGTTTGTGACGATCTGCAGGGCAGTTGTGCAACACATGATGGGATCAATGTCGTTCGCTATGACCGTGGCATTCTTCGCGTGGTGTGGGTTTCTGCTCATCATCAGCGCCAGTGGTGCCATCAACAATGTTCCTGCTCCGCAACAAATTTCCCCGAGCTTGAAGGGTTTGTCTGTGTTCTGCATGGGCATAAGTTCAGCGAAACATTCAGCCAGCCACGGCGGTGTAAGGAATTGTTCGAGTCGATTTTCTTTCTTACCATTTAGCATTGTGCTTTCTAAAAGAAATGAAAGGACGTCAGTGTAAACGGGATTAGAGGCTACTATTTCGACGTACTGAAGCACGGCATTGGTTAGCGCTTTGTTATCGCAATCACTCATTTCCTTTTCAGATATTTCGAATATGTAAGGGCGTATCACTATGCACTGTACAGTTTCGGCTTCTGACAAGCCGAATCGTTTGTAACGAGCAATAAATAGCTGAAGCTGAATGTTCAGCGCCGCTTTGATGAAGAGTCTGAATGAGTCTTTCTGATTATCACTAGTGGTTAGAGCGCGATTTTCGTAAATATGAAATATGGATTTTTTCAGAGATTCGATTTGGTTTTTTAGATCATTCATTTTTCACCTATTCAGTAATGAGGCGCCAAATGTAAATCGAATTAAAACTAATTGTCAAGGATATTATTATAATGTCACGATAATTAAGCAGCTAGAAAAAAACGTGTTTTTATTCGGACGGAAAATCTTTAAAAAATATTTGTGTTTTTGATGGGCATAAAAAAAGCCCCAATGAAGGGGCTACACGCTTGGCATATCAAAGGATGTGAATGTTTAAATACTTGATGGAAGCCCAATTAATGAGAAGTCCTAACGCCACCGTGGCTATGTAAACGATTATTCGGGTGCTTGAGAACGTATAGAAGAAAAATCGATAGAGTGGATAAACCGGCAGAAAGGAGGCAACCACGGCGCATATTCCTTTCAATGGCGCTCCGGTAGCGAACAAATTTAACCCGTAACCAAATACTCCCAGCAAAATTAAGCACACAATTAGAATGATAATGCCATCAATTCCGGTGATTGTGTTAATGCCTTGTGATTCTTTGAATTGTATCTCGGCGTCTATATTCGCGTTTGCATCGCGCTCGTTTACGAGTCCGCGACCTGACGTGTCATAGAATTTCCCGTCATCAGCTTTGAAAGCCGATTTCCCACCTGACTCAATTCCTATAACTTTTTTCATGGTTTGTACTCTGTGAAATAGTAACCATCACGTTGATAATTTTTTGAGAAGCTTACATTTAATAACGGCGTGTACATTTGGTCAATTCCTTTACGCACAAGGTACACGTAAATTACTGAGGTTTTCCCAGCGTAGGAAAGCTCTGCCCGGTATTGAGTAAAGCTTTTTCGATTCTGTTGGTTGAATTCAACAACGTCCATTGTTGATGCATTTGCGCCTTGCGCGTACACGCCATTTGGGAGACGAATTGCCATATTTTTGTACAGTGGGTTTGAAAGCTTCTTCCAAAGATTTGGCTCAACAATGTAATTAAAGTATGCCGTAAAATGGTAAGCCTCTCCATCCAATGCTGGAGAACATGCCGCTGTCATGCTGAGAAAATCTTTGATTTCTTTGGAAAACTGAATGTTGTTGTCTTCGTAAATCTGCCAATTTTTGACCTTTGCTGGCAAAGGTTTGGCTTCATAATAATAGTAACGATCTTGGCATTTACCGTAAGCCATGGAAGCGAGCAATGTGAAGGCGAGGGCGGTTAGAGTCTTCATCAAGTGAACCCCATCCAGACGTGAAAAAGCCCCACTTACGGGGCTTGTGGCTCGATCTATAGTTCAGTATCAGCGACTGAACAGACCGCGAACCGTGGAGCGGACTGTGGAACCTGCTTCTGACTTCACTGAGTCAGTAGCTGTTTTCATCATGTCACCGATAAACGACGAATCCTGCTGACCGTTGGCAGTGCCAGTGTTGTTGGCTTGGTAGCTGGTGTTCGTGGCTTTCGCATTGCCGGGGATGAATTGAACCTGCTGACCGCCTTCGTAGCTTGCTGTGGTGGGCTGGGTTGGTTGCGAGCCGGGCATGTAGCCACTCGCTTGCTTTTGGAGATCTGCACAACCTGAGAGGCTGGCAACGGCGACTATTACGGCAAGACTGAGTGAGCGTTTCATGTCCATTTTCTCGCGTGTAGGTGGTTCAGATTGAGCCGGACGGGCGGCTGTGCGTGTAATTCTACGTAAAAGGTAGAATTACTCAAGCGGAGTCTACGTATTGCGTTGTTACGAGCGAACGAGAAAAGGAGTTAACTGCTTGTTTCTTATACTGAAATTAGCAGATGAAAAATTTACAACTTGGGCAGACCTTGAAGCGCCTGCGTTCGGCTTCCGGCTTGAGC
The DNA here is from genome assembly GCF_039672565.1 of Pseudomonas sp. Ps21-P2. NCBI lineage: Bacteria > Pseudomonadati > Pseudomonadota > Gammaproteobacteria > Pseudomonadales > Pseudomonadaceae > Pseudomonas > Pseudomonas sp. Ps21-P2. The sequence goes on from NZ_JBDFPL010000004.1 coordinate 506,973, forward strand.
CAAGCTGAATTGGGTCTACGGGCTGGATTTGACTCAAATACCATCTCCCGTTTCGAGCTTGGGACGGTCACGCCGAGCGTTGATGCTCTCTACAAGCTGGCTGTCGAGCTGGGCTGTTCTGTACGGGATTTCTTTCTGGAATTTGATGCGGACGAACAGAAGCGCGCGTATCTCTTTAACGTGATCTGCCGTGCAGACTCGCGGGAACTAGACCGTTTGGTGGAGCTAGTGAGCCAGCCGGTCAAGAAGTAGAAACGCTTGCTAGAAGGTGTTGGGCTTCAACATCTTGAGCACTGGTAGGCATTTAGACAGTCATCTTGTCAGCGTCTACTTGCTGCCTCTTGGGACTCACTGATACTGTTTAAATGTACAGTATCCTTGAGCAGTCCCACATGATCACCATCATCGGTCCCATCAGCGCCCAACCCAACCCTATCAAGAAGCCCATCGTAGGGCGTGTTAGCTGTGGGTTTCCGTCCCCGGCACTCGAATATTCAGAGCCACCTCTGAGTATTGATGATCTCGTTTGCCTTCGTGAGCCGAGTCGGTGGCTGCTTCGTGCTGATGGAAATTCGCTGTCAGGGATCGGGATATACGATGGTGACGTGCTTGTTGTCGATAAAGCTCTTGAGCCTTTGGATGGAGACATAGTAGTCGTCGTCATCGGCGCAGATTTCTGCTGCAAGGAGTATCGCGAACGCCTTGGTCAGTCTCCGCTGCTAGTCGCTCATAACCCTGCAAACGCTGACATTGAGGTTGGCGATTGGGAAGAAATCGACCTATGGGGCGTCGTCCTGTACAACCTTCACAGCGTGTCTAGGTGAGGGCTGTGGGATGAACAAGGTGCTGACGGATCTGGCAGTAGCCAGTGAAAAGCTGCGTGCTGAGCGTGCGCGGGTTTGGGATGGGATCAAAGCCTTCGAGAAAATCTTGATTGAGCAGGCTGGCGAGCTTGGCTTCGTTGCACAAAGTGACTGGTTCAATCTTGAAGAAAATTACGATGAAGAATGTGAACAGGTGGGACACGTTACTGGGTATTTATTCTTCAATGGCAAGCGGCTCGTCCTTTTCGCTGAACAAGTGCCAGAAATCATGAACAGTTCAGGACCGGATAGGTATTTACTGAGTGATCTTTCCATTAAATGGCTGAAAAGAATGAGTGCGCCTGCCGTGCTTCACTCGGTAGCAACGGATTTGACAGAACGGATGCAAGCTGATGTGGAAGACACGCGGAAGGTTGCTGACGATTTGTCCCGCTATTTGACCGTACAAATTGCTAAAACTGATGAAGATATTTCCTCTGAGCTTTCTGACGACCAATCGCTGCTGGATCTCTGGCTCGACTGCCACGGCACGAGAAAGACCCGACCGGCAGATTCGGTTCGTAGCGGTGCGCTTCTGCTTGAGGCGACCTTCAAGAGATGTCTTAGAAAGCTTGGTCATACCGGATACACGGATTTCAGCATGGGCGAATCAATTGGGGCGCTTAACAAGATCTTCTTCGAACGAGGCATTCAGGAGACTTACACCGGGCAGATGTTGGCGGGGGCGGTCAAGATGTGCCACTCAATTGGTACTACTCGAAACAAGAAATCCACCGTTCATGGTCATGACGAAGATTTCGTGCCTCCTACCGAAGAACTCGCATTGCTCATGTGTCACATGAGTGGAAGCATTTCCGTGTACGTGCGCAAGCAGATTGAGCTTGTGATTGGGACAGAAAAGAACCCATGAACAGGATCTTCTGTCTGGTCGATTGTGATTGCTTCTACGTATCGGCTGAACGCCTATTCGACCCTACGTTGGTGGACGTTCCGGTGGTCGCGCTTTCGAATTCAGATGGTTGTGTCGTTTCCCGTTGTCCCATGGCCAAATCCAAGGATTCTGCGGCTGGCGGATTAGGTATCAAGATGGGTGCGCCATTCTTCGAAATTAAGCACCTTATGAAAAGCCACGGCTTGCGTGTTGTGTCTTCAAATTATGCGCTTTATCAAGAAGTTAGTAACCGTGTAATGCGCGTGCTAGAGACGTTTGCGCCTCGAATTGAGGTGTATTCGATTGACGAATCATGGCTGGATTTCACTGGTGTTCCCGGCGACCTGGAGGCGTTAGGTCGGGAGATCCAGTCCGCTGTGAAGCGTCAGACGGGCATTGGAGTTGGTGTAGGCTTTGGACCGACCAAAACTCTCGCCAAAGCTGCAAATTTCAGCGCGAAAAAGTGGCGTTCTCAAACTGGTGGTGTCGTCGTTTTGATGGACGAAATTCGGCGGGACAAGCTTTTGAAATGGATGCCAGTTGATGAGATTTGGGGGATTGGCAGGAAGCTGTCTAGTCGTCTTGAAGCTATGGGAATCAAGAAGGCGGTTGACCTGCAAAGGTATGACAGAAAATCACTGAGAAAGCTCTTCAACGTAAACGTTGAAAAGACCTCGATGGAGCTGGCTGGTGTGTCGTGTTACGCCTTGTCTGATGGTCCAGTACCCAAGCAAACCATTGCGTCTACCCGGTCGTTTGGTGAGCGTGTGACGACATTGCAGGGACTCAGGGAAGCCGTGGCTACGTATGCCAGCAGAGCGTGTGCCAAACTCCGTTCAGAAGGGCAGCTTGCATCCTGTCTGCAGGTATTTATCCAAACCAGTAGGTTCGATGATAAGCCGTATAGCCGTGCTGTGATCTGCGGGCTGGTAGCTCCATCGAATGACACAAGATTGTTCGTTGCGGCGGCTCTCGAAGGGTTACAGATGATCTACGTTGATGGGTACAGGTACGCAAAAGCGGGGATTGTGCTGAGCCAATTTTGCTCTGGTGAGGGCTACCAACCTGACATGTTTGCGCCTGAACCTAGACGAAATTCAGACGCGCTGATGAGCGTGGTGGATGGGATCAATGCTCGCTATGGGCGTGGTTCGATCAGGCTGGCGGTAGAGCCACCCATCCCCCAATGGGGCATGAAGAGGGATTTCCTTTCAGACAGCTACTGCACGGATTGGGCGGCTCTCAAGAGAGTAAAGTGCTAAAACCACGCTTAGTATTGATCGAGGCGTTCAAAAGGAAGTGATATGTTGTCCCAAAATGATTTTCCAGCGGTACGAGACGGAAGCTTAACCATCCATTGCATTAGCGTAGTCATTGAGCAAAAGAAAGAAGGGGGCATACGTTTAGCAGGGCACGGGATTATTAAAATAAATTCGGTGGGTACGCTCTATCTGGAATTTGTGTGTTTGGAAGCATGTAACGTCCCTGTAAGTTTATGGGGGAACCATTTTCCAGTTGACCCGTTCGCTGCTGATCAAAAACTTTTTCTTTCTGCCATTACGATTACTAACGATAAGCTATCAGCTAGTGACTTTTCTTTAAGAATCAGGCAGCTGGATCGCCCCCCTTTTATAACGTATGCTTTTGTTTCGTCGATAAAGTTTACGGAAGAGGTGAAGCAAAATAACGAGTTTCCGGATTTTATATATTTTGAGATTAAAGAAAAGGTGGCAATACCTAAAAATAAAATAAACACCGAGAAGTCATCACTTGGTAGCGAATCTTACAAAACAAATCAGACAGTTCTAGCGTGGGATGGTATAGATCTTTCTGTTGTAAATTACGATGATTATGTTTCAATTACGGCAAAAGGCAAATTCGATACTGAACACTTGCTGGAATCCCTACTTTTTTATATAGGATTTACAGCTGGCTCAATGCCGCAGCCGTATATTTTCTCAAAACGAAGTGGATCAACAAAGGAATTGTCAGTTGGCAGCGTACTGAATTCCGCCCGAACAAAGTCGATTCCTGCTGTGGTTTGCGACAGAGCCATTATTGACGGGGTTTGGCAAGATGAAAGTCATTTCCAGCTTTTGCGTCTGATCGTAAAGCTAAAGTTAGAAAAGCCAAAATACTTCGAAAGCATATATGCGCAATGGAAGCGAGTGTGGTTTGGGTATCACGCAAGCCGAGAAATCCGAAACCTCACTTTAGGTGTGGCGGTGGAAGGCGTGCTGAACGACATCTACATACCTAAATTCCAAGAAGTAGTAGATGGTGAGTTTGAAGCCAAAAAAAAGGAGATAATAGAAAAAGTAGAAAAATTAGAAATTGATCAGTCTCATATTAAAGTTATTAGCAAAAGCGTCGGTGGCTGGGGAAATATACATGCAGGCGCTGCTCTTAAAATTTTGGAGAAAAAGGGGATAGTGTCAAAAGACGAAATAAAAGCACATTCGAAAATTAGAAATTCGTCTGCTCATCCTAAATCTGTTGAGGAAACAATACCTCGTCTCATTCGCGAACATAAGCATGTCGGCATGTGTTTCAACCTGCTATACGGTCTGATGCTCAATGTTTTGAATTACGAAGGAAGCCAATTTAGTTATGGCGAGGGATTTGAAGCCGAATTAGTTTGGAGATCTGCTGTTGATGTCCTTGGCATAGCTAGCGAGGACGGCGAACAATCAACATGAGCATGGACGATTTCCTAAATAGGTCAGATGACCTGCACGTTGAGATCCTGGGTCTGCTTGATCGCGTACCAGCGTATCCGGGCATACGTCATGAAGTCGCTATGGTCGCGTGTGGGATGGCGTTAGAGCACGCTCTGAGCCTACGCTTGTTGATGCGAGCCGAGTGCTACACGTCTGCGTTATCGTTGGTAAGACTGCAGTACGAAGCACTCACAAGAAGCGTGTGGCTTCTTTATGCCGCTACCGAAGTACAAATCGAGACACTAGCGTCCCCGCTGACACTAGATGCTGAGCGTGAAGCTAAGAAATTGCCTATGTTCGGTGCCATGCTCGATCAGTGCGTAAAGGTGGCTCCTGAACCCGCTTTGAGGATGCTACTCAATTTCAAAGAGGTGAATTACCACGCGATGAACTCGTTCGTTCACAGTGGGATTCACCCACTGCGTAGGCATGTCGAAGGCTATCCCGTGAAGCTGATTGAGGATGTGATGAGAAACAGCAACGGGCTGAACGTGATGACGTATCAGCTTGCGGTGGTCCTCACTGGCGATCCACGTTATGCCGGTACAGTGAAGGCTTTGCAGGACAAATATCACCAGATCTTGCCGGATCTGATTTCACCCATCCATTGAGGATCTAAAATGAGCAGTTCAAAAGATTGGTTCTTTGAAGTCGAAAACCAGAACATGCGTAAGTGGATGAGTGAGACATATCATGTCTCAGAGGACATTGAGGAAGACACGCCCGAGTGGGAAGCAATGGCTGAGGCGTATCAGAATAAATTGGACGGTGAAGAATTCGAAGCGGAAATGCAATGGTTTGAGGAACATCCATACCATGTTATTTACGAGTCTTATCACTCGCAGATGCAACAATTAAAAAACATGTTAGCGAGCGACTCTGATTCATACGTTGACCAAATGAAGCATCAGATGATGTATTCGCATGCTGTAACTCTCTTCGAAGCAATGGTTGGCGACGTGATAAAAGCCTCTGTAAAGAAATTTCCCCATCTGATGGAACGACTTGTAAAGGGATATGCAGATATCGAATCAGAGAAATTTAGTCTCAAGGATATAATTAAGCTCAACGGTATTGAAGGGATAGTCATGCTCAAACTGAATGACTTAACCTTTCATAATATTAGAATTGTTGAGCAATACGTTAATATTCTTAGCGAAGGCAAATTAAACAGCCAGCACAAACAGGATATGTTCAAGATCGCGAATATTCGGCATGATCTAGTTCATAGGAATGGCGCAAAAAAAGATGGCGAGGTTCACAAGATAAACGGTAAAACGGTCGAAACAACTATCGGTAAGATTATGCTTTATTCAGCCGAGGTGTTCGAGGCAATAAGTAACGCTGCTGAAAAAAGAGATGACGATAAATTCTGAATAAGCGAAAGCCCCTGCGGGGGTTTTGGTGAATGGCTTTGGATTGTGCAATTCATATCTTAACGTGATTAATAGAGGTGTTTGGAATGCTATAATGATGATAGATAAAATTATTAATAATGAAAAATATACACACCTTTGTCTTCTCTCTTTTTCTTCTTGTGTTTACGAATTCTGCATTTGCATTGAGCAATGTGGATTGCTTGAAATTAGAATCACAGACCAAAGTAAATCAGTGCGCCAACGAAATATTGGAAAACACGCCATTTATTTCGCCTGCGCTCGATGTTATGCTTACTGATGAATCTGCCCCAGTTGCTGAATATTTAACAAACAAAGGTTTGTGGAATGATGATGACAATCAAATTCATTTGACAGTAAGGGATAAAACAGAAACTCTCATCACAAAATACAAGGATAGATTTTTTGAGTACGTGAAATCGGCTTTCTTAATTTTAGGAACGATTTACGGTCTGTATATGATTTATTGCACGCAATTCACGGGCGAATTCTTAGGCAAGACAAAGCACGACTTCGTTTATTTAGCCATTAAGTTTCTGATCGTTTTTTATCTGCTAGGTCTTGGCAAGATTTTCCCATTAGTTTTTGGCGTTTTTATTTCAAGCTGGTTGCTCCTAATTTCACTCGCAGTCTGGTTCAGTAACACCTTTTTGGCAGCGACTGAGATTGATACAGGATTTGAAACGACACAAGCAGAAGCAATGGCGAGTTCACAATTCTCATCTATGTTTCAAAGTGAGGTTGAGAACAGTGCGGCGCTGTGGTTGCTTGAAAGTAAAAGCTTCGCCACCCATGAATTTGGCAAAACAGAAGGATTTAAACGTTTTCTAGTGCCGTCAAAATTTACTGAGTGTATGAAGCAGCCAGCGCCAGCCAGCAGGTTCGTGGCGACTACGGTTCTGAATGGCTACGTGCAGAAATCAAAAGATTGTTTTGATGAGGTAGGAGATTACAAGCTATTGGATTTCGGATCGTTTAATTACTACGGTAATGATGAGACTGTTAAAGCCAAGCTGCTAGAGATAGTTGATTACGCTCACACGGTAGCTTTCGATACTATAAGATTGATGTGTAATAAGGCGTTGAATGTTGATAACAGAAGAGAAAATTGGTCGAGTCAATCGAATAGTAATCCTGTCGCTTATGAACAATGCATTAACAGGGATCTAAATGGCAAAGTCATTACAGGTGAAAATGGTGAAATCCAATTCTTTGACAAGAATGATGGTGTTACCCAAGAATCAATAAATGCAACGATTGCTCAGGCTAGACAAGTCTATATTTCCGCTGCAACTGCATTCGTAGAAAACAAAACGAAAGCAGCAACACAGATTGCAAAAACGAATGCGATTGACTCAAATGTGGGAAGTTTCATAATTGGCATGAATATGATTCGCGATGTATCTAATAGTCTGGATAAAGCGATATACGATGAATTCAACGTCAATGTTTCGGTAAAGCAAAGCAATCAGTTAAGCGGACGGAACGATGAAAAAGCCGGTTTGGATGGGGTGAATGACGTCACGAAGATGGGCGCAAGCCTTGCGGCAATGAATACTCAAAAAGTATTCGACGTAAACAGAACAATTGAAGCCTTGATTAACGGATCTCAAAAAGAGGTGGCAGATAGAAGAATTAAAAATACTGTTGAAAGCATTTCAAATGCGTTGCTAGGTGATTACTACAAGATTTCAGGATTTACGTTCGAGGATTGTACAAAAGCTATTAATACCTGTACTGCGCCAATGCTTAATCAGAGCGCCGCTTTGTTTCAAAGTGGTTTAAAAATGCTGCAAGCATACTGGGCGATTTATGCGGTTGGTCAAGTCGTTAAGAATTTCTATAAAGACGGTGAAACACAGAGAAGCCAAATGATTGCCCGTAATGCGGGATCTGCAAATTTCGTCACTGGACTAGCCATGGCGGCATGCGGAACGCTATTGCTCATCGGTGGTGTGCTATTCCCGATGCTTTTTATCTGTCGTTTGGGATCGATTGTGCCCGGATTGGCTTCATTCCTGATAATCATCGTCTACAAGATATTGCTGTTGATAATGCCGAATAACTCAAATTTGGATCATCAAAGATCTAATGAAACACTGATGGATACAGGCTTGTCTTTGGTGTGGAAATTACTTGAGCCGTCCCTGATTTTCATCGTCGGGATGTTCGCCGTAGCTATTCACGCTTTGATTTCCACAACCGTAGGGTTAGTGGTTTGGGCAATTTGCACGCCGTTGATGATGCATACAAGTCCTATAGCCACGCTTTGTGGAGTAGTCTTCACAGCCATTATCTTCCAATTCGTAAGCGTAAAAATTCAGTGGGAAATTGCTAAGTCATTGCTAAATGGTTTGGACGCATTTGAAAAAGATTTTAAAGTCGAAACCATTGTGAAGCATACTCAAAATGCAATGAATACTTATCAAGAAGCGGCTGATAAATTTAATTCATTAACCAATAAATTGATGGGGTCTTAATTAAAGGACGAAAGGATCTTGTGTTTTCTTTTTACTGGAGTTATAAAGAGTATATCAAATGATATAATTGCAGTAAAGGGAATACGAACCCGAGGAATTCTTAATGAAACACCATAATCATCAGCTTTATAGATTTACTAATTTTTTCAGTTGGTTGACACAAATTGTGTCTCACTACGCTGTGCTTTCCAATATCATCATTATCGGTGGTATCTACGTTTTCCATGGTTTTTATGAATTACCCGGATTCATGGCGAAATACCAATTAGCCACGATGTTTCTTCCTGTGTTTTTGGGTTGCATCAACATTAAGCTCATCAAGCATTTTCTTAAAGTGGATAGACAAGCTCCAAAAAATCCAACGTCTAGCGAAACTGGCGTATTTGCAATGATGAATCTTTTGAAGTTCGCTGCTGCATGCTTTGCTCTGTTGGTAGGTTGGAAGGCAGCAACGATGATGTTCTTCGGTATTAATTTTTGGAGCTTTGCGCCTGAATATCACTGGTTCTTTGAAAGCAGATACTATCATGGAGCAATGGATGAGGCTAAACGTGCCTTCTACTTCACAGACCATAAAGCGATGTTCATCACCATCTACGCTTCAATGACTGGGTTTTTGGTTATTGTGGCTTCGGCGTACTCACTGATGATGCGCTCAGTGCTGGTCGGTCGTAGAAACGCTTATTACATGTCATTGCGCGGGTTGTAAATTATGTTGATGTTGAATGAAGCCACTCATGCAGTGGCTTTTTTTATGTTTGAGAGAAACCAATCCCGCTTGCGCGGGGAATTGTTACTCAGTGTGGTTTTGGGTTTGTGACTCGCTTGATAGCTTCTAGGTTGATGGTACTACAGTAAAAATCTGCTAAAAGATCAATTGGTTTAACGGGTTTATTCGATTGTGATGATTGTGCTTCGGGTTGAGATATTTTGTTCATGATAGAAAGAGTGGTTATACTCCTAATTATATAAAAATCATTTGCCTCAATTTAACCATAACCAAAACATTTATGAATCACATCATAAACAGTTCAGAACTACCTATGAATAGATTAATAGTCATTTATGAATTGGATATGAACCTTTTCGGAATCATTCCATGCAAACATTCAGAAGCTTTTCGCTGTAGCCTTTGGATTTCACTTTCAACACATCGCCCACTTTGAATACTTTGTGCAGGTCGAGGTTCAGAGTGGTGAAATGCTCAGGTAGGTTTCTTCTCATCATGAATGCATTTATATCTTTGTCCACGTTCAAGAATATTTCGTCCTTATCGATACGGATTATTTTGGCATCAAACGGAGTATCCTTGTTAAGCTTGAAATGGAAATAAGCTTCTAGGTTCGGTCTGATGTATTCTGTGATTTCCAGAAACGCTAAATTCTTGCCATTGATGTTGCTGATCTTTACTAATAATTCCGCACCATTTGAGGCGGCTTCTTTAAAAGCGTCTATCTTTGTTGGGTCTGATGAAATAGAGCGGTTAGGAATGAAGCCGGTGAAACCATCTGCGTTGATAAAGTGAATGCCTGAATCAGAGATTGACTTAGAGTAGCCTTTTAACTGACAGCCCACGAAATACGCTTTATCAGAACCCGGCACCAGTATTGATTTGGGAATCTCAATCTTAGATTGCTTTCTAGGGTACTGTGACAATGCTATCGTGCGTTTTTCTCTATCAATGTTGAAGATGTACAGTTCTATTTCTCTGCCTTCGTGAAGCTCTTGGAAAATATCTTCATCGCCGTTCAGCAGTTTTGATTTATGAAGCAAACCATCCATTGGACCTAAATCAATGAAGATACCGTATGGTTGTATCATCCTGACTTTACCTGACACAATATCTCCAATTTCAATTCGGTCAATGAATTCATCAATTGACTCGTATGGGTCGCTGATAATTATCTTTCCTGTGGTTTCGCTTTTCTTAAGAGGGTAATCCTTTTGTTCGATGTTCATGATAAATAATATTATTATATTCCTCATTATAACAGATTTTAAATTAAAACAAGTCTTTATAATATTAATTAAGGGTTTTGTTTTATTATAGTGATTTCATAAGTCTATATGATTTAGTTCCTAGGTGGCTCTGATTTGGTTCATAAGCACTTATGAACTGATTCAGAACCTGTTATGAATTTGTTCTTAAACACTTCTGAAACCTTTCAGAAGAACCCTACGCATAGGCTCGCTGTGTTAAAAAGTTTTGAGTTCAGCCCTTGCTGTTGATCTGAAATTCAACACAGGGCTTCTGTCTTGAACTTTCATTCGGATGCCTGAGAGGGCTGTGGTTGCGATTTCTGGTCCAGAGTGTGTCGAGGTTGCCGTTTGGATGGCGTGAGCTTCTGAAAGGTTTATGAGTCGTTTCAAAAATCATTATGAATATATTCATAAGTGGTTACGAAACTGCGGACACAAAAAAAGCCCTTTCGGGCTATCGTTTGCTGCGTTAGTTATGCTGGTAAGAGAGAACGTATTTGCACAAATTTACGTTGAGCGTTTTCTAATGTCACTTCACTATTATCCAAAATTCCTAAATCGATTTGAAAATTCATATCGTTCACTAAATCGCTTCTGTTGTAGTTATGTATTTTACCTGTGTTGCTGTTTTTTAATATCACTGCTTTTTCATTCAATGCGTAAATAGTTTCACCATTGAAATTAATATCATCAGCGAAATTGCCTAAGTCGTTTAAGAAAAAATCTGCGGCTGAAATTCTGTTTGTGTTTGTCATAGTGTTTGCTCCAATTAGATAGTTATTTAAAAAGGTTTTTCCTTTTTATACTATCATTGTAGCATAATCAATATTCCAAATTTACCATCAGTGGGTTTAATTCATAATTATTTCTGAATATATTCATAATTGTTTATGAAGTGGTTCATAAGTATTTCATAAGTGCTTCTGAAACTGTTATGAATGACGTATGAAATCGTTAATGAGTAAATCTGAAGTTTTTCAGAAGGTACAAAAAAGCCCCGGTTAAGGGGCTGGGTTGGTGAATCTGAATCAGTCGATGGAGCGTCTGTATTTTGCGTCAACGCCATCAAGGTAGGCTTGAAGCACTGGGTCTTTGAGAGCTTCTATTCGAAGGATACACATACGTTCAACGTCATTGCTCACTGAGCTACTGAGTGTTCCTTTCTTGTAGCGGGTGCTACCAGTGATAGCGCCAAAGAGGTTCATGGCGTTCTCAGTCTTGCTTGTGAAAGCAAAGCTCTTGATGGTCAAGGTGTTGCCTTCTTGCAAAGCTTTGTGTTCCTTCAAGCCTTTGTCGATTTTGAAAGCTAAAACATTTTGGTCATGGATTTCCTTTTCAATTGCCGCTTGTTCGATCTCCGCCTGAATTTCTTCAGCGGATTTTTCAACGGCTGGAACCAACAATTGTGGTTCAGCTTCGATGAAAGGCGCTTCTGCACGTTTTGCTTCTGCGCGGGCTTTTGCTGCTTTAATGTCAAATGTCATGATAATTTCTCCTAATTAGATGGTTAATGTGGTTTCAGTTTGTGTGGCTTCTACTGAGTCTGGTTCGTACAAGGCTTCAATAATGGCATTCACAACGAGCGTGAATTCTGCTTGAGCAACCTTTGCGGATTCAGTCGAAGAGGTGAAAATGGTTTCGCCTTTGTTAAACTGGTTCGGGTAGATCGAACGGAATATCAAAGGTACGTTTAGAGGCTTTTGGTGTTCGCCAAAGCTCTCACTGAATTCGGCAATCTGCCTGTGCATCTGCTCAATACGATCTTGTTCCTTCAAGCTCTTGCGTTGCTCATTGCGCGCCAATCTGGCGGTAGCCGTTGAGGTGTCAGTGAGGGTGATTTTCGCGTTCACTGCCTTGGTATTGGCTTTGATGCGAGAAGGCTCAAAGGCAAGAAGGGAGCGCACTTTAGCGTTGAATTTGCCGCCATTGTTGGCTGCGTCGTACTTCAAATTCTCTACAATGTCAGACACGGTAACGGCTGTGATTGTGTTCTGTGTGTCGCACTTGTACGGCGTGATGATGAGGTCACTGAAGCTCATCAGCCTCTTCAACTCTTTGATTGGCTGGTTTTTAGCGTCCAACATTTTTGCAGGAACGTCGATTAGGATATAATCGTAATGAGCATAATCACGCTTAACCACATCAATCTGTGCAGCCAATTCGTGCAAGCTTTTGGCGATTACTACAGGGCGATTTTCCAACGCGAACTCATCGTGCTCGATTTGATTAATCAAAGCGCTGCTAACAACACGACCTTTTACTTCAAGGAAGCGAACCTTATTTTTGTTCTTGTTGATGCGTTTTTCGATTTCTTCAACATGCGCTTCGAAGAACATTTGCAATGCTGGTGAACCGTCTGTGTCGATTGCCAACACCTTGTAACCTTGCATCACTAAGCAGTAAGCCATGTTCACAATGGTTGTGGTTTTGGTAATGCTTTTGTGACTGACCCAAATCAAAATCCTGGCTTGTTGAAGCTGTTCGGTCATTTTTGAGATTGGGTGAATAATGTCTTGATTCATTGTAAAAATCCTTGATAGATGGTTATTTACTAATAATATCATTTTGAAAATTAAAACAAGGGCTTAATCTGAAATAATTCATAATAATTTATGAATTTATTCATATTCACTTATGAAATGGTTCATAACCCTTTCTGAATTACTTCATAACCACTTCTGAAACGGTTATGAATTGTTTATGAAGTGTTTCAGAACGAAACGGATCATGAATGATTGCGAAGCTTCAGTAAATTCAAAGATCGACGGTTTTTAGACTGAAGCGATATCAGAAATGAGAAATTAGGAATAATTGGATATCAAAAGCGTAATTATCCTGAAGTCAATAAAAAAGCACCTTTCGGTGCCTTTATCATGGTGTGAGGGATTACAGCTTGGGTTTTGCTGAGGAATCTTTCACATCAGGACTTTCTATGCGTAAAGCTGGGTACTGATGACGTATGGCTTTGTATAAATCGTTTTCAGCAGTGGCAAGGGTCAAATCATCGTACCCGCCACGGACCTTGGAATTTTGGTTGGCTTGATGCGCCTTAAGGTTGAATTTCTCTAAGGCATAGTAGAAATCTGGTGCAGAATCTCTAATTTCGACGGCTAAAACCTTTAGGTTAAGCTGAGCCTGTGCAAACACGTCTAAACCCGAATTTGCAGTGAAATACACGTTCTGGCGGGCTGGTGTGTCGCCTTCCTTTTTTGCTATGTAATATTCTTGGCGAATTGGGGGTTCCTGTAGATTTTTTGCTGTGGCTTTGCCAGCAACGATTTTCATGGCTGAAATGAAAGCGGCAGGGTAATAAAGGGAATCATCGTTCTTCTTGTCAATTAGCTTCTTCAAAGCGGCTTTGATGGGTTCTATTTCTTTCTTCATTGGTTTTCATGGTTGTTTCAAACATTTTAGCATTTCGATCTTGCTTCATTTTGAGACTGGAGCTATTTTCCACGCTCAACCTATTTTCTGAGTAAAAGCAAATGAAAGGGATTCTGAGCGGTTTGCTGATGGTTTCGTGCCTCGCTGGGGCAGTTGTTGCGAATGGTGATGAGCGATACAAATTTGAGGCTTATCCAACGTCTGCTGTGAGCCAAAAGGCAGTGAGCAAGATCGACTGGAAATCGAACCCTGCATATGCAAAGGATTTGAAATCGAAGGATGCTGTGAATTGGACGGTAGGGAAAAAGGCTGACTTTGCCGGTCACTTCGTCGTTAATTCCTTTTCCTGCGGTACTGGATGCCAAAGCACCGTGTTCGTGGACGTGAATGACGGAAAGATCTACAAGTCGCCTATGCAGTTCCCAAGCGAAGGAACTGATTTGCCGAAGGTAGCAGGTGGGAAAGCGTATCAGGTTTCGAGCAACCTGATTTTCATGTCAAGCCTTGGCTATGCCGGGACTGACATGGTTCAGAGTGATGGGGTGGTTGTGTTCGATGAGAAGTCGAGGCAATTCCAGATCTTGGCGAAATCCAAGCCGTATAAAATGAAATTTTGATTAAGGCGGGTGGTGGGCTTCTGTCTGGTGCATTGCCATGAATAGAAGCCACTCCGCTTCGCGGTAATTTATACCTTCATCGTGCGAAATTTACGGATGGTAAAAAAGCGGATAAAGCTAAAATTGTTTGGACTTATTTGGGTATTATTCTAAGTGGTTAAATTATATTTATTGCTAAATTTATTTTTTTGTAAAGTAGTGTGGTATTATTTATAAAACAAATTAATAAAAAAAGTGAAAATAGAATTTGCAGGTAAGTATTTGGATGAATTAAATTTCGATTCCTTTCGTCCAAAAACTAAATTCAATAAGAAGTTAAAAAATAAAAGAAATTGGAGGTTGTTTGATAATGCCAATTGCTATGATAAATTGGATATTAAAAACACAAAAGCTTCTGAGATAAAACTTATTTTCGGTGTGTCATTTATTAAGTCGAGTTTTAAGGAAGACTTTTACTTGAATTTGAGTTCGGGATCGCTAGACGGAGCGAATGTGATTGTAAATTCCCGAGGTGAGCCTAAGTTATACAGCTTGAGTTATGAGCCTTTAGAAGAAACCGACGAATATTTTGTAACGCATAGAGGATTTAGCTTTAACCTTTTTTCAGCATACAGATTTTGGTTTGAAGCCTATAGATTATCTGAGGGAGGGCAAAAGTCCTTCAAAGCTTTTCTAAACCGATCTGACAAGCTATCAATCATAAGTGAAATTGACATGTACAGGAAAATTTCACGTTATTAGTTTAAACCGCCTTGGCTGTTAATTCACATGAATCATTCTTCAAAGCTATATTTAAGCTTTGTAATTCCTTCATATTTTTGTTTTGGTGATGCGCCATCACTGTAGATATCCCACGTCACTTCCCCCGTTTCATGCCCAACAATGCATTTGATAGTCAGATCAGGGACACTCGCACGTTGAAGCTGCGTAATCACCGTGCCGCGCAAGCTGTGAAATACGTACTGTTCATTGAAGCCCATCGAGGTCTTCAAGCGACCGAAAGCCTTGCTCAGAAAGTCTGACCGTATACCGTATTTATTGCCTGCGGGGGAGGGCACAAGGAATCCGTCTTTTGAATTCTTCTTCATGCGCTCTATGATTGGAAGAAGATCAGGGTGAACGGGCACTTTTCTCACAGATGAACGAGTTTTGCCATCGTCAAGAGAAATGCAGTAAACCCCTTCGTCATCAACCAAATCACGATTAATTTCGAGTTGACAAATTTCCTCAATCCTCATGCCGGTAAATGCACCAATGCGAATGGCATCCATGAGGTGTTGACGATTTTTCCCTTTAATTTCTTTTGCCTTGGCAAAAATTTCTTCGGCTTGCTTTACGGTATAATTCTTACGCTCGGCTTCTGCTTGTGCTTTACCTTTGCGTGATGACGGGAATTCGTGATTTTGAAACGGCGGTTTCATATTCTGGAATTTAGATTCAAAGCGGGGGAGGTTGTTCATTCCCCATTTGTAGAACGTATTCCCTGCAAGCACGTATTGCTTTTTCGTCTTTGGTGAAAGCGTAGTTTGAGATTCAAGATAGAGTCGAACGCTTTTGTGATCCAACGACATTTTTTCTTGTTTAAACCAATCACTCAGTTTCTCCAAACGACTCACTTGCATATCGACGGTCTTATCAATGACCTTGCGAATGCCTTTTTGATAGGTTGCAAAGGTTTCAAGGTTCTTTTTGGTGAAAGGGGTATCAGGTGCGTGAGATTCGAAATTTTTGGCGGATTCCGCTACCTCTTTTTTTTCTGTGATGGTGAATTCATCACTTTTTGACAATTCTCCCATCAGCATTTTCAATTCAATTTGATTGGTAATTCGGTTTAGTTTTTTAACTGCCTCAACAATCGTCTCAAATCCGAGCTGACCTTTCTCGTTCAGCTTCATGCTGTACCGAACATTCCATACGTCAATTTCATCGTCAAAATGGTCATATTCAGCATCAGAAATGTATCCCTGCATGTGCAGGTGCATGATGCGTTCTATCTGTTCAGCTTTGAGTCGGTCAAGCTCAGGTTCGCCAAAGGTCGAACCCTTACCTATGAGGTCGTTAATGAGCGATTTGATGTGTTCTGCTTCACGTTCAGCCTTAGAAGCCATGTATGTCACAGCAGCCTCCTTCACCTCTTCAAAATCCATGTTCAGGCGAAAGTCTCCGTTCTCCGCACGTTGGATTTTTCGCTTCACCTCAATCTCTGCTTTCCATCGCTTGATGAGAGGGATTTTTAGGTTCTGAGCCTCTGCCTTGGCACCAGTCTTCAGGGACTGGGAAAACTGACTCTTGCCAAAATACTCGCGCAGGTCTTCTGGAATGACGTATCTAGCGTGCCAAGTGCCTGCTTTGAGGATAAGATTGTCTGCTGCCATGATGGGGCACGCCTGTTGTGCGGTAGAGATACTGTTTTGTACCAGTATTTTGTACCAAACTGAAGCGAAACCCGCGTGGGGCTTGGGTTTAAAGGGCTGGAGAGGTGATGGCAGATTTTCCCTATCTCTCCGCCATTATTTGAAAAGCCCCAGAAGTTATGCTTCTGGGGCTTTTTCGTTTCTGGCGTTTGGAAAGAGATACGGATGGTGACGCTCATACCGCCTCGGGCTTTGCGTCACTGCTGATATGTAAGCGGTTTGCATTGCTCTCGCCCTCGATAAAACCTCAGCCATTGCTTGGTAGCGAATGATTTTGCACGCCGGCGCCGGCGTTTAGAGATGTTTATGCTTGAGGCCAATCTGTGGGCACCTTCTGATTCGTACGCTGGATGCAGTTCGAAGGCTGGCATACGAGTAATAACGAAGGTAAGGTTTCATTTCTGACGTTTTGAAAAGCAGGGACCTTTTATGTCATTTGATGCGTTTATGAAGGTTGATGGTGTCGAGGGTGAGTCGCTGGACGACGGACACAAAGGCTGGATCGAATTGCTTTCCTATCACTACGATGCCATGCAGTCCATCAGTCAGTCCATCAGTCAGTCCATCAGTCAGTCCGCCAGTTCCAACGGTGGTGCATCTGCTGGAGGCGTATCGCTTGGTGATTTTCAAATCAGCAAATACATTGATCGAGCGACCCCAAAGCTGTTTGAGCTTTGCTGCCGAGGCTCACACATCCCGGCAGTCACTGTTCGAATTCACCGTGCAGGGACTGAGAAATTCAAGTATCTAGACATCGTGCTTGAAGAGGTTCTTATTTCGACTGTAAGCGGCCAAGGTGCAGGAGAATCAGGATTTCCTATAGAAATAGTTACGCTCAATTACGGACGTATCAAATTTGAATATACGCAGCAAAGACGCGCAGATGGGGGCAGTGCCGGTATTGTGTCTGGAGGTTGGGACAGGACTGCTAATAAGCCCTTTGCGTGAAGGAAGTGCTTTATGTTTGACTTTGATGATGGAGATTTTCGAGTAGCCCTTAGCTTCGCACAGATGTCTGCCATCTTAACGCAAGAGTCGCTTTCGCCCGCTTAAATCATGTCAAATCGCATCTTCGGAAGTCTTCGATTGGTAGGCGGAATTATAGAACTTGCTGGTTCTGGTGTTTTGTGTGCGTTACCAGAACCATCGATGATTTCAAAAGTAGGTTGCGTTGCAATGGGCATCCACGCTTCCGATCAGTTGGCAGCTGCGTCAAACCAAATTGTGACGGGGCAAGAAACTAACTCTTACGCCTTCAAAGCAGGAGCCAATGCTGCTGAGGCTTTGGGCGCGTCTCGCAGCACTGGGCAGGTCATAGGTTTAGCTGCAGAGTTCGCAGTTCCACTTACTACTGCTTCGCTTTATAACGCTTTCAGGGTTTCGTCTGTCCGTGCGGGTCGGATATCTGTCACGACAAGCGAAAAGCCACTGCAAGCCGCAAAAAAACTTGGCGGTGGACATACAATATTTAAACACGTTGGAAAAGATATAGAGTATTTAAAAGCACGGTTTGCTTCTAAGAGAGTTGTAGTTTCATCTACGTTTTATGATCTTGAAACAGCAGAATGGGCAGTCAGTCAAACGATTAAAAGAAATAGGCTTAGGGTTTTAATGCAATCCAAGGCTAGGCTTGTTCTTAAAGAAAAACATATGATATTTTTACCACTATAGAAAAGCCTATTGGTTGGGGGGTGAGAAGAGAAGCGCCTAATGTTGCGATTGAGATGTCTAAAGTCACAGTGAGAATTAAATTTGTTGAATATAACCATATGCCTTATTTCATAATAACTGCTTTCCCAACGTTATGAGGTGTTAATTGTGGCATACAGATTAATAACTGAGTTCATTTACGACGTGGGAGAAGGTGTAGGCGAATTTCTTACTGATGATGAGAAGGTACAGTTCAAACGAATAGAACTAGATGAGATAGTTAGGCGATACATAGATGATCGAAATTTGTTGAACGTATTTTTTTTAAAAAGACAGATAAAAAGCTACATTAAAAACCATATGACCCCAGAGGGTCTAGAATATGTAGATCCTCCGTTTGGACAGGAAACTTCTTTCGTTGAAGATTATTTCGAAGGTGATTTATATTTTTTTCTGAAAAATGTTTTGAGCTTGCTTGATAAAGAATTCAGAAGTCGCCTGCGTAATAGATTATTAAGGACTACCGGTGGCTAGTGGGGTGAATAGGCGGTTAGTCAGGTCTTAAAGGCTAATAGACTAAAAATCCAAATGTTGTCCAAAGTTGGATTTTTACTTAAAGAGCAGCGCCTTGTTTTGGTAATGGATCTAAACGAAATAATTGGCAGCGGTGTCCTGCGTTCAGCTCCAGAAAAATTAGTTAGCATGAGCAAAGTGAGGATTGTTATTCAATACGAAGAATATAACTTTATGCCTGCTTATATTGTCACTGCTTTTCCCATTCCGTGAGGGTAAATGAGACAATATAACAGTCTTATCAAATTTCTGCTTGAGC
This sequence comes from Pseudomonas sp. Ps21-P2, assembly GCF_039672565.1. Lineage (NCBI taxonomy): Bacteria > Pseudomonadati > Pseudomonadota > Gammaproteobacteria > Pseudomonadales > Pseudomonadaceae > Pseudomonas > Pseudomonas sp. Ps21-P2. The sequence continues at coordinate 526,202 of NZ_JBDFPL010000004.1, forward strand.
TTGGTACAGCTATTCAAGATTACCTTCCTGAAGATCAGCGTACCAGCCCTATGTCGCTGACGGAGTTTCTTGAATGTTGGACGGACAAGAAGTCTTGCTACGAAGTCGGTGTATTACGAAGTGATATTAAATCATATCTTCGTAAGCATGCTCAGGGGGATTACTCGGTTGATGAGTTGTTCTTTTACTACGATATCGGTTTCGTAGAAGAGCGATTCGGTTGTGAGGATCCAGAATTGTTGGCTCAAATTCTGGGTATGCTCGACGTGCATATTGAATTGAGAAGAAAAAAAGCTTTAAAAAAATATTTCGGTTGGTTTGGTTTTAAATAAGAAGGGGCATGAAGATTTGGGCGTCTGCGAAAGGTTCTGACGGTAATGGCACTCTTGAGGACGGTCGGCTAAAATTTTTCTTCGTCTGGCAAGTCCTTAAGATGACGCGAGAAAACCTCTCTGAATTATGCGCTCTGACCATCTTCAGTGCCCATTGCCCCGCTGATTGTCTTGGTGAGTGGGCAGGGGGCGGAACAGTCTGGCTTCCCAGTTGAAGTGGTCACCCCGAATTACTGTCGTGTCAAGTTCGAGTACTCACAACAGCGGCGTGCATACGGTGGCAGTGCGGATATCGTTTCTGATGGTTGGGACAGGACCGCTAACAAGCCATTTGCGTAAGGAGCGCGCTATGTCGGACGATGGGTCATTTTCAGGTAGCTTGAAATCTGAGAACCTCAGTCGAAGGCTCAGGCCCCTGAATACAGTGTCACTTCTTAGCAACCTCAAGAGGTATCCATGCGCGGATTTATGGAACTCATCGACTTCATGAAACATCTGGCTGAAGGGACACTGGATTATCTGCCTGAGGATCAGAGGGTAGGACAGCTCCCAGCGGATCAGGTAATAGAGAAATGGATGAAAGGGAAGTCGTATTTTGCAGCACGTTCCCTCAGGCATGATCTCAAAAGCTATATAAGGCTTTATAAGTCCGGAGACTATTCCGTAGATGAAATATTGTCGTGGTACGACCTTTCCTTCATTCCAGAAAGGTTTGGCTGTGAAGAGTGGGAATTGTTCGCGAGCATATTGTGTTCAATCGACGCCCATGTTGAGAGAAAACGAAAGGATCTGTTGATCAAGGGATTTGGCTGGCTAGGTTTTCGCTAGATCAAGTCAGTGCCGGGCTGGGGAAATGCTTCGTCACCTTGCCCGGAACTTTACTTTTCCAAACCCCCGCCTACTATCGATCTCACGCCCACTAGCGGTACAAGATCGCTCCACGCCCCACCCCAATCCTTCCAGCCAGTCAGAGAAGCCATGATCACCATCCGAGAGCTCAACGACTTCATCAGCAACCCGGAACTCAATGACTCGATCGCGCAGATCTGGGCGTTGATCGGCAAGCATTTCGAGCAGGCGCAGGGCACGTTACCGGCCGAGCGGGCGATGCCGCGCAAGGAATTATCGTTTCACGATCACGTTCGGTTGTTGGGATATCTGGCGCTTCTGGTCGAAGGCATCCCCGGGGATGTGGTCGAGATTGGTGTCTGGAAGGGCAAGTCGCTGGTGCTGATGAATGAAGTCTGCAACCGCGAGCGCCGCATCATCGGGATTGATCCGTTTGAGCTGCCCAATCAGTTTGAAGAGTTCAGCTATTACCAGGAGAACCTGTTCTCCAACGCCCTGGTGCTGAGGGGCTATTCGGAGTTGTGCGCCGAGCGTTTCTATAACCTGTCACCGAAGGTGGCGCTGTTGCACATTGATGGCGGTCACGCCGGGCGCAATGTGCTGCTGGATTTCCTGCTGTATTCGCCAAGCGTCGTACCAGGCGGGTTTATCGTCTTCGACGACTACGGGGACTTTCAACACTCACCGGAGGTAGGCCCGGCGGTCGATTTGCTTCGCGCCACGGGCTATTTCAAAGGATTCAATGTGATTGGGTGTGTGCATGGCTTTGAGGCGAGCTATGTGATCCAGCGCGCTGGATAGGGCTCCCCCAGCACCAAAGGTCGGTGCAGCGGTTGAGAGGGCACACAATCAGACCCATTCCGCCCAACGCACCGCCGTCAATCCATACCGCCGGGCATGGGCGATCAGCGCCGTTAGCTCTTCCCGGGTCTTGGACAAATTGTGCAGTACGCCGATGCCCGCATGCAGGCAGGCGTAGTACCAGGCATCGGCTTCGTTCAGCGCTGAATCGGGTTGGAGGAATACTCGCTGCTCGTCCAGAAAGCGGTAGTGGATACGAAAGATGCGCTGGCCTGACATTAATATCTCCGATTTGATATCAATGTGACTGCAGTGGCTCATCGCCAGTTCAATATGTCAGGCGTTTAGTACCAAGCCCTCAGGTGACTACGGCCAAAACTCCATTTCTCAAAACGTCCAGTCCGCCAGCATGTCGTTTCCTCTGTGACCCGCCGCGCCCTTTTTGTTCCTGATACGGGGCTATTTCCTGACCGCTCCGACGACTTCCGGCCATCATTTCGCAATCGGTGAGCGACAAAATGTCGCAATCGTTTTCAGGCGAGTAAGATAGGCACCCTGTTTTTACCCCCCTATTTTTTCGGACGGATCCTGCGTTGAGCGTCGTTTACATCGACCTCCGGGGCATCGTTTCGACGTCGTATTGATAGAGCAAACAGAGAAAAGGCGATCACTGCAAATGACCAAGACCTCGCGACCTTTATATATTTCCTATGCTGGCCCTTCGTTGCTGGAGATGCCGCTGCTCAACAAGGGCAGTGCCTTTACGCCGCAAGAGCGCATCGATTTCAACCTGGTCGGCCTGCTGCCCCAGAACGTCGAAACCATCGAAGAGCAGGTCACCCGCGTTTACAACCAGTACCGGCAATGCGCGAGCGACCTGGATAAACACATTTATCTGCGCTCGATTCAGGACAACAACGAAACCCTGTTCTTCCGCCTGCTGGATTCGCACCTCGACGAGATGCTGCCGATCATCTACACCCCGACCGTGGGTCAGGCGTGTCAGGAATTCTCGAAAATCTACCGCACCCACCGCGGGCTGTTCATCTCCTACCCGGAGCGCGACCGCATCGACGATATCCTGCGCAGCGCAACGAAAGATCGCATCAAAATCATCGTGGTGACGGACAGCGAGCGCATCCTTGGCCTGGGCGACCAAGGCATTGGCGGCATGGGCATTCCGATCGGCAAGCTGTCGCTCTACACCGCATGTGGCGGCATCAGCCCGGCGTACACCTTGCCGATCGTGCTCGACGTGGGCACCAACAACAAAGAGCTGCTGGACGACCCGATGTACATGGGCTGGCGCCATGAGCGCGTCACCGGCAAGGAGTACGACGACTTCATTGCTCTGTTCATCGAGGCGGTGCAGAGCCGCTGGCCGGACGTGCTGTTGCAGTTCGAAGACTTCGCCCAGACCAACGCCATGCCGTTGCTGGAGAAGTACCGCGATGAGTTGTGCTGCTTCAACGATGACATTCAGGGCACCGCGTCGGTTGCCGTGGGCACCCTGCTGGCGGCGTGCAAAGCCAAGCACGAAACCCTGGGCCAGCAGCGGGTTGTGTTCCTGGGCGCGGGTTCGGCCGGTTGCGGGATCGCCGAGCACATCATTGCGGCCATGGTCATCGAAGGCCTGAGCGAAGCCGAAGCGCGCAAGCGCGTGATGATGGTCGACCGCTTCGGGCTGCTGACTGACAGCATGGACAACCTGCTGGACTTCCAGAAGAACCTCGCGCAGAAGTCTGCCGATGTGGCGGGCTGGTCGAGCGGCGAGGGTTCGCCCGAGTTGCTGGACGTGGTCGCCAACGGCAAGCCGACTGTGCTGATCGGCGTGTCCGGCCAGCGCGGCCTGTTCACCGAGCAAGTCATCCGCGAGATGCACAAGCACTGCGCCAAGCCGCTGGTCATGCCGCTGTCGAATCCGACCTCTAAGGTCGAAGTCACGCCGCAGGAAGTCCTGACCTGGACCAACGGCGATGCGCTGGTCGCGACCGGCAGCCCGTTTGCCCCCGTCACCGTAGGCGACCGCACCTTCCACATCGCACAGTGCAACAACTCCTACATCTTCCCGGGCATCGGTCTGGGTGTTGTGGCGTCGAAAGCCACGCGCATCACCGACAAAATGCTGATGGCCGCTTCCAACGCGCTGGCGGAATGCTCGCCGATGGTGACGGGCAAAGGTGACGCTGTCCTGCCGCCGCTGAAAGAGATCCAACAGGTGAGCAAGAAGATTGCCCTGGCCGTGGCCAAGCAGGCTCAGGCTGAAGGCATGGCGCTGGAGACCACCGAAGAGATGCTCGTCGAAGCCATTGAGCGTAACTTCTGGATGCCGAACTACCGCAGCTACCGTCGCAGCGCGGTGTAATCGCATCCGTTACTGACAGCAAACGCTTCAACCCGGACCGCCCGATGGAAACATGCGGCGGTCTTTTGTTTTGTGGCGAAAAACTTCAGGATGGGCCCTGCATAAAAACAAAAAATATCAGCGAGGGACGCATGCAAACGGACGTCGGTCTCCATGACTACATCATCGTCGGCGCAGGCCCGGCGGGCTGCCTGTTGGCCAATCGGCTGTCGCAGAATCCTGCTCACCGGGTTCTGCTGCTCGAAGCCGGCGGTCAGGACAACTACGCCTGGATTCATGTGCCGGTGGGCTACCTCTACTGCATCGGCAATCCGCGCACCGATTGGTGCTTCAAAACCGAAGCGGAGCCCGGCCTCGGCGGACGTGCGCTCAACTATCCTCGCGGCAAAGTACTGGGCGGATGCTCCTCCATCAACGGCATGATCTACATGCGCGGCCAGGCCCGGGACTACGACGGCTGGGCGGAGCAGGGCAACTCGGGCTGGGGCTGGGAAGACGTCTTGCCGATCTTCAAGCGCTCGGAAAACCACTACGCCGGCGACTCGGAACTTCACAGCGCGAAAGGTGAATGGCGCGTCGAGCAGCAGCGTCTTTCATGGACGTTGCTGGACGCGTTCCGTGAGGCGGCGGCGCAAACCGGCATCCCGTCGATCCCCGACTTCAATGGCGGCGACAACGAAGGGTGCAGCTATTTTCAAGTCAATCAGCGGCGCGGTGTGCGCTGGAATGCGTCCAAGGCATTCCTGCGACCGGCGTTAAAGCGCCCGAACCTGACGGTAACCACAGGCGCGGAAGTGTCGCGCGTGGTGTTTGAAAACAGTCGCGCCAGCGGGGTGATTGCACGCGTCAACGGACAGGAACAGACGCTTCGCGCCCGGCGGGAAATCATCCTCTGCTGCGGCGCCATCGGATCGCCCATGGTCCTGCAACGCTCAGGCGTCGGGCCGCGTCCGCTGCTGGAAAAGCTCGGCATTGGCGTACGGCATGAGCTGCCCGGCGTCGGCGCGAATTTGCAAGATCACCTGCAGTTGCGCCTGATCTACAAGGTCAGTAACGGGCAGACGCTGAATCAGATGGCGGGCAGTGTGTGGGGCAAGATGAACATGGGCCTGCGCTACGCCCTCAATCGCAGCGGGCCGTTGGCGATGGCGCCGAGTCAGTTGGGTGCTTTTGCACGCTCGGGGCCGGAGCAGACAAGCGCCAATCTCGAATACCACGTGCAGCCCTTGTCCCTTGAGCGCTTCGGCGAGCCGCTGCACGGATTTCCTGCATTCACTGCGTCCGTGTGTGATTTGCGCCCGCAGAGCCGTGGCACGGTGGAGATCCGTTCGGCGCTGGCCGATGCCGCGCCGATCATTCGCCCGAACTACCTGAGTCACGAAACAGACCTCAAAGTGGCTGCGGACGCGATTCGCCTGACCCGTCGCATCGCCGCCGCGCCTGCGCTCGCTCGCTTCGAGCCGGTCGAGTACCTGCCCGGCGCGAGCCTGCAAACCGAGGAAGAACTGCGCGAGGCGGCCAGCGTTGTTGGCACGACGATCTTTCACCCGGTAGGCACCTGCAGGATGGGGCAGGGCCGTGATGCCGTAGTCGACGAACGCCTGCGCGTGCACGGCATCACCGGCCTGCGCGTAGTGGATGCGTCGATCATGCCGAACATCACCTCCGGCAACACCTGCTCGCCGACCGTAATGATCGCCGAGAAGGCGGCGCAGATGATTGTTGAGGATGAATTGAGGAACGGAATGCCAGAAATAACGAGCCTGACCACCTCTCTTGAAACCGTGGTTGATTTGGGCGAGCGCTGAACTCTATTGCTCTACAAGCAAACGCCTAAACCGCGCTCAGGCGGTCAACCATGTCAGGGAATTTTTCGACCAGTTTGATCAGCAAAGCAGCCTGTGCATTGGGTTTGGACTTCTCCTGCTCCCAGTTGCGCAGGGTGCTCGTGCTGGTCCGGATCCGCCGCGCAAAAACGTTCTGAGACATGTGCAGCCTTTGCCTCAAGGCCACTATTTCCTGAGCAGAAATCTCAGGCGCAGGCCTGTCTTCAAAGGTATCGCCGCGAAGGGTGAGCTTCCCTTCTCGGTGTGCAGACATTTCCTCAACGCCCTCCATCATTTCTGCGAACAGGTCGCGCTTCTTGCTCATCGTTTGCCTCTCTTGCGCAGCTCTGCGTCGATAGCGGCCTTCAATTGACGCTGCTGGTCAGCGGTCAAATTCGAGGCCTCATCCTTGTCATAGATCGAAAACATCCAGATCTGACCGTCATTGATCAGCTAATAATAGATAACCCGCAGGCCGCCACGCTTGCCTTTGCCTCGACGTTCATCGTGCCAGCGTAGCTTCCTGAATCCACCCGTTCCTGGCATGAGGTCCCCTGACTCGGGACTCGCCAAAATGTAGATCTGAAGCGAGCGATAGCCATCATCGTCGAGATAACCTGGCCTCAGCCGGCTGAAAATTGTGGTTTCAAAAAATACAGCATCCATAAAAGGGTAGGCAACCTGATTATGTTTGGTCGTAGCTGTAAGCTAGCGGTCGCAGTGAAATGCTTCACCTCGTTTTCTGCCACCAGCTGTTGCATCGCTTCATTGCGTCCAGCGAAATGCCGCGGCAACACAACAATCCCACCCCCACCAATCGTTCTCATCCTTTTCACAAAAAATTGATGGCCCGATGCCTAAAGTTCGCAGCATCGGCGGGGTTCCTCCCGCGTTTATATTCTCATTTCCAGCCAAGCAGACTTTTATGCTCAACGTCAAAGCAGTTCGTCCCGAGCTTGTGACAGTGCTTGCCAGTGCCTTTTTGTTGATCGGGTTTAACCTGACCCTCTGGCAGCATCTATTTGCGATTACCGACTCGGACGGTAAGGGCCTGTTGTTGCGTTGTGCTTTTGCGCTGATGGTGTTCTGCGCGTTTAATATTTTCTTCACGCTGTTAGCGTTCAAGCGTGTATTGAAACCCGTACTGATCTGTCTCTTTTTTATCAGCGCCGGTGTGGCTTATTTCATGAGCCAGTATGGCGTGATGATTGATTCGGGCATGTTCCGAAACTTCGCTGAAACCAATGTCACCGAAGTGCGCGATCTGCTTTCTTTGAAGTTACTCGGCTACTTGTTCTTTCTGGGTGTCGTGCCTTCGGTGATTCTTTTCAAAACACCCATTGCCTATCGGCGCTGGCCTCGCGAGTTGCTGAGCAAAGCGCTGGTGTCTGTCGTCTGCGCGGTCGCCATTGGCGGTGTGGCGCTGTTGAATTACCAGGGGCTGTCCTCGCTGTTTCGCAATCATCACGAGTTGCGCCTGATGGTCGTGCCGAGCAATTACCTGGCGGCGTCCGTGGGTTACTTGAGCGAGCAGGCCAAGTCTGCGCAGCGGCCGTTCGTGAGTATTGGTCAAGACGCCAAACTTGCCAGCGATTGGCAGCAGCACAAGCGCAAGTCACTGACCGTGCTGGTCGTTGGCGAAAGTGCGCGGGCCGAGAACTTCGGCATCCTGGGCTACAACCGCGACACCACGCCACAGCTGAGCAAGGAGCGTGGCCTGCTCACGTTTACTGACGTGCATTCCTGCGGCACGGAGACGGCGGTGTCGGTGCCGTGCATGTTTTCCAACATGGGCCGCAAGGATTACAACGCCACGACCGCACGCAATGAAGAAGGCGTGCTCGATGTGCTGAAGCGCGCCGGGCTCGATGTCATCTGGCGCGACAACCAATCGGGCTGCAAGGGCACCTGCGACCGGGTGACGATGCAGGATGTCAGCAACTTCAAGGATCCGGCGTTGTGTGCCAACAACGAGTGCCGCGATGAAATCCTGCTACAGGGGCTGCAACACTTCATCGACACACTGGACAAAGACACCGTGCTGGTACTGCACCAGATGGGCAGTCATGGTCCTGAGTACTTCAAGCGTTATCCGAAAGAGTTCGAGAAGTTCACCCCGGTGTGTGAAAGCAATGCGCTGAATAATTGCTCGCGGGAAAGTATCGTTAACGGTTACGACAACACATTGCTGTACACCGACCATGTACTCGCGATGTTGATCGACATCCTGCGCAACAATCAGGGCAAAGTAGACACGGCCATGGTTTATCTTTCCGACCACGGCGAGTCGTTGGGTGAATACAACCTGTTCCTGCACGGCACGCCTTATATGCTGGCGCCCGATCAACAGAAACATGTCCCGATGATTGCCTGGTTTTCCGAGAGCTATCAGCAGTCGTTCGCTGTGGATACCCACTGCCTGCAAAAAGAGCGAAACGCGCCGCTCAGTCAGGACAACTTGTTTCATTCCATGCTGGGCCTGTTGCAAGTGCGCACAAGCGTTTATAACCCGGCGCTGGACATGTTCGCGGGCTGTCGGGGGATTTATACGGACGGGGTACTGGCCAATGAGTGAGCCCCTCAGCAAGCAGGTTCACGTCGAAGACGTGCGCCAGCATGAGCACACTCTCAGCCGACGCCTGAGTCTGTGGCGCGATGCGCAGCTGGCGCGCAAAGCGTTGCGGGATGCGGGCGAGCCCGGGCTGGTGCTGGACTTGCCGTCGGGCTCCGGGCGTTTCTGGCCGGTGCTGGCCGAACACGCCAATCGGGTGATCCTCGCGGCCGATCCTTCGACCGACAGGCTGGCGTTCGCCGAGGCACAGTCATCCAGCGAGGTGCGCAAGCGCATCCGCACGTTCCAGAGCTCGGCGTTTTCCATCGGCCTGTCCGCCAACGCGGTGGACTGCATCTTCTGCATGCGGTTGTTCCATCACCTGGGCGACAGCGAAAAACGCGGTGCGATTCTCGACGAGTTTCACCGGGTGACCCGCGACACGGCCATCGTCGCGCTGTGGGTCGACGGCAATGTGAAATCGTGGCGTCGCAAACGTCAGCAGGGCCGACTGGAGGTTGGTATGTCCGCCCCCCGTAATCGATTCGTGGTGTGCCGCAGCGACATCGAATCCGAGTTCGCACGGGCGGGTTTCAAGATCGTCGATCACCACGACTTTCTCCCCGGCTACGCCATGTGGCGCGTGTATGTGCTGCGTAAGGCCGGCCAGTGATCAGTGATCGGATGGACGGTCGTCGCCACGGCGGCTATTTGCGCGCTTCAAAGATGAAGTTGTTCGAGACTTGCAGGACGGATGCCCGGTAACTGCTTGTAGCGATATATACTGCGCGCCATTCTTCGAGGGAGAGCCGTGTGGCCATCGATATTCACTGGATTCGCGACGACCATAGCCTCGCCGAACATTGCGCACAGTGGCAGACCCTGCCCTACGTCGCACTCGACACCGAATTCATGCGGGTCGACACCTTCTATCCTATCGCCGCGCTGTTGCAGATCGGCGATGGTTCAAGCGCCTATCTGATCGACCCGTTGCTGATCAGCGACTGGAAGCCTCTGGCCGCGCTGCTGGAAAACCTTGACGTCATCAAAGTCGTTCACGCCTGCAGCGAGGACCTCGAGGTGCTGTTGCGCCTGACCGGCAGCCTCCCGGCGCCGCTGTTCGATACGCAACTGGCCGCGGCCTACCTGAACCTCGGGTTCTCGATGGGTTATTCGCGTCTGGTCCAGGAAGTGCTGAACATCGACCTGCCGAAAGGCGAAACCCGCTCGGACTGGCTGCAACGCCCCCTCTCGGAAACCCAGATCAGCTACGCCGCCGAAGACGCCGTTCACCTGGCCGAGGTATACAACCTGCTGCGTCCGCGTCTTTCCGATGAAAAGTACGCGTGGGTGCTGGAGGACGGTGCTGAACTGGTCGCCAATCTGCGCCGCGAAACCGATCCTTATGACGCTTACCGCGACGCCAAGCTGGCGTGGAAGCTGTCCCGTGCGCAGCTCGCCGTGCTGCGTGAGCTCTGCGCCTGGCGCGAGCAACAGGCGCGCCTGCGTAATCAGCCACGCAATCGCATCCTGCGCGAACATTCGCTCTGGCCGCTGGCCAAATCCCAGCCCGACAACCTCGCCGCGCTGGCGAAGATCGACGACATGCACCCCAAGACCGTGCGTCAGGACGGCGAGTTTCTGCTCGACCTGATCAAGAAAGCCGGCAGCGTGTCGCCGGATCTTTGGCCGCCCGCGTTACCGGAGCCGCTGCCGATCGAGGCCTCCAATGTGCTCAAGAGCCTGCGCGTCATTGGCCAACAGCAAGCCGAGCGTCTCGACATGGCGCCGGAATTGATGCTGCGCAAAAAGACCCTCGAAGCCCTGCTCAAGACCGGTTACCCAGACGGTCCCTATAAACTGCCCGATTCGCTGCGTGGCTGGCGCCGCGAATTGATGGGCCAGATGCTGCTCGACAGCCTGGCCAACGTCGGAGAACAGCCTTGAAACGTATTTGCTCCATCTACCGTAGCCCGCGCAGGAACGAAATGTACCTGTATGTCCTCAAGAGCGACGCCCTGGAGCGTGTGCCCGAGGAATTGCTGACCGCGTTCGGCAAGCCGCAGCACGCCTTCAATCTGGTCCTGTCGCCGGAGCGCGCCCTGGCCCGCGAAGACATTCACGCGGTGCTCGCCAATCTGGACAAGCAGGGTTACCACCTGCAGATGCCACCGGCCGAAGACGATTACATCGAGCACCTGCCCGAAGAGCTGCTGCGCCGCAACGATCCGATGTGATCGATTTCTGACCCTGCAATCCACCGCAGGGGTACACCGGACCGTCGCATGCGTCAGACCTGACCGGCTCAACCGAGCGCGGTCCGGAACGCTGCGCGGTCGCATGCCCCGTTTATTCGAGTTTTGAAGCCATGCGCGTTCTGATCGCCGAACACGATTACCCCATTTACACCGAACTGCTCCGCCAGACAGCCCCCGAGATCGAAGTGCTGAGCAGCGGTAACTCCGCCGAACTGTCGAAAATGGCCGCCGAGGCGCCGATCTGGCTTGGCCAGCCTGACCTGCTGGCGAATCTGCTGCGCCAGGGCCACAAACCGAAATGGCTGCAATCGACCTGGGCCGGCATCACGCCGCTGCTGGCTGACGGCCTGTACCGCGACTATCAACTCACCCGCGCGGTTGGCATCTTCGGTCAGGTGATGGCCGAGTTCGTGCTGACCTACATGCTGGTCCACGAACGTGAAGTGCTGGCGCGGTTGGTCAGTCAGGTCGAGCGCAAGTGGGACAACCGAATGGGCCGCAGCCTGTCCGGGCGCAAGGCGTTGATCGTCGGGACGGGCGACATTGGCCGGTGCGTGGCGCAGTTCCTCGTGCCGTTCGGCGTCGAGCTGTATGGCATTGCGTCGAGTGCGCGGACCGAAGCGCCGTTTGTTGAGGTGGCTGCGCTGGAGGACCTGCCGCGTCTGGTGGCCGAGGTTGATTTCGTCATCAATCTGCTGCCCAACACGCCGCAGACCCAGGATCTCTACAACGCCAAACTGTTTGCCCGCTTCAAGCCTTCGGCGTTGTTCATCAACGTCGGTCGGGGCACGGCGGTGGTGGATGCGGATCTGGTCGAAGCGCTGAAGGAAGGACATCTGGCGGGGTCGGTCATTGATGTCTGCCGGCAGGAGCCGCTGCCCCAGCGTCACCCGTTCTGGACGGCGTGGGGCCTGTTGCTCACCGGTCACAGCTCGGCACCGACGTCGCCGCCGGCGATGACCCAGCTGTTCGTGGACAACCTCAAGGCCTATGCGGCCGGCGAGGCGTTGCGCGGAGAAGTGGATTTCGCGAAGGGGTATTGAAGCCTGTCCTTGTGGGACCGGCTTCAGCCGGGAAGAGCCCAGTGTGTACGCCATCCATTTTGTGGAGTGGCCCCGACGCCTTCCCGGCTAAAGCCGGTCCCACTAAAACCCAGCGTCCAGCCCTTACAAACTGAAATCCCCCTCAGCCGCCAGCTCAGCCAGCGGCCGACGCGGGCTCGGCGTCTCGCGGGCCTGAAGGTATTCAGCCAGCGTCGATTTATCCCCCAGCTTGCCGATCGCCACCGCCGCATGCACTGCGTATTCCTCCGGAATCTTCAGCGCCTGGCGAGTCAGTTCCTGATCGAACCCCGCCATGCCGTGGGTGTGCCAACCGCTGAGGCTTGCTTGCAGCGCCAGGTATCCCCACGCCGAACCCGTGTCGAAGGTGTGCCACAGCGCCGGTGTTTCTTCAGTCGCGCCGGGAGCGGTGAAGGTGGTTTTGGAAATAATGATCACCAGCGCCGAGGCATGCTGTGCCCAGCCGCGATTGAATTCATTCAGCAGGCCGAGGAAACGCTCCCAGTTCGGCGTGTCTCGGCGGGCGTAGAGAAAACGCCATGGCTGTGAGTTGTACGCAGAGGGCGCCCAGCGCGCGGCTTCAAAAAAACTCAGCAGGGTTTCCTCGGGAATGCTCTCGCCGCTGAACGCGCGCGGCGACCAGCGCTCGATGAATTGAGGGTCGATGGCGTACTCGGCAACACGGGGATTGGCGCTCATGGATGCGATCCTGAAAGAGAGATAAAACCATCCGCCTGGGGCCAGGCGACGTGATCATTCAGATGGGCCGTGGACGGCAGGCATCGTCGAAAAAGACTAGGGTAAGGCGCGGGCATTGGTGGTGCTGCCCGCGAGGGCCTAACGCTACTGCGCCGCCTCGCTGCTGACAAGCCTGCCGTATTTCCCGCTCAAACCCGATCTATCAGGCGCGCGCGTCTTACCGACAGTCGCCAATGCTTGGCCCAACTGCCGTGTACCTCTAGACTGGCGGCCTTTCATTGCCCCACAGCTGTTTGCGCGAGAACCATGGCCGCCATCGTTGAACCCTTCTGGATACGCAAAACCCTCGATCAACTCGATGCCGTCGAGTGGGAGTCGCTGTGTGACGGCTGCGGTTTGTGCTGCCTGCAAAAGCTCGAGGACGAGGACTACGGTAGCGTTTATTACACGCGCATCGCCTGCAAGCTGCTGGACCTGAAGACCTGCGCCTGTACTGACTACCCGAATCGCCGGGCCCAGGTCCCGGACTGCATTCAGCTGACGCCCGGAAAAGCCGACGAATTCAAATGGCTGCCGCCCACCTGCGGCTATCGGCTGGTCAGCGAGGGCAAGGACCTGCCGCTCTGGCACCATCTGGTGTGCGGGGACCGGGAACAGGTGCACAAACAGCGTATTTCTCAGTCCGGGCGCATGCTCAGCGAAGGCAGCGTGCCTGAGGACGACTGGGAGGATTACCTGATTTTTCGTGCGGGCTAACTCAAAAAGCTCGTGAGGCTGTCGGTTCAGCCGTCACGAGCTTGCTTGCGATGCAGCGTCGATCAGACGCCTTTCGGACCTTTCAACGCGTCGACGCCGGTGTCGACAGCATCTTCTACAGCCACTTCAGCCTTGGTTTTCAGCTTGCTCAGTTCTGCGCCGGCTTCTTCGATGCGCGAACGGGCCACGTCCATCTCGCTGCGGCTTTTGTCGATCAGCGCTTTGGCCGAGCAGTGGCCGGTGATGCCACGGGCCAGAACGGCGCCGCCGATTGCCAGTTGCACCAGACCAAAGATCCCGCCGCGGCGCAGGCCTTTGCCCATCATCAGGACACCACCTGCCAGCGAGCCGATGCGCTCCCAGCCTTGTACGTTCTGCTCCGGGTAATCGTGCAAAGGTCGTTCGATGCGTTCAATGATCGGGGTGTCGCTCATGATGCGTTCTCCGTGAAGGGTAGGGTCCTTAAAGCTGACTGTCACCAGCGCAAACTGTTCAATGCGTTTTATCAGCGCTCGAACGTCAGGTGCGATCGGTTTCCCGTCCGAACTGCGGGCCAGAGCGGGTGTTGATGCCTTTGGCCATGCGGTCGTAAAGCACGACGTTGACGGTCGCGGCGAGGTTCATGCAGCCCGTCGTGGGGATGTACACCACGTCTTCGCACCAATCGCGGATCTCTTTATCCAGCGAACCGTCTTCCGGCCCGAAGATATAGATCGCCCGATCAGGGTGGGTGTACTCCGGCAACGCACGTGCGCCCTCGACCAATTCCACGGCCACCGGCACGCAGCCCAGCGGGATGATCTTTCGCAGATCATCAATACCGATCAGCGGGATGTCCTGGTGGATCTTCTTGGTGTCGGTAACGAAATCACGGGCACGCTCGTAGCGCTTGCCGGTGTAGAACACCGACGCCACGCCATAGCAGCCTGCTGCGCGCATCACCGAACCGACGTTTTCCGGGGATTTGGGATTGAACAAGCCGATGCAGGCATAGCGTTTGTTGGCCACGGGGGAGGGTGCTCATCAGAGAAAGCGCGGGATTATAGGGGAAAGAGGCAGCAGGAAGCTGCAAGCCTCAAGCTTTAAGCTGCAAGAGGCGGTGAACGGTGGCCCGACAAACGCCGCTGTGCTTTTACTTGCCGCTTGCCGCTTAAAACTTGCAGCTCAACGCCTCAATCCTTCTTCATCAATCCGGCCAGCGCGGCGAACGGGTTGTGGGTCGCCTTGGCGGTTTTCGGGCTGCTGGTCGAGCTTTCCGAGAAGTATTGCTGGTCGGTGTAACGCGAGTGTTCGTTGTCGTGGCAGTACAGGCACAGCAGTTCCCAGTTGGAGCCGTCCTGGGGGTTGTTGTCGTGGTTGTGGTCGCGGTGGTGAACGGTCAACTCGCTGAGGCGTTTACCGGCAAATTCCCGGGCGCAGCGGCCGCAGACGTGCGGGTACATGCGCAGGGCTTTGTCGCGGTAACCCATTTCGCGGTCACGCTGGTTGTCGGCGAGGATGCGGTCCAGTTTGGAAGTATTGGTTGGCGTATTGGCCGAACTCATGGCGTCACCTGTTTCGTGTTCTGTTGGCGATGGAGAGCAATGCAGGCAAGTCTAGCGCTTTACCCGTCGATCAGCCCTTGAGTTTTTCAGCGATCCAGATGGTATGCCGTGTGCCCTTGTTGCCGTGGGCGTAGACCTTGACCTCTTCGGCCTTGAAACCGGCCTTGCGCAGTTTGTCGCTGAAGGCCGCATCTGCGCTGGCGGACCATACGGCCAATACGCCTTTGGGCCGCAGCGCGCTGGCACATGCCGCAAGACCACCGGCCGAATACAGCCAGCTGTTGGATTTTTGCGTCAGGCCTTCAGGGCCGTTGTCGACATCGAGCATGATCGCGTCAAAGCCCTGGGGTTCGGCTTTCAGCACTTGGGCGACGTCCTGCACCACCACCTTGGCGCGTGGGTCCTGCAACGGATTGCCCGACTTCTCACCCAGCGCACCACGGTTCCAGTCGACGACGCCGGGCACCAGCTCCGCGACGACGACTTCGCCATTCTTGCCCAAGTGCTTGAGTGCCGACGCCAGGGTAAAGCCCATGCCCAGTCCGCCGATGAGCACCCGCGGGTTGGGGCGGGACGCGACCTTCTTGCAGGGGATTTCGGCCAGAGCGTCTTCGGAACCGTGCATGCGCGTGTTCATCAACTGACCGCCGTCGCCACCTTGGATCTTGATGACAAAATCCTCGCCGTACTCGAACAGGCACAAGGCGCCGCCGTTATCGGGGATCGGAGTGGTGTCGAGCAGAACAAAACGTTTCATGGATAACTCGTCAAAAGGGTCGGGCCGCATACAGCGCAATTTGTCAGAGCGCGATGGGTTGCGCAGGAGTAGCCTGAGCGATAAGCGAAAGATTGGCAGGGGAGGCCAACGATGAAGTGCTCCATTCTACTGACGATTGTCATCACTGTGCTCGGCGTGTCGCAAGCGTCTGCCGAGAGCCTGCAACCTGTTCTGAATACGCCCGAGCCCATTGCGGCGTCCGCCGGTTCGCCCGGTACCGCAACGCCAACGCCGTACCCACAAGTGGCGCCGCCGGGCATTCCCCACGCAGGTGGACAGGGCAACCCGCCACTGCTGCCGAAGATTCCCCAACCAGGTCCGCCAAAGGACGATGAGCCATTGCCGGGCTTGCAGCCGTCCGACAAGCCGAATCCCTGAAGGCCGTTCTGCTTAATCCTGCTGCGCCACCACCTGCCCATCCATCATGCGCAGCCGCTTCGACATCGCCACCGCAATCGCGCGGATGATCTTCGCCGCCACTTTCGGCGCTTCGTTGAGCATCTTGTCCAGCGAGTCCTTGCCCAGGTTCAACAGATCGCACGAAGACGCGGCAACGCAGGTAGCAGAGCGGCGTTCGCCGTCCAGCACCGCCATTTCGCCAAACGCCCTGCCACTGCGCAGAATGGCGGTCTCCACCGGATGACCGTCGCTGTTGAGCTTCTGCACCGACACCGTGCCCGAATGAATGATGCACATGAACGTGCCCGCGTCGCCTTCGTAGAAGATCGCTTCACCTTTTTCAATGTTGCTGATGCTGAAGTATCCCGCAGCCGCGGCAAATTCCGCGGGCGTCAGGGCGATGAACAGACCGCAGTCCATCAGCATGTCGCGAATTTCCTTATTCAGTGACGAAGAGTTGAGCAATGTAGACATGGCGAGTTCTAGTTAAGTGGTTTGAAAGAGTGCTTGAAACGCTGGACCGCCTTCGAAGAGCCCCGGACTTTACAGCGTCCGGGGCTTCCCATGTGACACACCGCCTGCGCAGATTTCGTCAGGCCAGGTTCAGCACTTTCAGAATAAAGCCGTATTCGAGTGCTACGTCACGCAATCCCTGATAACGCCCGCTCATGCCGCCGTGGCCCGCGCCCAGTTCGGTCTTGAGCAACAGCAGGTTGTCGTCGGTTTTCAGATCACGCAGTTTCGCCACCCACTTGGCCGCTTCCCAATATTGCACGCGGCTGTCGTTGTAACCCGCGATCACCAGCATGGCCGGATACTGCTGCGCCGTGACGTTTTCATAAGGCGCGTAGGCCTTGATCCGCGCGTGAACATCGGGCTCTTGCGGGTTGCCCCATTCGTCGTACTCGGTGACGGTCAGCGGCAGATCGGGATCGAGCATGGTGTTGAGCACATCGACGAACGGCACTTCAGCAATGGCCGCCTTGAACAGCTCCGGACGCTGATTGACCACCGCGCCAATCAACAGGCCGCCAGCACTGCCACCGCTGATCACCAGTTGTTCGGCAGTGGTGATGTTCTCCGCGATCAAATGTTCGGCACAGGCGATGAAGTCGCTGAAGGTGTTCTGCTTGTGTTCCTGCTTGCCGTTGCGGTACCAGGCCTCGCCCAGCTCACCGCCGCCGCGCACATGGGCGATGGCGAAAGCGATGCCGCGGTCGAGTAGACTCAGCCGGGCATGGGAAAACCACGGGTCCAGGCTTTCGCCGTACGCGCCATAGCCGTACAGATACAGCGGAACGGTCTGACCGGCCAGCTCGCGTTTGACCACCAGGCTGATCGGCACTTGCGTACCGTCGGCGGCTGTCGCCCACAACCGCTGGCTGACGTAGGCATCGGCGTCGAACACACCCAGTACGGGCGTTTCCTTGAGTACGATTTGTTCCCCGGTGGCCAGCGACAATTGCCAGACCTGCGGCGGACGGTTCAGCGATTGATAGCGCAGGCGAATTTTGTCGCTCTCGAACTCAAGGGTGTCCTGCACATACAGGTTGTACGCCGCATCCGGCAGTTGCACGCGATACGCCGGCAGGCCTTGCGGGTGCACTTCGACGATTGGCAAGCCGCCTTCGCGCAGGCTCAAGGTCAGGCCTTTGGCGTTGAGGCTGAAGCCGTCGAGCATGACCCTCTCGCTGTGGGCAATCAGGTTCTGCCAGTCGCTCCGCTCAGGTGCGCCGTCGGGTTTTTCGGGTGCGTGGTACAGCGCAAAGTTGATGCCGTCCTGATTGCTGCGGATGACCCAGCTCCACTTGCCCTCAATCAGGCCGTGATCCACTGAGTATTCGTGCCCCTCGCTGCGCGGCGCCATGCACACGAACTTCTGCTGGGGTGTGTCGGCGTCCAGCACCCAGGCCTCGCTGGTGGTTTTGCTGTCCAGCCCCACAATTAACTGCCGCTCCGAGCTGCTGCGGTAGCAATGCAGGAAGAAGCGCCCGTCGGGCTCGGTGAACACCAGCTCGGCGGATGCTTCGCCCAGTTTATGGCGGTACAGCTTGTGCGGACGATGGGTATCGTCCAGCTCGCCGAAGAACAGCGTCTGGCTGTCGTTCGCCCACGTCATGCTGCCGTCAGAGTCTTCGAACGGCAGACTGCTGACCACGCCGCTGCTCAGCTCTTTGACGTACAGCTTATAAACCTCTTCGCCGCTGGTGTCGAGGCTGTAGGCCAAGCGTTGATGGTCGGGGCTGATGCTGAACGCGCCGAGGGAGAAGAAGCCACCGCCGGCCAGTTCGTTGGGGTCGAGCAGCAACTCTTCAGCGCTTTCGTCGAGGGTCTGGGAGTCATCGGCCGGACGCGGGCAGCGGTAGTGACGGGCGTATTCGTCGCCCTCGGTGGTGCGGGTGTAGTAAAGATACGGGCCCCAGGGGGAGGGCAGTGACAGGTCGGTTTCCAGGATGCGGCCCTTGATCTCCTGAAACAGGGTTTCGCGCAACGGCTGCAGGTCGGCGAGCTGCTTTTCCTGCCAGGCGTTCTCGGCCTTGAGGTAATCGAGCACTTCATCGGTGTCGCGGTTTTGCAGCCAGGCGTACGGGTCGGCGCCGTCAGCCTTGCGGGCGACGGGGGCGTTGGAAGCGTGTGGGGCGGAAGGCATGCTGGGCTCTCTCACGTGGGCTCATCTGAACGGGATCGGTCGCGCTGCCCGGTGCTGGACACGCGGCAGACCGATAACTGAAGCCGGGGAAGCCGGGCTGGTGAAAAGTCGTTATCATAAGCGCCTCTTTACCTGCCTTACCACGGACGTCATGACCGACAACGACTATCTGATTGCCTGGGGCCTTTACGCGTTCGCCGCGTTGGGCTGTCTGTTGGTGTGGTTCAAGCTGACCGGCTGGATGTGGCGCTACCTGCGCGAACCCTTGCGCGTGATCGGCGCCGTGCTGTTGTTCTGCCCGACCATCGTCGATCCGGCCAAGGACCAATACGCCCCCGCGCTGGCGATCAGCGTGCTGGATCTGGCACTGAAGGTCGGCAACAACGTCTGGCGCGCCGTGCTCGACCTCTCCACCTACGGCGCCATCGCCCTGGGGCTCTACCTCATCTTCGCCTTGATCCGCTTGCCGTTCCTGCGCAAGAAAAAAGCCCGTCTGGCCCACGCCGAAGCCGCCGCTGCACAGGCCGCCGCCGAGCAAAAGGAACACGACGAGCCTTATGCCGATCAAGGGGCAGGGCGCTTCGCCAGCCAGTCGCCCGCTTCAACGCCAGCACCTGCACCGAGCGGCCGTTATCGCGTCGAACCCAAGCTGTGATCGTGACCGGCGTCTTCCCGGACGCGTGCGTCAACGCACCGAGGCCTGAGCATGTGTGAACTTCTGGGCATGAGTGCCAACGTACCGACGGACATCGTGTTCAGCTTCACCGGGCTGATGCAGCGCGGTGGTCGCACCGGTCCGCACCGCGACGGTTGGGGCATCGGTTTCTACGAAGGCCGCGGCCTGCGCCTGTTTCAGGACCCTGCTGCGAGCAGCGAGTCGGAAGTCGCGCAGCTGGTCCAGCGTTACCCGATCAAGAGCGAAGTGGTCATCGGCCACATTCGTCAGGCCAACGTCGGCAAGGTCTGCCTGTCCAACACCCACCCTTTCGTGCGTGAACTGTGGGGGCGCAACTGGTGTTTCGCCCACAACGGCCAGCTCGCGGATTTCAATCCCGGCGCTACGTTCTATCGGCCGGTGGGCGATACCGACAGCGAAGCGGCGTTCTGCGATCTGCTCAACCGGGTGCGCGAAGCGTTCCCCGAGCCGGTCGAGATCGAGCAACTGCTGCCGACCCTGGTCGAAGCCTGCAACGAATACCGCAGCAAAGGCGTGTTCAATGCGCTGCTCAGTGATGGCGACTGGCTGTTTTGCTACTGTTCGACCAAGCTGGTGCACATCACCCGCCGCGCCCCGTTCGGGCCGGCGCGTCTGAAAGACGTCGACGTCATCGTCGATTTCCAGGCGGAAACCACGCCCAACGATGTGGTGACGGTGATTGCCACCGAGCCGCTCACCGAAAACGAGACCTGGAACCGTTACGAGCCGGGTCACTGGAGTCTTTGGCGCCGCGGCGAATGCGTTGCCGAAGGCTCGGCCTGAAAGAGAGGGATCTATGCTGCGCAGCTATATACGACTGGTGTTGTTCACGGCAGGCCTGTTGATAGGCGTGCAGATTCCAGGCTTCATCAGCGATTACAGCAAGCGCGTCGAAGCGCACATGCTGGAAGCGCAGCAAAGCCTGCGCGGCTATAACGAGACCGCCCTGCGGTTCTTCAATGGCGACGTCCAGGCGCTGATCCAGCATTACCGCAGCAGCGACGACCCGGTGTTCCGCACCGACGCCGACAACATCAGCAACCTGCTCACCCGCAATCAGACACTCGACCGCGAATGGCTGGCCCTGCAAGGCCCGTGGTATGCCCGCGCCTGGCATGTGCTGACCGCTGCCGATACCAATATCCGCACTGAGACCTGGAATGGCTACACCTGGCAGGTGCTGCTGTCGCCGGAAGTCATCGGCTGGGGCCTGATGTGCGCGCTGCTGTTCTCGCTGGTCATTGAAAGTATTGTGGTGTTCATTGATTGGGTGTTTGTGGGTCGGCATCACGTGCGACCGGTGGGTCGCGACTGGCGCTGAGGCCCATTGCCGGCATTTGCTTGATTGGGCAGTGGTCTCGCTGACGCCTTCCCGGCTAAAGCCGGTCCCGCTAAAGACCGCGCGTGCCCATTGGGGCTTCCTGACACGCCGCGCACCCAGTGGGACCGGCTTCAGCCAGGAAGGGGCCGTCCCGGTCAGCAAAGATCCCCCGCACCGTTCACTTTTTCTTATCCTTCCCCCGCGCTTTAATTAGTTGGACGCTCGAGCCATCCGCGCCGAAGAATGCTCCCAACGCACAGCCCTGTGTTCCCGCGCTGCCAACCTGACAACCCCGCGCGTACACTCGAGCTTCTCCCCGTTTCGTTCGCACAGGAGTCACGCCATTGAGCCGCCTGTTATTGAATTGTGATATCGGCGAAAGCTACGGCGCCTGGACCATGGGTCTGGACGCCGAGGTCATGCCCTACATCGATTGCGCCAACATCGCCTGCGGCTTTCATGCCGGTGATCCGAGCGTCATGCGCAAAACCGTCGCGCTGGCCCTGGCCAACAATGTCACCATTGGCGCGCACCCGGCTTATCAGGATCTGGTGGGTTTCGGCCGTCGCTCGATGGCCTGTTCTGCGCAAGAGATTCAAGACCTGCTGCATTACCAGATCGGCGCACTCGACGGCGTTTGCCGAGCCCAGGGCGGTCACGTCAGCTACGTCAAACCCCACGGCGCGATGTACAACGACATGATGGCCAACCCGACGCAGTTGCGCGCGGTCATCGAAGCCATCGCCCGTTACAACCCGGAACTGCCGCTGATGCTGCTGGCCATGCGCGACAACTCGTCAGCGCAGGTCATTGCCGATGAATTCGGCGTCACGCTCTGGTTCGAGGCCTTCGCCGATCGCGCCTACGACAGCGTCGGGCGTCTGGTCTCCCGCAATCTGCCGGGAGCTGTGCATCACGATGCAGAGGTCATCATCGCCCAGGCCATGACCTTGTCCCGAGGCGAAGCGTTGATTGCCAGCGATGGCAGCGAGCTGCGACTCACGCCCCACACCCTGTGCGTGCACGGTGACAACGCCAGCTCCATCGACGCGGTCCAGCGCATTCGTCAGGCGTTGAACAGCGCTGATGCCGGACCGTCTGCCCTGTGAAGCTGCGCATCGAAGTCGTCGCCATCGATTGCCTGATGGTCCGCCTGTTCGACGCCATCGACGAGGCCAACATGCCGTGGATGCTCGCTGCGACGTTGCGTCTGCGTGAGGGTTTCGCTGCGCATTTAATTGATCTGGTGCCGTCCTACACCACGCTGATGGTGCATTACGATCTGTTGGCGCTGAGTCCGACACAGGCTCGGGCAATCATTACCGAGGCGCTGACCGACCTTGCACCCGACTCCACCCAAAGCGGTCGGCAGCATGTGTTGCCGGTCTGGTACGACTTAAGCGTCGGGCCCGAGTTAAGCCTGTTGTCCGGGCGCAGCGGTTTGTCGGTGGACGAGGTGATTCGCCGCCACAGCCAGCGCGAGTATCAAGTCTTCGCGCTGGGCTTCGCACCGGGGTTCGCGTTCATGGGGCTGGTGGAAGAAGTCCTCGCCGCGCCGCGCATCAAGACACCTCGCAAGCGCGTGGCGGCGGGAAGCGTCGGCATCGCCGAGCGGCAAACTGCGGCCTATCCGCTGGAGTCGCCCGGCGGCTGGAACATCCTCGGGCGCACCCCAGCCAAACTCTTTGATCGCGAAATCGACGGTTACAGCCTGATGCAGCCCGGCGATACCGTGCGGTTTGCCGCTGTTGATCACGCCGAGTTCATGCGTCTGGGCGGCGACGACACGCCGCTGGAGGGCCTGGCATGAGCGCGCTCACGGTAAAAAGCAGCACGCCGCTGTGCCTGTTGCAGGACACGGGACGTTTTGGCGTAAGACACCTCGGCGTTACCCAAGGCGGGGCGCTGGATTGGGTGTCGATGTCGTGGGCCAACACACTGTTGAATAACCCGCTGGACGCTGCCGTTGTCGAAGTGACCCTGGGCGGTCTGACGCTGCTGGCCGAATCCGACTGCTGCCTGGCGCTGGCCGGTGCGGATCTGAACGCCGTGCTCGACGAACGACCGATTGCGCCGTGGCGCAGCTTCTTCGTTCGCAAAGGTCAGCAACTACGTTTTACCCGGCCTATCACGGGTGCTCGCGCGTATCTCGCCGCGCCCGGCGGATTTGCGGCAGTCGATGTGCTCGGCAGCTGCGCCACCGTCACGCGCGAAGGGCTGGGCGGGCTCGAAGGAAGCGGTAAAGCGCTGGCTGAAGGCGATCAACTGACTTATTCAGGGGCGTCGTTTGAGCTGCACGCGCTTCCCGATCACCTCATCCCCGACTTTTCCGATCAGCGTCCGCTGGACGTGGTGCTGGGCGCGCAGATCGGCCAGTTCAGCGGCCTGAGTCTATTCGATGCGTTCAACAGCGACTGGACCCTCGACAGCCGTGCCGATCGCATGGGCATGCGCTTGCTCGGGCCGGAACTGGTTTACCAGGGCAAACCGATGATCTCCGAAGGCATTCCGCTGGGCGCGATTCAGGTCCCGCCGGATGGTCAGCCGATCGTCCTGCTCAACGACCGCCAGACCATCGGTGGTTATCCGAGGCTCGGCGCGCTGACGCCGCTGTCACTGGCCCGGCTGGCGCAGCAACTGCCGGGGAGTGTGGTGCGGATGAAAGCGGTGGTGCAGGAGGTAGCGCATCGGGAGCAGGTGGGGATTTTGCAATCGCTCGCGGGTTGTTTGGCGCTGTAGCTTATGTCCTACGTAGTTATCAGAAATTCTGGTCAGGATTAAGAGGTCACTATTTTCGAGCGAGGGTCGTTAAGCACTTCATGTGTTCTTGATATGAGGTGCAGATATGGACCTGACATTGGTCGTCAATCAAAATCACTCTTCCCCGCGGGGTGTTGAGACTACTAACGACACGATAAAACGGGAGGTGCTACTCGATTCCGGAACAGAGCAGACGCAGGCTGCAGTGCTCAAGGCCCCTGCACCGGACGTTGAATATCATGAAGTCAAGCTTGATGGAGCGCTGAGACCGTCTGGTGATGGCGGTGTTTTCTTTAGGTCCCTGAGTCCTTGGGAGTTTCGCGAACAGGTAAAGCTGGATGCTCGCAGCCGGGCAGCTGAATTGCTGGCGACGGACATGGAAGGCATGCGAGACGCTTTAAAAGCAAAGCTTGAGCATAACAACTCAGAGTTGGCAAGAAAGGCCTTCACCTTTTCCATTGATGAGGCAGGTTTAATTAAACCGGTTGGGTTAGGTTTTGAGCTGGCGCAGCAGGAAGAGAGCGTTCTGTACAGCTTGATGAATGAGGATAAAGCACTCAGTGGAGCGGCACGGGAATACATATTCATTTTGGCAGGAATCGTTCATCGAACGTTGGAAGGGTTGGACGCAAAGTATGCGAGGTTTTTTTCGCCAGCAGGCGGAAAACCCAGTAGCACAGCTTGATCCTACTGGGTTCGGCGGAAGTTATCGAACGGTGGTGGCTGAGCACATTTGCGTTAAGGGCGATGTTTCAAGACCGCCGATATCATTCCCTCTGACAGAGAAACTCCAGTATCCAGTGTTATAGGTGGCCTTCCATTTTAGTCCGCTGTTGAGGGCTTCGGTGAAGGGAGGGGTTGTGTTTCTACCGATGCAATCGTCGAATCTCATATTGCCAGAGATATAACCTGAGGGATCGGTGATGTATTCTTTGATCGTTAATTTGTGGGGTTGGTGCTCATCGGGGTTCAGGACGAGGTGGACCATTGCGCCCTCCACTGGGTGTCCTTTTGAGTCCGTTACCAAAGTTCTCCAGCTCAACGAGTGTCTAAAGAAATGGTCGTGAAAATAGGGTAGAAACCATTGGTAATCTCCAGAGAGTACAGTTCTTTTCCTGTCGATATAAGGCGCTGAGCCGAACTCCACCACATAACTGTCGCCAGTCTCCATAGTCATGCCAAGAGATCTGGAAATTCTCATTAGAACTTTCTGGTTGGGTGGCAGCTCCGAGGATATGAAGCTGTGCTTGGCCGGTACCTGAATCCAATCTTTATCAATTTTGTACTCGACGTTCCAATCCGGTCCCTCGGCTCTAGTGGGTAAGTTGTAAATCATAACCCTCTGCCCGCGAGCAGCTGTGAAGCTATAGTGCACTTTTTCATTCTCGTTATTGGTTCTGCCAAACACGCGCGTTAGTTTGTCGGGTAGCTCCATGATTTTAGGTTCGGCGGCTTTTAAAATTTCTACAGGTGGTTCGCCACTCATTGCTGTAATGAGATCGCTCATCTCAAGGTTGAGCGGCTTATTTTGTTCCGCACCAAAAAATCCCATTGCACCTGCTGGTCCGCTGCTGAAGCCGATGAATGTCAACATCATTGCCATGTGCAGGGCAGTTGTTTTGGATGTATTGTTCTTCATTGTCAATTCCATTTATTGTTTTCTAAATATCAAACAGCCGTAATCGCCGGAATGTTTTCCGTTTAGTACAGTGGCTAACTCGCTTTGTTAGGCTGCGATGATCAGTTAATTCTTAACTGATGAAATGACGTAATCAGCTACCTGCAGTCCATGTCAATGCCGAGGATGTAAAAACATATACGTTCTCATTCGGTGAGAGCGTATATGTGCGCGATGCGGCCTATGACTCGATGAAGGCCTTCAGCCTGATGTACCGCACAATCCGGTTTCACGACGACTGCGCCGCCGATCGCGGGACGAGCCACGCTCTTACGGTCTCAGCATCACTTCGCCAGATACCGCATCCCTTCCTCCAGCCCCCGCAGGGTCAGCGGGTACATCTGGTCTTCGATCAAGTCCCGCACGATGTTGGTGGAGGTGGTGTAGGCCCAGGCGTCTTTGGGGTACGGATTGATCCAGATGATCTTCTTGAATTTGGCCATGAAGCGCTGCATCCAGACATAGCCTGCTTCTTCGTTCCAGTGCTCGACGCTGCCGCCCGGTTGGGTGATTTCGTAGGGCGCCATGGCGGCGTCTCCGATGAAGATCACTTTGTAATCCGCGCCGTATTTATGCAGCAGGTCCTGAGTGGCGGTGCGCTCGGAGGTGCGGCGCTGGTTGTTCTTCCACACCGATTCGTAAACGAAGTTGTGGAAGTAGAAATACTCCATGTGCTTGAACTCGGTCTTGCAGGCCGAGAACAGTTCTTCGCAGATCTTCACATGGGCGTCCATCGAGCCGCCGATGTCGAACAGCAGCAACAGCTTGATGGTGTTGCGGCGTTCCGGGCGCATCTGGATGTTCAGCAGGCCGGCGTCGCGGGCGGTGTGGTCGATCGTGCCATCGATGTCCAGTTCGTCTGCCGCACCCTGGCGTGCGAATTTGCGCAGGCGCCGCAGGGCCACTTTAATATTGCGCGTGCCCAACTCAACCCCATCATCAAGGTTCTTGTACTCGCGCTGATCCCAGACCTTCGCGGCCTTGCCCTGACGCTGGCCGGCGTCGCCCACCCGAATTCCCTCGGGGTTGTAACCGCCCGAGCCGAACGGGCTGGTGCCGCCGGTGCCGATCCATTTATTGCCGCCGGCGTGGCGCTCCTTTTGCTCTTCCAGACGCTTCTTGAATTCTTCAATCAGCTTGTCCAGGCCGCCCAGGGACTGGATCTGCGCGCGCTCTTCAGCGGTCAGCGAGCGCTCGAATTCCTTGCGCAGCCAGTCTTCGGGGATCAACGCCTGCAGGTGATCGTCGAGCTTTTCCAGGCCATTGAAGTACGCGCCGAACGCCCGGTCGAACTTGTCGAAATGGCGCTCGTCCTTCACCAGAATCGTGCGCGACAGGTAATAGAACTCGTCCATGTCAGCGAACGTCACACGCTGCTTCAGCGCGTTGATGAGGTCGAGCAGTTCACGCAACGAAACCGGCACTTTGGCAGCGCGCATTTCGTTGAACAGGTTGAGCAACATAGTCGGCGTCCCGCGCTTGATCTAAATAAGCTTGACCAAAAAGGCTCAGCGATTGCCGCGACGGCTCATGAACGCCAGACGCTCTAACAGCTGCACGTCCTGCTCGTTCTTGACCAGCGCGCCGGCCAGCGGCGGGATGGCTTTGGTGGGGTCGCGCTCGCGCAGTACCGCTTCGCCGATGTTGTCGGCCATCAGTAATTTGAGCCAGTCCACCAGTTCGGAGGTCGAGGGTTTTTTCTTCAGGCCCGGGACTTTGCGCACATCGAAGAACACGTCCAGTGCTTCGCTGACCAGGTCCTTCTTGATGTTCGGGTAATGCACGTCGACGATCTTCTGCAGCGTGGCGCGATCGGGAAACGCGATGTAGTGAAAGAAGCAGCGGCGCAGAAACGCGTCCGGCAGCTCTTTTTCGTTGTTGGACGTAATGATGATGATCGGGCGCTTTTTGGCTTTGATCGTCTCGTCGATCTCGTAAACGTAGAACTCCATTTTGTCGAGTTCTTGCAGCAGGTCGTTGGGGAATTCGATGTCCGCCTTGTCGATCTCGTCGATCAACAGAATCACCCGCTCTTCGGATTCAAAGGCTTCCCAGAGCTTGCCCTTCTTCAGGTAATTACGAACGTCGTGGACTTTGTCGACGCCCAGTTGCGAGTCGCGCAGGCGGCTGACCGCGTCGTACTCGTAGAGGCCTTGGTGCGCCTTGGTGGTCGATTTGATGTGCCAGGTGATCAGCCGGGCGCCGAAGGATTCGGCAAGTTGCTCGGCGAGCATGGTCTTGCCGGTGCCGGGCTCGCCCTTGACCAGCAGCGGGCGCTCCAGGGTGATGGCGGCATTGACCGCAAGCTTCAGATCGTCGGTGGCGACGTAGGCGTGGGTGCCTTCGAATTTCATCGGGTAAATCCTCGAACAGCGCGAACAGGCCGTAGGCCTTAACCGCGCAAGATAGGGCGCAAAGAGTGCAGCGACTATACCGCGCACCCCGCGCCACTGTGAACGCAGACGCTTTATTCAGTATCTGAATGGGGCGTCACGACCTGACCGGCTAAAAATTGTAACGACCGTTGAGGTATCGCCAAAATAGCGATACCTTGCAGCGCATGTCTACTAAATACAGATTCAGGGACAAATACTGGATTCAACTGCGGGAAAAGGATCACCTGCCGCCTCACGTGCACCTCACCGGTGGCGGGCTGGATGTGTTGATCTGTCTGCAGTTGGTTGAACCCATGCTCGGCCACGCCCCGGCCGCCGTACTCAGGGAGGCGCTCGAATGGGTAAGGGCCCACCAAACAGAACTGCTGGAGGAATGGAAACGATGGCATCCATGAAACGTCCACGCCTCAAGACCGTAGAGGCGCTGGCTCACCAAAAATTGGCGCTGACATTTATCAACGACGTGAAATACGTTCTCGACCTGAGCAGCGACATCGCTGCATTTCCGGGGCTGCAACCGCTCAAGGATCCGAACGTGTTCAAGCAGGCGCAGATCGGCGACGACGGCTGGACCGTCGAGTGGTCCGAGCCCGACATCCAGATCGGCGCCGACACCCTTTACCTGGATGCCAAGGCCCAGGCCGCTACCGACGAGAACACGCGGATATTCATCGGCTGGCGTGCGCGCACCGGCTTGCCGCTGGCCATGGCGGCTGAAGCGCTGGGCGTCAGCACGCGCAGCATCACCCGCTACACCAACGGCAGCGAGGCGGCACCGCGCACCCTGGCGCTGGCGTGTCTGGGATGGGATGCGTTGCAGAGTCAGCCAGAGAACGGCGTGTTGCTGGCCGAGAAGCGTGCGGCCTATGGTGTTGGCACAGGAAGCGGTGTAGACGAGGCGAGCGGCGCCAACAAAGGCACCGGTGAAGATGACCAGTGAGCCAGGACGGCGTAGTGTCAACGATGATCCATCCGACACAACGCTCGCGATCTGGCTCCATTTACGTAGGAAATGGCCGGCTTACTTCGCCTCACTTTTGCCGCTGTCGTAGCGCGTGTTGAACGCCTTTATGAACGCATTGCGCAGGATCTGCAAAAACGCCTCGAACGCATTGATGTCCTGTTTGTGAACACTGCCGCTGAGTTCGACGCGGGTGGCAAACTGGTTTTTCCCTTGGTTCTTGAGCACTGTTTCGCTGCCGCCGACCACGGCTTCCCAGATCGATCGGAAGAAGCCTTTGTTCTGGTTCTCGACGTCCTGCTGCCAATCAAATACATCCACATTGCGCAGCAGCGGTTTGATGTAGCCACTGAGTTGGCCATTGGTGGCCTGGGCTTCGATGACCACATCGCCGTCGCCTGCGTTGAAGTCGAATTTGCCGTACGCAGAGGCGAAGTCGTTCAGGCGCTTGAGCTGAATGCCGGTCGCGCGCAGCTTGAAGTCAAAGTCCTCCAGGCTGAACGGGTCGAACGTCGCGGTGCTTTCCAGTGGCGCGTGGCCCAGCAGCATGGCCTTGCCCTCGAAACGGGCATCGCGCTTGCCGGCCTTGTCTTCGACGTTGGTCAGGTTATAGATGCTGGCGTTGATGTTGTCGGCATCGATTTTTACCTTCGGCGTCGAGTTGAAATTGCTGAACGTGATCTTGCCGTCCTGAATGCGCATCTCGTTGAGGGTGATCGGCAGCAGCTTGTCCAGCTGAGCGCGCCAGTCAGTGCCCGCACCGGTCTGGGACTGGCGCTTGTCCGGGCCACCGTCGACGAAGTTGAGTTCAGGACTGACAAATGCGACCTCGGCGACCACGGCATGGTCGTACCACAGCGAGTGCCAGCTGACAGCGAGGTCGATGACCGGCGCATTCAGCAGCGGGACGGGCACCTTGCCGTCGACCTTGACGATTTTCAGGCCATTGATGCGGTACGCCCCGCGCCACAGGGCCAGGTCCACATCGGTGACCTGACCGCGGTAGTCGCCCATGTCGGCGAGTTTTTCATTGAGGTAATTGCGCACCACGTAGGGCAGCGCGATGTGGACTGCGATCAGCAACACCACCAAGCCAACAATTGTCCATAACGGCCAGCTGTAACGACGTTTCATGTCTCCACCCTCCAGTGACGTAGTTTTGTTGACTGCTGGCGATGTGATCGGTTCGCTTCGACTGGACGTTGCACCGGCTCAAGGCATAGGCTTTGAGCTTTTCCAAACCTGCACAAGGACCCGGTCATGAGCCGTATTTACGCAGATAACGCCCATTCCATCGGCAACACGCCACTGGTGCAGATCAACCGAATCGCGCCGCGCGGGGTCACTATCCTGGCCAAGATCGAGGGGCGTAATCCGGGGTACTCCGTCAAGTGCCGGATCGGCGCGAACATGATCTGGGACGCCGAAAGCAGCGGCAAACTCAAGCCTGGCATGACCATCGTCGAACCCACTTCTGGCAACACCGGCATCGGCCTGGCCTTTGTTGCCGCAGCCCGTGGCTACAAGCTGACCCTGACCATGCCGGCCTCCATGAGTATAGAGCGGCGCAAAGTGCTCAAGGCCCTGGGCGCCGAACTGGTGCTGACCGAGCCGGCGCTGGGCATGAAAGGCTCCATCGCCAAGGCCGAGGAGTTGCTTGCCAGTGACCCCGCCACGTACTTCATGCCGGCGCAGTTCGAGAACCCGGCCAACCCGGCCATTCACGAGAAAACCACCGGCCCGGAAATCTGGAACGACACCGACGGCGCCATCGACGTGCTGGTTGCGGGCGTCGGCACCGGCGGCACGATCACCGGGGTCTCGCGCTACATCAAGCACGCCATGGGCAAGCCGATTATCTCGGTGGCTGTCGAACCCATGGGCTCGCCGATCATCACCCAGGCGATGGCCGGTGAAGAGATCAAACCCAGCCCCCACAAGATTCAGGGCATTGGCGCGGGTTTCATCCCGAAAAACCTCGACCTCTCGATTGTCGACCGCGTCGAACTGGTGAGTGACGAAGAAGCCAAGGCCATGGCCCTGCGCCTGATGCAGGAGGAGGGGATTCTCTGCGGTATTTCCTGTGGCGCCGCCATGCACGCAGCGGTGCGGATGGCCGAGAAGCCGGAAATGCAGGGCAAGACGATCGTGGTGGTGCTGCCGGATTCGGGCGAGCGCTACCTGTCGAGCATGCTCTTCAGCGACCTGTTTACTGAACGTGAGCTGACCCAATAGTCGTGTTGGCGGCTGCTTCGGCCTTTTTACCCGGCGGACTAAGGCTTATGATGGCCGCCATTCGAAACCCGCCGGAAGATTGTCCCAGGTCATCCGGCGGCGGTTTCAGCAGCGTAAGCTTCGGGCCGCGCGGTTCGGCCCTGTTCCAAGGAGAGTTTCATGACCCTTTCTTTTGCTGTCAAAGCGGCGATTCTGCTGCTGTTTGTCGGCAGCACGCTATACGTGCATCTGCGCGGCAAGGCGCGTTTGCCGGTATTGCGCCAGTTCGTGAATCACTCCGCACTGTTCGCCCCGTATAACGCCTTGATGTACCTCTTCTCCAGCGTGCCGTCCAAGCCTTATCTGGACCGCAGCAAGTTTCCCGAGCTCGATGTGCTGCGCGACAACTGGGAAACCATCCGCGATGAAGCCATGCACCTGTTCGACGAAGGCTATATACGTGCCGCCGCCAAGGACAACGACGCGGGTTTCGGGTCGTTCTTCAAGAAAGGCTGGAAGCGTTTTTACCTGAAGTGGTACGACAAACCGCTGCCGTCCGCCGAGGCGCTGTGCCCCAAGACGGTCGAACTGGTCAGCCGCATTCCCAACGTCAAAGGCGCGATGTTCGCCCTGTTGCCCGGTGGCAGTCACTTGAACCCGCACCGCGATCCGTTTGCCGGCTCCTTGCGTTATCACTTGGGCCTGTCGACGCCGAACTCCGACGATTGCCGCATCTTTGTCGACGGTCAGGTCTACGCCTGGCGCGACGGTGACGACGTGATGTTCGATGAAACCTACGTGCACTGGGTCAAGAACGAAACCGACGTCACCCGCGTGATTCTGTTCTGCGACATCGAGCGGCCGCTGAGCAATCGTTTCATGACCGCGGTCAACCGCCGCGTCAGCGCGTTTCTGGGTCGTGCCACAGCGCCGCAGAACACCGATGATGAGCGCGTTGGCGGGATCAATCAGGCCTATGCGTTCAGCAAGCGCTTCAGCAACAGCTTCAGCGGCAAGGTCAAGCAGTTCAAGCGCGCCAACCCCAAGGCCTATCGCATCCTGCGTCCGGTGCTGGCAGTGATCGTGCTGACGCTGCTGGGCTACTGGCTGTTCGGCTAACACTCGGTTTTATCGAGCGCCGCTGCACCCTGTGCAGCGGCGCTTTTTTTATGCCTGGCGCGAGGGCATAACCGGCAAATAGCACGTCTATTCAATCCTCTCCGGGCCAGTCGGCGGACCCTGCGTTCAGCCCTTTTTGCCCGGAGACGATGTTCATGCGCGCCAGATTCCTGATGCTTTCCGCCACGCTGTTCGGCCTGGCCGGTCCGATGGCGGCCGTGGTTGCACCGACCGTTGCCCTTGCCCAGTCCGCCGCCGTGGCCGTTGCGCCTCAATACGACACCACCCATGTGTACGTCGCGCCTGCGGATGTAGATCGCTTTGTGCAGAGCTTCACCTCGACGTTCGGCGGGCAGAGCACGCCACAGGTGGTGGTCAATGTCTTGCCGGTGCCGAGCAGCACGACGTCCCAGTTGATTCAAACGCCGGTCGGCACGGTGTCGCTGTTCGGATTCAAGACCCCGATCCCGCGTCCATTTGGCGATGAGCGCAACGGCTATCTGGTCAAGGACATGGACCTGGCGATCAAAGAAGCGCGTCAGGCCGGCGCCGACGTCATCGTTTCGGACTTCCCGGACCCCATCGGTCGCGACGCCGTCGTGCAGTGGCCGGGTGGCGTGAACATGCAGCTTTACTGGCACACCAAAGTGCCGAGTTACGCACCGTTCCAGACCATTCCCGAGAACCGCGTCTACGTGTCCAACGACCGGGCTGCTGCGTTTGTGAAAGCGTTTATCGCGTTCTCCCACGGCAAAGTCGTCAGCGACGAGAAGAAAGCGCCGGGCATCGAGATCGGTCGCGCCGATGCCACTTTCCACCGCATTCGCATCGAGTCGCCGTTCGGCAAAATGGTCGTGCTGGCCACCGACGGCCATCTGCCGTATCCGTTCGGCCACGACAACACCGGCTATGAAGTCGCCAACCTGCAGGACACATTGAGCAAAGCGAAGGCGGCGGGGGTGAACGTGATCGTCGAGCCCTTTACCAGCGCAGGACGTACGGCGGCAGTCGTTGAGTTTCCGGGTGGCTACGTCGCTGAAATTCATCAGACCGCTGCGGCCGGTTGACCGATGGCGAGTGCTCGATTCACTTCAGGTTTGAGTGGTCTGTGCCTGGCAATCGCGCTGCCCATGGCCAGCAGCCCGGCCCGTGCTGACGACGCTGAAACCAGGCCAGCGATCAAGACCAATCGCTGGCAGGAGGATTGGTCGGTGCTGGCCAATCCAACCCTCAGGACAGCGCCGCTGGACAGCCTGAAGTACATCTCGCTGTCTTCGGACAACCCCCAGACATACCTGTCGTTGGGCAGCACCCTGCGTGAGCGTTTCGAGATGAACGACGCCAGCGCGTTCGGCACGCGAAATGTCGCCCGGGACCGGTATCTGCTGCAGCGCTTTCAGGTGCACGTCGATCTGCACTTCAACGAGAACTGGCGCGTGTTTACCCAGCTGGAAGACGTGCGCGCCTACGACAAAACCACCCTTGGCGGCGCTGACCAGAATCGCACCGACCTGCGCCTGGCGTTTCTGGAGTACACCAAAAAGCTGGGAGACAATACCTTCAAGGCGCGGGTGGGACGCCAGGATTTCGCCTTCGACTTGCAGCGCTTTATCTCTTCCCGCGACGGGCCGAACGTGCGCCAGTCGTTCGATGCGTTTTGGGCGGACTGGGAAACAGGATTGTGGCGCTTCATCGCGATCGCCAGCCGACCGGTGCAATACCAGGACGAGCGCCACTTCGACGATCGCTCCAACCACGAATTTCGCTTTCACATGCTGCGCGCCGAGCGGCTGGTGGGCGGCAGTAACGAGCTGTCGGCCTACGTCGGGCTGTATGAACGCGACGACGCCAGTTACCTCGATGCCAACGGCGCTGAGCACCGGAATATCTTTGACGCTCGACTGGGCGGCGCGGCCGATGGCTACGACTGGGACCTGGAGGCGATGGGGCAGGCCGGTTCGGTCGGCGCCAAGAGCATTCGCGCCTGGGCGGCGGGCAGTCGCGTGGGCTACACGTTTACCGACGTCAGCTGGACGCCGCGTTTGGGTCTGCAACTGGACGCCGCGTCGGGCGACCGAAACAACGGCGACGGCACGCTGGGCACGTTCAATCCGCTGTTCCCCAATGGCTACTATTTTTCGCTGGGGGGCTACACCGGCTATGCCAACATCCTGCACGTCAAACCGTCGATTACCATCAAGCCGATCGCCAAGCTGAGCATTCAGACGGCCCTCGGCCTGCAATGGCGGGAGACCACCGAAGACGCCGTTTACGTGCAGCCCAACATCGCGGTGGCCGGAACCGCGGGGCAGGGCAGTCGCTGGACCGGCGCTTACGGGCAGGTGCGCACGGACTATGCGTTCACCCCTAATCTGAGCGGCGCGGTCGAGGCGGTGCACTACGACGTCGGCCAGTCAGTGCGCGATGCCGGCGGGCACGACAGCAATTACCTCGGCGTCGAGCTGAAACTGTCCTGGTAGCGCTGCATCAGGGCAATTCACCACGTCGCGTTATGGCATTGCACGAGGCACCGCTGGCTGGTTATAGTCGGCCTCGTTGTTGTAACACTTGGCAACACCGAGTCACTCCTTTCAGAAGATGAGTACGATGCCTGCATCCCGCACCCGGTTCGCTTTATCCGCCACGGCTCGCGCTGTTGCGGAACCGTGCAGCTGCATGCAAATCGCCTTCATCACGCGCTACCCGCCACCCCCATCTGTGAACAGCCCTGTCGTGTGCGCCGTCGCACCGCCAGGCGTCGTTGTGCTCGGCTGACCGACTGCGTCAACGCTGTCGATCAAGGCCTGCAAACGCCCGCAAAACATCCGTGAATCCGGTTCGTGCCGGGTCCGATTTTGTCTGAATCACAGGTGACTCATGTTCGCTAATAAAGCCTTGGCCTCGATGGCCACGACGACGCTTTTCGTCCTGCTCTGGAGCAGCGGCGCGATCGTTTCCAAGTGGGGCCTGACCCACGCTTCACCGTTTGCATTTCTACTGTTCCGTTTTCTGCTGGCGCTTGTGGCGCTGGCGATCCTGATCCCGGCCTTGGGTTACAAGCTTCCCGCCACCCGCGCGTCGATGGGCTTTGCGTTGATGACAGGGGCGGTGCTGCTGGGGGCTTATCAGATCTGCTACCTGCTGGCGCTGGACATGAAAGTCGCGCCCGGCGTCATGGCCACGATCATGGGCGTGCAACCGATACTCACGGCCGTGCTGGTTGAACGCAGCCGCTCGGCGTCACGCATGTCCGGCCTGAGTCTGGGGCTGGCCGGCCTGGTGCTGGTGGTCTGGCAAGGCATCGGCGACGGCGGATCACTGGCCGGCATGGCGTTCGGCGTACTGGGCATGTTGAGCATGACCGGCGGCTCGATCATGCAGAAACGCATCACCGACAACCCCCTCGGCACGTTGCCGGTGCAATACCTCGCGGGGACATTGGTGTGTGCCGTGTTCGTGCCATTTCAGCCCTTTCATTTCGAACACAGCATCGGCTTCTTCGTGCCGGTGCTGTACATGGGGCTGGTGGTGTCGGTGCTGGCGACGTTTCTGCTTTATCGGCTTATCGCCCAAGGCAATCTGGTCAACGTTACCAGCCTGTTTTACCTGGTGCCCGGCGTCACCGCGATCATGGACTACCTGATCTACGGCAACCGCCTCGCGCTGATGAGCATGCTGGGGATGGTGCTGATTGTGGTGGGGTTGGTGTTTGTGTTCAGGAAGGTTGAATAGAACCGTCCACCCCCGCCGCGAATTCGTCGAGCACTGCGGAAGAAAACTGTAGGAGTGAGCTTGCTCGCGATCTGGCGCGCAGCGGCAGCAAACCGGTGCGTGCCGTGTGTCAGGCATTATCGGGGTGTCGGGTTTCACGACTGCTTCGCAGCCGATCGCGAGCAAGCTCACTCCTACAGTGGATCATCGTTCCCATCGTGACGATACCGGCCAGCCTCAACCCAACCGCACATGCCGGCTCAACAACGCCCGCAGCGCTGCGGGCTTCACCGGTTTGGCCAGATACTCAAGGCCGGCGGCGTGTACCTGGGCGATCAGCTCCGGGCGGCCGTCGGCGCTGATGACCACACCGGGGACAGGCTCACCCAGTTGCGTGCGCAGCCAGGCCATCAGTTCGGTGCCGATCTCACCGTGGTCCAGGTGGTAATCCACCAACGCCAGGTGCGGGCGAATGCCGTCGTTGAGCAGGGCCTGGCATTCCTCGCGATTGCGCGCCGTCCAGACCTGACACCCCCAGCGGCTGAGCAGGCTGTTCATGCCAATCAGGATGCTGTCTTCGTTGTCGACGCAGAGGATTTGCGTACCGTTGAGCGCAGCACGCGAAGGTTCGCTCGGCGCAACGGCCGGTATCGGCGATGCAGGCGCCAGCGGCACCGTGACGCTGAACACGCTGCCCTGGCCCGGCCATGAACGCACTTCCAACGAATGACCGAGCACGCGACACAGACCGTCGGCAATCGCCAGCCCCAAACCCAAGCCCTTTTCGGCGCGGGTCTGATGGCTGTCCAGCCGCTTGAACTCCTCGAAAATCACCTGCCGCTTGTCCTCGGGAATACCCGGCCCACGGTCCCAGACTTCCAGGCTCAGCTGCCCGCTTCTGCGCCGCACCCCCAGCAAAATAGGCCCCTTGGCGTAACGAAACGCATTGGTCAGGAAGTTCTGCAGCACCCGCCGCAGCAGCTTGGCATCGCTGGCCACGCGCAACGTGCTGCCGCGCACGCGGAAGTCCAGACCCTGCTCCTGAGCGAGGGCCTTGAATTCAGCGCCGAGGGTTTCAAACAGATTGTTCAGTGCGAACGGCGTGATGGTCGGCGTGAACTTGCCGTTCTCCAGCCGCGAAATATCCAGCAGGTCGCTGATCAAGTCTTCGGCCGAACGCAGCGAGCTGTCCAGATGCTGGATCAGCTGTTTCGCCTCCGCGGGCACGTTGTCGTCGTTGTGCAGCAGGGCGGCGGAGAACAAACGCGCCGCGTTCATGGGCTGCATCAGGTCATGGCTGACGGCGGCGAGAAAGCGCGTTTTCGACTGATTGGCGGCTTCCGCATGGGCCTTGGCTTCGCTCAGCGCCGTGTTCAGCTGCGACAGCTCCCGCGTCCGTTCAGCCACGCGTTGTTCGAGGCTTTCGTTGGCGCCCTTGAGCGCATGCTCGGCCTCGCGGAACGCGGTGATGTCAGTGAAGCTCATGACGAAGCCGCCGCCGGGCATCGGGTTGCCGATCAGCTCGATCACCTGCCCATTGGGAAACAACCGCTCGGACGTATGCGCGCGGCCCTGACGCATCCAGTGCAGGCGCCGGGCGACATGCACTTCGGCCTCGCCGGGGCCGAGCAAACCGCGCTCGGCGTTGTAACGGATGATGTCGGCGATGGGCCGCCCCACGCTAATCAGGCCTTCCGGGTAATTGAACAGCTCCAGATAGCGTGCGTTCCAGGCCACCAGGCGCAGGGATTGATCCACCACGCTGATGCCCTGAGTGATGTTCTCGATGGCGCCTTGCAGCAGCGCGCGATTGAACTGAAGCACCTCGGAGGCTTCGTCGGCGATGCGCACCACGTCTTCGAGCTGCATGTCGCGGCCTTCAATCGCCGCCTTGACCACCGCCCGCGTCGACGACGTGCCCAGCACCCCTGCCAGCAAGCGTTCGGTGTGGGCGATCCATTCGCCGTTGGCGTTCTGGTTGGGGTTGAAACCTTTACCCTGCCGGTAGGCGAAGCGGATGAAGCTCTGTTGCGCCCGCTCTTCGCCGACGAAACGCGCCGAGAGCTTGAGCAGGTCTTCGATCTGCACCGCCAGCAGCGAGCGATTGTTGGGCCGAGCCTGCAATTCCTGGCCGATGAAACGGCCCGCCTGCCAGTGTTCGGACACCCGCGTTCGCGACAGCAGCGAGACCCACACAAACAACGCCAGGTTGCCCAGCATCGACAGCACCACGCCCTGGGTCAGCGGGCTGATCGGCAGATTGAACGGGTTGCTGTGCAGCCACGCCAGCAGCGGAAAACTGCTCAGCGACCAGCCCATGCTGTGGGCAATGATCGGCAGCACCAGGGTGTAAAACCAGATGAACACCCCGGCGGCAAGCCCGGCGAACACCCCGCGACGATTGGCCGGCTTCCAGTACAGCGCGCCGATCATCGCCGGCATCAACTGCGTGATGGCGGCGAAGGCGATCTGGCCG
Organism: Pseudomonas sp. Ps21-P2; assembly: GCF_039672565.1. Lineage (NCBI taxonomy): Bacteria > Pseudomonadati > Pseudomonadota > Gammaproteobacteria > Pseudomonadales > Pseudomonadaceae > Pseudomonas > Pseudomonas sp. Ps21-P2. Next base: position 564,404 of record NZ_JBDFPL010000004.1, read on the forward strand.
ATGGTCGCCAGACTGGCAGTCGAGCCCAGCAGCCGGTAGCTGACGTAGGCGAGCAACAGAATGACCACGATGCTGACCCGGCGCACCGAGAGCATCCAGTGGCGGAACACCTCGAACGGGCGCTCGGCGGTTTTGCGCCGCAGCAGCCACGGCAGCAGCATGTCGTTGGAAACCATGGTCGACAGTGCAACGCTGGCGACGATGACCATCCCGGTGGCCGCCGAAGCCCCGCCGATGAACGCCAGCATGGCCAGCGCCGGGTGCGCGTGGGCCAATGGCACGCTGATCACGAACGAGTCAGGCAGAACCGAGGCGGGCAGCAGCATCTGCCCGGCCAGGGCAATCGGCACCACGAACACGGCTGCTAGCAACAGGTACGCCGGGAACACCCATTTCGCCAGGCGCAAATCCTGTGGCTCGATGTTCTCCACAACGGTGACGTGAAACTGCCGGGGCAGGCAGATGATCGCCATCATGGCGACGCCGGTCTGCACTACCATCGATGGCCAGTTGACCGTTTCTTTCCAGTACTCCTCCAGACGCGGTGCGAGCATGGCCTGGTTGAACAGGTCGTCCACGCCGTCGTACAGGCCGAAGGTCACGAACGCGCCGACGGCCATGAAGGCGAACAGCTTCACCAGCGACTCGAAGGCAATCGCCAGGACCATGCCGCGGTGGTGCTCGGTGGCGTCGAGGTTGCGGGTGCCGAAGACGATGGTGAACAGCGCCAGCACCAGCGACACGATCAGCGCAGTGTCCTGGGCGCGAGTCCCCGTGGCGTCGGCGCCGGCACCGATCAGAATGTTCACCCCCAGCACGATGCCTTTGAGTTGCAGCGCGATGTAGGGCAGCACGCCGATCAGGCAGATCAGCGCGACCACGACGGCGAGGGTCTGCGACTTGCCGTAGCGGGCGGCGATGAAGTCGGCAATGGAAGTGATGTTTTCCTGTTTGCTGATCAGCACCATTTTCTGGAGCACCCAAGGCGCCAGCAGCATCAGCAGAATCGGCCCGAGGTAGATCGGCAAAAACGACCACAATTGCTCGGCGGCCTGGCCGACCGAGCCGAAAAACGTCCAGCTGGTGCAGTAAACCGCCAGCGACAGGCTGTACACCCAAGCGCGCAGGCGCGGCGGCAGTGGGGTGCTGCGACGGTCACCGTAGAAGGCGATGGCGAACATGATGGCCATATAGGCCAGGGCGACGGCAGCGATCAGCCCGCTGGACAGCGACATGGGAACTCCGGAGGCAAGCGGCTAGCGGTTTCGGTGGCGATCCCTCGCCGGCCGGACAGTCTCGCACGCCGCGTAGGGTTCGTCTGTTACGACCAAGGTCTGAGCGGCGCGGTGTCGCAGGAGTGCGATGAATCCCATGCCCGGTCCATATCGGGGAAATCTATGATGCATAGCGAAATTACCCGCTTAGTCGATATCAGCTGCCGTCCTACTATGGGGACCACCTCACACGAGGACAGGAGCTCGCCATGACCCACGCCATGTTCATCCCGCAAAGACCCTTAAGCCAATTGAGTCACCCTCGGGAAGTCATCCGCCAATTCACCCCCAACTGGTTCGCCGCGACCATGGGCACCGGGATTCTGTCGGCCGTGCTGACACAGCTTCCGCTGGCCATCCCCGGCTTGTTCAAGCTGGCCGAAGCCTTGTGGATGCTCAACATCGTGCTGTTCCTTACCTTCAGCACCCTCTATATCGCCCGCTGGGTGATGTTTTTCGACGAGGCGCGGCGGGTGTTCGGGCATTCCACGGTGTCGATGTTTTTCGGCACGATTCCCATGGGCCTGGCGACGCTCATCAACGGGCTGCTGACTTTCGGCCTGCCGCGATGGGGCGACGCCGTGCTGCCGATGGCCGAGATGTTGTGGTGGCTGGACGTGGCGATGTCCCTGGCCTGCGGCGTGGTCATCCCGTTTTTGATGTTCACCCGCCAGGAACACCGTATCGATCAGATGACCGCCGTCTGGCTTCTGCCGCTGGTGGCCTGCGAAGTGGCGGCGGTGAGCGGCGGGCTGCTGGCGCCGCATCTGGCCGACAGCCACAGCCAGTTCAGCGTGCTCATCACCAGCTACGTGCTGTGGGCGATGTCGGTGCCGGTGGCGTTCAGCATCCTGACCATCCTGTTGCTGCGCATGGCCCTGCACAAATTGCCACACGAAAACATGGCTGCGTCGAGCTGGCTGGCCCTCGGGCCGATTAGCACCGGCGCGTTCGGTTTAATTGTGCTGGGCGCCGATTCGCCGCCGATCTTCAACGCCAACGGCTTGCCCGGCGTCGGCGAAATCGCCTCGGGTCTTGGCCTGATCGGCGGCGTGATCTTGTGGGGTGTCGGCGTGTGGTGGTGCCTGATGGCGCTGCTGATCACCGCACGTTACCTGCGCAATGGCATCCCGTTCAACCTGGGCTGGTGGGGTTTTACCTTTCCGCTGGGCGTGTTCGCGCTGACCACCCTGAAGCTGGGCGCGGTGCTTCATCTTATGTTCTTTGCGGTTCTCGGCAGCGTGCTGGTCGCCGCGCTGAGTGTCCTGTGGCTGTTGATCATGAAGCGCACCGTGACCGGCGCCTACAAAGGCGAGCTGTTCGTTTCGCCCTGCATCGCCGGTTTACGTACGCTCTAACGGGTTATGCGTTGGAGCGCGTGCTCGACTTTGCCGCCGGTGTCGTCTTCAATGTGGCCCGGAACCGCCGTTCGGCGTTCCCATCCGAAAGCCGATACCGGCGCCACTCAGGACCAGGGAAGATGAGTCAGTCGCAGTTCAGTTTGTTGGGTAAGCGGCGCTTTCTGCCGTTTTTCGTGACCCAGTCCCTCGGGGCGTTCAACGACAACATCTTCAAGCAGTCGCTGATCCTCGCCATCCTCTACAAGCTGAGCATCGACGGCGACCGCTCCATCTACGTCAACCTCTGCGCCTTGCTGTTCATCCTGCCGTTCTTTCTATTCTCGGCGCTGGCCGGGCAGTTCGGCGAGAAATACCCCAAGGACAAGCTGATCCGCATGATCAAGGTCCTGGAGATCGTGATCATGGTCGTGGGGGCCACGGGTTTTCTCTTTAATCACCTGTCACTGATGCTGGCGGCGCTGTTCGCCATGGGCACCCACTCGGCGCTGTTCGGGCCGGTGAAGTACTCGATCCTGCCCCAGCACCTGCATGAGAACGAACTGGTGGGCGGCAACGGCCTGGTGGAAATGGGCACGTTTATGGCGATCCTGGCCGGCACCATCGGCGCCGGGGTGATGATGTCGGCGACCCATTACGCCCCCATCGTGGCGGCAGCCATGGTCTCGGTGGCGTGCCTGGGTTATCTCGCCAGCCGAGGCATTCCGCCAGCAGCGGCCGCGTCGCCGGACATGCGCCTGAACTGGAACATCTTCAGCGAATCCTGGGCCACCCTGAAACTCGGCCTGGGGCAGACCAAAGCGGTGTCGCGTTCCATCGTCGGCAATTCGTGGTTCTGGTTCGTCGGCGCGATTTATCTGACGCAGATCCCGGCCTACGCGAAGGACTTTCTGTATGGCGATGAAACCGTCGTCACCCTGATTTTGACGGTGTTCTCCATCGGCATCGCCGCCGGCTCCATGCTCTGCGAGCGACTGTCAGGCCGCAAAGTGGAGATTGGCCTGGTGCCGTTCGGCTCCATGGGCCTGACCGTGTTCGGCTTGTTGCTGTGGTGGCATTCCGGTGATTTCCCGCAGAACGTGCAGGCCAATAACTGGCTGGCGATTCTGGGGTACGGGCAGGCGTGGTGGGTGTTGCTGGACATCCTCGGCATCGGCGTCTTCGGCGGGTTTTACATCGTGCCGCTGTACGCGCTGATCCAGTCGCGGACGCCGGAGAAAGAGCGCTCGCGGGTCATCGCGTCCAACAACATCCTCAATGCGCTGTTCATGGTGGTCTCGGCGATTGTCTCGATCGTCCTGTTGAGCGTGGCGAAGCTGTCGATCCCGCAGCTGTTCCTCGTCGTGTCGCTGATGAACATCGCGGTTAACACTTACATCTTCAAAATCGTGCCCGAGTTCACCATGCGCTTCATGATCTGGCTGCTCAGCCATTCCATGTACCGGGTGGAGCATCGCGACCTCGACCTGATCCCTGATGAGGGCGCGGCGTTGCTGGTCTGCAACCATGTCTCGTTCGTCGATGCGCTGTTGATTGCCGGGTCTGTGCGCCGGCCTATCCGCTTCGTCATGTACTACAAAATCTTCAATCTGCCGGTGCTGAATTTCGTGTTCCGCACGGCGGGCGCCATCCCGATTGCCGGTATCAAAGAGGACAAGGGAGTGTTCGACAGCGCGTTCGAACGCATCGCCCATTACCTTAAGGAGGGCGAGCTGGTGTGCATCTTTCCGGAAGGTAAGCTGACCACGGACGGCGAGATCGACACCTTTAAGAGTGGCATGACCCGGGTCTTGCAGGAGACTGATGTGCCGGTGATTCCAATGGCATTGCAGGGGTTGTGGGGCAGCTTTTTCAGCCGGGACCCGAACAAGGGCGTGTTCCGCAGGCTTTGGTCGCGAGTGACCTTGGTGGCCGGGCCGGCGTTGACGGGAGAGGAATCGCAACCGGCGCTGGTGCGTGAGCGGGTGGCGCAGTTGCGGGGGGCGGTGCGCTAAGGCGAGTGCCAGCGCGTTAATAAGAACCCCGATATTTCTGGTGTCAAAATAACTTGTGGGAGTGAGCTTGCTCACGAAGACGGTATTCCTGCCGCAGAAAAATGAGCGGATGTACCGGCCTCTTCGTGAGCAAGCTCACTCCCACATGGATCGCATCTGCTGGACGACCGGGTATCTCCCACAAAGAGCAAGCCAGTTGCGCGGCCGGTCAACCCACAATCGGCTTCTCTTCCGCAACCACCGCATCCGGCGTCATCTTGCGGAAGTACGTCGAAAGCAACGCGCCCGAAATGTTGTGCCAGACGCTGAACAGCGCGCTCGGCACCGCCGCCAGTGGCGAAAAGTGCGCAGCGGCCAGCGCGGCGCCGAGGCCTGAGTTCTGCATGCCGACTTCCAGGGACAGCGATTTGCGCTGAGCCAGTGGCAACTTGAACAGCTTGCCGGTGAAGTAACCCAGCAGAAAACCGAAGCTGTTGTGCAGGATCACCACGGCCATGATCAACAGGCCCGACTCGGCAATCTTCGCCTGACTCGCCGCCACCACCGCGCAGACGATCATCACGATGCTCACCACCGACACCAGCGGCAGCACGTCGACGGCAAAACTCACCTTGGCGCCGAGTAAACGTTGAGCGATGACGCCGAGCACGATCGGCAGCATCACCAGCTGCAGGATCGACCAGAACATTTCCATGAAGGACACCGGCAGCCACGCCGAGGCCAGCAGCCAGATCAGCGCCGGAGTCAGCAGCGGGGCGAGGAGGGTGGTGACGGCGGCGATGGCCACCGACAGCGCCAGATCGCCCTTGGCCAGCCAGGTCATGACGTTGGACGACGTGCCGCTCGGGCAGCAGCCGACCAGAATCACGCCCACGGCGATTTCCGGCGGCAGGTGAAACAGCTGGCAAAGCAGCCAGGCCACGCCTGGCATGATCACGAAATGCGCGACCACCCCCAGAGCCACGCGCCAGGGATGGCGCACGACTTCAGAAAAATCATCAAGCTTGAGGGTCAGGCCCATGCCGAACATCACCAGCCCCAGCAACGGCACGATGTACGACTTGAGGCCGATGAACCAGGACGGGAACAGGAACGCCAGCACGGCGAACAGCAGCACCCAGTACGCGAAGGTATTACCGACAAAACGACTCAACGCAGCCAGGGCACGCATGGCCTGCTCCTTTCTTATTGGTATGAATGAACCCGGAAACGGAAGGAGCCAGCAAGCCGGCTCCTGCGCCGTAGGCGAAATCAGATCCCCTGGGGAATCTCTTCGCCGCCCAGTGCTTCCATCAGCTCCGGCAGGAACTCGCCGAATGTCAGCATCATCAGGGTGAAGCTGGCGTCCTGCTGACCCAGCGCATCGTCGCCGCCGTTCTGCTCGGCTTCATCCTGCAGCAGGTCTTCGAACTTCAGGCGTTTGATACCGAGCTTGTCGTCCAGCACGAACGACAGCTTGTCCTGCCACGCCAGCGACAGCTGAGTGACGACTTTGCCGGTGCTCAGGTGCAGCTGGATTTCGTCGCTGGTGAGGTCCTGACGTTTGCATTTCACAATGCCGCCATCTTCGTGGGTGTCGCGCAGTTCGCACTCGTCCAGTACGAAGAAGTGCTCGGCGGTCTGGCTGGTCTTGACCCATTCGGTCATCACAGCGGTTGGCGCGGTCTTGACGGTCACGGGACGTACCGGCAGCGAGCCGACCACTTCACGCAGGGTCGACAGCAGGTCTTCGGCGCGCTTGGGGCTGGAAGCGTTGACCAGAATCACGCCTTGCTTGGGGGCGATGGCGGCGAAAGTGGCCGAGCGGCGGATAAACGCGCGGGGCAGGAAGGCCTGGATGATTTCATCCTTGAGCTGGTCGCGTTCCTTCTTGTAGACCTTGCGCATCTGCTCGGTCTCGATCTCTTCGACTTTTTCTTTCAATGCATCGTTGACCACGCTGCCGGGCAGGATGCGTTCTTCCTTGCGCGCCGAGATGAGCATGAAATCACCGCTGACGTGCACCAGTGGCGCGTCTTCGCCCTTGCCGAACGGGGCGATGAAACCGTAAGTGGTCAACTCCTGGCTGGCACAGGCACGTGCAGGCTTGGTCGCCAACGCGGTTTCCAGCGCCTCGGCGTCAAATGGCAGGTCCTGGGTCAGGCGATAGACAAGCAGGTTTTTGAACCACATGGGGTACATCTCTCCTTTATACAAAGGGGGGCATTATTCGCTGCTGTGACCCTGCGGCCAACCCTGATGTAAGCCTTTGGAAGGATTATAAAATTATTTCAAAAAGTGCTTGCCAGCTTTTTGATCGCTCCGTAGAATGCGCGCCACACCGAAGCGAAGGGTGATTAGCTCAGCTGGGAGAGCGTCTGCCTTACAAGCAGAATGTCGGCGGTTCGATCCCGTCATCACCCACCATTCGTTTCAAGTGTTACGCGCAGCGGTAGTTCAGTCGGTTAGAATACCGGCCTGTCACGCCGGGGGTCGCGGGTTCGAGTCCCGTCCGCTGCGCCATATTGAGTTACGAGGCCCTTGAACTCCTCGTAACGACAAAGAGAGCGACCTTAGGGTCGCTTTTTTTGTGCCTGCGATTTGGTGGGGGCGGCTGATCTGAAGTGACCAGTGTCCACACTGGCCTCTTCCCGGCTGAAGCCGGTCCCACTAAAAGCAATGCGTGCACACCGTAGGACCGGCTTCAGCCGGGAAGCTTTTGATCTGCTTTTGTTCTTCCTACACAAAAAGTCCAGACACCGGCAATCGCGACTTGGGTGCAGGCTGAACGCAGGTCTCGCGGAGTGGGCCGAGCCGCATGGATGCGGCGAGAGCGCCGTCAGGACATGGATGTCCGTTCGGCGCGGGCCCACGGAGCGAGACCGGAGTGAAGGAACCCCGACGCAGGAGGGGCC
>NZ_JBDFPL010000040.1:0-1067 GCF_039672565.1 Pseudomonas sp. Ps21-P2
TGGTCAGGCGTTTGATCATTTTTTCTTTACTCAATCAGCACTTGAATGCGGGCCAGTACATCGTCCATCACCACCTCGGGGACCGCCTCTACGCGCTTACCCCCACGGGCCTCAAGGTCAACGGTGCGGATTTGATTACACAACACCACACCTTGCGTCTCGGTGCCGGAACCGCTCAGTGGCACGGCAAAGCCGGCATATCGGGCAAAATCCCCGCCTTGGGTGATGGGCGCGATCAGGACCAAGCCCGACACGTTGAACGCCGCAGGCGAAATGATCAGCGCCGGACGAAAATCGCCTTGCTGCTCACGGCCAGCGGTGGGATTCATGTTCAAGCGCACAATATCGCCACGGTTTAATTTGGCTCGCTTCACGCTTCACGCCCAACGGCTGACATCGCATTCCACGCTGCCATGTCGGCAGGTTCCGGCGCGCTCAAGTCACACTGCGCCATGAGCTCGGCCAGCGCGTAATGCGGCTTGGCCTTCGCAGGCTTGAGCGTCATAACCTCGGCGGATACATCGAGTTTCAACACATCGCCACTAACCAGATTCATCAGCTTAAGCACGGTTGCAGGCAAGCGTATCGCCGCGCTATTGCCCCACTGCTGCACTTTGACTTCCATAACAGCCTCCTAAAAAGTATACACATTGTAGACACCAAAAACACTAACCGCAAGCTTTTTGTATAAACATAGTATCTACAATGCCAGCTCCAAAGCGCGTCAGTGACCTCGTGCCTTAAGGGCAGAAATGCGCTCGATCCATACGCCATGCACCTGAGCCTCGAGAAATAGGTACACATCGGGTTCGATTGCCTGCATGTCCTGCAGGGCCTGGATAAAACCGCGACAGAACTGATAGCCATATTCGACCTGAACCTCGGTCTGGCTGCTATACAGGTCGCGCAGGGCCACGCGCCAGGTGGCATAGGCCTGCTCACTCAAACCACGCGGCAGATCCGAGGTGTCCAGAAAATCGAGATCGGCAGGTGGCATAACCAGCTCCTAGGAGGAAAGGGACCAGGGCGCAGCAACAGGGCGGGCTTATGGTACGTCAATCCCAAGG
>NZ_JBDFPL010000041.1:0-1012 GCF_039672565.1 Pseudomonas sp. Ps21-P2
AGGCTGTCGTAGTAGTGCCGGGTTTCGTGACCGAGGGCATCAGTGACGTAGGTCAGGCGGATGTTTTCATCCCACGCCAATCGCGTATCAAAACTGCCGTCGTCGGCCCACTCGCGGATGGCTTTGGCGTCGGGACTAGATCCCTGCCATTGCAGGTTTAAACCGCGATTGGTGCGGTCGGTGTAGCGGGTAATCAAATGGTTTTGATACTGGTAGCGCCAGGCCGAACCGTTCTCGTCCTGCGCCAGAACAAGGTCACCGAAATCGTCGTACTGATAGGCACACAGCTGACGTTTGACGTCGCCATCACGAATTTCCCAGAGACCGGTCAACCGGCCGTGATCGTCGATCAACGTGCCAAGTCGCAGATGGACTTTGTTTACATCTTTCTCCGAGTAAGTCACCAGCTCGGAGAGCACCGACCCCCCACCGTGCCGATGCTCGTAATGCAGCATCACCCCGGCGCCATTCGGCAAAACCTTGTTGATCAGAACAAAACGGTCACCCCGGCGAACATAGGTCTCCCTGTGCTCCAGGCCCCGCATCAGCACCAACCGATCCTTGCTGAGGCGAATGACGGTCAGATTTTCAATGGCGTTGAAGTGAAACAGCTTGATCTTGGGAAGGGGGAACTCATGGCTGCGTCCGTCGAAGTCATGAAACACCAAACCGTCGCTGACGAGATCGAAACGTGTAGTAAACGGCGTGATCCAACGCGCGCCCACCACGTCATGATCGTAAACATCCAGACTCGAACAATAGGTGCGCGTCCACTCAATCGGAAACGGCCCTGGCAGGCTGAAATCGGTATGGCTAACCGACTCCGAACCCATCGCAAAGCTGATGCTCCTGGCCGTCGACCCACAGGCACATTCACAAGGGCACGGACACGTACAGTTCTTCCGCTTGTTAGGCCGGGCTTTCGCAGGCTTCTCGAAACCAACCGCCTCCAGCTTCCCTTCGCCGCCCTGGCGCCTGGCCTGATTAACAACCCCCGGCTTGATGTTGAAGG
>NZ_JBDFPL010000042.1:0-1010 GCF_039672565.1 Pseudomonas sp. Ps21-P2
AGCGGCAGCTATCCCCTCGGCAGCAGCGGGCTCTGGCATGGCGGTGTGCATTTTGATGCGGGAACGGCGGGCACGCTGGACCAGTCGAGCGTGCACTGCATCGCGGACGGTGAAGTGGTGGCCTATCGCATTGATGAGCAGTCGCCTGACACGACGTATTTCGTCAATAAACAGCTCGTTTCAAAGCCGTTCTCGCGGAATTTCGTGCTGGTGCGACACCGCCTGCAGCCGCCTGCCATCAAGGGCAACACGGACACGTCGCCGAGTCTGATCATCTACAGCCTCTACATGCATTTGCGGGATTGGGCGGCGTACGAAAAAGACTCTGCTGTCGTCAGGCCAGGATTCTGGAAATCCGGATCGACCCTTCAAGTTCGCGTCGACGTTAACGACATCCATGGGGACTACCCCGGGCAACGCGGACTGAACGTGCGCAACAAGGCTAGCAAGGGCGCGATCATCGGCTGGCTGCCGCGTGGTGCGGAAGTCCAGGTCAGCGGCGAAGGCACTTATCGCAAGCTTGAAAACACCCCCGGCCCCGATCACCTGAAAGACGCCAGCGGCGGGTTGCGAGGTTATGTCTGCACCGACTTCCTGCGGCCCCTGGCGGGCGAGCAGCATCGGGTCGTTTCCGAGACGCCCCTGAACGTCCGTGCTCAGCCAATGGTTCGCAAAGGCAACGAGATCGGCACGCTGTATCCAGGCACCGAAGTGACGGTCGGTGGCACAGGCCGGTTTCGCAAGCTGGAGCGGGTCAATCAATACGTGCACTTCGCTTCGTTGCAGAGCGGCGCGGTCGAGCCGGAAGCGCGGGGCAGCGTTGTCGTTCTGGATAGGCCGGTTGCGATCAAGGCCGGTGAACTGATCGGGCACATGGGCCGATATCACGAAGGCGCCGTCGATTACCCGGAGAATCGTCTGCACCTGGAGGTATTCAGCGCGGGCGACGTGAAAACGTTCCTGCGCCTGAGCCGCCTTTGGGCAGACAAACTGCCCGCCAGCAGCAGGAC
>NZ_JBDFPL010000043.1:0-983 GCF_039672565.1 Pseudomonas sp. Ps21-P2
GGCGAAGACCACCAGAAACAGGCTGTCGAGACTGCCGGACGAATTATACAAGCGCTTGGCCTACCCATCGAGATCGAAGGCCAGACGCTGTTTACCTCCTGCAGCATTGGCATCGCGACCCTGGATAATCATCACAATACAGCTGAGAACCTGATTCGAGATGCGGATGTGGCGATGTATTCGGCCAAGAAACAAGGGCGTGGTCGCTTTGCGATCTTCGATGTGTCGATGCGGCAGGCCTCGATCGACATGTTGATGCTGCAAAGCGCGCTCAAGCATGCGATCACAGCCGATGAGTTCTACCTGGTATTCCAACCGATCTTCTCTGTAGAAACTGAGGCCATCGTGGGGGTTGAAGCCTTGATCCGATGGCGCCATCCGATCTGGGGAAATGTCACACCGGATGTTTTCATCAGCGTGGCAGAGGACATTGGCGTCATTCACGAGCTTGGTCAGTGGGTAATGCGCAATGCTTGCCGTGAGGTCAGGAGGTGGCGCGACAGCTTCCCGAAGAAAACCATCAAGCTCAACGTCAATGTGTCGGGGGTCGAGATGAACCGCAAGGGCTTCGCTATTCAAGTTGCCCATATACTTAACGAGACCGGATTTGACCCTTGCACTCTGCAGATAGAGATCACCGAGTCGGTCTTTCTGCATGAACCGGATGTTGTGCTCCAGACTCTGGTAGCCCTTCGAGCTCAGGGCATTCGCGTCGCGTTGGACGATTTCGGCACGGGCTACAGCTCCCTGAGCTATATCGACCGCTACCCTATTGATGTCATCAAAATTGATCGCTCATTCGTCTTCCGTATGATGAGCCATGAGCGCAGCGTTGCCATCGTCAAAAGTATTTTGTCGTTGGGCCAGGTGTTGGATCTGGCAATCGTGGCTGAGGGGGTAGAGACGCAAAGCCAGATGGCTCAGCTCAGAATTCTAGGCTGTCCTTATGCTCAAGGCATTCTGCTGAGCACACCCTTGCTTGC
>NZ_JBDFPL010000044.1:0-854 GCF_039672565.1 Pseudomonas sp. Ps21-P2
ATCGACTCAGCGAACTTGACCTGTTCCTGCGTGAGATTTTCACCAGCGTTATCGGCCAAAAGTTTAGATAAAATCAGAGAGCTGTTGAGGGGGGTGCGCAGCTCATGTGACATGTTCGCAAGAAATTCGGACTTGTATCTGCTCGCACGCTGCAGCTCTTGCGCCCTGGCTTCGAGCTCTGATTGAGCCAGCTGAAGCTCTTCGTTTTTCCTATCAAGACTGTCGCGCTGCCGGGCCAGCTCCAGCCCTTGGTTGCTCAACTGCTCGTTGGTCTGCTCGAGCTCAACCTGCTGAACCTCTAGACTGGCTTGAGATTCTCTCAGTACGTGAGACTGCTGCTCCAGTTCTTCATTGGAGGTGCGCAGCTCTTCCTGTTGCACCTGAAGCTCTTCGTTCAGCTGCTGCGTCTCTTCGAGGATTTCCTGAATGCGTTGCCGGTACCGTGCAGACTCTACCGCTACCCCAACATCATGCATCACCAGCTTCAGCAGCTCAGCGTCTTTGGGTTCCAAAGCTCTTAGGAAACCCAGCTCAATGACGCCGTTGACCCCATCATCGTTGGCTACCGGCGCGATTAGTACGCTCGTAGGTCGGGCATCGCCCAGGCCGGATTTTACTTTTAGGTAATCTGGAGGAAGATCATTCAGCGAAACGATGTGATTTTGCTCAGCAACTTTTCCGATCAAGCCTTCCCCCAGTTGAAATGCCTGGCCCATTGAAGCTTGCTCGCGTGAAAACCCAAAGTTCGCCACGCGTACAAAATCGCCGAACGGCTGCCGGACATAAACGGCAGCGACCACAGCGCCCAAGTATTCGGCGAAAAACTCCAGGACATTTTTTCCAACCGAATCCGC
>NZ_JBDFPL010000045.1:0-813 GCF_039672565.1 Pseudomonas sp. Ps21-P2
CCTAAGGGAGGGCAGCTCTCCGCCATAACGCCTCACTACCCTAGAGTGATCTATAGCGTTATCGGGCCTTAGCAGTACGAGACCTAGCCCGCCAGGCCTTCCTGCCTCCCCTGGCGGGCTCCTTCCTAGATGTTTCTTGCCTACAGATCCAGACATGTCGCCTGCCTGCCCTGCCCTACGTGCATGAGGTTGTTGTAGCAACACATCTCGCTATGCTTTTATCTATATAGCGATCAATTGTGGTGACCAAGTCTTTGATGAGCGACAGAACCTACCCCTACACCGCATGGCTGCTGACACGGAATTTTCAGTTGCTGGAGGTCGAACTCGTGGACCAAGGATTTGGTAACAGCGCATATGACCGTACTGACAAGGGCCGCAATTAACAAGTTGACGAACTTTTTCTTACGAAAGCCAGGGCCATTGCGTTCGGTGAGGCCAAGCTTGCAGCGCTTGCCGAGGAGCTGGAAAGACGTCAAAGAGGGTTACTGAAGCGACGATTGGAGTTGCAAAGATGCAAATGAAATTGTCTTGCACAAGCATCCGCAAGGGTAGATAGCGGGGCCCTTTGGTAGTCTTTGACCGGAGAGATATCTTGAGCTTGATGGCTTTGTCTAGCAATCAGGCGGTCAGGTGCGCATCTTTTCGGACGTGGTTGAGACCACGACAGTCTGCATTCACCTGCCGCGGTATCTGGAGGAAACTCCCAAGTTCCGGGCAAATCCAGTTGATCAGTGCGCGGTCAGCTTGTGGCAGATGGCTTGCAGCTGAGTCAAGGTGAAATGTCAGCAGTTTTGCTGCTTGACCAACTAC
>NZ_JBDFPL010000046.1:0-812 GCF_039672565.1 Pseudomonas sp. Ps21-P2
GTAGTTGGTCAAGCAGCAAAACTGCTGACATTTCACCTTGACTCAGCTGCAAGCCATCTGCCACAAGCTGACCGCGCACTGATCAACTGGATTTGCCCGGAACTTGGGAGTTTCCTCCAGATACCGCAGCAGGTGAATGCAGACTGTCGTGGTCTCAACCACGTCCGACCAGATGCGCACCTGACCGCCCGATTGCTAGACAAAGCCATCAAGCTCAAGATATCTCTCCGGTCAGAGACTACCAAAGGGCCCCGCTATCTACCCTTGCGGATGCTTGTGCAAGACAATTTCATTTGCATCTTTGCAACTCCAATCGTCGCTTCAGTAACCCTCTTTGACGTCTTTCCAGCTCCTTGGCAAGCGCTGCAAGCTTGGCTTCACCGAACGCAATGGCCCTGGCTTTCGTAAGAAAAAGTTCGTCAACGTGGTAATTGCGGCCCTTGTCAGTGCGGTCATATGCGCTGTTAGCGAATCCCTGGTCCACGAGTTCGACCTCCAGCAACTGAAAATTCCGTGTCAGCAGCCATGCGGTGTAGGGGTAGGTTCTGTCGCTCATCGAAGTCTTGGTCACCACAATTGATCGCTATATAGATAAAAGCATAGCGAGATGTGTTGCTACAACAACCTCATGCACGTAGGGCAGGGCAGGCAGCGACATGTCTGGATCTGTAGGCAAGAAACATCAAGGAAGGAGCCCGCCAGGGGAGGCAGGAAGGCCTGGCGGGCTAGGTCTCGTACTGCTAAGGCCCGATAACGCTATAGATCACTCTAGGGTAGTGAGGCGTTATGGCGGAGAGCTGCCCTCCCTTAGG
>NZ_JBDFPL010000047.1:0-777 GCF_039672565.1 Pseudomonas sp. Ps21-P2
TGGAGCGCCACGCGTTCCTCACGATCCATCTGTGCTTGTTGCAATGCCTCCTCAGCTTCTTTTCGCTCAGTGATGTCTCGCTGCACAGACACCCAATGAGTAAACCAGCCGTTCTCGTTTGCCACCGGTACGATGCTCATTTGTACCCAAAATCGAGTCCCGTCGCGTCGTGCGTTGATCAGCTCAACTTCGATGGGTTCCCATCGTTGCAACGACGCTCGCAATTGCCGAAGCGTGTCGCGGTTGCTCTCCTCGCATTGCAATATGCGAGGGGTCTGCCCTATGACCTCTTCGAGGGAAAAACCGGTATTCGCCAGAAACGCCGGATTGCAATAAACGATGCGCGGCCCCGGCATGTCGATGGGCTCGGCCTCTGTAATCAGGATGGCGTCCTTTGAATTGACCACCACCGACTCCAATAAGCGCAGGCGTGCGGCAGAATCATTTACCCGCGTTGGTTGGAGGGCGGCATAGAGGTCGGCAGCGTGAGTTCGCAGAAGGCAGATCTGCGCGGCGCTAAGTCCCTTGCGGGGTAGCGGAACTGTCATCAGCACCACACCAGCAAGACGCTCAGCAGCATCTTTGACGGCAATGCAGACCTGAAAAAAATCGCCGATCCCCCGCTCGAAACCTATAGGGAGAACGGCGTTGCCGACCATAATTTCATTGAGATCGACTACGTCGTCGTAAGACAACACGAATTTCAGCCAGGCATCGATAGCTTTTTCGATCTTAAAGTCTGGCGCGGATCCGTAGGTGGATGCGATGCGCCAGTGC
>NZ_JBDFPL010000048.1:0-687 GCF_039672565.1 Pseudomonas sp. Ps21-P2
TTCAAACTGGCGTCATTTGCCCAGCTCTGGGTCAGGCTGGTTTTGGCCTGAACCAGCGAAGCCCTGCGCCGCAGAAGGCTTTGCAGCTTGCCGTAGACGGCGGGAGGTGGAGTCCAGGGGCGTAAATCTTCGCCTTCGTTTTTCAGATAACGGGCAAGAAGACGAGCATCGGAGGCGTCCGTTTTACTGCGCACGCCAACACTTTTACGGTAATTACTCAGCTGATAGCCATCAATGATGTAAACGTCGAGACCCGCCTCATAAGCCAGCTCGATCAGGTCGATGTGATAAACATTTGTTGCTTCAACTGCAATCGCGGTGGGCCTCGGCAACGTTTTAAGCCAGCGCTTTATGGCGGGCTTTTCGTTGGTTATCGAGGTGAGCAAATCCTGATCTGGCTCGTAAATAACGAGTTCAACTTTGGCGACATCCACGCCCACGATTGACTTCGAAACGTGCATTGCCATGGACACTTCTCCACGTTAAGGTTTTACGGCTTGGAGGGGTTTCACCCAGAGGCGCAGGCTTGTTTCTATCGTCGCTTGAACGAAGCATTCTTTATCGGCGCTTTTGGTGGAAGGGGTGGGGCGAGGTCTCCCACGGTCTGTACTGTTACAGCAGTCAGATGCGAACTGTTCGTCCCACCACCCCTTCAAGTCTAACCATACAAGCGAGCTTGCTCGCGAA
>NZ_JBDFPL010000049.1:0-601 GCF_039672565.1 Pseudomonas sp. Ps21-P2
GCACCGTTGACCTTGAGGCCCGTGGGGGTAAGCGCGTAGAGGCGGTCCCCGAGGTGGTGATGGACGATGTACTGGCCCGCATTCAAGTGCTGATTGAGTAAAGAAAAAATGATCAAACGCCTGACCAGGCTGCCGGGAACATCGCCCGCCTGGGACTTCAGGCGCTTGCAGAAGGAATCCCCGCTCTTTAGGGCGGGGAGGAAGTCAACAAGACAAGCGAAATCTACGTGCACCATCTGGCACAAGGTCAGAACGCGGTCGAGCACATCAATCAGCTTCACCAAAGCATTCTCAGAGGCGAGCTAAGCTCGGTGGCTGAGCTTGAAGTCAGACAAATGTGTCCTTGGGTTTGCGGGCTGATGCCTTTTAGGGCGAAAAGGCACCTTGCCCACCACCAGCTCCGCGAACAATGGAAACATCTTGAATGCAATCAGACAGAGCTTGAGAGAGTGGCCGTCGCGTGCGGACCATTTCACATGCTGAGCTCAGGTCGCCGATACGTGGTATCGGCGGTTGGGTGAAAGCAGGTTAGAAGTTTG
The DNA here is from genome assembly GCF_039672565.1 of Pseudomonas sp. Ps21-P2. NCBI lineage: Bacteria > Pseudomonadati > Pseudomonadota > Gammaproteobacteria > Pseudomonadales > Pseudomonadaceae > Pseudomonas > Pseudomonas sp. Ps21-P2. The sequence goes on from NZ_JBDFPL010000049.1 coordinate 540, forward strand.
TTCGCAAACCAACTTCGACACTTCTTCCCTGAGCAGGCGCAATATCGCGAAGAATTGAGCTG